>NZ_JANZYP010000038.1 GCF_025506355.1 Sphaerisporangium corydalis
GTGTACTGGCTGTCGGTGATCCCGATCACGAACTCCCAGTGACCCTGGGCGTTGGTGCGCAACCAGAACCCGCTGGACCTGGAGGCGTCCTGACTGAACACCGCCCGGTAGGTGAGGTTCGCCACCGCGTCCAGCTTCGCCCACGCGCACACCGTGTACCCACCCGCGACATTCACCACGTTCCCCGTACTCGCGTACCCGGTGGTCCCGTTCAACACCAGCCCCTGGACCGGCCGGCCGTCGGAGCCGACGGTGGCCGCCCCGTTGAGCGTGAGCGTCCGGTTGTTGCCCGAGCCGTCGGTGAGGATGCCGGTGCCGGTGTCGAACCTCCAGTGACCGGCACGGGCGTGGTCGGTCTCCTCGGCGCCGACCCGGCCATCCATGATCGTCCTGATCTGGTCGGCGTCGCTGATGCCGCCCACGTACGTGCGGACGTCGTCGATGACGCCGGCGAAGGCGCCGGCGTAGCCGTCCAGGTACTTGTAGCGGCCGATGGTGAACGCTCCCGGAGCACTGATCCCGGTGGCGGTCTTGGCACCGGCCAGGGCGCCGTCGACGAACAGCATCATCTGCGACGTGGCCGCGTCCCACGCGCCGCACAGGTGTGTCCAGGTCCCGGCGGTGGCGAGGGCGGGGGCAGCGACGGTGGTGTACTGGCTGTCGGTGATCCCGATCACGAACTCCCAGTGACCCTGGGCGTTGGTGCGCAACCAGAACCCGCTGGACCTGGAGGCGTCCTGACTGAACACCGCCCGGTAGGTGAGGTTCGCCACCGCGTCCAGCTTCGCCCACGCGCACACCGTGTACCCACCCGCGACATTCACCACGTTCCCCGTACTCGCGTACCCCGTGGTGCCGTTCAACACCAGCCCCTGACCGAGCTTCCCGGTGCCCGTCGTGGCCGCCCCGTTGAACGTGAGCGGCCGGCCGTTGCCCGAACCGTCGGACGTGGCGCCCGTGGCGGTGTCGAACTTCCAGTGGCCCGATCTGGCGTGCGTGGTGTTGGCGGCGCCGACCTGGGTGGCGGTCAGCGCGGTGCCCCAGGTCCGCACGTTGCCGACCTGGCCGGAGTAGTAGGCGGTGGGGGCGCCGTTGTTCAGGTACCGTCCGATGACGAAGTCGCCCGTCGCCGGCCAGGTGACGGCGCGGTCATGGCGGGCGGTCCCGGTGAGCAGGCCGTTGACGTACAACGCCATGGTGCTGACGTCGGCGTCGTAGGTGGCGACCAGATGGGTCCACACGCCGAGCCGCGCGCCGGCGGGTGAGATGACCTGGTCGTAGGACCAGCCGGTGATGTCCCCGCCCGCCATGCCGAACCGCCAGGTGTCATCGCTTTCCTCGTGCCACATGATGAACCGGGAGGAGTGGGCGCCGTCCTCGGAGACGATGACGCCTCCGGCCCGGGTGGGCTTCACCCACACCGAGACGCTGAAGGACCTGGTGGTGTCGACCAGCGGGCCGTTGCCCGCCAAGTGGCCGGTCCCTGTGGGGTCCACGGCGGTGCCGGCGGCGTCGGTGTTGAGCAGCAGGCTCGGGCTGAACAGGTCGCCGTCGTGCCATACCGCGTTGCCAGATGCCCGCAGGGTGGCGGTGCCGGTGGTGTCGGCCGCGTTCGTGGCCCTGGCGCCGCCCGTCCCGTCGTTGAGCGGCCAGGTGTGGGCGGAGGTGACCAGGGAACGCGGCGGCCGGGCGGTGACGGTGCCGGTGCCACCGGTCAGGCCCGTGACGAGCCAGGCGGTCGCCGTCCCGCCCGCACCGACGGCCCACAGGTCGGCGGTGCCGTCGGCGTCGATGTCGGCGGCGCGCAGGCTCACCGGGGTGCCGGCGTTCCAGTCGCCGGAGAGCGTCCTGCCGGTGTGGCTCAGGGTGCCGTCCATGTCGTAGCGCAGGTCGGTCCACAGGTGCAGGGCGCCGGTGCCGCGGTTCCACAGGAACATGGCGGTGGCCCCCGCGACCTGGGCGGTGGCGATGGTCCACTGGTTCCAGGCCATGTCGCCCGCTGGGGTGGGCGTGCTCAGCCGGTCGGCGGCGGAGTAGCCGCCCACCAGGTCCAGGTTCGGGTAGTAGGTCAGGTAGTAGCCGTCGTCCGCGTCGCCGGCGACGCCCATCAGGTCGGGGTAGAGCAGGCCTCGGCCGGTGGTGTTCCCCGCGTTCGCGACCTGTGATGGCCTGTTCCCGAGATCGTCCACCAGCAGGTCGGAGCCGAGGGTGTACTGGTTCTCGGTGAGCTGCGCCTGGATGACCGAGCCGTCGCCGTTGGCGTGCAGGATCGAGCCGCCGCCGGCGTTGGAGCCCGACGGGTAGTAGACCAGCACGTCCTGCAGGCCGTTGCCGGTGAACCGCCCGCTGACCACCTGGCCGCCGTCGAAGTCGGCCGGGGAACCGGCGCCGATCCCGTTGCCGTTCGCCCCGATGTCGGTCGCGTTGGTGTTGACGTCGGCGAAGGCCCTGCCCGCGCTGAGCCACAACCCCGAGGGGAGGCCGTTGGCGCCCCCGGCGGCGAGCAGGTCGGCGACGCCGTCACCGGTGAGGTCCGCGTCCGCGGCGGCCGCGGCCGGATCGGAGTTGAACACCACCCTGGCGGTGTCGCCGAAGTTCCCGCCCGCGGACAGGCTGGTCACCGTGAGCGTGTTGGTGTAGCGCGTCGGCGCGACGGTGATCTGTGCTCCGCCGGCGGAGGCGTTCACGGTGGCGGGCGCCGCGCCGTTGAGCTGGTAGTTGTAGGCGACCGGTGTCGGCCCGCCGACGGGCGCGGCGATCGTGAAGGCCGCCGCCCGGCCGATGACGGTCTGTTCGGCCGGCGGGGTCACACCGGGCGCGCCGGGATAGGCGGGGTCGTAGTCGAACCGGCACGTCGCCGACCAGTCACCGCTCATGTTGAAGTCGGTGACCTGCACCTTCCACGAGAATCCCGTCAGCGTGCCGCCGGCGGCCCCCGTGAGGACGGCGGCGGGCACGACCAGGACGGCGGTGGTGCCGGAACGGTAGGTCAGCAGGTTGGGGTCGGAGGAGGCGACGGCGGTCTGCGTGGCGTCGCCGGTCTTCCACAGCTTGAACGACACGCCGAGGTTCCCGCCGTCGCGGTCCGACACCGGCGCGTACAGCGACACCGTCCCGGCGCCGAGCGTGGTCGGCGTGGCCGCCGCGCACGAGGTGGCGGGGGAGGTCGTCATGCCGTCGGGGGTGTTCGGCCTGTGGTTGTAGGTGATGGTCAGCCTGGGGCTGGTCTGCAGGAACTCCTTCCAGCTGTTGGTGTCGCCCCCCTCGTTCTGCCCGGTGAGGACGAACGTCTGGGTCTTCTTGCCCGCGCCGACGTCGGCCCTGACCTCGTCCAGCACGTTGAAGGCGACGCCGTGGGCGGGGCAGGAGGAGTTGTAGCCGTACGCCACGTTCTTGTAGTCGGCCACGCCGCCGAGGTTGACCCCTTCCCAGGCGTTCCAGGTGGCGTTGGAGGAGGTCAGCGTGGTGGCGGGAGCGTAGAGGTTCACCCTGCTCGGGGTGCAGGAGTAGGACCAGGTCTCGGTGATGTCGATGGTGGCGGAGTTGATGGCGGCACCGGCCAGGGTGGCCGTGTCGATCGGGAAGTTGATGAGCGTGTGCGACCACATGCTGCCCGAGTTGCCGACCTGCATGCGGCCGTCCGGGTCGGGGGTGTTCTTCCAGTAGTTGGTGGACTGGAAGTGCTGGGAGATGCTGGCCCAGCCGTTGTTCCCCGTGCCGAGCGATGACCACGTGAAGGTGGGGTCGATGTACACGGGGTAGACGGTGTCCGCGCCGGTCAGCAGGTCCGCGCCCGGCGCGAGCTCTATCCCGCCCGGCGTGACGGCGACGCCGATCGGCGCCGTCTTCGCGGCCTCGCCGGGCCCCCGCACCGTCGAGGTGCCGTGCCCGGGCGAGGCGGCCCGCGCCTCGGCTCCGAGACCCCTGGCCGAGTCCCAGGCCATGGGCGCCGGCGCCGTGAGGACGACCTCGCCGGCGCGGTCCCTGCCGGTGATGTTGCCGTGGCCGTCGGCGGTCAGGGCCACTCCGTCGGCCTTGGTGGCGAGGGTGAGCCTCCTCAGCGCGGGGTTGGCCGCGGCGGCGGCGTCACGCACCACCAGCACGTGCGAGAAGCCGCCCTGGAGACCGGCGACCACCTTCAGGTCAACGCCGGGAAGCACTCCGGCGTAGGTGGCGGTGTCCCCCGACACCGTGGGGGCCGGCAGCGCGAACGGCAGGGAGAACGCCACCGACCTGCCCGCGCCGCTCATGGTCGCGAGCGGCCCGCTGCCACCGCCCGACAGCGTCAGCCCGCCCGTCGTGGCGGTGGTCGACAGCGTTCCGTCCCCGTTGCGGCGCAACGAGGCGTCCAGGCCGACCCACGCGCCGCCGACCAGTTTGCGCGTCGGCACGACCGTACGGCTCAGGGTGAGCGTGCCGTCCGGATTGGCGGTGACCGTGTCGGTGGGCGTCGCGGCACCGCCGACCTCCACGGCCGTGCCGGACCGCCGGGCCGTGGCGAGCGACTGCTCCACCGATGGCGCCTTGGACGGGGACACCGGGGCCGGGGGCTTGGCCGCGGCCTCTATCGGCGAGGCGGGGACGATACCGGCGCAGGAGGCGAGCAGGGCCGCGGCCACGGCCGTGCGGCCGAGACGTCCGCGGCGTGACCACCGTGGGCGATGGGTGATTCGAGGCATCCAGGACCACTTTCTCGGAGAGCGCGGCGCCGCCGGCAAGCCATCGGACGGCACCGGCCGCGCGTGACATGCGAAGTCTCGGCCGGTGGCCCCCGAGTGTCGACGTCTTTCGGCCACCGCTGAAATGCCCTGCACAGGACGCCCGCCGGAGTGCGGCGATGCCTGCCGGGCAGGGAAGGTGATCTTCTGGAGGACGCCTCCCGGCCTCGTCCCGTACCCGCTGAGCAGGGTGTTTCAGTGCTCCCCGAAAGATCTCGACGCTCGGAGACGGCCGGCGGAGACTTCCATCCGACGGCGGGGGCCGCCGATGAGCCGGCGCCCATCGTCACCTGGACGCGCCGAACCGGAAGCGCGGGTCCTCGCGCCGTCGGCGGCTGTGTTCCGTTCACGTTTGGGGTGGATGCCATGATTCTTCGGCGGAGGCAAGGCGGGCGTCGCACCGGACGGGCGACCATCGCCACGGTCTGGGTCGCGCTGGCGTCGCTCCTGACGCCGCTCGCCGTCCCGGACCCGGCCGGCGCCGGCTCGGGCACGACCGCGCCCGCCGCCCCGCGGCCCTCGCCGGGACCTTCGGTCACGGGCGTGAAACCGGTCCCGCCCCGGTTCGTCACCCCTCGCGACCAGGCACGGGCGACGTACGTGCCGGGCAGGACGCGGTGGCCGGCGGCGGCGACCGGGGCGATCTCCGTAAGCCCCGCGGCCTCGGGCGCCGAGCAGGGGCCCAGATCACGCGCGGACGGCACCCCGGTCTGGGCCCAGGCCGTCGGGGACGACGTGACGGCACCGAAGCCGGCCCGCCTGGACGTGCGGGTCCTGGACGCCGCCGCCGCTCAGGCGGCCCGCGTCGACGGCGTGCTGTTCTCGATCACCCCCCGGGCGGGCGCCGAGGGGAAGGCCAAGGTCCGGGTGGGCATCGACTACGGTGGGTTCGCCGAGGCGTATGGCGGGAACTACGGGTCGCGGCTGCGGCTCGCGCGGCTGCCGGCCTGCGTGCTCACCACGCCGGAGGACCCGCGGTGCCAGGAGGCCACGCCACTGGACTCGGCCAACGACGGTGCCGCCCAGAGCGTCTCGGCGCCGGTGGGCATCGACGCGGCGGGCGATGCGGGCGGCGTCATGGTACTGGCCGCGTTGGCCGGCACGGGCGAGGAGGGCGGCAGGGGCGGCACGTACGCGGCCACCGACCTCAAGCCGTCGGGTTCGTGGTCCGGCGGCGGCAGCACGGGGTCGTTCACCTACTCCTACCCGATCGCGGCGCCCCCGGCGGCCTCGTCCCTGGTCCCGCAGGTCGCGCTGACCTACGACTCGGGCAGCGTGGACGGGCAGACCGCGTCCACCCAGGCGCAGGCGTCGTGGGTGGGCGACGGCTGGTCCACGCCGCGCTCGTTCATCGAGCAGACCTTCGAGTCGTGCTCCGACAGCCCGGAGGGCAAGGCGTCACCGGTGTCGACGCCGGACCGGTGCTACGCCGGGCCGATCCTGACCATGGCGCTGAACGGCTCGTCCACGTCCCTGGTCTGGGACGAGGGCAAGAAGACGTGGAGGGGGCAGAACGACAACGGCTCCGTCGTCAAGCACGTCACCGGGTCCGGCAACGGCACCGGCACCTACAACACCGACTACTGGCGTGTCACCACGCGCGACGGCACGGTCTACGAGTTCGGCCGCAACCGGCCGCCCGGGTGGTCCGCCGGCAAGACGCCGACGAACTCGGTGGACCACACGCCCGTCTACTCGGCGCACCCCGGCGACCCCTGCTACGACTCCTCGGGCTTCTCCGCGTCGGTGTGCACGATGGCCTACCGGTGGAACCTCGACTACGTCACCGACGTCCACGGCAACGCGATGACCTACTACTACACGCAGGACGTCAACCACTACGGCCGGAACAAGGGCGCCACCGACGTCGCCTACATCCGCGACAGCCACCTCGACCACGTCGACTACGGCTTCACCGACGGCGACGCCTACGGGACGCCGCCCGACCGGCTGGTGTTCACCACCGGCGACCGCTGCCTGTCGGGCACCTGCCAGCCGCTCAACGCCACCACGAAGGCCAACTGGCCGGACGTGCCCTACGACCTGATCTGCGCCAAGGGCACCGACTGCAAGGAGTGGAGCCCCTCGTTCTTCTCGACCGTCCGGCTCACCTCGATCACCGCCCAGCAGTACTCCACCGCGACGTCGAAATACGAACCGGTGGACTCCTACGCGCTGGGCCACGCGATCCCCGCGACCGGTGACGGCAACTCCCCGACGCTGTGGCTGGCCTCGATCACCCGTACCGGGCAGGACACCGGCGCGGGCGGGTCCACCACGCCGATCACCCTGCCCTCGGTGTCCTTCACCTCCGTCAAGCTGCAGAACCGGGTCGACTCGGTCTCCGACGGGCTCAACGCCTTCTACCGGCACCGTATCGAGAGCATCACCAGCGAGGCCGGTGCGGTGACCACCGTCGGCTACGAGCGGCCGGTGCCGTGCACGGCCCCGGTGACGCTGAACCCCGCGACCAACACCTCGTCGTGCTACCCGGTGTTCTGGACGCCGGACGGCTACACCGCCCCGTTCCGTGACTGGTTCAACAAGTACGCCGTCACGCGTGTCACCACCACCGACCCGACCGGCGGCGCGCCCGCCACCTCGACGAATTACCGGTACCTGGGCGGCGCGGCGTGGCACTACGACGACAGCGAGGTGGGCAAGGCCAAGTACCGCGGCTACGGGCAGTTCCGCGGCTACGGCAGGGTCCAGACGCTGACCGGCGACGGGGTCAACGACCGGCGGACGCTGTCGGAGACCACCTACCACCGGGGCATGTCCAAGAACAACGACACGAAGGTGGTCAACGTCACCGACTCCGCCGGCGGCGTCCACGAGGACGTCGACCAGCTTGCGGGCAACGAACTGGAGAGCACGGCGTACCTGGGCGAGGGCGGGCCGGTCGACCACTCGACCATCACCTCGTACTGGGTGTCGGCGCCCAGCGCCACGCGCGACCGCACGGGCATGCCCGATCTGACGGCCAACTGGATCGCGCCGGTGAAGACCTACTCCCGGCAGGCGGTCACCACCGGCGGCACCGCCAAATGGCGGTACACCGGGACGGACAGCTCGTACGACGCGGACACCGGCAGCGCGACGTTCGGCGAGCTGAAGCACACCTACACCCACACGGTCCCGGCCGATCCGGACTACGACACCTGCACCAGCTACACCTACGCGCCGGTCAACGTCGGCGGCAACCTGGCCGGCCTGGTGAGCCAGGAGGAAGCCGTCTCGGTGGCCTGCGGCGGGTTCACCGAGGGCTCCCCGCCATCGGTCCCGGGTGGTGTCAACACCCTCACCGCCCCCGCGAACGTCGACCGCCCGGCGCAGGTCGTGTCCAGCGAGCGCACCTACTATGACGACCCGAGCTTCTCGGACACCTTTCCCCAGGCCACCGCGCCGAGCAAGGGCGACGGCACCATGACCCGGGTGGCGACCGGCTGGGCGTCCGGCGCCTACACCTACAAGACCTCCGAACGGACGGTCTACGACTCCTACGGCCGCACCATCGAGGAGTACGACGCCAACGGCAACAAGACCGCCACCGGCTACACGATGAGCGGCGGGCTGGTCACCGGGACGACCGTGACCGACCCGCTCGGCCACACGTCCACGACCACGATGGGGACACGGCGCGGCCTGGCACGGACGGCCAAGGATCCGAACGACGTCGTCACGACCGTCCAGTACGACGCGCTGGGCCGTACCACCTCGGTCTGGCTGAACTCCCGCCCCACCACCTCGCCCGCGAACCAGAAGTACGCCTACACGGTGGCGAAGACCGGGATCAGCGCGACCACCTCCCAGCGGCTCGGCGAATCCCTGAGCTACCAGACCTCGACCGTGATCCACGACGCCCAGCTGCGCCGGCGGCAGACGCAGGGAATGACCCCGCAGGGCGGCCGGATGGTGACCGACACCTTCTACGACAGCCGAGGCTGGGTCCGCGCCACGTACAACGGCTGGTGGGATCCGGCCACCACGCCCGGCACCGCGCTGGTGTCGGCGACAGGTCTGCAGGCGGCGGTGCCCAACCAGAGCCTCTTCACCTACGACGGGCTCGGGCGGACCGTCGTCGACGCCGCCGCCAAGAACGGCCAGGTCGTCTCCAGCACCACCACGGTGTACAACGGCGACCGCACGACCGTCATCCCTCCGGCCGGCGGGGTCACCAAGACGACCGTGGTGGACCCGGTCGGCCGCACCAGCCGGCTGGAGGAGTACACCTCCCCGCCGACGCTCCACACCCCGGCGGACACGTTCACGGGCGCCTTCCACCTGGAAGGCGGCACCGCGACCGCCGGCGAGTACGGCTACGACCGGCACGGCAACCAGGCCACGCTCACCGACGCCGCCTCGAACACCTGGACCTCGGTCTACGACGTGCTGGGCCAGGTGATCAGCAAGAAGGACCCGGACGCCGGCACGAGCACCATGAAGTACGACGGCAACGGCAACCTCACCGAGACCACCGACGCCCGAGGCAAGACGGTGTCCTACACCTACGACAAGCTCGACCGCAAGACCGGCGAGTACGCCGCCCCGGCCGCGTCGCAGTCCCCGTCCAACCGGCTGGCCGCGTGGGTGTACGACAACTCCGACAACGCCGTACCCGGCATGACGTACCCGATCGGGGAGCTCACCTCGTCCACCTCCTACTCCGGCGACTCCGCGTACACCAGGCAGGTGAAGGGTTACACCGTCTTCGGCACCTCGCTCGGCGAGACCCTCACGATCCCCCAGGAGGAGGGCGCGCTCGGCGGCTCCTACGACTTCACCCACTCCTACACCCCGAACACCGGCCTGCTCTCCACCGACACCTACCCCTCCCGGGGAGGCCTGCCGGCCGAGACGATCACGCACGGCTACGGCGGCGTGCTGGACCTGCCCAAGACCCTCGGCGGCACGCTGGCCGGCTACACGCAGAACGTGGGGTACGACGCCTACGGGCGGGTCAACTCCGCGACCATCGGCGGCACGGCCGGGCGGGCGAACCTGACCAGCGCCTACGACGACCACACCGGCCGGCTGACGGAACGGCTCCTCAGCCGCCAGACGGGCACGACCACCGAGACCGTGGACAGGCAGGCCTACGACTACGACCTCGCCGGCAACGTCACCAAGCAGGTCAGCACGCGCATGGGCGCGGCCACCCCGTCCGAGACGCAGTGCTACGCCTACGACCGCCTCCAGCGGCTGACCGAGGCCTGGACGGCGGACGACTGCTCGAAGGCGCCCACGGCGTCCGACCATGGAATGGTGGCGAACGACCTGGGCTCCGCCTACTGGACCGGCTGGGACATCGACGTCCTGGGCAACCGCACCAAGCAGACCGAGCACGGCCTCACCGGCGCCGCCGACGTCACCACCACCTACACCTACGACGGCGACGGCCACGACCAGCCGCACACGCTGACCGCCACCGGCGGCGGCGCCGGCGGGCCGGCGTCCTACGCCTACGACGCGACCGGCAACATGACCCGCCGGGACGCAGGGCACGGCGCGCAGACCCTCACCTGGGACGACGACGGCCAGCTCGCGTCGGTCACGGGCGGCGGCGCCGGCGACGCGTCGTTCGTCTACGACGCCAACGGCGACCTGCTCATGGAGAAGGGCTCGAGCACCACCACGCTGTACCTGCCGGGCCAGCAGCACACCCTGAACAAGGCGACGCACGTCGTGACCGGGGTCCGCTACTACTCCCTGCCCGGCGGCGGCACCTGCGTCCGCACCGGCGGCGGCTCCGCCTACGCCTTCTCCATCGCCGACCAGCACGACACGCCGGTCCTCTACCTCGACAGCACCGCGCAGATCCCCACGTGGCGCCAGTACACGCCGTACGGCGCACCACGCGGGGCGGCGGGCGCCTACCCCGACAACCGCGGGTTCCTGAACAAGCCGATGGAGGCCGAGACCGGGCTCACCCGGCTCGGCGCGCGCGACTACGACCCGTCGACCGGCCGGTTCATCTCGCTCGACCCGGTGCAGGACACCGCCCAGCCGCAGCAGTGGAACGGCTACGCCTACGCCGGCAACTCGCCGGTCACCCTCAGCGACCCGACCGGCATGATCCCGGCCGACTGCCGCGAGTTCGACTGCTACGGCTACAGCGTCAGCAGCGGGTGCCCGCACGGCTGCGGCTCCACCGAGAACGTCTCCTGGGGCAAGAAGAACCACAAGAGCAGCACCAAGGGCAAGAACGGCAAGTACCGCCCGCAACCGAAGCCGCCCAAGAAACCCAAGAGCAAGTGCGGCTCCCTGTCGTTCGTCTGCCATGCCGCGTCAGGCGTGAAGAACTGGGCATTGGACCATCCGGAGATCGTCGGCGCGATCGTCGGCGCGGTCGTCGGTCTCGGATGTACGGCCCTTACCGGAGGCGCTGGCGCTTTGGTCTGCGGAGCCCTTGCCGGAGCGGTCACGAATCTGGTCAGCGGCGGCCTGCAGTGTTCCCAGGCGGCTGCAGGTTGCAGCATGGGTGCGTTGGCTGTCGGCGCCCTGGAGGGTGCGGTGCTAGGCGCCGTGGGTGGTGTCGCGGGAGCCTGGGCCGGCGGCTTCTCCAAGGGCGGAATGGCCGCCGGGAAGCTGGCGGTGAAACAGATCAAGCCCATCGGAGCACTGCGCAGCCTCTCACCCAGGACGGCCGCGCGGTTCATCAAGAACTCGGCATACAACATCAAGTACCCGGGACTTTACTCGGCGCCGAATCCGCCCTCGCTGACCAGGCTGATAGGCCGCGCTGCCGTGTCACCGGAAGGCATAGGCGCAGGCATTGTTGCTGGCCTCGTTCCAGGTAGTCGGCAAGAAATCGTCAAGTACAACCCCTTGAAACCGCAGAACATGGTCAATTCCGTCGGGGGTATGTTAGGAGAGATTCTGGGGTGAGCCGCCGCATTCCCGGACGCCGCAGGAGTAAGGCAACAGGTCCTACTCACGATATGGATTAAAAGGTTGCGTGCAAACGCATCACCGCGCCAGGGCGGATGTGGGGTTGAGTCTGAGGAGTTCGGTGCCGAGGGGGGTGAGGGTGTGGATCATCTCGTTGGCCTGGCGGGTGGAGGTGATCAGGCCGGCCTCGCGCAGGGTGGTGGCGTGCTGGCTGGCGCTGGAGGCGGTGGCGCCGACGCGCCGGGCCATCTCCCCTGTCGTGCAGCCGCTCTCGATCACCTTCAGGCAGGCCGCCCGGGTCCGGCCGAGGAGGTTCGCCAAGATCTCGGACCCGTGACCGCCCGGACCGGCCCACCATTCCAGGTTCCGGCTGACCGGGTAGACGAGCACCGGCGGAAGCGAGGGGTCGACGAGGGTGACGGGGACGCGCCAGCAGAACGCCGAGGGCAGCAACAGCAGGCCGCGCCCGTTCAGCCGGATCTCATGACGGACCGGGTAGTCGACCTCCAGCACCGGCGGCTTCCACCGCATGGTGGGCCCGAGCCGGTCGAGGAGCCCCTCACCACTGTGATCGAGCACCGAACGGGCGCACACGGCCCGCTCGGCGTCGACCAGGGCCTGCATCTGACTCGCGTACGGGGCGATGACCGTCTCGTGGTAGGCGCTGAGCGCGTCACCGAGCAGGACGAGCGCTTCGTCGTCCCCGGCGGCGAGCGGGGACGCCCATGACGACGCCCCCGGCAGGGGGGCGAGCTCCCGGCGCAGGCGGCTTCGCGGGGTGCTCAGCACCACGTCCATACCGGCCTCGACGCCCTGGGACGCCTCTGCCGGGGTGAGGAAGTCGGGGAAATCCCCCACAGGAGGCACCAGTTGCCGCAGCAGGCGCAGCTGGGGCCGGGGCAGCCCGCGCAGCGCCTCTCGCGCCTGCGCGCGCCAGGGTCCAAGGACCGCCCGGGCGTCGGACGAGCCCAGCAACGTGAGGCTGAGCACCGTCTCCCACAACGGGTCCGGCTGTCTCGCGACACGAACACGGAACACGTCATCCTTCGTGAAGACAAGGCGCAGCACAGCGAACAACCCCCCGATGCGTCGACCATCCCTGGCCGGCTCCTGCGGCCGGTTCGTCCCCCAGACGAACACCGTTAAGGCGCTAGGCAATTGTCCCGAAAGGTGGGTTTGTTGTTCTTGTCAATCCGCGCCACCCCCTTGTCGTTTCGCGCCAGCGCACGCCGTCGCGCGGAAACCGTCGTCCTGTCCCTCCACATTGACGGCTTGACTTTGGCGCGCGCCCGGTTCGCTGTGCCCGTGAAGCTCACGGCGTGCGTTCGCGTGGTGACCGTCGATGATTCCGCCGGGTTCGATCGACGGCCCCGGTGGCGTCGCGAGCACGGCGGCCGGTCGGAGGGCGTTGGCGCCGGGGCGCGGGGAGGCTAGAGTCTGGGCCGGGATCATCAGGGTGCCGCGGCGGAGGAGGGGCGATTGTCCATCACTCCGCTGTCCCTGCCGCGGCCGCCTCAGAGGGCACCGGAGTTCGGGCGAGACGCCCTGATCGTCTGCGAGAACCTCGTGCGGATCTACCAGACCGGGTCGATCGAGGTGCAGGCGCTGCAGGGGCTGGACCTGGCCGTGGAGAGTGGCGAGATGGTCGCCGTCGTCGGGGCGTCCGGGTCGGGCAAGTCGACGTTGCTGTCCATCCTCGCCGGGATCGACGCCCCCACCGCCGGGCGGGCGCGCGTCGACCGGTGGAACCTGCTGGCGATGTCCCGTGCCGACCGCGTGCGCTACCGGCGGCATACCGTCGGGTTCGTCCGGCAGCAGACGGCCGCCAACCTCGTGCCCTACCTGACCGCGCGGGAGATGGTCGATCTTCCGATGACGGCGGCCCGTACGCCGGCCCGCACCCGCCGCGCCCGTACGGCCGAACTGCTGGACACTCTCGGCGTCGCCGGCTGCGCCGACCGGCGTCCCGCGCAGCTGTCCGGCGGGGAGCAGATGCGCGTCGCCATCGCGGTGGGCCTCGCCAACGAGCCCCACGTCCTGCTCGCCGACGAGCCGACCGGCGAGCTGGACACCGCCACCTCCGCGCAGGTCTTCGGCGCGTTACGGGACGTCAACCGGCGGCTCGGCGTCACCGTCGTCATCGTGACGCACGACCCTGAGGTCAGCGGGCAGGTCGAGCGAACCGTGGCTATCCGCGACGGGCGCACCAGCAGCGAGGTGCTGCGCCGCACCGCCACCGGCGCCGACGGCGACACGCACGTGATCGCCGAGGAGTACGCCGTGATGGACCGCGCCGGGCGCGTCCAGGTACCCCGCGACTACCGCGAGGCACTGGACCTGACCAGGAGGGTCCGCCTGGCCCTGGAGCCCGACCACATCACCATCCACTCCGACCTCGGCGGGGACACGTGAGTACGGGCGCGATCCTCAATGCCGTCCGCCTCGATGATGGCGGGGGCGCATGAGCACGGGCGCGATCCTCAATGCCGTCCGCCTCGATGGTGGCGGGGGCGCATGAGGCGCGGGTGCGATCCTCGATGCGGTCCGTCCCGATGGTGGCGGGGACGCATGAGCGCCGGTGCGATCTTTGATGCCGTCCGTCCCGATGGTGGTGGGGGCGGGTGAGCGCCGGTGCGGACGTGAGCCCGCTGCTCACCGTGCGGGGTGTCCATCGGCGCTTCGGTACCGGGCCGGCCGCCGTCCATGCCTTGCAGGACGTGTCGTTCGACGTCGCCGCCGGCACCATGGTCGCCCTGGTCGGCCGGTCAGGATCCGGCAAGACCACCCTGCTCAACGTCATCGGCGGCCTCGACCGCCCGGACTCCGGGACCGTCCTCGTCGACGGCACCGACGTCACCACCCTCGACGAGGACGGCCTGTCCCGGCTGCGGCGCGAGAAGGTCGCCTACGTGTTCCAGACGTTCGGCCTGATCCCCGTGCTGTCGGCCGCCGAGAACGTCGGCGCCCCGTTACGGCTGGCGCGCGTCCCGGCGAAGGAACGCGAGCGCCGTGTCGGGCTGTTGCTGGAGCTGGTGGGCCTGGCCGACCACGTCGAGCAGCGTCCGAGCGAGCTTTCCGGCGGGCAGCAGCAGCGGGTGGCCATCGCCCGGGCCCTGGCCGCCTCACCCCGGCTGCTGATCGCCGACGAGCCGACCGGGCAACTGGACGCCGAGACGGGCCTTTCGGTGATGGCGCTGCTGCGCGGAGTGGTGGAGTCCGAGGGCGTCACGGTGCTGGTCTCCACGCACGACCCGGTGATGGTGGCACTGGCGGACCGGGTGATCCGCATCACTGACGGCCAGGTCGGCGCGGAGGCCAATGGCGAGGGCGACAGGCTCATCGGCAGCTTGCGCGACGAACGCCTCGACAGGCGCGACGGCAGCTTGGACGACCAGCACCTCGACAGGCACGGCGGCAACTTGGGCAACGAGCACCTCGACGGGCACGGCGGCGGCTTGGACGACAAGCGCCTTGACGGGCACGGCGGCGGCTTGGGCGATGAACAAATCGACAGGCACGACGGCGGCTTAGGCGACCAGCACCTTGACGGGCGCGGTGGCGGCCGGTTCGACCGGCGGGGTAGCGATCCTGGCGAGGGGCGGCCCGGCGGGCGGGGAGCCTTGTGATCGTTCGGAGGGGCTCGTGCTGAGGCTGCTCGCTCGCCGTGCCCGGGTGCAGTGGCCGCTGCTGGCAGCCCTCCTGGCGGTGGCCATGGTCGGTCCCGCCCTGCTGGGCACCTGCGCCCTCCTTGTCACCCGCACCGCCGAGCAGGCGCTGGAGGCCGCCGTGTCCCGCGCCGCCCCCAAGGACGTCGACGTCACCGCCTACACCGTCACCGTCCGCGGTCCGGACGCGCGATCCGTCGCCGAGGACACCCGCGGCGTGCTGGTCTCGGCGCTCGCCCCGTTCGCCGCGACGACGGCCACGCGCGCTTCGTCCGCGTTCCGGTCGCTGCCGGCGGCGCTTGCCGGGACGGACGGTGTCCAGGCCGAGACCTACCTGTCGGGAGTGGAGAACCTACCGGCCCGCACCCAATTGACCACCGGACACTGGCCCCGGCCCGCGCCCGGCGACACGCGACCCGCAGCGGAACCCATCGAGCGACCTGCGAAACGATCCGCCACGGAACCCGCCGCGCGAGCGGCCGCGTCGCTGGAGGCGGTGGTGTTCGAGTCGACTGCGCGGGTGCTCGGGCTCGCCGTCGGTAGTCGTGTACGCATTGGCCCGGAGTTGTCCAGTCAGGGTGCCCCGGCGGTCGACGTGACCGTTGTCGGGGTCGTGCGGCCGCTGCCGAGTTCCGGTTGGGACCGTGACCCCCTCGCCGCCGCAGGGTACGACCTCTCCTACCAGGACGGCCGTTCCACCGGGCCGGTCCACGCGTACGGGCCGTTCGTCGTCGATCTCGCCGATCTGCTCGCCGGCGGCTCCACCATCGATCGGATGGAGATCACCGCCCATCCTGACCTGTCGGCCCCCGACCTCCGGGATCTCGACACCGCCGCCGGGGCGGTGCTCGGGGCGGACCACCGGCTGGCGCGCGTCCTCGGCGACCGGGTAAAAATCGAACGCGTCGCCTCAGGGCTGCCGCAGACCCTCCTGTCCGGTCACGACCAGCAGGAGGTCACCGCCGCCACCGTGCTCGCCGTCGCCGTCCTCGGCAGCGTGCTGACCGCGACCGCCCTCGCCCTCGCCGGTCGGCTCACCGCCGGCGTGCGCGCCGACGAGACGGCCTTACTCACCGCCCTGGGCTTCAGCCGAGGCCGGCTCGCCGCCGCCTCGGCCGCCGAGGCCGGTACGCTCGCCGTTCTGGCCGCCGCACTCGCGATCCCCGCCTCGTCCGCCTTGCACGCCGGCCTGACCCACCTGCCGCCGATGGCGCGCGCCGGGCTCGCCGCCGATCCGAGCGTGACCGGCGTCCAGGTGCTCACCGTCGCCGGCGGCGCGCTGGCGCTCGCGGCGCTGCTCGTCGTCCTCGCGGTGCGGCCCGCCCCCGAGGCCGGCGAGCGCCGCCACCGGCGCGAACTGCTGGCCCGCTCCGGTGCCGACCTGCTGCTCGTGGCGTTCGCCGCCGCCGGGTGGTGGCAGTTGCACGCTCAGCCCACCGGCTCCGGCTCCCGCGCCGATGTCGTCCGCGTGCTCGCGCCCACGCTGCTGCTCACGGCGGGCGCCGCGCTGGCGCTGCGCATCGTCCTGCCCGCGCTGCGTGGCGCCGACCGGCTGGCGCGCCGTGCCCGCGGGCTGGTGCTCCCGCTGGCCGCGTTCGAAGCCGCCCGCCGGCCGCAGGCGGTCGCCGCGGGCCTGCTGATCGGCCTGGCATGCGCGGCCGGCACGTTCGGGATCGCCTTCGACGCCACCTGGCAGCGCTCGCAGCACGACCAGGCCGACCTGTCCGTCGGCACGGACCTCGCCCTCACCCTCACCATCCCGCCGGTCGCCGGGCAGGGCGCGATCGTCAGCGCGGCCACCGGAGGAGTGGTGAGCCCGGCGATCGACCGTGGTGTCGCGGTCGGGCAGTGGCTCGGCATCGGAGGCGACGCGCCGCGGCTGGTCGCCGTCGACACCACCCACGCCGACGCCCTGCTGCGCGGGCGGCTCCCCGCCGGCCGCGATTGGACGAAGGTCGGCGCCGCGCTGGCACCACCGACCCGCGCCACCGGAGTCGCCGTCCCGGCCGGCGCCGCGCTCACCCTGACCGGGACGGCATCCGGTGCGACACCGCTCACCGTGACCCCCCGGCTGCTGCTGCAGGACGACACGGGCCTGCGGACGCCCTGCATCGGCGCGCCCGTCCTGCTCGACGGCAAGGCGCATCCACTACCGGCCTGTGCGACGGCGGACGGACTGCGGCTGGTCGCCGTGTCCCTTCCGATCGCGGGCCACACGACCGCACCGGAGAGCCGCGGCATCGGCGATCCCTACATCGCCGACGAGCCCCTGCCCACAGGCGACAGCCACATCGCCGTCACCCTCACGGTGCCGACAACTCCCCCATCGTCGTCCAGACCAGAAGCCCCCGCATCCGCCTCGGCCGGCACGGTGCCCGGGTCGTCCTGGACCGCGACCTCCGCCGCGCCTGCCCCGGGGCAGCTCGCCGATCCGGCCGTGGCCCTCACCCGTACCCCCACGGGCACCCGGCTGAGGATGACGACGACCGTCTCGTTCAAGGGCCCCCCGGACGCCGCCCGAAACCTCATCGCCACAGGGTTCCCCGTCCCCGGTCCGGTGCCCGTAGCCGTCTCCGCCCGCTTCGCCGATGAGGTCGGTGCCCGGCCCGGCCGGCAGCTCAGCCTCACCCTGGGGACCACGGCCGTCCCGATCACCGTCACCGAGGTGCTGCCCACCGTCCCGTCCGCCCCCGGCGCCGCCGCCATCCTGGCCGACCTGGACACCCTCTCCCGGGCCCTGGTGGTCAGCGGAAACCTGGATTTCCCCACGGACGCCTGGTGGGTCGGCCACCCCACCCAGAACCGGCCCAACCAGGGCGACCCCACCCGTGGCGACCGCACTCAGGGCGACCCCGCTCAGGGCGACCCCGCTCAGGGTGATGCCACTCAAGGTGATGCCACTCAAGGTGATGCCGCAGCGCGCGCCACCGCCCTGCATCTCGGCACCGTCACCACCCGCGCCGCCGAGACCGCCCGCCTCACCGACGGCCCTCTGCGCGCCGGGCTGCCGGCCGCGCTCCGGCTGCTGGTCCCCGCCTCGGTCCTGCTGCTGCTCGCCGGCGTAGTCCTGCATGTGACCTTCGACCTGCAGGTCCGCGCCCTGGAGGTGGCGCGCCTGCGGGGCCTCGGGATGCTCCGGCGCGAGATCCGTACCGTGCTGCTCGGCCAGCACATCGGCGTCCTGCTGCCCCTGCTCGCGGCGGGCGCGGCCGTCGGTGCGCTCGCGACCCGCGTCGTCGCGCCCCTGCTCGTCCGCTCCGACACCGGCGCCGTGCCGGTCCCGGCCGCCCTGCCGAGCTGGCCCTGGGCCACCGAGGCCGCCTTGCTCATCCTGCTGCCTGCCGGGTGCGCGCTCGCCGTGGCCGCCGTGGTCGCCGTCCAGGCCCGCCGCGCCGACGTCGCGCACCTGCGCGTGGCGTCATGAGCGTGCGCGCCGCGCTGCGGTCGCCAGGGCTCCGCCGGCCGCTCGCCCCGCACTGGCCCAGCGTCCGAGGCCGCGCTCTCACCGACGCCGGGCCCCTGCTGCTGGCCGCCGCCGTCGTCGCGGCCGTCACCCTGCTGGCCGGTGCCGTGCCGCCCCTGCTGCGCGCCACCGCCGACGAAGCCGTCCAGGACGCGGTCCGCCGCGCGGGCAGCGAAGTCGTCGTCCACGCCGGCTGGGAGCACGACGACGGGCCGGGCGGCGGACGTGTCCGGACTCCTAGCCTCGCCGAGGACATCGACGGCTTCCGCGACAAGGCCATCGACGCGCTCGGCCCCCGCCTGCTCGCCGTGCTGCGACCGCCCGTCGCCACGGTGACCAGCACCGTCCTGACGATCACCGACGGCAGCGTGCAGCGCACCTTTCAGCTCACTTACCTCGCGAAAGCCCCCAACGCGGGCGGCGGGCCACACGTGACCTGGATCGCGGGCGGCCCGCCCCGCGCCGGGGTGCCGGTTATCGAGGTCCCCTACGACGGGACGCCGTGGCCGGTGCAGGTCGGCCTGTCGGAAGCGGACGCCGGTGCTCTCGGCGTGCGTCCCGGCGATCGCATCCCGCTCAAGGACGATCAGAACAACGTCAAGGACGTCCAGGTCAGCGGCGTCTTCCGGGCCACGGACAGCGCCGATCCCGCCTGGCTGCTCGCCCCCTGGCTGCTGCGTCCGGTCTCCGGTGCGGACGGCGCCGGTAGCACCCGGCTCGCCGGTCTGCTGTCACCCGACTCGCTGCCCGACGCCCGCCTCGCCTTCGACGACGACCACCTGCAGCGCACCGTACGGTTCGCCCCTGACCCGGGTGCGCTGACCTCGGACTCCGCCGACGCGCTCGCCGCGACCGTGGTCGCGCTCAAGGCGGCCTCCGCCTCCTCCGGCGACCTGGGCAGCTCCCTGAAGTGGGAGACACGGTTCGACGCCGTGCTGCGCGACGTGCGAACGCAGGTCGGCGCCGCGTCCGCGCAGGCGTCCGTGCTGCTCATCGACGTCCTGGCCGTCGCGATCCTGGTCCTGCTGCTCGCCGCCGACCTGCTGGTCCGCCGCCGCGCCCCCGCGCTGGCCGCCGCCCGGCAACGGGGCGCGGGCCTGCCCGACCTCGGCGCCGAACTGGTGCTCGAATCCGCCGGAGTGGCAATCCTGGCCGCCGCCGCCGGGCTCGCGCTGGCCCGTACGGTCGCCCCGGACGCCTCCTGGGGGTGGGCGGTCCCCGTGGTCCTCGCCGCGGCCGCCGCCGGCCCGGCGTTCGGCACGCTGGCCGCCGCCCGCGCCACCCGCGACCGGCGGGTCCCCGCCAACCGGACCGCGCGCCGCTGGGCCCGCCGCACCCGCCAGCTGCGCCGCGCCACTCTTGAGGCCGCGGTAATGATCGCCGCGGTCGCCGCCTTCGTCGCGCTGGCCCAGCGCGGGATCCTCCCGGCCGACCCCGTCGGGACCGCCGGTCCGGAGTCCGGGCCGGACGGCGCGACGCTGCCCGCGAGCACGCCCGCCCTCGGCGCGCTCGCCGGCACGCTCGTCCTGCTGCGGCTGCTGCCCGCAGGGACGCGCCTGGTGTTGAAGCGGGCCCTGCGCTCGCGACGCCCGCTGGCGGTGTTCGGCAGCGCGCGTGCCGCCGCGACCTCCGCACGGGTGCTGCCGCTCCTGGTCCTGGTGACCTCCGCCGCACTGGCGTCGTTCGCGCTCACCCTCGACGCCACCGCGGGCCAGGGCCTGGCGGACGGCGCCTGGCGCACCGTCGGCGCCGACGCCCGCCTCGACCTCACCCCCGGACCCGCCGCCTCCACCCCCGGACCCGCCACATCGACCCCCGGAGCCACCGCCCCCACCCCTGGACCCTCCGCGTCCACCCCTGCCCCCACCCCTGGACCCGCCGCCGCCACGCCCGCACTCGCCCGGCGCATCGCCGCCGCGCCAGGAGTCAGGCAGGTCGTCACCGCGCAGGTGACGGACAGGGCGCGCGTGCGCGCCGACTCGCTCGCCGTCGCCCCGCGCCTGGTGATCGTGAACGCCGCCGAGTTCCAGCGGCTGCTGGCCGCCACCCCGCTGCCGGGCGCCCCGGCACTTTCCCGGCTCGTGACGGCCGGCCATGGGGACGTGCCCGCGCTGGTGCGCTCCAGCGACGGCGGCCTGCGGCCCGGCATGCGGCTGGAACTCGTCCGGGACGGAGCCCCGGCCATCCGGCTCGTCGCCGCCGGTACGGCACCCGCCATCGGCGACGCCGATGACGTCGTCCTCGTGGACGCCGCGGCCGTCGCCGCCGCGGGCATGCCCGCCGTCCCGAACACGGTGTGGGTGACCGGCCCCGGATCGGCGCGGGCGGTCGCCGCGAACGCCGGCGCCGGGCACGCCGTACTGCTCGCGGACGTGCTGCGCGAACGCCGCGCGGCGCCGCTGACCTCGGGGCTGTTGCGGCTGGCGTGGGCCTCGGCCGCGGCCCTGCTCGCCCTCGGACTGCTCGGGCTCGTCCTCGGCGCCGCCGCGAGCGCGCCGGACCGGTGGCAGACCCTGACCCGGCTGCGGACCCTCGGCCTGCGGCCACGGGACGCCCGCTGGGTCGCGGCGGGGGAACTGCTGCCGCCGGTGCTGGTCGCGGCCGTCGCCGGCCCCCTGCTCGGGGCGCTGCTCGCGCGCCTGACGCTCGGCCCCCTCGCGCTGCGGCTGCTCACCGGGCAGGCGGCCGACCCGGCCCTGGCCCTGTCGTGGTGGCGGCTCGGTCTGGTGGCCGTCGCCCTGCTGGTGACGGTCGTCGCGGTGGTCCCCATCGAGTCGAGGCTGCGGCGCCGGCGGCGGCTAAGCGAAGTACTCCGCGCGGGCGAGGGATAACGCCCCTGGTCGCCGCCGAGGCTCCACGCCGGCGAGGGAAAGCCGCATCAGGTCGCCGCCGAAGCTTGAGTGACGTGCTCCACGCCGACGAGAGAGAGCCGCACCGTCTGTGTCCCGGCCCGGCCGCGGAGATCCCGGAACGTTCGCCTGGAAGCTGAAAGTTACATCGCTTCCGGCGGGTGCGGCGCCGTCCCCTTGCTCGCCACCTGCCCGCCGTCCCCCCGCCTCGCCGCCGCCGCGCCGTGCCGTTGACCGGCCCCTGCTTCGATCCTCATGCTGGCATCCGAGCCGCGCGGAAGGGCGAATCGATGAACGGACGCTGGGCTGTCTCCTGGGCCGTCGCCGCGCTGGTCGCCGCGGCCTTCATCATTCCGGCGGCGGCGAGCGCCTCCTCCGGAGGGCGACGGGGCGCGGCGAGCGTGGCCACAGATGCCCCGCCGCCGGGCTCGCCATCGCCGTCGCCGTCGTTGCTGTGGCCGTGCTACGACCCGAAGACCTACCCGCCGAGCAGCCCGCCGCTGACGCCGCCGACCGCCCCCGGCACGCCCGAGGCGGTACAGGTGATGATGAACTACGTGCGGCTGCGCTGGGGCGCCGCCACCGACCCGGACGGCCTCGCCTGTTACCAGGTGTACGAGGACCGTGACGGCACGAAGACCAAGGTCGCCACGTTCGGTCCCGACGTCACGGAGGGGACGTTCACCGTGAACTGGCCGCCGCTCGGCACGGCCTCGCGGGTCGCCTCCCTCTACGTCGTGGCCGTCGATCGGTGGGGGGCGGTCAGCCCGCCGTCGGGGACGATCAAGGTCACGATCTACAACGACGTCGTCCTGCCACCGACCCCGACCCCGACCCCGTCGCCGTCGGGCGCCTGTCACGTGACCTACGGCTCCCACGGCTGGTCCGGTGGCATGACCTCGTCGGTGTCGATCACGAACACCGGCTCGACCGCGATCACCGGCTGGCGGCTCACCTTCGTCTTCCCCGACCCTGGGCAGCGGGTGTCCTCCGGATGGGCGGCCGACTGGTCGCAGAGCGGTCCGACGGTGACGGCGACGGCGCTCGCGTGGAACCGGGAGATCGCCCCCGGTGGCGGCGTCACCATCGGCTTCAACGGCGCCAACCAGGGCCCCAACCCCGCTCCGGCGACCTTCCAGCTCAACGGCGCCACCTGCCGCTGAGGGCCGGACGTCAGGCGGCGGCCATGACCGCCGCCGGCCTTCGGGTGCGGCGCCAGGCCACCACTATCAGCCCGATCAGGCCGAACAGTGGGAGCGTGCCGATCGTCCAGCTCAGGGCGAGCGGCGGGCCGGGTTGCTCCAGCACGTTCAGGTGGCGCAGTTCGCCGACGCCTTCCCCGGCCGGACCCCGCACGGTGAACGTCAGCGTCCAGTCACCCGGCTCGGGCAGGCTCTGCACGTCCAACCCCCATACCTCGCGTTGACGCGGGTGCCGGACGAGCGCTCCGCTCTCCTCACCGGCGCCGCCGGGGGCCGTCACCGTGATCTCACCGGATTTCCCGGCGATCCCGTCGTCCGGTGTGAACAGCAGGTCCAGCGACTGCATCGCCCGCACCGGCCAGGCGCTGAAGCCGATGGTGATGCCGTACGGCCCGGCCTGGACCCGTTCGGTGTGGACGATGGGGATCGGCCCGGCCGCGGAGACCGGCAGGGCCGGGCCGAGCAGCAGACCGATCGTGCCCACCAGCGCCATCAACGCTTTACGCATGACTCGTCTCCTTCGGGGCGAGGACGCGCAGCATCTCGCCGAATCGGGCACCCAGGGATCCGGCCAGGGCACCGGCCACCGTTCCGGCGGCGGCCACGATGAGGACGTCAGAGACCTGCGGCGGCCCGCCCTGGTACACCCAGGCTTCCTGCAGCGGCACGGACGCCGCGATGACGGCACCGCCGATCGCGCCGGTCGGCCAGGCGGGACGCCTTCTCAGCACCTCGACGAGCACGCCGACGACGATCAGCACCATCGGGATCATCGCCGGGATCACCGGTACGCCCTCGGTGTCCTCACGCAGCGGCTGTCCGATCGCGTCGGCGTACACCCGGGCCGCCCACGGCGCGAACCACCAGAACGCCGCCTGCATGGCCGCGACCAGCGCGATGACGGCGATGGCGCCACCGCGCCGGTCGAGCACGTGCCCGCCCATCGTCACCAGCACCACGCATGTGAACGTGACGCCCACGGTCACACCGTCGACGGCGCCGAGCGGTAACGCCTCCAGACCGGCCACCGTCAGCACGCCGAACGCCACCAGGAAGGCCGTGCCGGCCACCGTGCCGACCACGCCCCAGCGGTGCCGGCGCGCGGCCGCGAAGACCATCACCGCGCCGACCATCGTCACCGTGATCGACAGGAACAGGCCGACGTGCGGAGGAGACGCGAGCATCGCGTCGAAGCCGTACAGGCCATGCCACCACTGGTCCCACAGCCCGTACAACAGGAACGACGCCGCGCCCGAGCCGGAGATCAGGTAGCCGACCGGGGCGGCGATGGCACCGCCGAACACGCCGACCACCCGGCCGCCCACGGTCGGGTCGATCGGGTGCCCCCGGCGACGCCCGGCCGTGGTGGCCAGCACGACCGCCAGGCTCGCGAGCCCCGCGATCGCGCTGCCCGCGTACAGGAGCAGATGGGGAGCGGTGAAGAAGGTGTCAGGGCCGACATCGGTGTGCCATTGGACGTCCCAGACGAAGCCGGCGAGCGAGAGGAAGACACCGGCCAGGACCGCCGTCGCCGGGGCCAGGCCGTTCCTGGGCGAACGCGCCACCGTTGACGCTGTCGTTTCCATCATCCACCCCTGTCAGGTGAGTAGCAGAGAAAAGAGGGCCTTCTCGGTGCCGGCCAGCGAAACGGTCATCTCCCACTGGCCGGCCATCGGGATGTCGGTGTCCGGCACGCGGTACCGGCCCGGTCCGGTCCCGATCGCGGTGACGGGCGGGAGTGCGTGTCCCATGGCCGGCATGACGAGTTCGATCGTGACCGGGGTCATGGTGGCCGGTTCGCCGGTGCGGTCGACGATTTCGAGGCCGAACGTGTTCGCGCCCCGTTTCGGGTCGTCCACCGTCATCGTCACCTGGTGACGCGCGGTCCGCAGGGTGGTCACCATGGGTCCGGGGCCGATCGGCCACAGCAGCAGCGCGGCGCCTGCGAGGAGGATCGTGCCGGCCGCCCAGAGCACGGCTTTCATCCCCGTGGTCCTTCCGCCGCGGGCACGTCGACCACTGTCGGAACGGTGATCACCGAGTAGTCCCGCTCAGCCTGGACCCACGCCAGGTAGGTACCGGGCGACGGGAATGTGTAGGTGAACCGAATGTCCGGCCCGAATGTGGCGACGCTCTCGTCCGGCCTGTCGGGATATCCAGGGGACGACGGGAGCATCGCGTGCACATGCGCCCAGATCGGCGCGGTCACCGGGGTCTGGGTGTCATCCACGGGGCCAACGACGATCATGTGCCCGATCATGCCCAGCCATGGCTGCAGGGTCGGCGAGCCGAACGCGGCCATGATCGTGCTCGGTGTGCCGGCCGGTCGTACCGCCTTGGTCAGTTCGACGGGCGGTCGGCCCGCCCCGTCCGGTCCGGCGCTCTTCTCCAGCCTGGCGTTCCCCTGGTGCTCCGGGCTCGACGCGACCGCGCCGACCAGCGCCGACGACCGCAGGAGTTGCACGCCACCGCCCCGCCTGGCCAGTTCCCCGGCGACGGCGTACGCGCCGGGTTCCGAGGGGTTGAGACGGGCTCGATAGTCACCCGGCGCGACCCGGATCGGATGCAGATGCCTCATGCCCCCCGAAGGGGAGACGACCACCAGATGGATCAGGGCGTCGTTGTGCACCAGCAGATCGTCCACCGGCCGCCCGGAGGAGCCGTCGGTCAACCGGAGACGCAGGTCGGCGCCGTCCATGCCCACCGTCAGGTTCACCGGCGGGCGTGAGAAATCCGTCATGGACGTGCGCCGGTACGGGTGGCCGACGGTGTCGAACGTGGGATCCAGGTGCGTGCCGGGCGCGGGCGGCGACGGGATGGCCGGCGCGAGGGCCCCGGCGGTGATCGCCGTCGCCAGCGCCGCCACCACGCCGCCCGCCGAAACGAGCGCGAAGCCGATCCGGCCGAACACCGCCAGGCCGAGCGCCACGAACAGCAAGGCCCCCGCGGCGGTGAACCCGCCGTAAACGGCGTTCTCCCAGGGTGACGCCACGAGCGCCGGCACGACGAACGGGATCGTGGCCGCCTGGGCGCCGTCGTCGACCGCCAGTTCCCAGGGGCCCACCCGGTCCACCCGTAGTGTTCCTCGGTAGAACCCCGGGGTCACGCCGAGATCGACCTTCGTGGTGCTCACGGTCTCGCCGGCCGTGCTCGCCCTCAACTCCAGCCGGCCCGGGGGCGTCCCCGCGTGCGTCACCACGTCGACCCGGAGCGGGGCCGGTGGGCGGCCGGCCCGGCGGATGATCAGGGTCAGGTCCCGGTCCCCCAGCGTCTGGGCCACCTGGACGTCCGCCCCGGGCGTCGCACCGTCGGAGAAGGCGGGAGTGGCGCCGACGAGCACGATCCCGAACACCACCGCGACGACCGCGGGCAAGGCTCTCATGCGGGCAGCCGGCGCGGCTGGGGCTCCACGAACTCCCAGCCCATCGCCCGGCCGCCGGCCAGCAGTTCCTCGACCGTCGGGTCGCGGGTCGGGTGCGTCGGCATGCTCGGCGTCGTCGCCGGCTCCCCCAGGTCCTCGAAGAACTTCTCGAACCCCGCCGGGGTGACGACACAGAAGCCGCGGCCGCGCTTGGACCGCACGAAGATGGAGTGCGCGGTGCCCTGCGGGATCCAGACCGTGCAGCCGTGCGTCACCAGGTGCACGGTGTCGTTGACGAAGACCTCCCATTCGCCCTCGGTGATGTGGAACAGCTCGCTCTCGCCGGCGTGCCGGTGCACGGGCGCCTGCCAGCCGTACGGCACGTCGCACTGGAAGAACGACAGCACGCCGCGGGTGTCGGCGGCCTTGGCGCGGAAGGTGACGAGCCCGCCGGCGAACCATGTCGTGGTCCCGTCATCGGGGCCCAGCACGTAGCCGCCGGGGTCGGCGCCCGGGATCGGGGTGCCGCCGTGCGGTGCGGTGTAGTCGAAGGACATCGGTACCTCCCGTTACTCGGCCGGCCGGGGTACCCCGGCCTGGTCCAGGCAGGACTCGGTGGTGACCAGCACCGTGCGGACACCGGGCGTCTCCGGTGCGGTCCATACCGACTCCACGTCGGCCAGCGGGAGGGCCCGGGCGGCGATCGCGATCCCGCCGTGGTCGATCTCGTCCATCAGCGCCGGCAGTTCCTCCAGGTAGGCCCGGGTGGACACGGCGCCCTGGCCGTTGCCCTGGAGCCGGAAGTTCGCCGAGCGCAGTGCCACGGACGGCAGCTCGATGACCGGTCCGGCCACCGAGCCGATCTGGATCCAGTTCAGCTCGCGGCCCCGGTCCGCGCGGCCGAGCAGCAGCGACATGATCGCCGCGGCGGCCGGTACGCCCCACAGGTAGTCGATCACCAGGTCCACCTCGGCGGCCGCCTCGGCCAGCGCGGCGCCGGTGGCCTCGGCGGTGCCGGTGAGCGCGACCGTGGCGTCCGCGCCGATCCCCGGCAGCAGGGCGAGGCGGCCCGGGTCCCGTCCGGCGCCGACCACCCGCCCGGCACCCAGCCGTTTGGCGACCTGGATCGCCATCTGGCCGGCGTTGCCGGTGGCGCCCAAGACGAGCACCGACTGCCCGGGGCGGATCGGTACCCGGCGGCGCAGCGCGACCCAGGAGGACATGGCCGGGTTCATCGCGGCGGCGATCTTGACCACGTCCGCGCCCTCCGGCAGCGGGACGCACCGGCGGGCGTCGACCACGGTGCGGGTGGCCATCGGCCCGGTCAGCTCGTCGTCGGCGACGAAGTAGACCAGGCGGCCGTCCTCGAGCCGGCCGACGCCGTCCACGCCAGGGACCATCGGCAGCTTGCCGGTGCTGGTGTAGTGCCGGCCGGAGGCTCCGGTGCGCACCCTAGGGTGCAGCCCGACCGCGAGCACGTCCACGACCACCTGGTCCTCGTCGACGGGTGCGGGCAGGTCGAACGGCTCGTAGCGGGGCGGGTGGTCGAACGAGCCGACCACGGCGGCGTTGACTTCCATCGTCATCGTCCTCATTTCGGTGTCGGGCCTCATGGCCTTACGGGTGCAGGACCACCTTGATCGAGCCGGTGGACCGGTCGGCGGCCACCCGGAACGCCTCGGCCGCGTCCGCCAGCGGGAACCGGTGCGTGATGACGGTCTCCGCGATCTCCGGCTGGTCGGCCAGCATCGCGGCCACGTCGGCGAACTCGCGGCGGCCGTCGCGGTGGTCGTACGCCATGGCGTTGAGGTAGGCGAGCTCCTTGACCAGGCTCGCCGGGCCGGGGAACGAGGCGGCCCCGAAGTACACGCCGACCACCACGACGCGGCCGCCCGGCCGGGCCAGTTCGGCGCACCGGGCCAGCGCGGCTGGACTGCCGGCCGCGTCGATGACCACGTCGTACAGCCCGTGCGGGTGCCCGGCGCCCAGCTTCCCGGCGGCGCGCGCCTGGTGGTCGTACCGCGCCTCGACGTCGACCTCGAACCCCATCCGGCGGGCGGCCGCGGCGGCCAGCAGCCCGATGGATCCGCCGCCCACGACGGCGACGCGTTCCCCGGCGACCGGCCGGGCCCGCCGTACCCCGTGCCAGGCCACCGCGCCCGGCTCGACCAGGCACGCCTCCTCCACCGGCAGCCCGGCGGGCAGCGGGAGCAAGGTGAACTCCGGGACGACGATCTCCGAGGTCATCCCGCCGTCCCGGAAGATCCCGAGCACGCCGTGGCCCTCGGCGTCGCAGCGCTGGACGTCGCCGCGCTCGCACTCCGCGCAGCGGCCGCAGTAGATCGAGGGCTCGACCGCCCAGGCCCGGCCGTCCGGGGTGGTGCCGGCCATCTCGTGCCCGTAGGTGAAGCCGCCGAGCCCCATGGCGGCGAACGACACGTCGGTGCCGCAGATCCCGGCGGCGGCGACCCGCAACCGCACGCCCGGCCCGGACGGCCGGTCGACCGGGACGGCGCGGACCCCGGATTCGGTGCTCCTGACGGCGAGCATGGTTTCCCCCTCGATGGCGTAATCTAAGCGAACGGAGTTAACTTAGGCTAAGTGAACGTGGTTCGCTTAGCAAGAGAACGGATGCGCATGGATGACGCCACGCCGATCAGGGCCGGCACCGCAGCCTGGTGGCTGGCCCGGACCGAGAACGCCGACGACCGCCCACGGCGCCGGCGGATGCTGTCGCTCGACCTGATCGCCGACACCGCGCTGACCGTGCTGGACACCGAGGGCGCGGAGGCGCTGACCATGCGCCGTCTGGCCCAGCGGCTCAACTGCAGCCAGGCCGCGCTGTACCGGCACGTCACCAGCCGCGACGAGCTCGTGGTCCTGGCCATGGACCGGGCCATGGGGCTGGGCCTGGACCTGCCGCCGCCGGGCCTGGGCTGGCGGGAGACCTCGGAGTGGCAGGCGCACTCGTTCCGCGACTTCCTGCTCGCGCACCCAGGACTGGTCCCGTTCCTGCGCGGCACCGAACGACTCGGCCCGAACTCACTGAGCGGGATGGAGCTGTGGCTCGGGCAGTTCACGGCCATCGGGCTGAGCGTCCGGGAGGCGTACGCCACGGCGTCGGCGTTCGCCACGTTCGTGATCGGCTCGGTGCAGTTCACCCTGGGCGTGGACTCCACCAACCCGGACGAGCAACGGCTGCGCCGCCGGCTCTACGAGGGCCTGGACCCGCGGCGCCACCCCATCCTGACCGCGCACGCCGAGGAACTGTCCCAGGTGGGCAGCCCCGAGGAGTTCGCGTTCGGCCTGGCCGCGCTGCTGGACGCGGTCGCCGTCCGGATCTCCGGCTGACGAGAGGCGAAGACGTTGTCCAAGACCTGGTTCATCACCGGCACATCGAAAGGCTTCGGCCGCGAGTGGGCCACGGCCGCCCTCGAGCGGGGCGACCGCGTCGCCGCCACCGTGCGCGACCTCGACCACCTGCGTCCCCTCGCCGAGCGGTACGGCGAGGCCGTCCTGCCCCTGCGGCTCGACATCACCGACCGCGCCGCCGTGTTCGCCGCCGTGGCGCAGGCCGCCGGGCACTTCGGCGCACTGGACGTGGTGGTCAACAACGCCGGCTACGGCCACTTCGGCATGGTCGAGGAGCTGACCGAGGCCGAGATCCGCGCCGAGATGGAGACCAACTTCTTCGGCACGCTGTGGGTGACGCAGGCGGTCCTGCCCGTGCTGCGCGCCCAGGGTCACGGCCGGATCATCCAGGTCACCAGCGAGGGCGGCGTCCGGGCGTTCCCCGGCATCGGCGGCTACCACGCGTCGAAATGGGCGGTGGAGGGGCTGTCGGAGTCGCTCCGCAAGGAGGTCGCGCACTTCGGCATCGACGTCATCTGCCTGGAACCCGGCCCGTACTCGACCGGCTTCGGCGGCGACAGCGTCCGCACCAGCGCCGAGCACCCCGACTACGCCGAGGTCCGCACGGCCACCGCGATCACCTGGACCCTCGGCGACCCGAAGGCGACACGCGCCCCGATCCTGCAATTGGCCGACACCGACGACCCCCCGGCCCGGGCCTTCTTCGGCACGTCATTCGAACCGGTCGCCGCCGAATACGAGGAACGCCTCGCCACATGGCGCAAGTGGCAGCCACTCGCACTGTCCGCATTCCGCTGACCGCCCACCCCCGGCGGAGGAGCCGACCGCTCACTGCGCGTCGGCGACGTGTTCCTGAAGGTGGACGCCGATCAGGCGCGCATCGAAGTGGAGATCCAGGCGATGGCCCTGGCGCCGGTGCCGACCCCGAAGGTCCTGTGGCACAAGCCGCCGGTGCTCGCGATCGCCGCGGTCCCGGGGACGGCGCTCGGCCGCCTCGGCGAGCCGTCGACCGCGTCCCCGGCGGCGTGGGCCGCGGCGGGCGCCGCCATCCGGACGTTGCACGACGCGCCGTTACCGCCCTGGCTCGGCCAGGCCGGCCGGGGCCGCGAGGAGCTGGCGGCGGATCTCGACCGCGAGTGCGCGTGGCTCGTGACCAACGGCGTCCTGCCCGCCGACCTGGTCACCCGCAACCGCCAGGTCGCCGAGGCCGCGCTCCGGCCGTGGACTCCGGTGTTCACGCACGGCGACCTGCAGATCGCGCACGTGTTCGCCGACGGCGACCAGATCACGGGCATCATCGACTGGGCCGAGGTGACGCCCTGTTCGACCTCTCCATCTTGACGCTCGGGCACGAGGAGCACCTCGGCGACGTCGTCGCCGGTTACGGCACCGGCGTCGACCTCGACGTGATCCACGCGTGGTGGTCGTTGCGCAGCCTGCTGGCGGTCCGCTGGCTGGCCGAGCACGGCTTCGACCCGTTCGCGCCGGGCTGCGAGATCGACGTACTGAGGCGCTGATGTAGCCGGGCTAGCTCGGTCGTCGTGCCGGGGTGCAGGACCAGCGGCCGTCGTGCCAGCCGCAGGTCTGCTCGTAGCCGGAGCGGAACGACCCGAGCCAGGGGATGTCGTCCTCGTAGCGCGTGGGCGGCGGGGCCGGTGCGAAGTTCGCCGCGTCGTCGCCGCTGCCGCTCCCGTCGTAGCGTGCGACGGTCGGATAGGGGTAGACCGGCCGGGTCCGTACGACGTTGTCGTCCTGGCGCTTGGTGGCGACGAGCCGGTCGGGTGCGACGCCGTTCTCGACCCAGGCGAGGGTGGGGGTGAGCGCGTCGAACGCGTCCGGTCCCTGACCGCCACCGCAGTGGGCGACGCCCGGCAGCATGAACAGGCGGGCGAACCGCTGCGTGGCGTCCGTCCCGCCCATGCGCTCGGTGAGGGCGTGGTAGTAGGCGATCGTCCCGTACGGCGAGATCGCCTGGTCCGCCCAGCCGTGCCAGAGGAGGAGTTTCCCGCCCGCGGCGCGGAAGGCCGTCAGGTCGGGGTCGCTCGCGTCGTAGATGCCGGCCTGCCGGTTGATCTCGCGGAACGTCGCCGAGTCGTAGCGCAGGTCGCGCAGTGTCGCCGACGGCCGGGCGGACGGGTAGGCGAGGTACTTCAGCGCGCTCGTCGCGTTGCCCTCGGCCACGGCCGGGTCGCCGTTGGCGGTCGGGGTGACCCAGCGGGCCCAGTTCGCCTCCGAGCCCACGGGCTCGCCCCCCGGGTACATCCGCCGGCCCCGCTCGTCACGTGGCCCGTCGTACAGCTTGCGTACCGCACCGATCTGCGCGTCGGTGAGGCAGTCCGCGCTGTCGGTTCCCGTCGCGCAGCGCAGGCTCTGCGGATCGAACGTGCAGGCACGCGGGTCGTCGATCTGGCCGTCGGCCAGGCCGTCCCGTGCGTCGCACTCGCGCATGACAGCGGCGTGCAGCGCGGGAAGCTTGGCCGCGGTCATGATGGGCCGGCCCCGCGCGTCGGTGTTGGCCGTGGCGTGCCAGCCCGCGGACCACACGATGAGCGAGGTGAGCAGCGACGCCGGGGCGCCGGCGATGATGCCGTCGAAGTCATGCGGGTAGCGCTGCGCCTCGGTCATCCCCTCGTGGCCGCCCTGCGAGCAGCCGTCGAAGTAGGAGTAGCGCGGGCCTTGCCCGTAGTAGAGCGCGATGAGCCGCTTGGCGACGAGCGCGACGACGTGGTCGGACCGGTAGCCGAAGTCGACCCGGAGCTGCGGGTCGGCACCGAAGGTGCCGTCGAAGCCGGAGACGCCGACGTGCCCTCCGTTGCCGGTGGCTATGGCGAAGTCGCCGCGGGTCAGCGGCACGCACCCGTCCGACGCGTCGGCGAAGAAGTCGACGCTGCCGCAGAACGCCCCGCACCCGGTCTGCAGATACCGCTGCCGCCACGTCTTGGTGGGGAGGAGCACGTCGAACTGGATCTGCGGCGCAGCGGTTCCCTTGACTTCGCAGGCCGCCCAGCCGTCCGGCGAGATCATCTCGGTCGCGGACCCGATGACCGCCGGAGCGCCGGGCGTCCCCGACAGGTCCTGCCCGGCGAGGGCCGCGCAGTCGGTCTTCGGCAGTACCACGGGAGGGCCGGACGAAGAACCGCGCGCCTCGGCGGGCACCCCGGCCACGGCCGCACGGGACGCGGCCTGGCCACCGTCGGCCATCACGAGGACGGCGAGGAGGGCGAACACGACCGGCAGCGCCCGGACTCCAGCGGCGCGGCCGGCGCGACCCGGCGTCCGGCCCCGTACACGAGCGAGCAGTTCTTGCGTCATCGCCATGCCTGATCATGACGGAAGGCGGCGATCGGCGGCAATGGCTTTATCTCTTACTCCGCCACGAGGAGCCGGTAAGGCTCGAACCACCAGTCGCAGGATGGAGCGTCGCAGCGTGGCAACTCGGACTCGGGGTCTTCCACCACGGCCGGCCGGCGTGACCGGGCGCACCGCGGATCCTAATAAGGCAGGACGGGCTGGCGGACGCCTGCGCGCATGCCGAGGTAGGCGAGGACGCCCAGGGCCGCGCACATCACCCAGACGGCGCCGCCCACGTACTCGAACAGGGCCGTGCCAATGGTGGGGCCGAGGGCCCAGCCTGCTGCCTGGCAGGTGGAGAGCGCGCCTATGTAGCGGCTGCGGAGGATGGGGGCCGGGGCGGCCAGGGCCGGGTAGGCGCCGATGCTGGGAGCGCTGATGATCTCTCCCAGGGTCCAGACGACGGCTCCCAGGATGAAGATCCATGGGCCGAAGGGGAGGCCGAACAGGCTGAGGCCCACGCCCAGGAGGAGGCAGCCGGTGGCGACGGTGGTTCGCATGGGGAATCGCTGGATGAAGGGGGTCAGGGGGAGTTCCACGAGGATGACCAGCGCGCCGTTGATCGCCACCAGTGCGCCGTAGAGAGCTGTGGGGTAGCCGCGTGCCTGCACTTCGAGCGGTAGCGTCGAGTGGTACTGGGCCTCGGCGACGGCCGTGATGAACATGCCGGCGAGGAACAGCAGGTAGCGCCGGTCCCCCAGCAGGTCCTTGTAACGCGCGGTGTCCTTGAGGCGCGGGGCCTCGGCGGCCCGGTTCCCGGTGGTGGGGTGGTCGCTCGCGCGGCCGGGGGTCGCGGCCGGGATGACCAGCAGGACGATCAAGGCGAAGAGCAGGTCCACCATTGCGTTGACGAGGAAGACGACCTGGTAGGAGTACGCGGCGGCCAGCCATACGCCGAGCAGGGGGCCGATGGCGGCGCCGAGGTTGAGGCCGAAACGGCTGGCGGCCGAGGTCGTGACGAGGCGTTGTGGCGGGGTCAGGTCGGCGAGCATGGTCATGGCGGCGGGGCGGTACATCTGGCCGAAGGCGCCTGCGGCGAAGCTCACGGCCAGCAGCGGGACGAGCGCCGTCACGACGGTCAGGGAGGCGATGGCGAGGCTGCATAACAGCATCGACCAGATGATCACGGTTCGCGCGCCGTACTTTCCGGTGGCGCTGCCGCCGGCGAACGTTCCCACGATCGAGCCCACGCCGAAACCGGAGACGACGAAGCCCGCCTGCGCGGGGCTGTAGCCGAGGCCGGTGAGGTACAGGATCAGGAAGAGCGCGACGAAGCTTCCCATGCGGTTCAGCGCGATGCCGGACAGCAGGACGATGGCCGACCGCGGCAGTTCGCGCAGCGTGCGGATCACCCCCGCGGGGGCTTCGGCGGCGGGTGTCTGCGGCGGGTTGGTCATGGGCGACTCCACAAGCGCGGGTTGATCAAGGGTGGCTCCACATGCGCGGGTCGATCAAGGGGGACTCCACGAGCGCGGGTCGATCATGGAGGGCCGCACGGCGCGGCCCGGTCAGCGGGGCTCCACGTGCAGCGCAGTGCCGCCAGGCACCGGTCCAGTGCGGCGGAGACCTCCCCGCGGGTGGACGCGGTGACGGTGGCGAAGGCGACGCGGGCTTCCATGAGGTCCTTGTTCGGCAGCTGGACGACTTCGCCCGGGCCGACGAGGGGGACGGCGAGGTCCGTCTCCGGGGGAAGTGCCGACTCGTCGAAGGCGATCTCCTCTACGCGGGTCTCGGGCCACGGGGGGTAGGCGAACCTGATTCCGGCGCATGACGCGCGTACCGGTGTCAGGTCGGGGACGGCGCCGCAGGACACGGCGGCGAGGGCCAGGCCGGGGGCCACGCCGGAGGCGTTGCCGCACAGGTAGGAGATGAGGTCGCCGCCCAGCCGGCCGTTGATCTCGATGAGGTGCGGGCCCTTGTCGGTGAGTTTGAGTTCGGTGTGCGTGGCGCCGGTCGAGTAGCCGATGGCGGTGTGGACCTGGGTGAGGAACCTGGTGATCGCGGGGTCGGCCAGCAGCGGGTCGGACGCCTGTGTCCAGTGGCCGGTCTCCTCGAAGTACGGCGCGTAGCCCATCTCCTTGTGCGAGACGCAGATCGGCATGACCTGGCCGTTCCGCACGACCGAGTCGACGGCGATCTCCTGGCCGGTGAGGTACTCCTCGATCAGGACGGTGCGGTCCGGGGATCGCAGGCCGGCGGCCGGGAGGCGGTGCGCGGAGGGGAAGTGGCCGGCCAGCTCCTCGGCGTCGTGGATGAGCGCGACGGCTTGGCTCGCGACGCCTCCTCTCGGCTTGATGACGACGGGGTAGCCGAGCTTGTCGGCCACGGCGCACGCCTCGGTGAGGTCGGCCACCAGGACCGATCGGGGTTGTGGGACGCCGCGCGCGGCGAGGGCCGAGCGGGTGAGGTGTTTGTCGCGGCAGGCGCGCGCGGCGCCGGGACCGGGGCCCGGCAGGCCCGCGGCGGCCGCGGCGAGCGCGGTGTCGACGACGTGGTCCTCGGCCCATGTCATGATGCCGTCGACGCCGCCCTGTGCGACGATCTGCCGGACGGCGGCCGCGATGCCGTCCGGGGTCATGCCGGGGACGACGCTGACGCCGGTGACGTACGGCGTCTCCCATTCGGCCGGTCGGCCGATGACGATGTGGACGTCGTGGCGCTCACCGATGCCACGCAGCATGAACTCGCGGTACAGGCGGGGCCCTGTCCCGACGACGACCAGCCGCGTCATGCCGACCGCCTCGCGCCGACGCCGACGAACGCCATCAGTGCCGGGATCTCGGAGCGGTTGTGCCAGGCGTGCGGGGTCCCCTGCTGGACGACGCAGGCGCCGGGGGTGAGCCGCACCTCCGCACCGGAGTCGAGTTCGAGCCACAGCTCGCCTTCGACGCAGATGCCGTAGTCGAGGGTGTCGGTGGTGTGCATCCCCGAGGTGTCGCCGGGGTCGAAGACGTCGATCAGGCCGGGGAGGCGTTCCTGGACCTCCGCGTCGATCTCGGCCTGGTCGTTGGGGGACGGTGGTCCGGTGAGCGCGGACGCGGGCGGGAAGCGCACGAGCAGGAGCCGCGTGCCGCCGATTCCGGCGAAGAACGGCAGCGTGATCGGGCCGGGCGCCTTCGGGCCGACGGTCGCGCCGCCGTCGGGGGTGCCCCACATCAGGTACATCTCCTGGCCGAGGAGCGCGCGCGCCGTGATCGGCGGGACGAGCGTGTCGCGTACGACGACCGCCTTGCCGTCCGGGCCGTAGCCGGTCACGACCACGCGTGGGTCGATCGGCATCAGAGTCCCCCCAGTCCCCGCAGTCGCTTCAGCGTGTCCTCCTCGGCCGCGCGGAGTTCCGCGCACGCGGCGGCCACACGGGAGGCGTCCACCCGGCCGATCGCCTTGCCGATCATCAGCTGGTTCCTGATGTCCCTGCACCGGCCGACGAGGCCGGCGAGCGCCGGACCGGCGTCCGCGTACGCCGGTTGCCGCTTCGCGAACTCCCGCAGGCAGGCCCGTGACCCCTCGTACACCGAGAAGGCGTCGTACAGCAGGGCGATGGTGCGCGCCGGGGTGATCCACGGTGTCCCCAGCAGGTCAGCGACGCCGTCGAGCAGCGCGTAGGTGTCGTCGTAGGTCCGCAGGACCTCGGTGAACGCCGCCGACGACCCGGCCGCCGCGGCGGCGGCGTCGTACGGGCCGGTGGGGAACCAGCTGACGTGCCGCAGTTTGCCATTGTCGTACGCCGCGGCGACGACGTCCTCGGGATAGGCGTACCGGCACAGCACGCTGGCCTGGTTGTCGTCGAGGATCGACCAGAGGCCGCCGGCGCGGGAGGTGAGGGTGATCGTGTGGACGACGTGCTCGGTGCGGTACTCGGGGGTGTGCGGGAGGTAGTAGACGTCGATGAACAGGATCACGTAGCCGGTGCGCTCGACGGTGTCGACGATGAGCTCGCGTGCCCGCGCGTAGGTGTCGAACGGCACGTACTCGCGGGTGATCCCGACGCGTGCGAGCGCGGCGGGGTCGAGGAGGTCGCTCTGGAAGTCGTACTTCGGCCGGCCCAGGCGGATGACCTGGCCGGCGATGTCGTCGCCGGCGACCAGGCAGTTGTAGAAGGTCAGCGGCAGGTCGGGGACACGCTCGGCGAGCATGACCATGGCCTGCCGCTGGTAGCAGTTGAGGAACGACCGGTCGTACAACTGCTGGTCGTAGGCGTGGACGACGTCCTTCATGTCGTCAGATCGTCCGGGTCATGAAGTAGCTGTGCGGGTCGGGGCCGTAGCCTTCGAACGGGCCGCAGGCGTCGAAGCCGAACTTCTCGTACAGCTTCCTGGCCTGCTCGAAGTGCTCGGTCGCGCCGGTCTCCAGGCTGAGCCGTTCGATGCCCATCGCCTTGGCCTCCGCCAGCATGTGGGTGAGGAGCAGGCTCGCGATGCCGTCGCGCCGGCGCTCGTGGGCGGTGCGCATGGACTTGATCTCGGCGTGCGTGCCGTCGATGCGCTTGATCGCGCCGCAGCCGACGAGCTGATCACCGTCGTACACCGACCAGAACGTGACCTCCGGGACCCGGAGCCTGTCGAGGTCGAGCGCGTACACGCTCTCGGAGGGGGTGATGGCGTGCATCTCCCGCAGGTGGTCCTCCAGGAACGCGGCGATCTCCGGGCCGCGGAGGTCGTCGAGCACGATCTTCATGTACTTGCCTCCAGTAGTGCGCACGCGAAGAAGCCCGGCGCGGAGGCTTGCGCGAGGTAGAGAGCTCCTGGCTCCAGGCCGGTCTTGTGGTCGTAGTCCATCAGATTGATCAGCCAGTCGGCGTTGCCGCAATGACCGTACCGGGTCATCGGCTCCTGGAAATAGAGCTTCCCGCGGGCGTGTCCTGCGGCCATCGCGTTGAAGGTCGCGATGGGTGCGAACAGGCTCGACGTGAAGATCTTCGCGACGTCCTCCGGCGCGCGTCCGGCCTGGCCGTACGCCTGGCCGAGCGCGGCACGCGCCACCGACTGCCGGGTCGCGAACGTGTCCTCGCCGACCATGCCGGAGAAGTCGGCGGCGACACCGGTCCCCGCGAGCGTGAGGCCGGCGTGGTCGGGGCTGATGAGGCAACCGGCCACGGCGTCACCGAAGACCGCGAAGGACTTCACCCGGTCGCGGTCGTCCGGTGTGAAGTCCAGCGCCACCAGGACGACGTTGCGCGCGCCCGCGCCGGCCAGGCCCCAGGCGTACCGCAGGGCCTCGATGGAGCTGCAGCACTGCTGGAGCGACACGATCGCGGGAACGCACGCGGTGAGCCCGGCGGCGCGCATGACGTCGACGGCGACGTCCCTGCCGAGCAGGCCGAGCACGCCGTCGGAGGTCGCGAGCACGAGCCGGTCCACCTCGGCCGCGCGGACGCCGTGCTCGCTCAGCACCTTCGCCACACAGTCCACGATGTACGGGGTGACCGGCCCGGTCATCTTGCGGTACGTGCCTGTCCCCATCGCGGCGAACGCGGTGTCCGGCGACACCGCGCGCCACAGGTCCTCGAACCCGGGGATGTCCTCAGGGCGGCCTTCGGCGTGACCGGTGACGCGGGCGAAGGACCCGATGGCCGCCACTCAGACCTCGACCGGCGCGCCGGCGTCGATCTCCTCGATCACCGACAGGATGCCTTCGACCTCGTCGAGCATCGGCACCCACTCGGGACGCAGCGCGATCTTCCCGTCGGCCTTCTCCTCGATGTAGTTGTTGACGAGGATGAGGATGCTGAGCGAGCTGATGCCGAGTTCGGCGCGTGACGTGCTCTGCGCGACCTCGTCGTAGGTGAGGTCCGGCGCCATCGGCTGTGTGCCGAGGAAGTCGACGAAGTTCTTCAGCCGGTCGTCGATCTCAGGCATTGGCCACCCGCCTGAACTCGTAGCCGTTGAGGTTCTCGGTGTAGATCCGGTTGTAGCCGTACCTGTCCTCGCCGGAGACCAGGACGCAGCCGTGGTAGTCGAGGCTGATCTCGTCGCCGAACTCGACCAGCCTGTCCACGTTCTCGTACACCTTGGTCTGCGGGATCACGTACCTGGAGGCGTAGCCGAGGCGGGTCTGGTCGCTGGTGTTCGGCAGGGACCCGTGGACGCATTTCTCGACGAACAGGACGAACTGGCCGGGTTTCATCTCCATGTCGACGACGTCGTCCTTCTCCGGGTCCCAGCTCGGGTCGATCTGGAGCTCGGAGTAGTCGTAGCCGAAGAAGTCGGTCTTGCGCTCCGGGCTCTTGTGGAGCCGCTTGTTCTCGTCGTAGAACCAGCGCTTCTGGCTGCCGCGGATGAAGCGCAGGCAGCCGTTCTCGCGTCCGGCCGGGGAGAAGGCGGTCCAGACGCTGACGTCCTGGAGGACCGTGTCGTCGTCGCGGCTGTAGGCGAAGTTCAGTGAGGGCGTGGCGGCGGTCGTGGTCTCGCCGACGATGTACTTCTCGACCTGGTGCCAGCCGGTGCCGGCGTCACCCGGCTGCTTCTGGAAGATGTTGGACTTCCAGCAGATGATGTCCTCGCCGAGGAGCGAGCGCAGCTTGTTCACGATCTCGGGCCGTGAGATGTGCTCGGAGAGCGTGTCGCAGTCCAGGTGCCGGTCATAGTTGATGATCGTCGAGTTGTGCGGCTTGTTCTTCGACAGCGCCATCTCGATCATGGCCTTGCTCCAGATCTTCTGAACCTCGCCGGGCTCGTACAGATCGAAGGGGCCGACGTAGCCGTTGTCCTTGAAGAACTGGACCTGCTCGGCGGTGAGCCCATCGGTCAGCGATGTCATCTGCCCGTACCCTTCTTGTCGAGGAGCCGTTGCGCGTTCTTCCCCATGAACAGGTCGCGGTCGGCCTGGGTCATCTCAGCCGGGAAGGCCCCTTCGGCTGTGAGTCGTTCCACGAAGTTGGTCTGCCTGCCCTGCAACCGGAAGATCGGCCAGTCGGTTCCGAACAGCACCTTGTGGTGGATGTTGCGGCGGAAGAACCGGTTGAGCCCCGCCACCCCGTCGGGGGCCTCGTAACCGCTGGCGTCGATGTAGACGTTCGGCCGGTTGTTGCAGAGCATCGCGCACTCGTCGGGGTAGTGGACGCTGCCGTGCGCGAGCACGAAGTCCACGCCGGGGAAGTCCCGCGCGGGCCGGTCCACGTAGATCGGCAGCGCGATCTCGAAGTCGAGGGCCGGGGAGGTGGCGCCGATGTGCGACAGCACCGGCAGCCGGTGCTGCGCGCAGATCTCGTAGAACGGGTAGAGCGCCTTGTCGTCGAGGCGGTAGCCGCACGGCGGGTAGAGCTTCATCCCGTCGAAGCCGTACTCGACGATGGCCCGTTCGAACAGCGTGATCCCGTCGGCCCCCCACCGCGGGTCGACGCCGACCAGGACGCGGAAGCGGCCGGGGTGCCGGTCGGTCACCACCTTGTGGTGGTCGACGATCTCCTCGATGGTGTGCGTGCCGTCCTTCAGCGCGTAGGTGAAGTCCGGCATCAGCAGCACGGCCTCGTCGATCCCCGCCTCGTCCATCTCCTTGACGAGCTGGTCGCACAGCGGATCCCGCAGGGTCGCGTCGTGCATGCGGCGCAGGTGTTCCTTGGGCGCCGGCAGGCCGCGCGCGTGCATGGCCACGGCCATGTTGTCGATGACCCCGTCGCGGAACGACGGCGGGAAGCACATCTCGGCCGCGACGTGGCAGTGAAAGTCGATGATCTTCATGAGCCCGCCTTCAGGCAGATGCCGACGATGTCGTGCACGTATTCGGCCTCGATGAACTCCATCACGTGGCTCGTGGTGTCGATGCCGGTCTGTTCCTCAAGGACGAACACGATGCTCATGAGCCCGATCGAGTCGACGCCGAGGTCGTTCCTGAGGCTCATGTGCGGCGCGACGTCCTTGCCCGGCAGGACGCCGGCGATGATCTGGCAGAGCTCGTCCTCGGTCACCTGTCCTCACCCGTCCAGACGGTGCGCCTGACCGCGCCACGGTCGATCTTGAAGTTCCTGGTCAGCAGACCGCTCTCCACGGTGAGCTCCTCCGCCGGGCGGACGAGGGTCGTCGCGATGCGGTGCGACGGCTCGTGGTCCGCGTTCATCCGTGTGATGTGCGCCTCGACCTCGGCCGCCCTGCCCGGGTCGTCCAGCCAGACGACACAGGCGAGCAGCGCGGCGCCGTCCGGCAGGGCCACCATGGCGCGGACGCCGGGAAAGGCGCGTTCGACGCCGGCCTCGAGCCCGGCCGGGTTGATCTTCACACCGCTCCGGGTGATGATCACGTTGTTCTCGCGGCCGGTGAGCCGCAGGAAGCCGTCCTCAAGGACCCCGAGGTCGCCGGTGACGATCCTGCCGTCGGGGAGGAAGACGGCGTCCTGCGTCCCGACGCCTTCGTACACGTACCCGGCGACCTGCGGCCGTCCGGCGCGCACGACGACCTCGCCGCCGTCGCCGAGTTCGACGGTGACGCCGTCCACGGGCCGTCCCGCCGTGCCGGCCCTGGCCGCACCCGGCACGTTCATGGCGATCCACCCGATCTCGGTGCTGCCGTAGATCTCGTACAGCGGCGCGCCGAGCTCCTGGAACAGGGTGACCATGGCCGGCGGCACCGGCGCGGACCCGGTGTACATGAGCCGCACCCGCGACCCGTACATCGACAGCCATCCCCGGCCCTTGTCCATGCGATCGGCCGGGCCGGCGGCCATGACACGGTTGTAGAGCACTTCGAAGAAGGACGGCGGGCCGAGGATGATCGTGGGTTCCACGACCTTGAGCGCCTGGAACATGATCTCCGGCGGGACGACGGTGGCCGCGCAGCCCGTCCAGATCGCGAGGTAGGTGAGGTAGCGCTGCTGGAAGTTCGAGTACGGCATCACGATCAAGATGTCGTCGTCCGTCGTGACCCGCCACGCGCGGGCCGACAGCTCGACGGTGTTGGCGATGCCGTCGTCGGTGATCATCAGGCCCTTCTGCGTCCCGGCGGTCCCCGAGGAGAACGCGATCGTGCGCACTCCGGGCGGCAGCGCCGGGACGTCGTCGTGCCGCGCCGGGCCGAGCTTGACCGGTCGTTCGGTTAGGACCGCGGTGGCCGCCGGCAGGCCGGCCCCGCCGGGGAGCGGCCGGGTCACCAGCAGCGCGGCCAGACGGTAGCGCTCGACGAACGCGCCGATCTCCGCAGGTTCGTGCCGGTTCTCGGCGGGGATGGCGACGGGGACGCAGCCGAGCGCGAGCAGCGCGAGGTCGGCGAGGATCCACTCGTAGGAGTTCGGGCCGAGCACCCCGACGAGGTCGCCCGGGCCGAGGCCGCTGTCGCGCAGCTCGGACATGAGCCGGACGGCGTCGTCGTGGATCTCACCGTAGGTCTTGACCAGCGTGGTCCTGTCGCGGGCCACGAACCGCATCCGCTGGGCGGGATGCTCGGCGAGCCTGTCCACCAAGGAGTCAGCGAACATGGATGTGTTCCTGGACGTACTCGACGGACCGCATGGGCCCGAGGCGTAACTCCTCGACCAGTGGCTTCAGCGGGCCGGGCTCCGCCGGGCCGTACGTGGCGTGGAAGGTGAGCGCGGGGCCGGGGCCGGGGAGCAGCAGGACCTCGGCGAGGCAGCGGGCCAGTGACCGCAGCCCGGCGATCACCACGTCCGGCTCGGCGACGACAACGGGGCCGTCGAGCGCGAGCGCGCCGACCTGCGCCAGGTAGGACAGCTGGAGGAACATGCCGTCGCTGTCGGGGAACGTGCCGAGGCCGCGGTCCACGTAACGCAGGCATTCGGCCAGGTAGTACGCGATGACGTCGGCCCTGTCCAGCCCGAGCGGCCCGGCCCACACCTCGGCGAGGACCAGGACGCCGAACACGTCGGCGGCCGTCTCCTGGAGCACCCCGACGGCCCATTTGTCGGCGGTACGCAGCGGGCCGAAGTCGGTCGCGGGCCGGTGCACGAAGTGGCCGAACTCGTGGCTGAGCACACCGAGCGTCGGAATGCCGGCGAACCGCTCGTCCGCCGGGTCGAACCCGTTCCCCCCGCGCACGTACCGCGCGGAGAGCGGCCCGGACACCGTGTCGAGGACGGCACGGTGGGTGTTGCGGAAGTAGTAGGTCTTCATGTACGGCGACCGGCCGACGCCCTCGTCCTCCGGCAGGAAGTACGCGATGTGCTTGGGGTGCAGGTTCCCCTCACCGGCCATGAAGAACAACCGGGTCGCGCCGAACGCCGGCAGGTCGCCGAGCCGGAGGTCGGCCATGAGCGTGCGCAGGTACGGCTCGACCTTGTCGCGCTCGGCGAGCGCGGCGTCCACCAACCGCTGTCCCGTCTCGTCGCGCCGGCAGGCGAACGCCGTCGGCAACCCGCCGGGGTCCTTCCCCGACCAGGTGCCGAGGTGATTGGCGACGACCGTCACGTCCTCACGCAGCTCCGCGAGCTCGCCCAGCGCCTCGGTCGTGTAGCCGTGCTCGACGGCGTCGGCGCGCAGCGCGAGCGCGCGCCGGCCGGCGTCGTCCGGCAGGTGCTTGGCGATGTCACGCATGGCGGAGGCGACCAGCGCCGGAGCGTGGAACCGCCGCGTGTCCTCCCCCGCCGTCTCCTTGACGTGCTGCCAGTCGGCGTCGACGACCGTCTTCAGCGCGGCCAGCCCGGTGAGGAAACCTCCGCCGAGGTCCGGCGTCTCGGCCGCGAGGTCGAGGCACGCCAGCCGGTAGGTCTCGGAAGGCGGCCAGAAGGCGCCGCGCCAGTGGCGGTAGGTCCCGGCGGCGGCCTTGTTGCGTACGTAGTCGAACCTCACGCGCCCTCCCTCGAATCGGCGGTGACCAGGGCCGCGCCTTTTTCGCCGATCATCATGCTCGCGGCGTTCGTGTTGCCGGAGATCATGGCCGGCATCACCGACGCGTCGATCACGCGCAGCCCGGACAGGCCGTGGACGCGCAGCCGGTGGTCGACGACGGACATCGGGTCGGCGCCCATCCGGCACGTCCCCACCGGGTGGTAGGACGTGTCGCCGTTCTCCCGCGCGTAGGCGACCAGTTCGTCGTCGGTCCGGACGTCCTTCCCCGGGACCAGCTCGAACGCGCGGTACGCGTCGAGCGCCGGATCCTCGACGACGCGGCGCGCGATGCGCATCCCGGCGACCAGCCGCGCGCGGTCGGCCTCGTCGGCGAGGAAACGCGGCCGGATCGCCGGAGGGGCCGTCGGGTCGGCTGACCTGATGTGGATGGACCCGGCGGACTCCGGCCGCAGCGGATAGACGCCGACGGTCATGCCGGGAGCGGTGTCGAGGCGCCGGGTCGCTCCCGCGCCGTAGCTGGCCGGGGCGAAGTGGAACTGGATGTCGGGCCGGGGCTCGGCGTCGGACGAGCGGACGAAGCCGTGGCCGAGCGCGATGGGAAGGCTGAGCAGGCCGCGGCGGCGCGTCAGGTACGTCGCGACCTCGCGGGCCAGGCGCAGGCCGCGCGAGCGCTCGTTGAACGTGATGGGACGGGTGACCCGCCAGCGCAGCCGGGTCGCGTAGTGGTCGCGGAAATGCTCGCCCACCCCTGGCAGGTGGTGCACGACCGGCACCCCGGCCGCGGCGAGCACATCGGCGGAGCCGACGCCCGACAGTTCGAGCAGGTGCGGCGACTGGACGGTCCCGGCGCTGACGATCACCTCGCGCCCGCAGTCGGCCTGCCGGCTGCCGCCCTGGTGGCGGTAGGTGACGCCGACGCAGCGTTTGCCGTCGAACCTGAGGCGGGTGACGTGCGCGTCGGTGAGCACGGTCAGGTTGGGCCGGCGCAGCGCACGGCGGAGATAGGTCCCGGCGACCGACGAGCGGCGGCCGCCGTCGTGGTTGACCTGGTAGTAGCCGAATCCTTCCTGGTCACCGGAGTTGTAGTCGGGGTTCTCCGGGTATCCGGCCTTCTGCGCGGCCAGCAGGAACGCGTCGCACAGCTCGTCGCGCTCACGCGGCAGTCCGACGCTGATCAGCCCTTCGCCGCCCCGGCTCGGCCCGCCGATCCCCGTACGCTCCAGGCTCTTGAAGTACGGCAGGACGCCGGCCCACGACCAGCCGGGGTTGCCGAGGCGTTCCCACTCGTCGTAGTCCTCGCGCTGACCGCGGACGAAGATCATGCCGTTGATCTGGTTGGACCCCCCGAGCAGGCGTCCGCGCGGAATGCTCACGCTCCGGCCGCCGATCGTCGGATCGGCTTCGGTCTCGAAGCACCAGTCGTACCTGGGGTTTCCCATGAGGATGGTCTCCGCGGCCGGGATCGACAGCAGCGGGCTGCGCCGCCGCGACCCCGACTCCAGCAGGAGCACCCGTGTGCCGGGGTCCTCCGACAACCGCGACGCCAGCACGCACCCCGCCGCGCCGGCCCCCACGATGATGTAGTCGGCCCGCATCTAACGGGCCGCCGCGAGAGTGGTCCGGTGCATCAGGCGCCGGTGGTTGACGTCGTCGTAGTAGGTGGCCATGTGCATGGCGCTGCGGTTGTCCCACAGGATGATGTCGCCGACCTGCCATCGGTGCCGGTAGGTGAAACGCGGCATCGTGGCGAACTCCTGCAGGAACGTGATGAGCGGCCGGCTCTCGTCCTCGTCCATCCCCTGGATGCGCCACGGCACGTTGCCGCCCACGTACAGGGCCTTGCGTCCGCTCTCGTCGTGCACCTTGACGATGGGGTGCGCGACGTCCGTCCAGTCCTCGCGTTCCTCGGCGGTGGGAGGCGGCCGGTCGGGGTAGTTGTAGGGCCGGGACTGGACGCGGCTGATGACGACCTTGAGGTCGGCGATCCGGTCCTTGACCCTGACCGGGAGCGCGTCGTAGGCGGCGTGCATGTTGCCGTACCACGTGTCCCCGCCGACCGGCGGGATCTCCCGCGCGTACAGCATCGATCCCGTCGGCGGGCCGGTCAGGTACGCGCCGTCGCTGTGCCACACGCGGCCGCTGTACGCCGAGCCGATCGGCTTGCCGTCTCGGGTCAGATTCGACAGGACGAGTATCTCGGGGTGGTCGTCGGCGTTGAACCGGGACCGTGTGTAGGTGAGCACCTCGCCGAACCTGCGGGTGAATTCCACCTGCTGCTCCGGGGTCATCTTCTGGCCCCTGATCAGCAAAATGGTGGTGTCGATCCAGGCCCGATAGATGCGCTCGAAGTCGTGATCTGAAATACGACCTGTGACATCGATTCCGCGGACTTCAGTGCCAATGGTTTCCGTAATGGGAATCAACTCGGGCATGGCTGAACCTCGCATAGACCCCGTAGCGGCGACGGCCGGAGCATACGACACTGTCACAGCGGCACACAAGATAGCAAGAAACTTTCACCAATCGATATAGGTCCCGCGTCCGGCCACGATAAGTGGCGCACCGAAACCCGCTCACCGGCACTGACTAGGTGGTTTACATGTTACAAACTCCTCACTTAAATACGAGCGACCCATACTGCGATTTCGGTCGGTCCAGCGCGATTGATACGACCCTTTGCCGCCCGTCGGCCGCGTGTTACGCTCTTGCCGCGTGTTCGATGGCTGGAAACTCAAAGGCGAGAAATCCATCCCACTGGCAAGGTTTAGACACCGGTTAGACCAGGGAGGGACAGGGTGCCGCGATCCAAACCGGAGCTCGCTCGCATTCACGACTACTATTGCCTGCCACGCTCCGTCGGCTCCGCTCATCAGAGCATCTACGACATCTGGGAGAACGGCGACGCCTTCAACGACTCCGTCACCCCGTCGACCTACGTCCCCGAGTACCGATCGCACATCACCCTCAAGATCCGCATGCTGACCGCGCCTGAGGCGACGGTGCTGTCGCTCGGCTGCGGCAACGGCTTCGTCGAAGCCGACCTGGTCGCGCACGGCCGCGACACGCGCGCCATCGACTGCAACGCCGAAGCCGTCGAGCTGACCAGGAAGAAGGGGGTCGACGCGCGCACCGTCGACTTCTTCGAGCTGCGCCCGGAGGACGCCGCGGACGTGTCGGCCGTCTACGCCGACGGCCTGCTCGGCCACCTCTTCGACGCCACCGAGGAACTGGCCCCCGCGCTCGGCAAACTCCGCGACCTGGCCCTGCGGCCGGGGACCTACCTGATCCTTTCCAACGACGCTCCACGCGACGGCAAGGCCGACTTCGCGCCGCACGAGCACGTGGACGGGTTCTGGTTCATCGCGAGGGACTATCTGCACAAGAGCCTGGCGTCTTTCGGGTTCGAGCCGGAAGAAAGCTACTACTTTCCTTACCAGCGGCCGGTGAGCGGCATGCGCAACCGCACGATATGCGTCGCGCGCGTACCCGGATGATCGGATCCTACCTTGCCAATGTCGGTTGAATTCGCGGAGCGACTGCTGCCGCGGCTTCCCGAGATCGTCGCGAGTCAGGGCACACCGTTCCACATTTACGACGCGCGCGGAATCGTGGCCGCGCACAAGGCGCTGGCCCGCGCGTTCGGTGAAATCCCCTACCGGCAGTATTTCGCGGTGAAGGCCTTGCCCAACCCGGCCGTCCTCGCGTTGCTGCGGGCCGCGGGAAGCGGTTTCGACTGTTCTTCCCCGGTGGAATTGCGTATCGCGGCGGCGGTCGGCGCGCGGCGCGGCGACGTCGTTTTCACCTCCAACAACACCACGCCGGCCGAATACAGGTCGGCACGCGACGCCGGCGCGCTGATAACGTTCGACGACAGGTCGTTCGCGGAGAAAGCCGACGAGCTTCCCGAGGTCGTCGCCTTTCGCGTCTCCCCCACCGGTCTCGCCGCCGGCTCCCCGCTCATGGGCGACGCGGCGCACAGCAAGTTCGGCGTCCCCGCCGGCGAGCTCGCCGCCGCGTACGCGGACGCGGCGGCCCGGGGCGCGCGGCGGTTCGGCATCCACGGCATGACGTGCGCCAACGAGCTCGACACCGGCCGCGCCGCGCAGGCCGCCGCCGACGTCATCCGGCTCGGGGCGCGTGTCGCCGAGGAGGCCGGGATCGAGCTGGAGTACGTGAACGTCGGCGGCGGTCTCGGCATCCCCTACCGCCTGGACGACGAACCCATCGACATCACCGCCTACGCGGACGAGATCCTCGCGGCGCGGGAGAAGATCTTCGGCGTCGACGGGCCGCGCGTCATCACCGAGATCGGCCGGTACGTGACCGGCCCGCACGGCGTCCTGGTCACACGCGTCATCAACCGCTGCCGCAAGGGCCACGAGATCGCCGGTGTGGACGCCTCGATGTCGTCGCTGATGCGGCCCGCCATGTACGGCGCGTACCACCACGTCTCCCTCCCCTACGCCGAGGGACGGCCCGCCGGCAGGTTCGACGTCGTCGGCGCGCTCTGCGAGAACATGGACAGGTTCGCCGTCGGCCGCGAGCTGCCGGAGCCACGCGACGGCGACATCGCGCTCATCCACGACACCGGAGCACACGGCCACGCCATGGGCTTCACCTACAACGGCCGCCTGCGACCCGCCGAATTGATGCTCACCGACGCCGGCGACGTGGTGGAGATCCGGCGTGCCGAGACCTACGAGGACTACATGGCGACCGTCCGCTGGGAGTTCGATCGTGGATAGAAGCATGGTCGAGACCGCCTTCGAGCGCCGGGACTCGTTGTCCGAGGACGACCTCGCGGCCCTCGCACCCCACGTCACCGCCGGCCTTGAGGCCCTCGACCGCGGAGAGCTGCGCGCGGCGCGGCCGGAGGGGCCGGAGTGGGTGGTCGACACCTTCGTGAAGAAGGTCATCCTGCTGTCGTTCCTGACCCGCCGGAACGAGGTCGGCGCCGGCGGCCCGCGACGACCGAAGAGCTTCGACAAGATGGCGCTCAAGTTCGAGGACTGGGACGACGACGCCTTCCGCGGGGCGCGCCTGCGTGTGGTCCCCGGCGGCGTCGTCCGCCACGGCGCGTACGTGGCGCCCGGGGCCGTGCTGATGCCGTGCTTCGTCAACGTCGGCGCCCACATCGGCCCCGGCACGATGATCGACACCTGGGCCACCGTCGGCTCCTGCGCGCAGATCGGTGCGCGCTGCCACATCTCCGGCGGGGCCGGCATCGGCGGCGTCCTGGAACCCCTCGGTGAGCAGCCGGTGATCGTCGAGGACGACGTCTTCGTCGGCGCGCGCTCGGAGATCGCCGAAGGGGTGGTCGTGCGGCGTGGCGCCGTGCTCGGCATGGGGGTGTTCCTCGGCAGGTCCACCCCCATCGTCGACCGCGCCACGGGAAAGGTCACCTACGGCGAGGTCCCCGAGAACGCCGTCGTCGTCCCGGGCTCCCGTGTCGACGCGAACAATCCCGATATTTCGATCTCCGCGGCGATCATCGTCAAATACGCCGACGAGCGCACCCGCGGCAAGACGGCCCTGAACGACCTCGCGCGCGAGTGAGTCCGTCGATGCCGTCGACGCGACCGACGCCGGCGCCGAGCGCGTTCGACCGGCTGCGCGCGCTGCTGGCGGGGATCCCCGCACCCCCTGGCGTCACCACGATCCCCCTGCATCTCGGCGAGGCCCGCCTCGTCACGCCGCCGGTGGACGGCCGTCTCCTCGGTGAGGTGGACGGCTGGACGCGCTACCCGCCGCTCGGCGGCACACCTGAACTCCGCGCCGCCTACACCGGCTGGCTGGAACGCCGCTTCGGCCCCCACCTGCGCGCGGCCGTGGACGAAGGATCGCTCGCCATCGAGCCGACCCCCGGCACGAAGCAGGCCGTCACGGCCGCCGTCACCCTCGCCGTCCACCCGCGCGCCCCGGCGGTCGTCCTGCCCAACCCCTTCTACCCCACCTACCACGCGGCGGTGCAGGCCGCGGGAGGCCGTGCGATCCTCTACGGCCACACGCCGGAGGTCCCCGCCGCCGTGGCCGCCCACCCGGGTGTCGCCGCGGTCGTCGTCTGCTCACCGGGAAACCCCCGCGGTGAGACGCACGCCCCTGCCACGGTGCGCGCCATCAGCGCGGCGGCGCGGGCGGCCGGCGCGCTGCTCGTCGTCGACGAGTGCTACATCGACCTCGTCCACGCCGCGTCGGCGCACGACGGGTTCCTGACGCCCGGCACGGCCCGTGAGACGGGACGCTTCCTGGTCCTGCACACCCTGTCCAAACGGTCCGGGATGCCGGGCCTGCGGTCCGGTTTCGTGATCGGTGACCCGGCGAGCGTGGCGGCGTACGCGAACCACAACCGCGCCTGCGGTGTCTCCCAGGCGGCGCCGGTGTGCGCGGTGGCGGCACGCCTGTGGGCCGACGACGCGCACGTCGCGCACCTGCGGTCCGCGGTGCGCGCCAACTGGGACACCGCGGACGAACTGCTCGGCGATCTGCCCGGTTACCAGCGGGCCGAGGCGGGATTCTTCCTCTGGTTCCCCGTACCCGACGACGAGGAGGCCGCGTGCCGGCTGTGGCGCGACGAGGCCGTGACGGTGATGCCGGGCCGCTACCTCGGCACGGCCACCGGCCTCGGCACCAACCCCGGCGCGGGTCACCTGCGCATCGCGCTCGTCCACCCGAGGGACCGCACCCGCGAGGCGCTGACCCGCGTACGCCGGGTGCTCATGAAGCCGTGACCACCAACGACCACAGGGGAGCTGACAGATGAGCGGCGGTCTCGTCGGATGGATCGACTTCGAACGCGACCTGACGGAGCGGGCGGACGTCGTGCACGCCATGACGGACACGATGCGCGACCGCGGCCCCGACGCGGGCGCGGTCCACATCACCCGGCACGCGGCGCTCGGCCACCGCAGGCTCACCACCCCCGGCACCACCGAAAGCCCTCAGCCGGCGCTGTTCCCCGCGCACGGCGGCCCCTCCTCAGGCGAGGGGCCCATCGCGCTCGTGTACGACGGCGCGATCTACAACCTGGCCGCCGTCCGCCGGTCCCTGGACCTGTCCCCCGCCGCCACCGACACCGACGTGCTGCTGCGGGCCTACCTGACGCACGGCGCGGACTTCGTCACCCGCCTCGTCGGCCCGTTCGCGATCGCCGTCTGGGACCCGCGCGACCGGCGGCTACTGCTGGCACGGGACCACATGGGCCTGAAGCCGCTGTACTACCACCCCTACCCCGGCGGGATCCTGTTCGCCTCCCTCCCCAAGGGGATCATGGCGAACCCCCTCGTCACCCCGCGCCTCGACCGCTCCCTGATGACGATCGTGCTCCAGCCGCGCCTCACCCTCGCCGGTGAGACACCGCTCGCCGGCGTCCACGAGGTGAGACCCGCGCACGTCATCACCCGCACCCCCGACCACGGCCCGGTCTCGCGCGCCTACTGGTGCCTGACGAGCGGACCCCACCCCCACACCCCCGCCGAGACCGCCGGACACGTGAGGGACCTTCTCCACGAAGCCGTGGCGACCCAGCTCCCCGCCGCCGGCCCCTGCGCCGCGATGCTGTCCGGCGGCGTCGACTCGACCTCGGTCGCCGCACTGGCGGCCCGGTCCCTGCCGTACCCCCTCGACACGTACTGCGTCGACTTCGACAGCGACAAGGCCCACTTCGCGCCGACCGAACTACGGCCCGACGTGGACAGCCCGTACGCCGCCGCCGCGGCGGAACACATGGGAAGCAGGCACACCACTCTCACCGCGACGATGCGGGACCTGCTCGACGTGATCCCGGCGACCCGCCGCGCACGTGACCTCCCCGGCTGGGGCCAGTTCGACGCGTCGATGTACCTGCTGTTCCGGCGAATGCGCCAGGACACCACCGTGGCCATGTCCGGTGAGGCCGCCGACGAGTTCTTCGGCGGATACCCCTACCTGTTCAAATCCGACCTGATCCGCCGCGACACCTTCCCCTGGCTCGGCGACGGCCCCAGACTCGCCGACTACCTGACCCCCGACCTCGCCCAGGACGGCGACGAGAAGGCCCGCTACGCGCAACTCCTCGGCGAAGTGCCGCGCCTGCCGGGCGAACAGGGCCTGGACGCACGCATGCGTGAGGTCCTGTACCTGGGAATGACCGGCCCGCTGGCCGTGGTCCTGGACCGCAAGGAACGCATGAGCGCCGCACAGGGCCTCCACGTACGCCTGCCGTTCTGCGACCACCGCCTGGTCCAGTACGTATGGAACGTCCCCTGGTCCATGAAATGCGCCAACGGCCTGAAAAGCCTCCTCAAGCAGGCGATGGCCGACATCCTCCCCCCCACCACACTGAACCGCCAGAAGAGCGCCTACCCCCATGTCCAGAACCCGTCTTACGAAAAAGCCCTGGTCCACGAGGTCATGCGCATCACGAACGCGAGCGACTCCCCCCTGCACGGAATGTTCGACACCCCCCGCCTCAACGACCTCCTACGCCGGATCGACACCGGCCGACTGAACGCCCGACTCCCCGGCGGCGCCAGCGCCGCACAACTCCTCGTCCAACTCGTCGAACTCGACGCCTGGATGCGCGCCCACCGAGTGACCCTGTCCTGACCCGCTCGGTGTGCGGCGGCAGGCCGGTCAGGCAGATCGCGACGTCCCACCGGGCGTCGGCGCGCCGGCGGGCAAGGTCGCTGATCACTGATGGCCATTGGCGCTCCTCGCCGGTGGCCGGGCGGAATCCCGGACTGATCACCCGCGTGACGGCCGTCCCTCGCCTGCGGATGACGAGCGATCGCCGAAGGCGAGTTCGCCCCCAAGCTGGCTGTACAGCTCAAGTTGGTCGTAGTAGATCCGATGAGTGATGATCTTGTCGTTGCCGACGGAGCAGGTGCTGGTGCCGCGCACGGCGACAGGACGGCCGGTTCCGTCCAGCACACCCCCGCTGGGCAGCACCAAAGGCCCGTCATGCGTGCCGGTGAGCATCCATTCGGTCACTGCGGGATCGGCGCAGAACACCGTGTGCCAGACCGTCATGCGCAGGTCCGGAAATCCCTTGAAGACCTCCTCGTAGAACGAGGCGATCTGGTCGTGTCCTTCCGCGACGCCCTCTGGGGTCACCAGGACCCCGTCCCGGCTGTGGCACTGAAGAACACGATCCAGATCGTGGGCGTTGAAGGCCTCGAGCAGCCTGTCCTTGAGGTCGCGAGCGTTGCCCATGGTCATCACCCCTCGATAGGGACCCTTCCGGCGATGGACGCGCCAGCACGGCGGCCGGCCCTTCGCGCCGTGCTGGCGTGCGACCGGCGGCGGTGGCGGGTCGCCGGGTGTCAGCCGAGCCGGCCGGGATGGATGACGACCTTGGTCCAGCCGAGATCCCGCCGGTCGAAATGCTCGTAGCCGTCCGGTGCGTCGTCCAGGTTCAGTTCGTGCGAGACGACCCAGGACGGCCGGGCCTTCCCTTCGTGGATGAGCGTGCCGAGCCGCCGGTTGTAGCGCTTCACGTCGCACTGGCCGTTGCCGATCTTCTGGCCCTTGAACCAGAACATCCCGTAGTCGAAGGCGATCTCGCCCTGCTTGAAAAGATCGTCCGGGCTGCCGGGGTCCGACGGGATGAAGACGCCGACGACGCCGATGGTCCCGGTGAACTTGACCGATTTGACGAGGTCGTTGAGCGTCATGTTGGGGTGCTCGTGCCCCTGCGGGTCGTGCGCCTGGTAACCCACGCACTCGCAGCCCCGGTCGGCGCCCATGCCCTTGGTGAGCTCCATGACCTGATCGACCGGTGACGACCGGGAGTCGTCGATCGCGATCGCGCCGATCTCCTCGGCTTTGGCGAGCCGGTCGGGGTGGCGGTCGACGACCATCACCTTGCTCGCGCTCTGGAGCGTGGCGGAGTAGGCGGCCATCAGCCCGACGGGCCCCGCCCCGTAGATCACGACCGAGTCGCCCGCCTCTACCTGGGCGAGTTGGGTCGCGTGCCAGCCGGTCGGCCAGATGTCGGCGAGCATCACGTAGTCGTTCTGCTTCTCCCGCGCGTCGTCCGGGAGGACGAGGCAGTTGAAGTCGCCGTACGGCACTCGCAGCAGCTCGGCCTGGCCGCCGCTGTAGGGCCCCATGTCCGCGAAGCCGTACGCCGCCCCGGCCATGCCCGGCTCGGGATTGGTGGTGAGGCAGTAGGCCGTCAGGCCCGTTTCGCAGTTCACACAGAAGCCGCACGAGATGTTGAACGGGATGCAGACCACGTCGCCGACGCGGACGCGGTCGACAGCCGGTCCGACCTCGACCACTTCGCCGAGGTTCTCGTGACCGAGGACCCGGCCCGTCTCGAAGTCGGTCCGGCCTTCGTACATGTGCAGGTCCGACCCGCAGATATTGGTCGTGGTGATGCGAACCAGGACATCGGTGGGCCGCTCAATGCGCGCGTCTGGGACTTGCTCGATGCTGACCTGTCGAGGTCCGTTGTATACGACTGCTTTCATGATTTCCTCGCATGCGATCGTTCGCGAAGGATCGCCTTACCCGTCAACGACGGGAAGGAAGGTGCTGCGCCGTGCATCTGGTCAACGGTGCGTTCCTCCTTCATCGCCAGCCATGACCGCGCCCCTGGCAGGACGCGGCGCCAAGTCACCGGGCGTCTGGGCGGGCCGTCAGAGCTGATCGCCGAGGCCGTCCCGATCACCTCAGAGCAGCAGGTCGAAGACACCTATCTTGGTGAGGGGTAGATCCCAGGGTTCGATGATGTCGCGACGGTTGGCCCCGGCGTGGGCCTGGCCGATCAGCAGAAGGTCGTGGACCTTGTCGTTCACGAAGTCGCCGTAGCGCCGCAGGTCGTCCTTGTCGATATCGACACCTGCGGCGCTGCGGAAGAAGCGTTCGAATCTCGACACCGCCATGACAGCCATGGAGGTCTCCTTCCTTCCGGCCCGGAGTCACTCTCCGGCCTGGAGGTAGTCGTGGATCAGCCGTACGGCCATGGCGCCTTCACCGACCGCCGCGGCCACCCGCTTGACCGACCCGCTCCGCACGTCCCCGGCCGCGAACACGCCCGTGCTGCTCGTCTCCAGCGGGAACGGCCGGCCGACGGAGTCGGGCACGCCTTCCCTGCCCGACCGGCCGGCGTCCGCGCCCGTCAGTATGTAGCCCCGCGGGTCGAGCGCGATCTCGTCGGCCAGCCAGGCGGTGTACGGCTCCGCGCCGATGAAGATGAACATCGCGCGGGCCTCGATCGTGGAACGCTCCCCGGTGCGGTTGTTCTCGGCGATGACCGCGGCGAGCCGCTCTTCCCCGATCAGCTCCCGGACCTCGGTGTTCGGCATGATCTGGATCCGGGGGTGCCGTTCGACCTCGACGGCCAGGTAGCGGGACATGCTCCTGGACAGCGTGTCGTCCCGCACGAGCAGCCGGACGCAGTCGGCGTGCCGGGCCAGGAACAGGGCGGCCTGACCGGCCGAGTTGCCTCCGCCCACGACGACGATCGGCTCCCGCACGCACATCTGGGCTTCGAACATGGTCGCCGCGTAATAGACGCTCGTGGGCTCGAACCTTTCCAGGTTCACCCCGTCGAGCCTCCGGTAGCGGACGCCGGTCGCGATGATCAGGGTGCGCGCGTGGATCGTGCCGCCCTCCCCCACGGTCACGGTGTGATCGCCCGCGTTCAGGCGCAGTCCGCATGCCTGTGCGGGGACGAGGAACCGCGCGCCGAACTTGCCGGCCTGGATCGCCGCCCGCTCCGCCATTTCCCCGCCGGAGATCCCGGACGGGAAGCCGAGGTAGTTCTCGATCCGCGAGGAGGTGCCCGCCTGGCCGCCCGTCGCGACATCGTCCAGGACCGTCGTCGCGAGACCCTCCGACGCCCCGTAGACCGCCGCCGCCAGCCCCGCCGGCCCGGCCCCGATGACGAGCAGGTCGCATCGGGTCTCCTGTACCCCTGGTGCGGGAAGCCCGATCGCCCGGGCCAGCTCCGCGTTGCTCGGGTTGCGGAGCACCGTCTCGCCACGCCAGATCACGACCGGGGTATCCTCCGGGGTGACGCCCATGCTCCGCAGGAACCGGTCTGCCTCTCGGTCCTGCTCCAGGTCGATCCACCGGTGCGGCAGCCGGTTGCGTGCCGCGAACTCCCGCAGCCGCCGGGAGTCGGCCGAGAAGCGGGAGCCGACGACGCGGAAACCGGCCCCGAGTCCGATGAGCATCGTGCGGCGGACGAGGTAGGCCCGCAGGATGAGGTCGCCGAGTGCCGGATCCCCGGCGACCAGGCGGCGGAGCGCGTCCGCCGGCACGGCGAGGACCTCACCGTCCTCGGCCACCACGCCGGTGACGAAGCCCACCTGGCCGGTGAGCACGTTGAGCTCTCCCAGGAATCGGCCTGCCCCGTGGACGCCGATCACCTGGTCGTCCGCTCCGAATCCCTCGACCGTCGCCACCTTGCCGGCCAGGACCGCGAAGAACTCGGTACACGGAAGGCCCTCCGCGTACAGGACCTCGTCCCGGTGGACGCGGCGCCGCTCGCCGTGCGGGGCCAGCGCCTGGAGCTGCGCGTCACTCAGCCGCGGGTAGGCTCCCTGCGGGTCCGGCGTCTCGCGGAGCTCAGCTGGCCAGCGCATCGTCTCCGGCGTCTCGCGGAGCTCAGCTGGCCAGCGCATCGTCCACCCAGGGCAGCCGGTTCTTCCGCCCGCATTTCGAGCATTGGGCGACGTTCGCGTCCTTGGTCGGTGACCGCATGGTCAGACCTCCGGATCCCCTACGTCATCGAGGGTGTGCCGCCGGTCGGTGCGACATGGACGACCGTCCCGCCGAGGGCGCCGCCCGCGACCGGTTCGCCGGTCCCGGCGGCCGCTCGGTGACGAGCCGCTGCTCAGCCTCCTCTACACCCCCAAGCTATCTCCGCCGCCGAAGACGCTTTGCGGCACCCCCAACGCTGACCAGCGGCCATCCCCGCGCGTGATCCCTTTCTGCCGTATCGGCGTGCGGACCTGTCTCGCGGCGATCAGTGACCTTGTTCCCGGCCGAGGAAGCACGACAGCAGGCGCCTGAAGTCGTGCGGGTGCTCGAGCGCCGGTACGTGCCCGCAGCGGCCGAGCACGTGCAGGCGGACATCGGCCAGGTGGTCGAGCAGGGGCAGGGCCGCCGTCCCGAGCGGGGTGAGCCGGTCCTCGGCGCCGTGGACGAGCAGCACGGGCGCGCGGATCCCTGTCAGCGTTCGCGCCGGGAGGGTGAGCTCGTCGGCCCAACGTGCCCTGGGTGGAGGGAACAACGACGCGAACGCGGCCGCCCCCGCTCGCATCGCGGCCGCACGGGCGGCGACGGCCGACTCGGTCACGAGCGCCTGGTCCAGGACGAGGCGGCTCAGCATGTCCCGTGCCCCGTGCGGGCCGGCGGGGGCGGCCCAGACCGCGTCGAGGTCGGCGGACAGCGGCGCCCCGGGGGCGCCCATCGTCGAGACCGCCACGACACGGGTGACCTGCCGGGGACGCGCGGCCGCCAGCGCCAGCGCCACGGCACCGCCCATGGAGTGGCCCACCACGGCGTAGTGCTCGGCACCGAGGGCGTCCATCAGGCCCGCGGCCTGCTCCGTCCACAGCCGGAGCCCGCCCCTTGCGCCCGCCGGGATCGGTGTGCGGCCGAACCCCGCCTGGTCAGGAGCCACCACGTGCCAGGACGTGCCCAGCGCCTGTGCCGTCGTCGCCCAGGCGCCGGATCCGGTCGTACCGGGTCCGGAGCCGTGCAGCATCAGCACCGCGGGCCCGGTGCCGCTCTCCAGGACGTGGACGGGGGAGCCGCCGACCGTGACGGTCCGAAGTGCCGTCACCGAGACGGGTCCGGTGTGCTCATGCCGGCGCGGAGTCGATGGACTTCGAGAAGAGCTCCATCATCGCCCTGCCGAACTGCGGCATGTCGGGCCACCCCCGGCAGGAGACGAGGTTGCCGTCCACGACGTCGGGAGCGTCGATGACCGTCGCGCCCGCGTTCTCCATGTCACCGGTGATGGGGGGGAAGCACGCCGTCTTGCGACCCTTCAGCAGCCCGTACACGGCCGGCACCTGCGCGCCGTGGCACACCAGCGCGATCGGGAGGTCGCGCGCGAAGAAGTGCTCGGTGATGCGCCTGACGTCGGCGTCGACCCGGATCCACTCGGGGGCACGTCCCCCGGGGATGATGAGGGCGTCATAGAGCTCGACGTCGACCTCGGCCCAGGGCACGTCGACCGGCAGCTTCCGGCCGTTCTTCTCCACGTAGGCGTCGGAGTTGGGGTCGAACTCGTGGATGACCAGCTGAATGTCACGCATCGTCCGTGACGAGACGTCGACGTCCCAGCCGCCCTCCTGCACGCGATAGTAGGGATACATGGTGTCGAGCTCCTCGGCGGCGTCGCCGGTCAGGAGCAGCGCTCTGGGCACCTGCTTCTCCTCGCATCTGGAACGGGTGAGGCGGGATCCGATCCAATCCGATCCGATTGGGTTAGCATTCCTCGGCCCAGCCCACCCGTCAAGCCTTTACCGCCATTCCGTCCACGCCCTCGGCCTGGTCGAACAACCGCCGGAACCGCTCGCCGGACAGCAGGATGTGCCGGCGCATGGCGTAGGCGGCGGCGTCGGGGTCACGCGCGGCGATCGCGGCCAGGACCTCTTCGTGCTCGGCCATGGCCAGGTGGGTGACCTGGTTGTCGTGGAGGAGCCGGAACAGGTGCACGTGCGCGTGCAGGCGGGCGAGCGCTTCGCGGATGACCTCGTTCTCCGCGCTCAGGGCGATGAGATCGTGAAAGGCGGCGTCGCGTAGCCCGAAGGCGCCATAGGCCATGAGCCCCTCGCCCCCGTCCAGCTCCGCCATCTCCTCCAGCATTCGCCGCAGACCGGCCACCTGCGTCGAGGATGCGCGTTCGGCGGATCTGCGCGCCGCCGCCGGCTCGAGGAGCAGGCGGACCTCAAGCATGTCCTCGAATCGGTTACGGGTGATCTGGGGGGGAATGCGATAGCCGGCATGGGGCACACGCACGACCAGGCCCTCGGCCTCCATGCGGTTCAGGGCGTCCCGGATCGGCGTCTGCGAGACCCCCAGCTCCCGCGCCAGGACGTCGATCGTGACGCGGGAGCCGGGCTCGATCCGTAGCGACATCAGCTGTCCGAGCAGCGTGTCGTACACCTCGTCGGCAAGCCGGCCGCGAGATCTTCCCGGCGGCGTTCCGCCCGCCATGGCCCCGCGGCGCCGCGCGATCACCACTTCGTCGTCCATCGTGACGTGAGGTCCTTTCCTGTGTCTTCGGGAACCTGTTGACATCGGCCGCACCACTGCGGGATGTTGACGCTCCCACTCGGATCGTATAGGAAAGGTGGCGGATGTCGGCCACCCTTCACCCATCGCGGAACCGCCCGCCATCGCTCCGCTTCGATCAGCTGGAGCTCCCATGAGCCGGCAACACGCCTGAACGACCCGGCGACCGCTCGGCGAAGCACGCGGCAAGGCTCCAGAGGCCCCCCCAGAAAGCAGGCAAGAAGATGCGGTATCCACAGCGAACAGGACGACCGTCCGCTCCCGGTCGAACGGTGCGGCTGGCGACGGCGGCCATGCTGGTGGCCACGACCGTGGCGGCGTGCGGCGGCGGCCAGGACGACGGCGCGAAGGCGAGCGCCCCCAAGGCGCCGGCGACCATCCCGGAGCTCACCAAGGACCCGCTGACCCTCAGCTTCATCTGGTTCGACTGGCCCCCCGCCCACGCGCTGGAAGCCTTCGCGAACGCGGAGTACAAAAAAGAGCGGCCGAACGCGACCATCAAGGTCAACACCGTGCCGAACGCGAACTGGCACGACGCGATGTTCACCCAGTTCGCCGCGCACAAGACCGACTTCGACATCCCGATCCTGGACTCGCAGCACATCGGCGAGGCCGTGACGAACGGCAACATCCTCGACATCACCGACTTCGTCAAGACGAACATCGACGTCAAAGCCTACAACCCGTACCTCCTGGCGGCCTACGGCCAGTTCCCCCAGGCGGAGACCGGCAAGCGCGACGAGAACGCCAGCCTGTACGGACTGCCGCTGCTCGGCGACACCTGGACGATGATCTACCGCAAGGACCTGATCGGCGACAAGCCACCGCAGACCTGGGACCAGATGATCTCGGTCGCCGAGAAGTGCCAGAAGGACCACCCTGGCGTCAGCGGGCTCGCTTTCCACCAGGCCAACGGCTCCGACGCCGCGGCCGTGACCTACAACACGGTCAACGGCGTCTACGGCGGCAACCTCTGGAACGCCAAGACGCGCAAGATCGACGGCGTCATCAACGACGCCGCGGGCCAGGAGGCGATGGACGTCCTGGTCAACAAGATGAAGCCGCTGACCGCCAAGGGCTCGGGCAACTGGTTCATCGACGAGGTGAACGCGGCGGTCGCCCAGGGCAAGGCATGCATCGCGTTCAACTGGATCGCCGCGAGCGGCGGCCTGCTCGACCCGAAGCAGTCGACGCTCGGCACCACGCGGGAGCAGATCCTCGACAAGCTGGGTTTCGCCACCCTGCCGAGCCAGAAGACGAACCTGGTTCCCCTCGGCGGCATGGGGATGCACGTGTCGGCCTACTCCCCCAAGGCGAACCAGGCCGAGGCCCTGAACTTCATGAAGTGGTTCGAGCGGGCCGACATCCAGAAGAAGTGGGCCGCGGCCGGTGGCGTGCCATCGCGTACGGACGCCCTGGAGTCGCCCGAGTTCCTCAATGCCGGGCCGTTCAACCAGGTGTACACCGACTCGGTCGCGCGGATGCGGGACATGTGGAACGTCCCCGAGTACGCGCGCCTCGTCGACATCGAGAACACCAACGTGAACGCGGCCCTCAACGGCGCGAAGAAGCCGAAGGACGCGCTCGACGACATCGCCAAGGAGCAGCAGGGCGTCCTCGACTCCGGCAGCCGCAAGGGCGGCGGCGGACTGTGAGTGACCCCGCCCCTCTGACGACCGACCGCCCCGGGCAGGTGGCGTCCGCGACGCCGCCCGCACGGGGTCGGTCCCGCCGGTTGAGCGACCGCGGGCTCGCCGTGGCCTTCATCTCCCCCGCGCTGCTGCTGTTGCTCGCGATGTCGGTGTTCCCGTTGCTGTGGGCGTTGTACCTGTCCTTCACCGACTACTCGGCCACCCGCGGGGGGCCGGCCCACTTCCTCTGGTTCGAGAACTACACCGCCATCCTGGCTTCGGCGCAGGTCCACCTGAGGGCCCTGACGACGTTGATCTACGTGGTCGGCGCGGTCGCCCTGCAGACCGTGCTCGGTTTCACCATCGCCTACCTGATCTCGCGGCGCACGCACGGGCGGGGACTGCTGACCACTCTGTTCCTGGTCCCGATGATGCTGTCGCCCGTCGTGGTCGGGCTGTTCTGGCGATTCATGCTCGACGCGCAGTTCGGCGTGATCAACAGCATGCTCGGCTCGCTCGGCCTGGGGCAGGTGGAGTGGCTCACCCGGCAGCGAACGGCACTGATCTCCCTGATCGTGGTCGACACCTGGCAGTGGACGCCGTTCATCATGCTCATCGCGCTCGCGGGCCTCACCGCGGTTCCCAAGTACCTGTACGAGGCCGCCTCGATCGACCGGGCGTCCGAGTGGTTCCGGTTCCGCACCATCACCCTTCCGCTGGTGTGGCCGCTGCTCCTCATCGCCGTGTTGTTCAGGGCCATCGAGGCCTTCCGGCTGTTCGACCTCGTCTACATCCTCACCAGCGGAGGCCCGGGGGTCTCCACCGAGACGTTGTCGTTCCACGTCTACAAGGTCGCGTTCCTGGGCTTCAACACCGGAACCGCCTCGGCGTACGGGATCCTCATGGTCCTCGTCGTCATCGTCCTCACGCAGCTCTACCTGCGCTACTTGAACAAGCTCAAGGAGGACTGATGGCCGTCTCCGCCCACGAGGCCGTGTCCCCAGGTCCTGTCCGGGATCACACGCCCCCCGCGCGCCGCTCCGGCGGCAGGGGCCGCTCCGTGCTGGAGGTCGCGCTGCTGACCGTACTGGCCGTCGTGATGCTCTTTCCGGTGCTGTGGATGATCGAGACGTCCATCAAGGAGAACCGGGACGTCTACGCCATCCCGGCCAAGTTCTTCGACTTCAAGGTCACTTTGGACCATTTCAGGGACGTGTTCGTCGCCTCCGGCGGCGGTCCTTCGACCTTGTCCGTCTCGTTCCTCAACTCCGTCGTGGTCGCCGGGGTCTCCACGGTGCTGGCCACCGTGCTGGGGGTCCCGGCGGCCTGGGCCTACTCACGCTTCGGCGTGAAGGCCAAGAAGGACCAGCTGTTCTTCATCCTGTCCACCCGCTTCATGCCGCCCGTGGTGGTCGTGATCCCGATCTTCCTCATGTACCGCCAGGCCGGGCTCATCAACACCCAGCTCGGCCTGATCCTCATCTACGCCGCGTTCAACGTCCCGTTCACGATCTGGATGATGAAGGGGTTCGTCGACGAGGTCCCCCCGGAGTACGAGGACGCCGCCATGCTCGACGGCTACACCCGCCTGCAGGCGTTCCGGCGGTACACCCTTCCCCTGCTTTTGCCCGGCATCGCCGCGACGGCGGTCTTCGCACTCATCTTCTCGTGGAACGAGTTCGTGTTCGCCATCTTCCTCACCTCCAGCGACAACGTGCGGACGGCCCCGCCCGCCATCGCCGGCCTCATCGGTGGCACCACCGTGGACTGGGGTCTGGTGGCCGCCGCCTCCGTGGTGTTCGCCCTGCCGGTGCTCGTCTTCGCCTACCTGGTGCGCAAGCACCTCGTCGCCGGTGTGACGCTCGGGGCGGTGCGGCGCTGATGGCGGGCATCGAGGTGACCGCCCTGCACAAGCGCTACCCGGACGGGACGGTCGCGGTCGACCACGTGGACCTGTCCATCGGCGACGGCGAGCTGTTCGTGATGCTCGGCCCTTCGGGTTGCGGCAAGACGACCACGCTGCGGGCCATCGCCGGCCTGGAGAGGCAGACGACGGGCGACATCCGCATCGGCGACACGCTGGTCAACGACCTGCCGCCCGCCGAGCGCGACATCGCGATGGTGTTCCAGTTCTACGCCCTCTACCCGCATCTGCGGACCCGCGACAACCTGGCGTTCCCGCTGCGGGCCGAAGGGCTGCCCAAGGCGGAGGTGCGCGAGCGGGTCGACGAGGCCGCCCGGCTGATGCGGCTCGGTCCGCTCATGGACCGGCGGCCGCGCCGGCTGTCCGGCGGGGAGCAGCAGCGCGTCGCGCTCGCTCGCGCCCTGGTGCGGCGACCGCGCGCGTTCCTCATGGACGAACCGCTCACCAATCTGGACGCGGAGCTGAGGGCGGACATGCGCACGGAGATCAAGCACCTGCAGGGGGAGCTCGGGACGACGATGGTCTACGTCACCCACGACCAGGTCGAGGCGATGTCGCTCGGTCACAGGATCGCCATCCTCAACAAGGGCCGCGTCGAGCAGATCGGCACGCCGCTGGAGGTCTACGACCGTCCGGCGAGTCTTTTCTGCGCCGCGTTCATCGGCTCCCCGCCGATGAACCTGATCGACGTGGAGGTGGCCGACGGGAAGCTGCGCGGTCAGGGCGGGCTGGTCCTCACGCCACCGCCAGGTCTGCCGCGCGACCGTGGCCTGGTCGCGGGCGTCCGGCCGGAGGCGCTGGAGGTCACAGAACCGGGGGCGGAACGTTCGGTCCCGGCCCGCGTGGTCTCGGCGGAGTGGCTGGGCGACGAGCTCATCTACGTGGTCGACCACGGCGGCCGGCGCGACGTACGGGTCCGGATGCCACCGACCGTCCGTTTCGCCGCCGACGCACCGGTCGGGCTGCGGCACACCGGCGGGACCCCGGCGGTCTACGACGTGAGCACGGAAGAGCTGGTGGCCTGATGGGAACCGTGGCGGTGTACGGGCTGTGCAAGTCCTTCGGCAAGGTCCAGGCCATGGACGGGGTGACGCTGGACGTGCCGGACGGGTCGTTCTTCGTCGTGCTCGGACCCTCCGGGGCGGGCAAGACGACGACCCTGCGAGCGATCGCCGGCCTTGAGAAGCTGGACGCCGGGTCGGTGCGTCTGGACGGGACGGACGCGACCGGTGACACCCCGGCCGCACGCGACCTGGCCATGGTCTTCCAGAACTACGCCCTCTACCCGCGGCACACGGTGTACGAGAACATCGCTTCGCCGCTGCGGGCACGCCGCCGTTCTTCGAGCGAGATCGCCGCCGCCGTCGAGCGGATGTCGACCCTGCTGCACATCGAACCCCTGCTGCGGCGTCGTCCCGCGCAGTTGTCGGGCGGTGAGATGCAGCGTGTCGCCCTGGCCCGGGCGCTGGTCCGCCGCCCTCGCGCGTTTCTCATGGACGAGCCGCTGACGAACCTCGACCTCAAGCTCCGCGTCGAGATGCGCACCGAGCTCACCCGCATCCACCGGAGCCTCGGAGCGACCTTCGTCTACGTGACCAACGACCAGGTCGAGGCCCTGTCCATGGCCGACCAGGTCGCGGTGCTCAAGGAGGGGAAGGTGCAACAGGTCGGAACGCCGGCCGAGGTGTACGAGCGTCCGGCCAACCAGTGGGTCGCGGGCTTCGTCGGGAGCCCGCAGATCAGCCTGCTCGCCTGCCACGCCGAGGGAGATCGCCTGGTCGGGGCGGACGGCTGGACGCTGCCTCGGCCCCGCTGGACCACGGCCGAGGACGGTCGCCCGCTGCTGCTGGGCCTGCGCGCGGAGGACCTGTCCGTCGAGCGGCGTGGGAACGCGTCGTTGCCGGGTGAGCTCTACGGCCTCGAGCCGCTCGGTGACCGGACGGTGGTCGACGTCCGGGTGGGGACGGAGATCCTCAAGGTCAAGGCACGACCCACCGTCACCGGTACGCCGGGCGAGCGGCTGCTCGTCACGGTCGACCTGGACCGTGCGCACCTGTTCGACGCGGGCACCGGGCTGGCGCTGTCCGAGGCCGGGAGATAAGCGCGCGGGGCGGCGACGTCAGCATGCGCCAGCGGACATCACCAAGAACATCACAGGAGGCGACGCATTGAGTGACCCGATGAACGTCCTGGCCCCCGAGCACCGGCGGCTCCGGATCGGCGACGCCTGGCGCGACGCCGCCGGCGGAGCCACCTTCGCCGTCGAGGACCCGGCCACCGGCGAGACCATCGCCGAGGTGCCGGACGCCGGCGCCGTCGACGGGCTCGCCGCTCTGGACGCGGCGAGCAAGGCGATGGCGGAGTGGGCGGCGACCCCGCCGCGGAAACGGTCAGAGCTGCTGACCGCGACGTACCGGGCACTGACCGGGCGATCCGAGGAGGTCGCCCGGCTGATAACGCTCGAGATGGGCAAGCCGCTCGCCGAGGCCCGGGCAGAGGTGGCCTACGGCGCCGAGTTCTTCCGTTGGTTCGCCGAGGAGGCGGTGCGCGTCGAGGGGCGCTACAACACCGCTCCCGCTGGTGGATATCGCATCCTCACCGTGCCGAAGCCGGTCGGACCGTGCGTCTTCGTGACGCCCTGGAACTTCCCGTTGGCCATGGGTGCCCGCAAGATCGCTCCCGCGCTGGCGGCGGGCTGCACGACGATCACCAAGCCGGCGGCCCAGACACCGCTCACCATGCTGTTCCTGGCCCGCGTCATGGAAGAGGCCGGCGTTCCCCCGGGCGTCGTCAACGTCGTGACGACCGAGCGTGCCGGCGAGGTGGTCTCAGCACTGCTGGCCGACCGCCGGACCCGCAAGCTCTCGTTCACCGGGTCGACCGAGGTCGGGCGCGTGCTGCTCCGGCAGGCGGCGGACAACGTGCTGCGCACCTCCATGGAACTGGGCGGCAACGCGGCCCTGATCGTGTGCGCCGACGCGGACCTGGACGTCGCGCTCGACGGTGCCATGGTGGCCAAGATGCGCAACATCGGGGAGTCCTGCATCGCGGCCAACCGGATCTACGTCGAGGAGCCGGTGCGCGAGGAGTTCACGGCGCGCTTCGCCGACCGGATGGGCGCGCTCTCGATGGGCCATGGTCTCGACGACGGCGTGGACGTCGGGGCGTTGATCGACGAGGCCTCGGTCACCAAGATCGACGAGCTCGTCGCCGACGCGGTCGGCCGCGGCGCCCGTGTCCTGATGGGCGGCCGGCGTCCGGACGGGCCGGGCCACTTCTACCCGCCCACGGTCCTCGTCGACGTGCCCGAAGACGCGCGGATGCTGCGGGCGGAGATCTTCGGCCCGGTGGCGCCGATCATCTCGTTCACGTCCGACGACGAGGTGATGGCGAAGGCCAACGACACCGAGCACGGCCTGGTCGGATACGTCTTCACCCGTGACCTCCGGCGGGCGCTCCGGTTCACCGAGGGGCTGGAGACAGGGATGGTCGGCATCAACCGTGGTCTGATCTCGGACCCCTCGGCCCCGTTCGGAGGCGTGAAGCAGTCCGGGATCGGCAAGGAGGGGTCGCACGAAGGCATCCTCGAGTACCTCGACGTCACCTACGCGGCGATCGACCTGCCGTGACCGGCCCGCTGCTCGCCCAGCAGATCACCGCCGACGTTCCAGAGAGGCACTGACATGCTTGAGACCGTCCGCGGACCACGCCAGCTGATCGTGGGCGAAGGGGTCGCGCAGAACATCCCACGCGTGGTGGCCGAGTGCGGCTCGCGCGTCCTCATCGTGACCGACCGGATTCTCCTGGGGCAGCCGGGCGTGGCCGAGATCGTGGCCGCCGTGCGGGAGAAGGTCGACGTCGTCGGGGTGTTCGCCGACGCGACTGCGGACGTGCCGCTCACCGATGTCGCCCTGGCCGTCTCGGTCGCCGCGGAGGTGGACGCCGACGTCATCCTCGCCATCGGGGGTGGCACGGTGATCGACCTCGCCAAAATCGTCGGCGTCATCCGGCGCCACGGTGGATCGCCGCGCGACTTCTACGGCGAGTCGAAGGTGCCGGGGCCGACGATTCCCCTCGTCGCGGTCCCGACGACGTCAGGCACCGGCTCCGAGCTCACGCCCGTCTCGGTGTTGACCGACCCGGACCGCGAGCTGAAGGTGGGGGTCTCCAGCGTCCACATCGTGCCCGACTTCGCCATCGTCGACCCCGAGCTCACCTACACCTGCCCCGCGACCGTCACCGCCCACTCCGGCATCGACGCGTTCTGTCACGCGGTGGAGAGCTACACCGCGCGACCCCGGGCCCACGGACCACGCGACCCGGTGGAGCAGGTCTTCCTCGGCCGCAACCCGATCACCGACCACTACGCGCTCCTGGCCGCGAAGCGGATCGCCCGCAGCCTGCCCCACGTCGTCAGGGACGGAGGCGACAAGGACGCGCGCGCGGACATGTCCTATGGGTCCATGCTGGCCGGGCTCGCGTTCTCCCACGCGGGCAACGCGGCTCCGCACGCCCTCCAGTACCCCATCGGCGCGGCCACCCACACACCGCACGGCCTGGGCGTCGGGCTGCTGCTGCCCTACGCGCTGGACGCGGCCAGGGATGCCATCGGCGACCGGCTGGCCATCCTCGCCGGGGTGTGCGGGCTCGACGTGACCGGCGCCTCGGACGCCGAGGCCGCGGACACGTTCCTCACCTGGCTCGACGGGCTCCTCGCCGGCATCGGCATCCCTGCCACCTTGGCGGACATCGGCGTGGCACGCGCCGACCTCCCGCGCTTCGCGGAGATGGCCGGTGGCGTCACCCGCCTGATCCAGAACCATCCAGGCCCGACCGACCCCGCCAGCCTGACCGCGATCCTCGAAGCGGCCTGGACCGGGGACCGACACGCCCTGACTCCGAAGCAGAGCTAGTGCCGGGCCTTTCACACGACGACGAGTTCCCCGCCCCACCCTGGGTCTCGAATCACCCAGGAACTCCGATTCCGGTTCCTCATCGGCGGATCGATCGGCCGCTACCCTGGCCCGGCGTCGTGGACGATGAGGGCCAGCTGAACCCGGTTGTCCAGGGCAGCCTTGGTGAGAATGCGGGAGATGTACCCCTTCACGGTGCCCACGCTCACGTGCAGCTCACCGGCGATCACCGCGTTCGGCTTCCCCTGGCCGACCGCCAGCGCCACCTCGCGCTCCCGCTCACTCAGCCGCGCCAGCACCTGACGGGCGTCGGTACGTCGCCGGTTCTCCTCCTCGGGCGCCAGGTGGGCGATCAGCTTGCGCGTGACGCTCGGCGACAGGATCGGCTCCCCCGCCACGACCTTCCGCACGGCGTCCACGATGCCCTCCGGCGGGGTGTCCTTGAGCAGGAATCCGCTCGCCCCCGACCGCAACGCCCTGAAGACCAGCTCGTCGGCGTCGAACGTGGTGAGCACCACCACCTCGGGCGCCCCCGCCTTCGCCCGCAGCCGGCGGGTCGCCTCGATGCCGTCGAGGCCGTTCATCCGGATGTCCATGAGCACCACGTCCGGAGCGTGCTCGGCCACGGCGCTCTCCACCTCGCCGCCGTCGGCCACCGCGCCGACGATGCGCAGGTCGGGGACGCCTTTGAGCATCAACGTCAGACCGGCGCGTACGAGGGCGTCGTCGTCCACGATCAGCACCCGGATCGGCGCGCTCTCGTCGGCTCTCACCCGGGCCATGCTAGCCAGGCCCTTCGCGATGTGACCGCGCCCTCACGCCGGCCACGGCAGCCAGGCCCTTCGCGATGTGACCACACCCTCACGCCGGCCACGGCAGCCGGGCCGCCAACCGGAACCCGCCGTCCGCAGTCTCCCCGGACTCCAACCGGCCACCGGCCAGCGACGCCCGTTCCGACAGCCCGGCCAGCCCCGCCCCCGCTCCAGTTTCCGCAAGCGGGGCCGGTCCGGTGGGAAGCGGGTTGCGCACCTCGACCACCAGCTCGGCCCCCCTCGTGCCCGACACGAGTACGGAGACGGGCGCCCCGGGCGCGTGCTTGCGCGCGTTCGTGAGCCCCTCCTGCACGATCCGGTACGCGGCGCGGCCGACCGCGTCCGGCACCTCGGACAGCCGCACCCCATGATCGTGCAGCTCGACCCGCATCCCGGCCCGCCGCGACTCCTCCACGAGCGCCCCGAGATCCACCCCACCCCCCGGCGGGGACCCGGTGCCCGGCGGCGGCGGTGGATCGCGGAGAACCGAGACGACGGTCCGTAGCTCCTCCAGCGCCAGGCGGGCGCTTGACCGGATCACCCCGGCCGCCTCCGCGACCTCCCCCGGCATCGCGTCCACGTTGAACTCCAGCGCCCCCGCGTGCACCACCAGCAGCGACAGCCGGTGGGCGAGCACGTCGTGCATCTCCCGGGCGATCCGGAGCCGTTCGGCGCGACGGGCCTCCTCGGCGCGCGACCGCTGGTCGGCCTCCGCCCGGCGAGCCCGCTCGGTCAGCGACAGCACCAGCTCCCGGCGGGTGCGCGCCAGCATTCCCCACGCGGTCACCGCCACCCCGAAGAGCACCCCGACCAGCGCCCATACCGGGTACGGCGCGAGCCCGGGCGGACGCAACGCGAACCTGGCCAGCGCCGCCCCCACCCCTGCCGCCCCCACGGCGATCGCCACGCGCGGCCGCCGATACAGGGCCGCGATCAGCGCGGCGACGCCCGCGGCCACCGACGCCGAAGCCGCGGGCACCGACAGCGCGATCACCCCCAGCCCCGCGGACACGGGCCACCTCCGGCACAGCCACACCCCCGGGCAGGCCAGCGCGCCACCCACCAGGTCGGCGACCAGGTACCAGCCCGGACCGTCCGACAGATCCCCCCAGATCACCGCCAATGCTCCGGCGAGCGCGGGCACGAACCCGGCCAGGTCCATCACCCAGCCGCCTCGCGACCACATCCAGCCGATCCGCACCTCATCCGCGCTGGTCAGGTACACACCCGCCGATCGTAGTCCGCCCCGGAGCCCCGCGTGAGCAACCCAGGTCACCTGTGGACCACGACCAAAGTCACCGGGAGAGGCGCCAAAGGTGTCTCGCGGAAACCTACTCAGGCCGCCATGTTCCGGCCGTCCGCCGGCAGAGGCAGGCCCCCGCCACCCGGCACGCTGGCCCCATGAAGACACCCGACATGCCGAAGGGCGGGCGACGCGCCGCGGTTCTGCTCGCGGTGATCACCCCGGTCATCGCCGAGCTCACCCTGGGCAACCCGCCGCTCAGCCGGATCTGGCTGATGCTCCTGTGGATCCCGATCTATGGCGCCGGCACGGTGCTGATCCGGGAACTGGTGCGACGGCGCCGCAGAGGCTGGCCGTCGATCCTGCTGCTCGGGCTGGCGTACGGCATCGTCGAGGAGGGGCTGGTGTTGCAGGCGCTCAGCAGTCCCACCATGTACGGGGTGGCCGGGTGGGCGCCGAGGTTCTTCGGGCTGAACAGCGCCTATGCCGAGCTCAACCTGCCCTACCACGCCGTGTTCAGCGTGGCGCTGCCGATCCTCCTGGGCGACCTGGCGTTCCCGTCCTTGCGCGACCGGCCGTACCTGAAGCGGACGGGGGTCGTGGTGGCCGGAGTGGTGTTCGTGCTGGGCGGGTTGCTGCTGCGGGTGACCGTGGCGGCCTCCATCGACCCCGGCTACCAGGCACCGGTCCTGGTGCTGGCGGGGTGCGCGGCCGGCGCGGCACTGCTGGCGGTGGTGGCCTTACGCGTTCTCCCGCCCGCCGCCCCCGCTCCGCTCACAACACCCGCCACCTTCGATGCGCTCACGCCGCCCGCCGCCTTCGATGCGCCGCCCGCGCGCGAAGCGTCCGTCGCGTCCGTGGCACCCGTGGCGTCCGTCGCCTCCCGATCGACGGTGGACGGCACGCTGGCCGGAGCGGTCCCCCGGCCCTGGGTGGCAGGGGTCTCCGGGTTGCTGGCGGGGTTCGGTTTTCTGGCTCTGCTGTTCCCGTTCGGCGGGGCCGATCAGCCCGCCTTCACCCATGGCGGCTGGGTGGCGGCGCCGATGCTGGGCGCGGCGGTGCTCGCGGTGCTGATCGGATGGCTGGTACGCCGGTGGACGGCGAGCGGCGGCTGGACGGACCGGCACAGCCTCTGCCTGGCCGGTGGCGCGTTGGCGGGGCATACCGCGTTCGGGGTGGTGGCCAACGCCGCCACCCTCGCCGACAAGCTGGAGCTGTCCGTTCTGGGGCTGGTCATGGTCGGTCTGCTGGCGCTGCTAGGCCGCCGACGCCCGGCCCCGATGCCGATGAAATGACCCGAAGAAACTTTCTCCGCCAGATGTAGAGAACCTCGCCACGGCTCCGACTCCCCTGCGAAGCCGAACGGCGGAGTCACCGAGAAACAGGAGCCGGACATGCGTAAGATCATCTTTTGGGTGCACACCTCGATCGACGGCCACATCGACGGCCCGAACGGCGAGTTCGACTGGCCCGTGATGGGCGAGGAGCTGTCGGCGTACTCCGAGGCGCTGGGTGACCGTTGCGACACCTTCCTGTACGGGCGCGGCGTCTGGGATGGCATGGTGGCCTTCTGGCCGAACGCCGAGTCGATGTCGGACCACCCGCACATCCTGAAGTTCGCCCCTCGCTGGCGCGACACCCCGAAGATCGTCTTCTCGAGGACACTGAAGGACACCGACTGGGCCACCCGGGTCATCGGCGACGACCTGGCCGAGCAGGTCGCCGACCTCAAACGCCAGGAAGGCGAGCACCTGCTGCTCACCGGCGGCTCCAGCCTGGCCGCGGCACTCACCGCCCACGGCCTGATCGACGAGTACCACATCGCGGTACACCCGGTGGTCCTGGGCGGCGGCCGCCCATTGTTCACCCCACGCGACGAACGACTGACCCTGCGCCTGACCGAGTCACGTGCCTGCGACTCGCAGGTGGTGGTGATGCGCTACGACCGCGTCTGACCGAGGGCCACCACGACACGTCCGGCGGGGAGAGTGCATGTCATACCGGAAGCGGACACGACCAAGTTCGGTCTAGCTCTGGCAGCCTCAATTGGAGGTGAATTCCTCGACACATCCGACTATCTGGTCAAGCGCAAGGTTTGCCTCAGGCATCGGAAAGAGCATCCATACATGAACCATCCCAGAATACTCAAATAGCTGCAAGGGTATGGATTCTTCCTTGGCCTTGTCCTGCAACCGGTGAGCGTCAGGGTTAACCAGATCACGCGTACCCGTAAAAACCGCCAGTGGCGCCAAACCCCTTAAAGATCCGTAGAGTGGACTGACCATCGGATCACGCACATCAAGATCGCCGGCATAGAGAAGACCGAGCCGCCGTGCGCCCTCAAGATCCAAGATCGGATCAGTACGGTCCAGGGCGGGCTGTTTCGCATCGCTGAAGCTGAAGTCCAATCCCGGCGACAGAAGCACTGAACCGGCGGGCTGCTGGAGGTTTACATCTCGAGCCTGCATCGCAAGCGACAAGGCCAGGTTACCCCCAGCCGAATCTCCGATGAGAACGACATTCTTTGGGCCGGCTTCGTGAATAAGATCGGCATATAGCGGAAGCAGGAACTCGAAAACGTCGGGAGCGGTCTTCTCTGGTGCTAACGGGTAGAGAGGAACGACGACAGTGGCATCGAGTCGCTTGCTGAGCTTCCCTATCAAGTCCCAGTGGAGCTCGGTAATGGACATGACGAAACCGCCGCCATGCAGGTACAAGATGTGACGATGGCCGGCGGAAACGCCACGGGGCCGTATAGTCAATACCTGGCGATCCGAACTAGTCTTCTCCTGAACGTCAAAGAATGACCGCATATCGTTCGAGGGCAGTGAAGGCCCACTCCGGCGATCCGATGCGATGGTTCGGTCTAGTCGCGTTACGCCGAGTTTGTGCTTGACTCGTAATAGACGAGCCAATACGACAGCGAGCTTGGCTTGTATGCTGGTCATTTGTCAGTAAGCCTTTGAGTGATATTGATGACAATCAAACCGTGGCTGCCAGTGCGTTCAGCCACCTCTTGCCTCGACAACCCGCTTCCTGAAGCGTACGATACTGTATCGTACACATCAAGGGGTGAAGCATGGTCGAGCGCGGAGCGGCTCGGGAGCGGGCGATCCTCACTGCCGTGATAGCGGTGGTGGGGGAGGTCGGCTACGAGGCCATGACAATGGACGCCGTCGCTGCGAGGGCGGCGGCGAGCAAGAACACGATCTACCGGCGGTGGCGCAACAAGGCCGAGCTCGCGCGCGCCGCCCTCGACGCGTACGACGCCGACACCAACGCCACCGCGCCCGACACCGGCACGCTGCGCGGTGACCTCGTCGGTGCCGTCGAGCTGGCCCGCGACAAGGCCACGCCGGCCTACATGGCACTCATCGGCGGCCTCGTGAGCGCGACCCGCCATGACCCGGAGCTCAAGACGCAGCTGCGCGAGCACACTGCCGACGATGAGCTGTCTCCGTTCGCCGCGGCGTTGCGCCGCGCCGTCGACCGCAGTGAGCTGCCGGCCACCGTCGACGAAATCCTGATCCACGACGTCGCCGAGGCGCTGATCGTGCACCGCCTGACCACCGGCTCGTCCTTCGACGACGACTACGTCGCCCGCATCGTCGACGACGTCCTGCTGCCACTGCTGACCCCGAAGGAAACCTCATGACACCCGTGCTCATCGTCGGCGCCGGCCCGACCGGGCTGACGCTGGCCTGCGAACTGGCCCGCCGCGGTGTCGCGTCCCGGGTCGTCGAGAAGGCCCCGCACCTGTTCCCCGGCTCTCGCGGCAAGGGCCTGCAACCGCGCACACTCGAGGTCTTCGACGACCTCGGCGTGATCGACGAGGTGCTCGCCGCAGGCATGGAGTTCCCGTCGTTTCGCCTCTACGCAGGCAAGGAGGTGGTGTGGGAGCGCACGTTGGCCGACATGCTCGGTGCCGGCGGGATCGAGCACCGCGCCGACGCGCCGTACCCGCTCCCCTGGCTGCTGCCGCAGTGGCGCACCGACGAGATCCTCCATGCCCGGCTGCGCGAGCTCGGCGGCGAGGTCGAGTTCGGCACCGAACTGGTGGGGTTCCGGCCCGACGCCGACGGCGTCACGGCCACCATCGTGCGCGACGGTGTCGCGACCGAAATCCTGGCGGCGTACCTGGTCGGCGCCGACGGCGGGCGCAGCGCCGTGCGCAAGAGCATGGCGGTCGGCTTCGAAGGCGAGACGTTCGAGAGCGAGCGCACCCTTGTCGGCGACGTGCGGGTGGACGGGCTCGACGGAGTGTTCTGCCACATGCTCACCCGCGACGGTGACCTGGCCGACCGGTTCTCGTTCTGGAGCCTCCCGCACACGCCCTACTACCAGTTCGTGGCGACGATGCCGACCGAGCAGGTTCCCGACCTCACGCTCGACGGGTTGCGTGGGCTGCTCGTCCAGCGCACCGGCCGCGGCGACCTTGGCCTGCACGACCTGCGCGCGATCTCGCTCTACCGCGTGAACGCGCGGATGGTGCGGAGGTTCCGGGTAGGCCGGGTGCTGCTCGCCGGCGACGCGGCGCACGTGCACTCGTCGGCCGGCGGGCAGGGGCTCAACCTGAGCGTGCAGGACGCCTACAACCTCGGCTGGAAAGTCGCGGCGGTGCTCGGTGGAGGGCCGGCCGAGCTGCTCGACACCTACGAGGCGGAACGGGTCCCGGTCGCGGCCGGCGTGCTCGGGTTGAGCGCGGTGCTGGACCGTCGCGACTTCGTGGCGCCGTCCGAGTCCGGCACGACTCCGGCGATCACGCAGCTGGGGCTCGGCTACCGTGGTGGGCCGCTGTCGGTGGAGGACCGGGCCGCTCCCGGGGCGGTCCAGGCCGGGGACCGGGCGCCGGACGGCGTGGTCGGCGACCGGCGGCTGTTCGACGTCTTCCGCGGCACGCACTTCACGCTGCTGGGCTTCGGTATCGACGTGGCGGCGTTCGAGCGCAGCCATCCCGGTGTCGTCGTGGCGCGGACGGTCGGCGCCGGGGCGCAGCTGCCTGACGACGGCGCGGTCACGGCGAGCTACGACGTGTCCGGCCCGGCGATGTTCCTGGTCCGGCCCGACGGCTACGTCGGCGCGGTGTCGGAGTCACCGGGCGTAATCGAGGACTACCTGCGGCTGGTGAAATAGTCCAGACCGAGCGTGCGTCTGGCGTTGACGAGTGGGCCGGCATGTCGGTGTGGTGCTCGGGCGTCATGCTGATCAGGAGGCGGATGGGTGCCTGGCTGTTCTGATCGAGGGTGACAGCCAGTTGGGTGCCTACCTCGGTCACGTTGTGCAGGTGCAGTAGCGAGCCGGGCGGCTCGCGCCCTCACCACCGCCACCACCTCCCGGAACAACCTCGGTCGTCTTCTCCTCTGCGCGTACTACACCGGCCGGCTTCCCGTCCTTTCGTTCGACCACTTGATGACCTCAGTGATCATCCGCCTTCTGCGTTGATCGTCAGGTCGGGGAATCGCGCCGGGTAAGGGGGCCGTCCGTTCAGGACGATCCAGGCCTGTCCGCTCCGTCCGCCGGCCAGGATGGCCTCCACCGCGTCGGCCGCCTCGGATGGGCCGGCGAGGGCATGTCCCGCCTCGGCGAGCAACTCGCGGATCGGGGCGAGCAGCGGGGTGTCGACCAGGCCCGGGCACAGCGCGTTGACCTTGACACCGTCGCGGGCCAGGAGCGTGGCGGTCGACCGGACGAGGCCGACCAGGGCGTGCTTGCTCGCGGCGTAGAACGGGTCGGGAGATTCCTTGAGCCCGGCCAGGCTGGAGGTGACGATGATCGAGCCGCCTCCGCGCAGGTGCGGGAGGCAGGCGTGGATCCCGTAGACGACGCTGTCCAGGTTGGTGGCGATGGTGGTGCGGTAGGCGGCCGGGGTGAAGTCGTGCCATCCGCATTGGCCGGGGATGCCCGCGTTGAGCACGGCCACGTCGAGCCTGCCGTACGCCGAGATCGCCTCGGCCACGGCCGCCTCGTTGTCCTCCGGACGGGAGACGTCGGCCGGCACGAACCGGGCACCGGTCTCGGCGGCGACCTGCTCACCAAGCGAGCGGTCTTTGTCGACGATGACCACTTTCCAGCCTTTGTGTGCCATGCGCCGTGTGAGGGCAGCGCCGATGCCACTGGCACCGCCGGTGATCAGCATCACGGTCACCGTGACTCCCCGGGCGGTCCAGACGCTTCGACCGGTAGGCGAACCAGCGCGACCCCCCTGAGTCGCAAGCCGTGACGGCGCAGGTAGGCGCGGCCGTACATGCGCTGGAAGGCGAGCAGCGCGGCGAGGGTGGCCACCAGCAGGACGTCGTCCAGCAGCGGCACCGCGTCGATGGGCAGCGTGGTGGCCATGACGACGCGCAGGGCCGCATCGGCCAGCAACGCGACCCCCCACACCGCCGTGGTGACCCGCAGCACGTGGCGAAACGGCGGGTGGTCCCGCCAATTCACCTCCCACTGCCGTTGCTTGTCGCGATCGGAGATCACGCGCATGGCCTCGTACAGGAACGGGCGCCGCCCGCAGAGCGTGACCAATGCCCACACACCCAGCGCGCCGGTGCCCCACGCGTTGCGGATCAACAGCACGCGCGGGCTGCCGGCGACGAACGACATGGCGACGGTGAGCACCATCGCGCCGAGCACGAACACCGTGATCCCGCTGACGCGCCGCTCGACGACCAGGCCGTGGACGGCTCGGGCCGCGGGCAGCGCGCCGGCGGCCAGTAGTGCGATCCATTGGCTCACCCCGGCCGCCCTGAGCCCGTAGAAGATCACGAGCGGCCCGGCGAGTTCCACGACCGCCACACTGACCAGGCCGCGCCGCACCCCGCTCACCGCTCCACCGCAGCCTGCTGGGCGGCCTTTTGTACGGCCCGGACGAAGGTGTCGACGACGGTGCCGCGGTAGGCGTCGAAGTCGAACGAGTGCTCGTGGATCCGGGGGGCCGCCGCGTCGATGGCGGCGCGGATCATGACCGCCATCGATCGGGCGTCGAAGTCGCCGAAGTCGCCGCCTCGCTGTCCCTCCTCCAGCAGCATGACGAGTCCCTGGACGCTCGGCTCCTGGTGGCCGGCGCTGGAGTACGGCTCACCGGCCTGGTCCCGCAGATGGGGTCCGATCTCGGTCACGGCGGCCAGGTCGATCGGGTGTTCTCGGAGGAACTCCAGGTTCGCCTCCAGGTAGGCCCGCAGCCGTCCGGAGGCGGTGGTCTGAGCCTTCACCCGCTCCAGGATGAAGGCGGCTCCCGCGAGATAGACGTCTTCGACGATCTGCCGGATCAGATCCTGCTTGCCCGCGAAGTGGTACGAGATCATGCGGGGACTGCTGAGACCGGCCCGTCCGGTGATGGTCGCGAAGGTGGCCTTGTCGTAACCGAGCTCGACGATGGTCTCGATGGCCGCTCGGACGATCTGCGCCCGGCGCGCGGCGTTGGTGACGCTGTCTCTCGACTGTTTTTTTATCTGCATAGATAAAAAATGGTACAGCCAGATAAATTCGTTGTCCAGCGCGGCTGAGCATCCGCTCACCGCCTCCTGCGGGAAGGACCGGCCCGGGCGGCGCTCGCGCCGACGGGCTCACCGCGGCCCGAGACGATCACCTGGTGGCCGGAGCGGGTCACTGACACCACCACCGGCGACCCGGCCCCCGTGCCCTGCTCGGCCACCTCGAAGAAGGCGACCGCTGGACCGACACCCCGTCACCGGGCTGTGAGGGCGACCGGCATGCAGGCCCTTCACCAGGGTCCGCGCCACCAGCCGCAACGTAGCTGTAAGTGACAGGAGCTACATCCGGTGGCTGGCGGGGCTCGGTTTCCGTCATCGAGCATGTGCGGGCATCGGATGGGTTCGGCTTTCGATGTGTTCGACTCGGTGGCCTTCTCGGTCGCGGTGAAGTTCCTCCGGGGATCCGCGTTGGTCCACGGCGATCATGCCGACGCCGTACGCCACGAACACCATCACGATCAAGCACAGTTGTGCGGCCTGCGCGAATTCCAGATCGAGGATCATCGGTAGCGCGCTCAGCAGCATGATTCCCAACAGCAGCCAGCCGGCTGTTTCGGCATGGGGATCCCGGGCGAGGTAGAGCACTACGACGGTCGTGGTGAGCCAGGCCCAGCAGGCGGCGGCCAGGGAAACCAGCCAGCCCTGTGTGCGCCTGAACAGTCGGCGCCAGATGGTGCGGTGCTCGGCGGAGGTTTCATTCACCAGCCCGGTGATGATCAGCACGATCAACAACGCGGCATTGACGGCGAGCAGCCACCGCACCGTCTGGAAGCCGAAGGGACCGGCCAGTTCGACTGACCGATGCACTATCGCCGGCCCTGGTGTCAGTCGCGGTTGGGGAGAAGCTGCTCGGCACTCGTGCGTAGCCCAGATCCGGACCTCTCCCAAAGGGCATGCGGAAGGACGGGGCGGGGGCGGGATCGTGAAACTGGGCTTGGGGGAGATCGTGCCCATTGATCTGGTGATGGTGACACACCCCGCCTTCGCCTACGATCCACTACTCATCGACCACGGTATGTGGCGCTTGTCTCGGGTGCGTGTGGGCCGCTCGACCTGCGAAGGCTAACCGCAGTTGAGGTAGTCGCCTGAAGGGTGGAGACGCCGGTAGGGCGCGAGGCGGCGAAGTCTGCGCGGCCCTGGGCGATGACCTCGGGGTATGCCCGGGTCTGGTCGTGCTTTACGAGGGCGCGGTAGATGCCGGCGACGGATGGGTTGTGCCCCTTACGTCTGCCGGCCTGACCGCCGAGGCCGTCATCCAACCCAAGAGGACCGCGGTCACGAATCTCTGAGACCGCTACTTTGCGCCTGAGATCAGAATAAGCCGTGGAGGGAGATCCGTCGTACAGCCTGAACGCCGGGAGATGTTCCTTGCTGAATCGAGGGTGCGCCGTCGACGCGCACCCTCGAAAAATGCTGTATCTATTCAGCAATGGTGGCAACCGCATCGGCTCGGAGGGGCCGTAACGAGCTTTCTGCGACGCTCACTCTGTGAGTGACGACCGCATGCAGGGAAACGTTGCGAATTGCAGGGTATCTACATTTCCCCTTCACCTGTCAGCAGCCAGCGAGCCCGTCGAATCTGCCAGGGGCTCCCCATCTCCAGGTTCGCGACTGGCCACTCGAATAACCTGTACAGGAAAGGTCGGGGGCGTTCGCGAGGATAACCTTGGCGCGTTGGTAGGAGCCGCACGCGTTCGTAACCGTGAGATAGTCCGTCCACCCGGAGTCGTCCAGGTCAACGTGCATGCAGGTGGGGGCGTTGGCCATGGCCGTGCTCGTGTCGGCGTAGGCGGGGGTCATGAATCCCGGAAGCAGGGCTCCGACCATCACCGCCAAGGCCGCCTTGGATAAGTTCGATACACGTTGCATGTAACTCATCTCCGTTCCGTTGACCATGTTCGGGATTGCACTTAAGGCTTCTCGCTGTCGTCCCATTTCCTTTCTCTGATGAACCATTTGACAGTATGGCGGAAATAGGAAGGTCGATCGGTATCCAGGAAAACTCGTACATTCCCTAGATGTGATCGCGCGGGTGGTGGCAGCGGATGACGGCGCGGCCGAGGTCGAGACGAGGCACACGGCCATGACGACCAGGCTCAGGAGCGCCGCGGCGAACCGCGGCAGGCGATGCCGGAGGCCGTCACCGGCAGGTGAGGCGAACCGGTCCCGGCTCGCACGGCGTAAGCGGCGCGGCGGAACAACACGTCGGCCGGTGCTTTCGATTTCCTGAACTGGAGGAGAGCCTGCTGGTGGCATCACCGGCGAGTGCACCGGCTTGAGCCTGCGTTGGGCTGGGAATCGCGACGGAATGCTCACGCTCGCGGCACCGAGCAGCGTCATCAATCTTCGCTTCATTTCTTCCTTTCTTGATGTTCCAGTCTGTCTTCGCCGCCTTTGCCGCTGGACAAGAGCGACGCGTTCTTTGTGATGACCGAAATTTGGCTGCAATCGCGCCGGATGGCTTGCACTGGGCAGTGATCATTGTTAGGTGATCGTTTGGTCGGAATCTCGTCGATCGCCGTTTCCGCTCGCGCGTGCCGGTCAGACCCTTTTCTAGGCCAAGGGACGTGGAGTTATCGAGAGCGCGCATGCGCGGACACACCGGCGAGGGCGCAGGTGCGCACTACCGCGCAGCCGCGCGCCTGTACATGTATGGCTATGGCGTCGGATTATGAGTGTGTGGCTGATAAGCAGACGCTGAAACAACAGCTCCCTCACCCCTACAACCAGGACCTGTCGCAGGTCCTGCGGCGGCTTGACCGCCGCACGGCCTTCAGCCGTACCAGACTGGCCAACGATCCGGTCACCGCGGCTTATATCGCCGCGGCCATGCGCCTGGTCGAACGCCATCTAGGCCCTGATGCCACCCGTACACTGAGAGATTCGGGCGACGAAACCTCCATTGATCGTCCGGTTCTAAGCTTTCTGTCGCAGCGCACAGTGGCCGCAGAGGTCAACAACAACCCTGACCCGTTCCCCCAAATGGGCAGCGTGTCCACGATGCGAAGCACCTGGAGGTCCCATTCGGACTTCATCGCCGATTTACTCCGTTTCGGCCTTTGGTCGAAGTACCAACCCTCCCATTGCGACGTCACCGAGACGGCGGATGTCATTGAGCAGCTGATCGACGGCCCGCACTTCGTCGAGGCCATGCACGAGCTGGGCTATCGGGACTTGATGACCTTCATCGACAGGCCGAAGTTCCGGCTCGAACTCATCGCCGTCGCGGCAGCCGATGGGGATGACACCATCCGCCAAGCCATGGCCGAGAACCACCATGGCCTCATGGAGCCATGGATAGAGGTATGCGCGGAGATACTTCGCGTTCGAGGTCTGCAACTACGCACCGGCATGACGCTCGACATGCTTGTCACCCTTATGACAGCCATCACAGAAGGCGTGGCTCTGCGCGCTCTCATCGATCCCGAGGTCGGCATTGTCGACCATCGCAAGCAGCGCTCGTTGCTTGGCACCGGGCTCCTGGCGTTGATCCTCGGCTGCGTCGAACGGACCGACGACGCAGATGAGCTATCACTGGAAGAGGCCGTCTCGACGATGGTCTATGACCTCTCCTCGCGACTCTCTGGTGCGCCACCAGGTGTATGAAGGGCCAGGTCATCAGGACAAATGGCCACCCGGATCCTGCCGGCGTGTGGCCCATGCGTTCTGCGTGGGAGGAGACGACTGGCTGACCGACCTTGCGGTGTCACCCGTTGTCGTCTCCAACGGGTCGCGTGGTGACGCCGCCGGAGTTCAGGATGGTGGCGAGGTGGTGGATGCCTTCTTCGATGTGGTGGGACGTGAGTCTGCTGTAGCCCATCACGAGGGCCGGGTGCGGGCCTGGCGCCGGGCTGGACCGGTAGCGGTCCAGGGGCTGCAGGAGGATGCCGTGCCGGGCGGCGGTGGCGGCCAGGTGGATCGCGTCCATGCCGTCGGGCAGCCTGACCAGGACATGCAGGCCCGCGGAGACGCCGGTCGCACGACAGGCGGGCAGGTGCTGGCGCAGGGCCGCGATGAGCGCGTCGCGCCGCTGGCGGTAGCTGCGACGGGTGCGCCGCAGGTGCCGGTCGAGGTCGCCGCGCTGGACGAACTCGGCGACGGTGGCCTGGATGATCGAGGTGGTGAACCGGTCACTACGCGCGCGGGCGGCGACCACCTCCTCGCGTAGCGCCGGTGGGACGACCAGCCAGCCGAGCCGCAGCCCGGGAGCGAGGCTCTTGGAGAGGCTACCGGCGTGGACGACGTGATCGGGCGCGACCCCTTGGAGGGCGCCGACGGGTTGGCGGTCGTAGCGGTATTCGGCGTCGTAGTCGTCCTCGATGACGTACGCGCCGCTGGTGCGAGCCCAGTCGAGCAGGTCGATCCGCCGGCGGGCCGAGAGCACCACACCGGTCGGGTACTGGTGGGCGGGTGTGACGAGCACCGCGCCCGCCCTGGACGCGGTCAGCCGGTCCACCCGCAGCCCCTCGTCGTCGACCTCGATGTACGCCTACGACGCCCGTGACTACGACATCGCCCGGCTGGTGTGGCAGGTCTGCGACCAGTGCTGCCGCGGCAGCATCAACAAGATCTCCATCTCCCCCGAATGGCAGCGCCGTGGCGTGGGCCGCCGCCTGATCAGCCGCGCCTTACGCGACGGCCCGGGCTACACCTGGTCCACCTCCGGCCAGTCACCGGAGGCCAAGCGGTTCTTCCCGGCGCTGACCGCGGAGACCGGAACGGCCTTCCCCGAGTACGGCGGCGGCTGCGTCCACTTCGACGACGACCGCCGTCGGCCGATCGGCTCGCCGATCCCGGCGCCCGCGCCGCGGTTCGAGCGGCACGTCTGACCTTCGCCCGCCGGTCCAGGACCGGCCGGGTCCCGGCTCCTGTCGGCTGTGTTCGGCTCGTATCGGCTGGCGTCGTCACCACCCCGAATCCGTTTCAGCGACCGACCAGGGGGGCGGGGACCTCCTGCTCAGCCCTCCTGGGGTTCGACGGCGGCTGGGACATCCACGTCGTCCGGCACGGCCGGCTGGCGGCGGCCGGAGTGATGCCGAAGGGCGCCCATCCGACGGCGTACGTCGACGCCCTGGTCGCCACCGCCGAGACCGTGACTCCCGGCCCCCTGCCGGCCGCCATCGCCGAAGAGAGCGAGTGCATCCTGCGCTCGACTCCCCAGGCGTCCGGCTGGTCCGCCGTCGAGGGCACCGGGAGCCTACCCACCCGCGGCGCCGCCCATCTGGAAGGCCCGCATCGACCACTCCCACGACGGCGTCCGCGCCTACGACCAGCCCGCCACCCCCGCGAAGGCCGCCCTCCGCGCTGACGAGCCGCTTCCCCTGGACACCGGCTCGCCAGGCAGATGACCGCGTATTCGCATTTGTTATTCGCGGTCGCGGATATTCCGATAGAGAGATGTGGCGGCCGGGTCACATACCGTGTCACCCACCAATGGGCTTCTCTTGATGCGGAGGGCGGGCATTGTCAGCGAAAAGAGCGGCACCGGCCGCGTTGTCTTCTCGCAGTGCGGCGAGCCGGGCGCGGGCGATCGTTTCCACGGTGCCCCGGGCGGGTTCGGTGAGGCGTCCGGTGGAGGCGGCCGACCGGGTCTGCGCCCAGGCCCACCGCTGGTGCCGGTTGAGCAGCAGTAGCGTCACCAGCCAGAACACCCTGTCGGATGAGGCCAGCGAGGCCACCAGTACGACCGCGGCGCCGACCAGCAGCCCAGGCGTACCGTGCACCGTGGCGGCGGCGATCGCGAAAGGGGCACCTGCCACCATTCCTGCCATTCCCGTCAGTTGGGATAAATCACCTTTTCTCATGTCTTTCACCACCATGACGCCGGGCGAATGGCGCCGATCCAGGCGTGGATCATCTGTTTTCCTCCTCGGGCCGAAGCCGTGTGAAGGGTTGTGGCGCGCCGCGGCCGGAGGTCCGCGCAGAAACCAAGATTTTTCCGTCATTTTCTCGGGGCGCCGTGCCGCGCCGCCGAGGGTGTGATGACCATGCGCGAGGAGCCTGAGGAGTTATCCGACCGGGAACTGGTCGTCCGAGCGTCATATCCACTGACCAGGCGGGCCGCGCTGCACGCCATCTACGAGCGCTACCACCTCCGCATCCTGCGGTTCTGCGCCGACCGGCTCCGCTACCAGGACGGCGCGGTCGACGCCGCCGCCGACACCTTCGCCGAGCTCATCCGGTACTTCGCCGAGGACAAGACCTTGCGCGATCCCGACGCGCTCGCGGGCTTCCTCTATCGGATCGCCGACCGGCGCACCATGCGGTACATGCGCGGTGGCAGCCCCGGCAAGGGTCACCGTCCCGCCCTCGACATGCTCGGCGTCAACGACGTCTCCCAGATGGATCTCGACGAGAGCTTCGGCCTGACTCCGGCCGAGAGCTTCGAGATGAGCCGCGCCGAGGACGCCGCCGGACTGGACCGGGTCCGCCACCTGCTCGACACCCAGGTCGTGACCACGTTCACCGCCGCTCAGCAGCGGATGTACGAGGCGTCGGTGCGCCGCGGCCTGTACGGCAAGGCGCTCGCCGACCACCTCGACATGACACCGGACCAGGCCAAGAACACCGCCGAACGCATCCGCAAGCTCGCCGAGAACGGCTTCGCCGCCCTGGTGCTGTTCCGCGACGCCCGCCGGGTCTGCCGCGACCTCGACCGCATCATCCTCGGCGCCGTCGCCCGAGACGGCGACACTTTCACCGCTCAGGTCCGCGAGCAGATCGTCCGGCACTTCGACACCTGCTCGACCTGCCAGAAGTGCGAGGTATGCAACCCCCTGCGCCGCCGCCTGATCGCCCCCTACTCCCCCGCGCTGGTCCCGGTCGTCTACGCCACCGAACTACGCGAGCGGGTAATGCGGCAACTCGACCAGCTCAGCCGCTCCGTCCAGCACCACGACACCCCGCCTCGGCCACCGGACGAACCCGAACCCCCGTCGCGGCCGAAGCGGCCGAAGCGGCCGAAGCGACGGCGGTCCCGCCGGCCGCGCCGCCTGCACGAGCTCTTCCGCGCCCGCCCGGCCAAGGCCGCAGGCGGGCACCTGCGGCGGTCGGCGCTGAGCAAGCCGTACGTCATCGCGCTGGGAATCGCGCCGGTGATTCTGGTCGCGCTCGGGATCACGGCGTCCCTGCTCGGCCTGAACCCGCTCAGCGCCGTGGCGTCCGCCCCGCTCAAACGGCCCGACCCCTGCGCGCTCATCAGCCGGGCGGACGCGGAAAGAGAGATCGGCGCATCGTCGTCCGCCTGCTACAGCTGGGAATCGCCGAAAGCCGTGTCAGATGCGTCAGGACTGGGCCCCGCCGCCGGGGGCTATTTCTCCGACCCCAACGACACGCCGGAGCATCCGCCCGATTGGTACCTGTACCTCTCCACCTACGACGCCGGAGGCAAGGCCACGACCGCGTTCGACACCCTCGAGCAGCGGACGCGTTCCGCCCTTCCGCAACTGAGCAACGACTTCAACGTGAAAATGGGTCGGGTGCCGGGGCTCGGTGACGACAACTTCTATGTCTGCGGCCTGTGGAACGTGCCGGCCCCGACCGAGCGCACGAAGAAGTACAGCAACATCGACTGCTCCAAGGCAGCCTCTTTGTCCGTCCGCCGGAGCAACATCGTCCTGGTGATCGAGATACTACGGTTCGAGGGCACGGGAAACGCCCTTGAACAGGTCAAACACCTGACCGAACGCGCCCTGCGCTTCTGACGGCCGCCGCCTCCGCGAGGGCCTTCACCATCGCCGTCTCCGCGAAGGCCGTCCTGTGGCCCCACCGGCCGTCATCTGAGGTGTCGCCGCAGGCGGACAGTGGCCGGACCGCGCGGGAAGCAGTGATCGTGTCAGCGAGGCATCAGCCCGGTTGAGAGATGAGATTCAGGAGAGGAAGGTGCCCACCCGCTTGACCGTACGGATCACGGGCGCGGTCTCCAGCTCGCGCACGCCGTGGAGCGGTGCCACCCGCTCGGTGAGGTAGCGGTAGAGGTCGCGGGTGTCACGGCAGGCCACCCCGGCCATGAGGTTGGTGGGGCCGGTGGTGGCCGCGACCACGTCGGCCTCGGGGTGGGCTGCCATGGCTTCGCCGACCGAGGCCAGGGCCGACGGCTCCACCTTCATCCACAACCAGGCCTCGGCGTGGTAGCCCAGGGCTTGTGAGGGGATTTCGACGTCGAACCGGAGCGTGTCGCTGGATCGCAGCTGGTCGAGGCGGCGTCGCACGCTCGTGTGCGACCATCCGCCGGCCGCCACCAGCTCGCCGTACCCGGCCCGCCCGTCCTGGGCCAGCACGCGCAGAATGGCGTGGTCCCGCGCGCTCAGCGACACCTCCTTCTCGTACGGAAGAGCGGGCCGGAGCCGCTCGGCCTGCTCGTCGGTGAGCACCGCGACCCGGCTGCGCCAGCCGGCGAACATGTGCAGGGTCGCGTGCGCGGACATGGCCACGATGCGCGGGGTGCGCGGCAGCTTCTTCAGCAGCAGGGCGTCACCGTCCTGGTCGCCGCCCGCCTGGACGCCGCAGGCGATCTCGGTGCCGCCGGACAGCAGGCGCACCCAGACGGTGTCGTCGCGCCGGGCGAGGGCCTCGGCCACCTGACCTGCCGCATCCGGCGTGCACACGAGCCGCACCGACCAGGAGGTGCGGCCGAAGCGCTGGCCGTTGAGCCAGCCGACCACGCGCAGGACGCCGTGCGCGCGCAGCTTCCGGTAGCGGCGGGCGACGGTGTGCTCGGAGACGTCGAGCACGTCGGCGATCGTGCGGAAGGAGGCGCGGCCGTCGATCTGGAGCGCGTGCACGAGTGCGTAGTCCATCGCATCCAGCGCGCTAGTTTTCACCATATTTCATTCTTTCATGCCACTTATCGCCACAAGGCGGCACACGAGGTGCGCGATCTGCCTGAGCGACGGGATTCTTGACGCATGAGCACTTACCTGGTTTTCGGCGCAACGGGCAGCGTCGGCAGAAGGGTGGCCGAGCGGCTGGCCTGGAGTGGCGCCGCCGTACGAGCCACGAGCCGCAACCCGGAGGCCGCGAAGCTACCCCAAGGCGTCGAGGTGATCCCCGCGGACCTGGAGGCGCCCGGTGCCCTCGACGACATCGATGCCGCGTTCCTCATGTGGCCCTTCCACTCGGCTGAACCCGGCCGCCCCATCGTCGACGCGCTCAAGCGCCGCGTCCGCCACGTCGTCTTCATGACCGGCGGCGGCGCCCTGCCCGGGCTCGCGCCCGAAGAGCAGCCCAGCCCGGCCGCCCGCTGGCACGCCACCGTCGAGCATCTGATCGAGCGGTCCGGCATGGCGTGGACGGTGCTGAGCCCCAGCACCTTCATGACCAACACCCTGTGGTGGAGCGACCAGATCAAGGCAGGTGACAGCGTCCGCGGGGCCTTCGGCTCGCTGTGGATGACACCGATCCACGAGGACGACATCGCGGCGGTGGCCGTCCACGCGCTGACCGAACCCGGGCACGAAGGACACCGCTACACCCTCACCGGGCCCGAGGTGCTGACCCAGGCCGAACAGGTGCGCTTGATCGGCGAGGCCATCGGCCGCCCGCTGCGCTGGCAGGAGCTGACGCTGGAGCAAGAGCGCGCCCGGCTGCTGGCCGACCCCGACTTCCCCGGCGGCTTCGTCGACGAGCTGCTCGACGGCTACACCAAGATGGCCGCCGCCCCGCGTCCGCAGGTCACCTCCACGGTGCGCGACATCACAGGGGCGCCCGTCACGACGCTGTCGGCGTGGGCCGCCGAGCACGCCGCGGACTTCGGCGGCGAGCAGAGGTGAAGGTGATCGTCATCGGGGCCGGCCTCGGCGGGCTGGCCCTGGCCAACGGGCTGCGCAGGGCCGGGATCGGCGTGGCCGTCTACGAGCGAGACCCGTCGCCGCTCATCCGCCGCCAGGGCTACCGCCTGCACCTGAGCGACGTGGGCATCGACGCGCTGACCAGCGTGATGGCCCCGGAACGGCTGGCGGCCTTCCTGTCCACCGCCCACACACCCGCGCCCCGCTTTGTCCGCTTCGATCCCATGCTTGAGAAGTCAGAGGTCCTCGAACACGGCGGACTTCACCTGTCGATCGACCGGCGGACGCTCCGCGACACCCTGCTGGCCGACGTGGCGGAGACGATCACGTACGGCATGCGGCTGACCGGCTTCCAGGTCGCGGCCGGCCACGTGACGGCGCGCTTCGACGACGGCACCACCGCCGCAGCCGACGTCCTGATCGGCGCCGACGGCATCAACTCCGCGGTCCGCCGCCAGTACCTGCCACACATCCGCATCGTCGGCACCGGCCTCGTCCAGCTCTACGGCAAGATCCCCACCGAGCTGGCCGAGGGCATGGACAACGTATTCACCGCGATCACCGGTCCAGGCCATCGCACGATGGGCGTCGCGCCCACCCGCGACTACGCCACCTGCTCCTTCGGCGCCCGTGCCGACGACCTCCCACCCGGCCTGCACCTGATGACACAGGAGCGGCTCAGGTCCCTCGTCATGGACATGACGGACGGCTGGCACCCCCTCATCCACCGGATGATCGTCCAATGGCACGAGGTCTTCCCGTTGGAGCTGCGCACCAGCGTCCCGATCCCGCCCTGGCAGACCACCCGTGTCACCCTGCTCGGCGACGCCGCCCACGCCATGAGCCCGGCGGCCGGGGCGGGGGCCAACCTCGCTTTACGCGACGCGGCGGCGCTGGTCGCGGTACTCGCCCACGGCGGCCCGCTCATCCCGGCACTACGCTCCTACGAGCAGGAAATGATCGATTCCGGGTTCGCCGCGGTCCGCATCTCCGCCGCCAACGGCTCGCGCGTTCTCGGCCAGGACCCCCTGCCTGCCAGTTGACGGCGCGTGACCTTCGGCGCCGAACGGGCCCGCGCCCGCCCTCGGCTACCTCATCTACCGGGCACCGCGCTCAAGCCCCGAGACCAGCCGTGACGTCGGTCGCGGTGGCAGCGGTGTGCGGATTGACCGCTTGGAGTGCGCGCGGCAGGTCGGGGTGGAGACTCACCACCCGTCCCAGGCCGGTGATCTCCAGCAGGCGCAGCACGCGTGGGTGCGGGCTGACCACGTGCACGCCGCCGCCGGCGGCCTGCACCTGGTCACGGGCATCGATCAGGACGCACAGACCGGAGCAATCCAGGAAGGACAGACCGCTCAGTTCCAGCAGCAGCGGCTCCTGCGGGCGCGGATGGACGTCGGCGAGAAAGGTTCCCAGCTGAGCGGAGTTGGTGACATCGACTTCGCCGCTGACCCAGACCACCGTAGCGGCGGGCAGGCGACGAAAGGCCATTGTGACCGGGCTCACGGATCACCTCTCCAGTCGGCGGGAAGGCGAGGTTCAGACATCTGGCCCCGTGCTCCTGCGCTGCACGGAACAGTGGTTGCCTTGAGCGAGGACTCCTTCCGGGACAGAATATGCACCGAAGCACGTTACCGGAAAGACAGTTCATGAAAAGTTCGGGGGGTACCCCGCGGACCTGTGGTGGTTGTAAGCCTGCTAAGCGAAAGTGTGACGCCGTTGTGACCGTTTCTGAGGGCAGCTCTTCCCGATGGACTTTCCTGACCCATCACGCCAGGGTGCTGATGGAGATCGCCCGCCACCCCGATGCCACGATGCGCGACATCGCCGCGGCGATCGGCATCACCGAGCGTGCCGTGCACGGCATCATCACCGACCTGCACCAAGCCGGATACCTGAGCCGCGAACGCGTCGGGCGGCGCAACCACTACCGCATCAATCCCGATCAGCACCTGCGCTACCCCACCGAGGCCGCCTTCCCCGTCGGCCGGCTGATCGAGGTGTTCGTGGACCACGACCTGGCCGAGCCCATCACCAACACACGATGAGCGGACGCGCAAGCCGGAGGATGCCGACCGGCCCGGCTGAGAGGTGAGCGACTACCAGTCGGGCTTCCCACCAGGTATCAGCGCGCACAGCGCGATGGCGCAGGCGGTGTTGGCGCTACCGATCGTGACCAGGACCAGGAACTCAGATCACACGATTATCGGGCACGCCCGTGCCGAAGTGGCGCACTGAAACCTAGGTTTCCACCAGAGCCCTGCGAAGAGGACAATCCCGCCTGGTCAAACCGTAGTAGGACATGGCGGCGGCGAGCAGGCCCAGGCCCCACAAGGTGTAGCCGAACATCTCCATCGACACCTTCCAGACCGGGGCCTGGGCAAGGTTGCCCTTGCCAAGGATCCATGCCGTCATCCCGGCCACGCCGAAGTAGCCGACCATGCCCGCGCCGACGAGCAAGGCGGGTCCGAGTACAAGCCATCGCGGCACATCGCGTCCTGCCAGCGGAACCACCCAGCGCGGCCAGATCCTGCCGAACCGGTGGACCAATGCCAGCGGCAGGAGGGTACCGGCCACGATCATCAGGGCGACGAAGATCGCGAAAGGCGAACCGAGCGCGAACGGCAACGGCTTGTCCGTCGTCAAGGAGTCGAGCACCAGCGCGGTCACCCGAGCGGCGCAACCACCGACCGCGACGTAGGCGGCGAGGTAGGCCCATCGCGGTGTGGGGTCGGTGCGCCGCTCCGGCGAACGGCCGTGCACTCGGGCGCAAAGGACGCAGGCCCGGCGAACCCTGCGCTGCTCGGCGACGGCACACGCCAGCGTCAGCGCGCCCGCCGTCGCTCCGGCCGCGCGGGTCAACAGGCTTCCCCAGTGGTCGACCTGGCCGAAAAGCATGGTGGCAAGACTGATGGCGACCGCGTACGAATAGATGATCAGCCCGGCCCCGGCCACCCACGCCAGCGCCACCAGCGTCCACCGCGCAGGCGCGGCCCAGTGGCGTGCGGTCCCGGCGGCGATCAGCGAGCACACCGCCGCGGCCATGAAGGCGAGCGTCACCGCCACCCACCGGCCAGGCGAGAACGGCTCCTCAGGAGGAGCCAAGGGCGACCCCGGGTCCATCAGCCACCACACGTGGGCCACCCCATAGGCCGAGCTCCACACCGCCGCAACGCGGGGCCACCTGCGCGGCCCGCTCAATGCCTCGGCTCTCATCCGAACTCCTCAGCCCCGTGACTCGACGACTCGACGACTCGACGAGCCTGCTCTGACAGAGCTGTGATCACGCTGAGGGGCGCTGAGAATCCACTCAGCTGCGGAACCACACGGCGCATTGGGTGGGTGCCGCTTTCCCCGTACCCCCGCAGGTACCTGCCCTGATCAGAATTGCGGGCGTGGGGTGGCGTTCAACCACTTGTCGCGGAGGCAGATCTGGCCCGCTCTCAAGGACGAACCTTTCAACGCTAGGAGTAGCGTGGATATGTCTAGTCCGGGCCCTGCGGTGTCTCCGCCGCCTCCGCCGCCGCTTCGGCTTGTGGAGCATGTACTGGAGTGTCAGCTCTGCAAGCAGACATGCGTGATTCATGAGCTGCTGACCCGGGCTCCCGACGACGTACGAACGTCGATCGCTCTCACCACAACCCTGGCATGGCCGCACCGGGCACCCCGCGAGCTGCCCTCCTCCGCGCCAGATCAAATGCGGGACATCTACCGAGAAGGTGCGCAGTGCGAGGCCGTCGACGCGTTTCGGGCCGCGGGGGGATGTACCGTGCGGCGGTCGAGAAGATGTGTGATGACCTTGGTGTAGGTGGCACGAACCTGAAAGGAAGATCAACGCTCTGGTCGAAGACCGCGACCACCTTGGGCCGAGTGAACGCGGAGGTGACCGTCGAACCACATCGCCATGCTCCGGTGCCGTCGAGG
>NZ_JANZYP010000039.1:0-39265 GCF_025506355.1 Sphaerisporangium corydalis
CGGGCCGGGTGCCGGCCAGGGGTCAGGGGACGGGTGGGCCGGTGCTCGTGGGAGTTCACGGCACAGGTGGGCCGGTCCTCGCAGAGGGCAGGGGGATGCGCGGGCCGGTGCTCGTGAAGGCCACGCCGAAGGGCTTGGCCCCCAGGCCGAGCGGGATCCTGGCGAGGACCGTGTTCGAGGCGGTGCCGATGACCGACGCGGTGTGGTCGCCGAAACCGGTCACGTACGCGAGGGCGCCGTCCGGGGTGACCGCCACCGCGACGGGAACCGCTCCCTTGGCGAGCTTGACGGTGGCGGTGACGATGTTCGACCTGGTGTCGATCACCGACACGGTGCCGTCGCTGTAGCCGGTCACGTAGGCGCGGTTTCCCTTGGGGGAGAACGCCACGCCGAAGGGGTCGGTCCCGGGCGCGAACTTGATGATCCCGGTGACGGCGTTCGTCCTGGTGTCGAGCACCGCGACGGAGTTCGTGCCGTTGCTGGCCACGTAGGCGCGGTTCCCGCGGGGAGCGATGGCCACGGTCTCCGGACTGGCCTTGTCGCCGAGCTTGATCGTGGCCCTGACGGTGTTCGTCGTGGTGTCGATCACCGAGACCGCGTCGGTCCCGAAGTCGCTCACGTAGGCGCGGCGGCCGTCCGGCGTGACCGCCACGCTGACGGGACGGGAGCCGGGCGGGAGCGCGATGGTGGCGGCGACGGTGTTCGTCGTGGTGTCGAGCACCAGGATCGTGTCATGGCCGAAACCGGTCACGTAGGCGCGGTTTCCCTTGGGGGAGATCGCCACGCCGAAGGGGTCGGTCCCCGGGGTGAACTTGATGACCGCGGTGACGGCGTTCGTGGTGGTGTCGATCACCGAGACGCTGTCCGGGCCGTTGTTGGCCACGTAGGCGCGCGTCCCCTGGGGGGTGATCGCCAGACCGACCGGGTCGGCTCCGGCGCCGAGTTTGATGGTGGTGGCGATGGTGCTGGTGCTCGTGTCGATCACCGAGACGGTGTCAGGGCCGTCGTTGACGACGTAGGCGAACTGCCGGATCGGACCGTCCGCCACGGCCGGGCAGGCGGCCATGGGCGCCCCCGCCCCGATCACGGCCGCCACGACCACGAGCGATCGGGCCCAGGACCGCCGTCGAAGCCGGCCGGACGGCCGGATAAGGCGGGACTCCACGTGATTTCCTGTCCTGTACGGCATGGGACCTCCACATCTACGATGAGCAGGTCTTCGTTCTATGCCTGGACGACTCCGTGCCCTGGCAGGCGGGACGCCGGCTTGTGGTCTTGTTGCCGATGGTTGGGACTGTGCCGGTTGGGACCGTGCCCGCGGCGAACGGCTCGCGGTCGACGGGAGCGATCCGCACCACCGGAGCCCCCTCCGGCGGGACCCCTCATCCTCGCCCCACCGGCGGACCCCGCCTCCCGGAGCCGTGACCGGTTGGGTCAGATAACAGGTGAGAATGTTGTGGGGTCCAAATATGCCTGATAGGTGTGTTCTGGTGTGTGATTGGGCCCATGACACATCAGGAGGGGCCGTTGTCACCGCCCGGACGCAGGTTCCCCACGGGGGACGTGGCTCGCGTCAGCGTGTTCGCCGCGCTCATCGCCGTGCTCGGGCTGCCGGGCGCGCTGAACGTCTTCGGCAACGCGGTGCCGATCACACTGCAGACGTTCGGCGTCATGCTGGCCGGGGCGATCCTCGGCACCTGGCGGGCCGCGCTCGCCGTCGCCGTCCTGCTGGTCCTGGTCGCGGCGGGTCTCCCGCTGCTGGCGGGCGGCCGGGGCGGCCTCGGGGTCTTCGCCGGGCCCTCGGTCGGGTTCCTGATCGGATGGCTGCCCGGGGCGGCCGTGATCGGCTGGATCGTCGAACGCGGCGGCCGGAACCCGGGAATCGTCCGGCTGCTGATCGCCTGCGTCGCCGGCGGCGTCGGGGTGATCTACCTGTTCGGCATCCCCCTGCAGGCCGCGGTCACCGGGCTCACGCTGGGCAAGGCCGCGGTGCTCAGCGCCGTCTTCCTGCCCGGCGACGTGGCCAAGGCCGTGCTCGCCTCCCTCGTGGCGCGGGGCACGCAGCGGGCCTACCCCGACGCGGTCCCCTCCGTGCACCGCGAGCGGATCCGCGCCGCCGGGGGGCGTTGACCCGCGCATGCCGGTAGCCGAGCAGGTCATGCGACACGCCTCCGACCGCCTCGCCGTGAGCGGGCCGCGAGGAGAGCTGAGCTACGCCGAGCTCGCGCGCGACGTCCAGGGCGCGGCGCGGCACCTGCTCGGCCAGGGGGTCGGCCGGGGCGCGCTGGTCGCGGTCGGCCTGGCCGACCCGGTGGCCCAGATCACCGCGGTGCTGGCCGCCGACCTGGTCGGCGCCACGCCGCTGCTGTGCGACCCCGCCTGGGACGAGGGGCGGCGCTCGCGGGTCATGGCCGCGATCCCGGTGGACGCCCGCGTCGACGCCCCGCTGCCCACCCCGCACGGCCCGCCGGTGCGGGGCCAGGCCGCGCCGGGTGACCGGGCGTGGGCCTGCTTCGGCTCCGGCAGCACCGGCAGGCCCCGCGCCGTGGTGCGCACCCGCGCGTCGTGGACGGACTCGTTCCCGCACCTCGGCGACCTGGCCGGCATCGGGGCCGGAGACGTCGTCCTGGTCCCGGGCCCGCTCGTCTCCTCCCTGTACGGCTTCGCGGCCGTGCACGCCCTGGCGACCGGGGCGGCGGTCGTCGTCCCGGGACGACGGCCCTCCGCCAGGGACCTCGCCGCCCACCTGCGCCGGTGCACCGTGATCCACCTGGTGCCCCACATGCTGCCCGCCGTGCTGGAGGTCCTGCGGGAGACCGGCGGCCCGCTGCGGACCGCCGTGGTCGGCGGGGCGGCCACGATGGCCGGTTCGCGGGACCTGGCCGCCGAGTCCGGCGTCGGTGTGGTGTCCTACTACGGTGCCACCGAGCTGTCATTCGTCGCCGTCGACACCGACGGCACGGGCCTGCGTCCCTTCCCCCGCACCGAGATCGAGGTCAGGGGGCAGGGCCTGGGCGAGGTGTGGGTGCGCTCGCCGTGGCTCGCCGAGGGGTACCTCGCCGGCGCCCCCGGCCCGCTCCGCGCCGACGGGGACGGCTGGATGACCGTGGGCGACGTGGCGGAGCCGTACCGGCCCGGTGAGGTCCTGCGGTTGCGCGGCCGGGGCGACGGCGCGATCCAGACCGGCGGGGCCACCGTCCTGCCCGAGGACGTCGAGGAGGTCCTCAGGAAGGTGCCCGGGGTGGGCGACCTGGTGGTGGTCGGCTCGCCGCACCCGCTCCTGGGCTCCGTGGTCACCGCGGTCATCGAGGGGGAGGGCGCGTCGCGGGCGTCGCTCGAGGCGATGGCGCGCGGCGGGCTGGACGCGGCGCAGCGCCCGCGCCGCTGGTACGCCGTGCCGGCCCTGCCCCGCACCCCCACCGGCAAGCCGGCGCGCGGCCTGGTCGCCGCCCGCCTGGCCGACGGCGACCCCGACATGCGCCGGCTGGCCTGACATGCGCGACGAACCGGTCATCGTGGCCGCACGCCGTACCCCGATCGGGACCGCCGGGCACGCGTTCAAGAAGGTGACGGCCGACCAGCTCGCCGGGCCCGTCATCGAGGCCGTCGCCGGGGAGGTCGCCCACCTCGGCCTGCCGGTCGACGACGTGATGCTTGGCAACTGCATGGGACCGGGAGGCAACCTGGCGCGCGTCTCGGCGCTTGCGGCGGGCCTCGGGCACCGCGTCCCCGGCGTCACGGTGGACCGGCAGTGCGGGAGCGGCCTGGCCGCGATCCTGCTCGCCGGGCAGGCCGTCCGCGGTGGTGACCTGGAGCTGGTCGTCGCAGGGGGGACCGAGAGCGCTTCGACCGCGCCGCGGCGCATCCACCGCGACGCGGCGGCGCCGTACGATCGGGCGCCGTTCGTCCCCTCGGGGCACCCCGACCCGGACATGGGCCCCGCGGCCGAGGCGCTCGCCCGTGCGTGCGGCGTGACCCGCGAACGCCAGGACGCCTACGCGTTCCGCAGCCACGAGAGGGCGCTGGCCGCCCGCTTCGAGGCCGAGATCGTCCCGATCGACGGCCGGACCGCCGACCAGCGCCCGCGCGCCATGCGGATGGCGTCGCTGGCCCGGCTGCCCGCCGTGTTCGTGCCCGGCGGCACCATCACCGCCGGCAACTGCTCGCCGGTCAGCGACGGAGCGGCGGCCGTGGTCGTGGTGCCGGACCGGCTGCGCGCCGGGCTGCCGGGACTGCGGCTGCTGGCCGGCGCCGTGGTCGGCTGCGACCCCGAACTGCCCGGATGGGGGCCCGTGCCCGCCGTACGGCGGGTGCTGCGGCGTACGGGCGTCGACCTCGCGGACGTGGCGGCGGTGGAGATCGTCGAGGCGTTCGCGGCCCAGGTGCTGGCGGTGACCGACGCGCTCGGGCTCGACCCGCTCGGCGCCGACGCGGACCGCGTCTGCCCCGGCGGCGGCGCGCTCGCGCTCGGCCACCCGTGGGGCGCGACCGGCGCGGTGGCGGTCACCCGGCTGTTCAGCAGGCTCGTACGCGCGGGCGCGCCGAGGGGGACGTTGGGGCTGGCGATGGCCGCGGTCGGCGGCGGCCTCGGAGTCGCCGCCCTGTTCGAGGTGGTCTGATTGATCGAGTTCACCGATGTCCGGGTCCGGCTCGGGCAGCGTGACGTGCTGTTCGACATCACCCTCTCGCTGCCGGAACGCCGCGTGGGCGTGATCGGCGCCAACGGGTCGGGCAAGAGCACGCTCGCCCGCCTGATCAACGGCCTGGCGCTGCCGTCGTCCGGGGCGGTCACCGTCCTCGGGCTCGACACCCGCCGCCAGGGCGCGAAGATCAGGCGCAGGGTCGGGTTCCTGTTCACCGACCCGGACGCGCAGATCGTGATGCCGACGGTGGCCGAGGACATGGCCTTCTCCCTACGCCGCAAGGGGCTGCCCGCCGGGGAGATCTCGCGCCGCGTCGGGGAGGTCCTGGTCAGGTACGGCCTGGACGAGTACGCCGACCATCCCGCGCACCACCTGTCAGGGGGCCAGAAGCAGCTGCTCGCGCTCTGCTCGATCATGGTGCTTGAGCCCGACATCCTGGTGATGGACGAGCCGACGACGCTGCTGGACCTGCGCCACTCCCGGCAGGTCGCCGAGGTGCTGCGCACCCTGCCGCAGCAGGTCGTGGTCGTCACCCACGACCTGGCGCTGCTGGCCGACTTCGACCGCGTGCTCGTGCTGGACCAGGGCCGCGTCGTCGCGGACGCGGAACCGGAGGCCGCGATCGGCCACTACCGGAAGATCATGGAGTGACCGGGTACTACGTTCCCGGCGACTCGCTCCTGCACCGCCTGCCCGCCGGGGCCAAGCTCCTCGGGCTGGCCGTCCTGTGCACGCTGCTGCTGCTCTTCCCGTCGCCGCTGGCGCCGGTCGTCGCCGTGGTCCTGGTGGCGTCGCTGTACGTCGTCTCCGGCGTGGGCTTCACGGCGGCCTGGGCCCAGATCCGGCCCATCCGGTGGTTCGCCGTGGCCCTGTTCGCCATGCAGTGGGCGTTCGTCGACCTGCTCGGCGCGGCGACGTCGACGGCCCGCGTGGTGATCGCCGTCGCGCTGGCGGGACTGGTCACGCTCACGACGCGCACCACGGCGATGATGGCCTTCCTGGAACGCTGCCTGGCGCCGGCCAGGTTCGTCGGGCTGGACCCGTTCCGGCTGTCGCTGCTGCTGTCGCTGACCGTGCGCAGCGTGCCGGTCGTCGCCGGGCTGGCCACCCGCGTCCGCGAGGCCCAGCGGGCCAGGGGGGTGGAGTGGAGCGTGCGGGCCTTCGCCGTGCCGCTGGTGGTGAGCGCGCTCCGGCACGCCGACGCCCTGGGCGAGGCCCTCAGCGCCCGCGGCCTGGACGACTGACCGGCGGCGGCCGGCGGCCGGCGGCCGGCGGCGCCCTGATCCGGACCGGGGCCGCCCTTCACGCGCCCTCGCACGGGTCAGACCAGGTCGCCGGTCTCCATGTAGATCTCCCGCTCGATCCGCAACGGGACGCGGAAACCGTGCGCGCCGGTGTGCGAGACGGTCTGGAAGAAGAAACCGGTCTCGGTCCCGCCCGCCGTCAGCCGGGCCCCCGGGACGTCCGGGCGGCCGAACGCCACGGGCGCGGCCAGGTCGAAGTCCCCGGCCGGGAGGTCACCCCCGCCCTCCGGGACCATGCGGACCCGGACCACCTGGTCGAAGTCGGGGCGCGCGGTGATCTGGTGCGCGAGGAAGAGGTCCCCGGCCCCGCCGAAGCACAGGTAGGTCAGCCTGCCCGTGTCGTCGTGCCGCGCCCGCGGGTCGAGCGGGCGGTAGTGCGCGACGCGGCGGACCCTCGCGGTGACGTCCTCGGCGATCGGGGTCCCCCCGCGCTCGAAGTGCCCGTGGAAGATCGTCCCCACCAGGGACGTCCGGACCGGCCCGCCGCCGGCCGGGTCGAGCTCGACCAGCGGGAACGGCAGCGGCGCGAAGGTGTACAGGTCCTCGCCGGTGGCCCTGGCGTCGGCGCGCACGGCCGCGCGCACGTCGTCGCCGAACCCGACCTCCACGAGCACCTGGAACCGGTGCGCCACCATGGCGAACATCGGCAGATGCGAGAAGTAGAACCTGTCGTCCCCCACCACCAGCAGCATCCCGTGGACGGCGAACGTCTCGCCATGACCGTGGCCACCGTGATGTTCGTGCGTGGTGCTCATCATCCGCCTCCAGAGCTCGTCGTCACCATCAGTAACGCCCTGGACGCGCGGAGCCGCATGAGTAGGGCCCTACTCAAACCCGCCCCTCCGCCTTTCGCCGGTCGGCGGCGCGGGGGCGGGCCGGTAGGAGCCGGTGCCCGTCGCCGGTGAACCGGGGAGCAGGGCGGTCAGAGCCAGCCCGCGTCGCGGGAGATGCGGATGGCGTCGATGCGGTTGCGCCCGCCCACCTTGTCGATCGCGTTGGACAGGTAGTTGCGCACGGTGGCCTGCGACAACGACAGGTGGCCGGCGATCTCGACGGTGCTGATGCCCGTACTGGCGGCGCGCAGCACGTCGGTCTCCCTGGGGGTGAGCGGGCTGCTGCCGGTCTCCAGCGCCGCGGCGACGAGCTCGGGGTCGATCACCCGCTCGCCGCGGGCGATACGGCGGATCCCGTCGGTGAGGGTCTGGGCCGGGGCGTCCTTGACGATGAACCCCTTCACGTGGACCTTCAGCGCGCGCAGCAGGTTGCCGGGCTGGCTGAGCCCGGTGAGCACGAGGGTACGGCAGCCGGGTAGGCGCTCGGAGAGCTGCCCGGCGGCCGACAGCCCGTCCAGGCCGGGCATGTCGATGTCGAGCACCGCGACGTCGGGACGCGTCCGCAGCGCGGCGGCCAGCACCTCGTCGCCGCGCTCGATCTCGGCGACGACCTCCAGGTCGTCCTCCAGCGACAGCAGCGCGACCAGGGCGGACCTGATCATGTGCATGTCCTCGGCGATGAGTACGCGGATCACAGGGCTTCCTCGGGGACGTCGACGGACAGGATGAAACGACCGTTGCGGACGACGGCGGCGGAGGTGCCGGACACGGCGCGAGCCCGCTCGCCCACCCCCGCGAGCCCTGAGCCGGAAGCCGCGACGCCCCGCACGCCGTCGTTGACGATCTCCAGCCGTACCGTCCCGTGGTGCCGGGACAGGGTGATGGAGCAGGACTGGGCCTCGCTGTGGCGCAGCAGGTTGGTGGTGCCCTCGCGGATCGCCCACGCCAGCGCGTCCTGCGCGGGGCCGCGCAGCGGCGGCAGCTCGGCCACGTCGAACTCGGTGTCCACCCCGGCCGCGCCGAGCAGGGCCGCGGCGCCCTCGATCTCGGTGCGCAGCGAAACGGCGTGCTCGTCGCGGGCGATCGCTCGTACGCCCCGCAGCGCCTCACGCGCCACCCCGGTCAGGCTCTCGACCTCGCCGCGGGCGGCGGTGACGTCCTTGGCCAGCAGCCGCAGCGCCAGGTCGCCCTTGAGCGAGATCGCCGACAGGCTCTGTCCGAGCAGGTCGTGCAGGTCGCGCGAGACCCGGACGCGCTCCTCGCCGACCGCCGCGGCGGCCAGCTCGGTGCGCGTGGCGTACAGCTCGTTCACCAGCCGGACCAGCCGGGCTCCGCCGACCAGCGCGGCGGTGAACAAGGGCGGGACGACCACGGCGTAGAGCAACATGATGACGATCTGCAGGAGCGGGCCTCCGATGACCGACTTGAGCTCCAGCGTCACCGGGACGAGCATCTCCGCGGCGCACAACGGCAACGCCGTCCGCGGGCGCAGCAGCATCATCGTCGAGGCGAGGGCCATGATGCCCATGGCCTCCCAGTTCGTGCCGATCCAGATCACCGGCACGTATACGAGCAGCAGCAAGGCCGCGTAGCTCCAGCGCCAGCCCGCGGGACGCTCGCCCCTGGCGGCGGCCAGGCTGTGCCGGAGCTGGAGCGCGCCCAGCGCGGCGGCCACCGGGATCATGACGAGCGAGGCGGAGGGTCGGCCCTCCATGCCGATGATCGAGTAAACCGGCGCCTGCACGGTCAGCGGCACGTGCAGCGCGACCAGCGGCCAGTGCGGGTGCCGCAGCACCCACGCGGGCATGATCGACGGAGCCGTCGACCCGATCACGGACGGGGTCGCCGCCCGGTCCTTGGCCGAGGGCTGTGGCGCGATCTTGGGCGGAGTCTCGGGCGGGGCGGTCTCGGGTGGGGTCTTGGACGGGGTCATGACGCCACCTCGATGATCTCGGCGGCCTCGTCCGCGCGCAGTTCCAGCCGCACCCGGCCACTCAGGGAGGTCACCGTGATCGTGCAGTTCCGCACCGCGTGGTTGCGCAGCAGGCGCGTGATGGCCGCACGCAGGGCGGTTCGTGACGGCTGGGCGATGGTGCCGGGCATGCCGCTCCGTGGAAGGTCCAGGCGCGTGGCGATGCCCGCGGCGGACAGCAGCGCGGCGGTGGTCTCCAGTTCGGCGCGCAGCGACGGTTGCCGGTAACCGCGCACGCTCCGCCTCGTCTCGGCGAGCGCCCGCCTGGAGTCGGCGGACAACTCGGTCAACTCCTCTGCCAACTCGGCGGGTTCTCCCGGCTCCGTGGCCGTCTTACCCAGGGCGAGGCGGCCGCCGAGCCGGTGGCCGCGATCGGCGATGGACTCCAGCGCGGCACCGACCGTGTGCCGCAGCTCGGCGTCGATCCTGCTGCGCTCCTGCGCCACCGCCTGCTGTGCCAGCGCCTCCCTGGCCGTACGCAATCGGGCCAGCGCCGCCGGGAGCCAGACCAGCAGCAGCAACGCCATGCTGCCGCACAGCACCGAGAACACCAGCCACGGCGCGGTGTTCCAGGGCGTCCCCAGCGCGTGGCTCACCGGGGCCACCGCCACCACCACCGCCGCGTAGAGGACGTACGACCACGGGCCGGGCAGCACCAGCATCGCCGACACGATGAGGGCCGTGTACGTCCGCACCCACATGGCCCCGGCCAAGGGCGTGGCGACGAGGATGACGACGGCCATCGCCGCCAGCGTCCAGCGGCCGAACGGCGGCCGGGCCCCGTGCGCGGCGTACCAGACGTGCCGCAGGTGCAGCGGGAGGTACACCGTGGTCGCCGCCAGGCTCCACAGCCCGGTTCGCAGATCGCTGCCGTAGTAGCCGAACGCCAGCGCCACCTGCACCAACGGCAGCGCGACGCTGCAGCCGACCGCCCCCAGCGAGGCCGGCAGCAGCATGTGCTCGGAGCGCCGGAACCGCGCCAATCCGCCCACCACCCGCTCTCCGGTACCGGCTGACCAGGGTAGACGTCCTGGCCGGGCGGCGGTACCGGCGGTCGGCGGCCGCCTGGTCGGTGCGAGCGTGAGAGTCATGCGCGGGTCTCGCCTTCCTGCCGCCACAGGTACGGACGGGGCGACCTCCACCCTGCACCGGCGGGCTGCCACGCAACAGATTCAAATGTCACAAACCCGGCCAGGATGGGTCGTGGACCCGCCGGCGAAACTCAGCACTCTTCCTGTGACATTTACATCTGTCTGCTCCGAGGTCCCACGGGGAGGATCGGCTCACGTAACCCCCCCAGTCAAAAGGGCGAGGGGCGTCCTCCCGATAGAACCGCTCCGGATTGACAGGACAAGGATCTCATCATGACCGAACCCCAGGTTTCACCCATCAGTGACGCGGCCAAACCCCCGATCGCCGACCGGGCCGCGTTCCAGGCCGAACTGGACCGGTTGCGGCCCAGGGAGAAGGCGCACACCCGCGAGGGCGACGCGATCGCCGCCGCCCGCCGCCGCCTGCCGATGGTCGAGGTCGATCCGCGGACCCCGCTGACCGGAGCCGGCGGCTCGGTGCCGCTGATCGACCTGTTCGCCGGACGGTCCCAGCTCATCGCCTACTACCACATGTGGCACCCCGGCAGGCCCGCCGCGCAGCAGTGCGAGGGCTGCACCTTCAGCAGCGCCCACATCACCGAACTGGCCTACCTGCACGCCCGCGACGTCAGCTACGCGGTCCTGGCCAAGGGACCGTACGAGGAGGTCTCGCGCTACCGCGACTTCATGGGTTACCCCGCTCCCTGGTACTCGGTGCCGCATGCCTCCGTGGACCGGCTGATCGCCGGCCGGCACTTCGGCATCCTGGCCTGCTACCTGCGCGACGGCGACCGGGTGTATGAGACCTACTGGACCACCAGCCGCGGCAACGAAGTGATGGCACCGTCCTACGGACTGCTGGACCACACGGTCTACGGACGGCAGGAGGACTGGGAGGACTCTCCGGAAGGCTGGCCGCAGCGCTGGGGCTCCAAGGGCGGTCAGTTCCGGTCGGACGGCCGCCCGACCGCCCAATGGCCCCGCCTCAAGGCCGGCCGCGACGACGACCTCGGCGCCCTGCCGGACGGATGGACCAGGTGTTCCTGCGCACTGCACGACGAACCGACGGCCACCGCGACGCCCTGACGGACCCGGCGAGGGCGAGGAACGCGTCATGCCCCTCCTCCACATGGTGGGAGTATCGGTGGGCTGCGCCCTGGCCCTCGTGCCGGTGCTGCTGCCCTCCGCACGTCCTGCCCGCAGGTGGCCGCACGTCGTCATGGCGCTCGGCATGGCGGCCGGGCACCTGGGCGGGTGGTTCCTCCTGGCCGGGCTGCTCGCGTTGCCGGCCGCGGGCTGGCTGTGCGGCTCCCCGTCCCGCCGCGCGGACAGCGCTCATCACATCCAGGACTTCGTGGGCATGTCCATCCTCTTGGTCCTGACGGCGTCCGGCGGACCTCCTCTCGGCGGATCTCCCCTTGGCGGCGCTCCCGCCGGGCACGCGCACGCGAGCGGTTCGCCGGCGACGCTGGCCCTGGCCATCGGGATGGTCTGGACCTGCGCCCGGCTCGTCCGCCTCCTGCCCGAGCGGTACGCGAAGCGAAGGGCGATCGGCCAGGATCTGTGCGCGGCGGGAATGGCGGCCATCATGACCTTCATGGCCGCGTTGCCGTCGTGATCAACGGTGACGCGACGGCCCCCGCGCGGGCTCATCGATGTGGAACGGCCGAGGCCCGGATGAGGGCGCCGTTGTGAATCAGCGGGAATTGACCGCCGGGAGGGAGGCGCGGGGGCTGGGAGCGGGGCGGGTGGGCCGGCGGCGGCCCCAGGGTTTGACGACCGAGATGACGGTGACGATCAGCAGGGTGCTGACGATGACGACCGAGCTTCCCATCAGTTCGCCGCGCGGGTAGCCGGTGGCGGGCGTCTCGCCGGCGGTGGCCTTGATGGCCTGGCCGATCCAGGAGCCGACCCAGATCGGCGTGGCGATGATGAGCGCCACGTTCACCACCAGCTTCACCACGATCCACCGGTGTTTGAACAGCCCCCACTTGCCGCGCACCGCGAGCAGGATCCCGGTCACCGCCGCCCCGACGGCCAGGAAGGTGAGCACCGAGCGGTCCAGGATGTGCGCGAACTCGTGCGCGGCGTGCCGCAGCGCCGGATCCCCCGTGGTCAGCGCGACCACGTTCAGCGTGAGCTGGCACAGGCCCACACCCAGCCAGCCGACGGAGGACACGTAATGCAGGACGAGCAGTGTCTGCCGGCCACGCCGGCTCAGTCGGTTCGCCATACCGCCGAGCCTCGCCGGGCGCCCGGCCCGGCGGAAGGACACTGGTTGCCGTATGACCGTGGAGGTTTCTCTACTCTGTTCCCCCGGCGGCCGGGCTAGGGTGCTGCCGTGCCTCCTCTGCTCGCCACCGCCCGGCCTTGGCGGGCCCTCGCCTACCTGGCCGGAGGCGTGCCGGTGGGGGTGGCGTTGCTGACGGCGCTGCCGCCGCTCGTGCTGACCGGGCTCGGGCTCGTCCCGGTCGCGGTCGGGATCGTGCCGCTGGTCGCGGCGGCCCTGATCGGCGTACCGCTCGGCGCGCTCGAACGGCGCCGGATGCGCCTGGTCGACCCCCGGCCCGCGCCCAGCCCGCACCGGCCGCCCGGCCGCCCCGGCGTGCGCGCCTGGCTGGGCACCCGGTTCGGCGAGGCGGCCACCTGGCAGGAGCTCGCGTTCGCGATCCTCACCGCCGTCGTCCTGTGGCCGCTTGACCTGGTCGTGGTGACGTCGGCGATCCTCCTCTGCGGGTCGACGCTGTTCGCCCCGGCCATCGTGGCCCTCGCCCCGGACCTGGCCATGCCGAACGGGGAGGAACTCGCACGCACCGGCCTGATCTGGGCCATTCCCCCGCTGGGGGTACTGGTGACGCTTGGCATGGCCCACGTCGTGACCGAGGCGGCCGACATCCGGGCGGCGCTGACCCGGGCGGTCCTGGTCCCGTCCCCCGACGGCGACCAGCTCGTCGAGCTGACACGCTCACGGTCACGGCTGGTCACCGGCTTCGACGACGAGCGGCGGCGCATCGAGCGGGACCTGCACGACGGGGTGCAGCAGCGGCTCCTCGCCCTCAGCGTCACCCTCAGCCTCGCCCGGATGGAACTCCCGGAGCCCACGCCCGGCCCGGACACCGGTCCGGCCTCGACGGAGCCCGGCGCCGGGCAGGGGTCCGTGGGTCCGGGGTCCGTGCCGTCCGGGGTCCCGGGATCGGCGCCGGTGGGGCTGGTGGACCCCGGTTCGCCCGCGCGGCTCGCCGAGCTGGTCGTCAGCGCCCACGAGGAGTCCAAGGCGATCCTCGACCAGCTCCGCGAGCTGGTGCGCGGGATCCACCCGTGGATCCTGTCCGACCGTGGCCTCACCGCCGCGATCGCGGAACTGGCCGGACGGGTCACCGTGCCGGTGCGCACCGACGTCGACCTGCCGGGCCGGTTCTCCCGGACGGTGGAGAGCACCGTCTACTTCGTGGTCAGCGAGGCGCTGTCGAACGTGGACAAGCACAGCGGCGCCGCGCAGGCGACCGTCACCGGCCGGTACGCCGGCGGCCTGCTGACCTTCGACGTGCGCGACGACGGCCGGGGCGGCGCCGATCCCGAGCTCGGCACCGGACTGCTCGGCCTCGCCGACCGGGCGAGCGCCGCCGACGCGCGGCTGCTGGTGGCGAGCCCGCCGGGCGGCCCGACCCTGCTGCGCCTGGAGATCCCGTGCACGCCGATCGGGTAGCGCTCCGTGTCGTCCTCGCCGAGGACTTCGTGCTGCTGCGGGCCGGGCTGGTCCACCTGCTGGAGCGGTTCGGGTACGAGGTGGTGGCGCAGGTCGGCGAGGCGCCCTCGCTGCTGTCGGCCGTCCGGGCGTACCGGCCCGACCTGGTGGTCACCGACGTCCGGATGCCGCCCGGCAACACCGACGACGGGCTGCGGGCCGCGAACGAGCTGCGCCGCGAGCGTCCAGGGCTGCCGGTGCTGGTGCTCAGCCAGTACATCGAGCAGACCTACGCCGCCGAGCTGCTCCAGGGGGACCCGGCGGGCATCGGGTACCTGCTCAAGGACCGGGTGACCAACGTCGCCGACTTCGCGACCGCGCTCCGCCAGGTCGCCGCCGGGGGCACGGTCATCGACCCTGCCGTGGTCTCCCAGTTGCTCGCCCGCCACCGTGACCGGTCCCCGGTCGCGACGCTGACCCCGCGCGAGCGGGAGGTGCTGGAGCTCATGGCCCAGGGCCGGACCAACGCCGCGATCGCCCGCGCCCTGTTCCTGAGCGAGCAGGCGATCGCCAAGCACATCGGCGGGATCTTCGGCAGGCTGGGCCTGGCGCCGGCCACCGACGACAACCGCCGCGTGCTCGCCGTCCTCGCCTACCTGCGCGCGCCACGCTGACGTCCCCACCTCGGCCGGGGGGTGCGGGACACGGGCACGCCTGCCCTCGCCCGGGCAGGTGTCATCGCCTGGCGGTGCTTGGCTGTGTGTGGTGAGCTGTCTCGCTTCGACGCCCGGGTGCTGGATGTCCGCCGATGCCGTCGATCCGTACGCGGATCAAGAGGGTCTTAGTCGGCCTGCCGGGTGGCTATTCATTTATCTGGTGCTTTTGATTCGCCGGTCGATATTCTGAGAAAGAAGAGTTTTCCGGTTCATTGTGCCGTTCGGTTTTTCGTTGTCCCTAGTCCCAGGTGGTGCCGGGGGTCTTGGAGAAGGAGTCCCAGGTGGTGCCCGCAGCGCGGGAGTCCCAGGTGGTGCCGGCGGCGCGGGTGGAGGTGACCGGGGAGAAAGTGGAGTTCGTCATTTTCGTTCTCTTTTCTGGGAGGCTTTGTGTTCGTCCTTGTGAGTACAACTCTCCGGCAATTCCCGGCCTCGGACCAGACGAATGGACGGCAGCAAGCTGCCCGCCCCTGACCACTTCCTGCCACCCCCGGCCAGACCTCCCTACTGGATGATCGGCGGACAACCGCGTCTGGCCCGTGTTCCGGATGTGATCCGATCAGGGCAGGATCAGCATCATGAGAAGGGTGATCGCGACTTTGGCGGCCTGCGGTGCTCTTCTGGCCGGCGCCGCCTCCGCGCAGGCGATGACCAAGGACCCCGTCCGAACGCTGAAGACCATTCTGGCGCCCGGAAACGGCGTGCGTTTCACCGAGACGACCACCCTCTCAGATGGCGCTGAAGAGCTGACGGAACGCCGGCGCGATGGGCTTTTCGAGTTCGACGCCAAGGGCGGTGCCGGGGCCCTGGACGTCACGAGTACCGGGGGTGAGCATGGGCGCGAACGTGTCATCGGCTTCGAGCACGAGATCGGCGGCACCTCCTACCGGTCCGGCGGCCTCTTGGCGAAATGGCTGAAGAAAGGCAAGACCTGGTGGAAGGATTCCCACCAGTCCCACCTCTGGCACACTGAGCTGCTCGGCTACGACGAGCAGCTCGTCAACCCGGCCGAACCCGCGACCCTGGCCGCCCTGCTGAAGAACGGGCGGCCGAGCGGGGACACCGTCACCGGTGCGATCACCTTCAAGGAGCTCGAACAGGTCTCCCGCTGGGCCGAGTACTCGACCCACGCCGGCTGGGATCCCGCCGCGACCCTCGCCTACACCGTCACGCTGACCCCTGAGGGCCTGGTCAGCAGGGTACAGAGCACGTTCACCTTCACTGACGGCCTCGACGAACTGGTGGGCAAGACCCTCCACGTCGACACCCGCTACAGCCGCTGGGGCGCCAAGGTATCGATCACGAAGCCGGACCCCCGCGAGACGACCAGCGAACTGTGCATCGAGGGCCTGTGCAACTGGCGCCTTCCAGGCTGACGACGCGAGAGGTGAGGAGAGCCGAACCGAACGGCTCGGGCTGACCGGGTTCGCCTGCCGGTCAGGGCCCTATGCAGAGGAAGACAAGGACGAAGGGGGCGGCGAGGGCGACGATGGTGGCGATGATCCCGACACAGATCAGGAAGACGACGGACAGTGCCACGCCTGGTTCGAATTGATTGATGATCCCGGCCGCGAAGAGAACCAGGCCCACGGTGTAGACGGTCAGCGTGGTCTCGAGAGAAAAGATCGGGCCGCACCCCCTGACGAACGTGACCACCACCGATGCGGTCAATCCCAGACCGAGTATCCAGAGCACCATGAACCCCGTCCGCCCCATCGAACCTCCAGCCGCAGTTCTGAGCCTCGGGAGGTTGGACGAGCGGGCGACACTGTTTGTTCACGGCTTCGTCGTGGTCATTGCCGTGAATTCGCGGTGCGGTGAATATTCTTCCCGTATGCACGGTGTCAAGATTGTGTCGACGAGCGGCTTCTAGGATCTCTGCGAGTAGTTGGAGAAAGCGCACAAGGAGATTCTTATGATCACGTTCATCATCAGTGCCATCATCGTCGGGGCGATCACCGGCGGGCTCGGACGGCTGCTGATTCCCGGCCGTCAGGACATCGGCTGGGTGGCCACGATTCTCGCGGGAATCGTGGCCGCGCTCGTCGGTACCGGAATCGCGCACCTTCTGAAATTCGCGGACCGGACGTGGATCGTGCTCGTGGTCCAGCTCGTCCTGGCCGTCGTGTGCGTGGGCGTCGTGTCCGGCCTCCAGGGCAAGAAGGCCGGCCGGGCCTGACGTCAGTCGTCTTCGGGGGTGAGCGTCTGGAGGACGCGTGTCGTCAGGTCGGCCTGATCGACGCCCGCGAGGGCGAGGGCGCGGGGGACGGTGCCCACCTGGGCGCGGACGATGCCGAGCAGCAGGTGGGCCGGCCGCAAGTCCTTCTTGCGGGTCACCGACGAGAAGCCTCGTTCGAGCGCGAGCCGGGCCGACGCGCCCAGTTGCGTCGAACGCCCGGGATCGACGCTCGGACGGGGCAGGCCGAAGGCGGCGAGGGACACCCCGGCCGCGCCCAGGCTGTGCTCGAACTCCCGGTCCAGCGCGTCGCGGATCGCCTGATGGTCGAGCCCGACCGAGGTCAGGACCCCGAGGGTGGTGGTCTCGCGTTCGGCGGCGATCGCCAGCAGGAGGTGGTGCGCCTCGACGGCGGCCGACCCGTCCTCGCGGGCCTCGCGGGTGCCCTGGTCGATGACCGTGTGCAGGTATGTGTCGAACGCGGTCATCGTCATCGTCTCCTCAGCTTGACGCCGGCGGCGATGAGCCGCGGGGCGTGTTTCTTGTGGACGGCCTGGCGGGTCACGCCGAGCGCCTCGGCGACCTGCGGCCAGCTCCAGCCGGCGCGCATCGCCTGCTCGACAGCGGTGTCCTCGAGCTGATCGGCGAGGCGCCGCAGGGCCGCCACGGCCGCGAGCCCGTCGGCGGGCTCCTGGGGAACGGAAATCTCGGCACCGGACATGCGAGCAACCGTAGTTGACTAACTTCCGAATAGTCAACCCTGGTTGCTTACCACCCGATCGCGATCCCGGCCATGGTCTCCCCCCGGTCGAACGCCGGTGATCGCCACGCTCCGCGGACCGCTGCTGGTCACCCGTCCTAGGGCGTCCACCCAGCCGGCCGGCGGGTGACGGTCCGTCGTTCAGGCGTACAGGCCCGTGCCGGTCTCCAGGAGTGACTTCAGGTCGCTCAGCACCTCCGGCCAGCCGCCGCCGGTCCCGGTCTCGCCGGAGGTCCGCTCCGCCGTCCGCGGCGCGTCGCGCACGTCGTGGGTCAGGGTCAGCGAGCACACGCCCCGCCCGCCGTCCTCGATCTCGTACGTGAGCCGCGTGAACGGCTCGTCCAGCCAGGCAGGGCGCCAGGTCTGCACGAGCCGGCGCGGCGGGTCGGCCTCGATGACCTCACCCTCCACCACAAGGACCGACGGGTCCGCACCGGGCGGGCCATCCCCGGCCGGCCTGCCTGGGCCGTCACCGCCGCCCCTGGTGAAGCCGGTGAGCATGCCGAGGCCGTCGGCGGCGGGCATGCGGAAGGCGCCGCCGGGGCGCAGGTCGTAGTCGGCCGCGCCCCGGAGGCCGTACCGCCGGGTCCACTCCGGGTCGACGAGCGCGGTCCAGATCGCCTGCGGGGCCGCCTTGACGTACACGCGGTACACCCGCACCGTCGTCCCGGGGTCCTCCAGCTCGTGCTTCAGGTGGGTGAGCGCCGACACCTGGAGTTCGGTGTACTTGTCGATCCAGCGGTCGTGGATGAGCCGGATGGGCACCACGTTCAGGAAGTGCAGCTTCTCCCGGCCGGACCTGCGCGTGACGACGAGCCCCGCCTCCTCCAGCAGCCGGAGATGCTTCATCACCCCGAACCGCGTCATGTCCACGTCGGATTCGAGGTCGGAGAGCGTCCGGCCGTCCTGGGCGAACAGCCGGTCGAGCAGCCGCCTGCGGGTCGGGTCGGCCAGCGCCTTGAAAACGCGGTCGTCATCGATCACGACCCCGAAGATAGGTGACTAGATGGTCACATGGCAACGCCCGATCTTCGTGCGGGGCCGTACGGGCCTGCCCGCGGGCGGTCGCTCACCGCGGAGCGTCGTGCACGAGGGGCGCGTACGCCGCCAGCAGCGTCCCGTCGCCCAAAAGCTCGGCCAGCCGGTCAGGCCCGACCCTGGACGGGATCCTCGGGGCGTCGCCGTGGGTCGCGATCGGACCCGCCAGCAGCAGGAGCGCGTCCCGGCCGCGCACCGCCTCGGCCCAGCCCCCCGGGACGTCGACGGCGCCCAGGTAAAGGTGGTCCGGCGCACGGCCGGCCGCCGGTTCGCTCCGGCGCACGGCCACCCAGCCGGGGACGGCACCCCCCGGACGGCCCGGGACGACCCGCACGGACCAGCCGGGTCCGGCGCGCTCGGCGAAGGACGGCTCGCGGAATCCGGCCGGGCGCCACACCGACAGCTCGAACTGCCACAACCAGGCGGTGGGTCCCGCGCCGAGGTGCTCGGTGACCTCGGCCGTGACCAGCAGGGCCGGTTCCGCGCCCGCCATGAGGCCGAGACCGGCCGGCACCGTCACCGGCTGCGCGACGACGGCGAACTCCCCCGTCGACTCGGGCGCGGCGTCGGCGGGCAGGGAGACGCCGAAGGGCCCCCGGGGGACGCCGGCCGCGTCCGACCGGATCACCTCGGAGGGCGCGCAGCGGGCGTGGTGCCGCAGCGTCGTGATCGTCGCGACGCCGGGGGACAGGTCGGGGTCGTCCGGGGCGACGGCCAGCCGGAGGCCGGTGTCCTCGGCGCGGGCGTCGCCAGCGCCACCGCACACGCGGCAGCGGTAGACCGGGGGCAGGCCGGCGAGCCAGCAACCCACGCCCTCCCCGTCGTCCACGGTGGCGGCGTGCCGGTCCCCGCCGCGCGCGTCGCCGGTCCCGAGGGCGACGCGACAGCGCCCCTCACCGCGCATCAGGCGCCGCACGTCGGCGGTGAGGACGTACCGGAGGCGCGCGAGACGCCGGCGTCCGTCGCGGATCGCGGCCAGCGCCGCCTCGTAGCCCTCCCCGGTGCGCCGCATGCGGCGGCGCGCGGCGCGGGTCAGGTCACGGTCGTCGTGGGGCATGTCCCGTCCAAGTCCGGCGGCGGCCCGCCCACGCTCCTGGCCCCACCTGGTCGAGACGTACGGCACGCTCACGTCAAAGATCACGATGGAGGGTCGCCGCTCGCCGTCTTCGCCACTACCCCGGTGGTGCGCCGTCCCCGCGTGGGCGGGACGGCCCGGGATCCCCGGCGTACGGGGGCTGGAGCGTCAGCACTCCGAAATCTACACCAGCCCCCCGCGCCGGAAACCTGGCGCGGGGGCGAGGTCCACCAGCCGTACGGCCTAGCGGTCGCTCCACCTGATCTCGTACGGCTTAGCGGTCGCTCCACCTGATCTCGTACGGCTGGAGGGCGAACTCCTTGCCGTCCACCGTCGTGGTCGTCTTCGCGCCGGCCGTGTTGACCATCACCAGCCGCTTCGGCTGCGCCAGCACCCGGACCTTCGGATCGGAGGAGGTGACCGGGACCAGCTCGGCCCCGGCCGGGAACCACCGGGCGAACTCGCCGATCAGCCGCCCGGTCGGGAGCGTCGCGCCCGTCTTCGGGTCCCACATGCAGGCCGCGCAGGCCCCGCTCTTGGTCTGCGGGTTCCAGTACAGCGCGGTGGCGGCCCCGCTCTCCGCGAACTCGATCATCGAGGCGGCCTGGACGGCGATCCGCATCGACTCGGGCAGCTTGGTGCCGTCCTCGGGGACGAAGTACCACTCCGACCACCAGACCGGCAGGTCACCGGTCTTCTCCCGCAGCCAGGTGGTGACCGCGCCGAACTTGCTCAGCGCGCCGAACACGTCGGGCAGCAGCTCGTGGGCGTCGGTCGGCGAGGCGCCGTCGACCACGATGAAGTCGGCGCCCTTCTTGTTCTTCAGCCAGTACTCGAAGGCGTCCAGGGCGTTCTGGTTGACGACCCCCCACGACCCCCGCAGCTCGGACTTGCCGGTCTTGTTGCTGTCGAACCCGATGTACGGTCCGCCGACCTTGGCGTCCGGCCGTACGGCCTTCACCGCGTCGTAGACCTTGTTGTACAGCTCGGTGTACCCCTTGAAGTCCGCAGGCTTGGAGTGGTCCTTCCAGAACCCCTTGAACTCATTCCAGACCATGAAGTACGTGACATCGGGGTACTTCTCGGCGACGGTCGCCGACAGTTTGGCGAAGTCGTCGAAGTGCTCGGGGTAGGGGGCGTCCTCCAGGTGCTCGTCCCACGCCGAGTCCTCGGTCGGGCCCTCGGGGCCGCCCTTCATCCAGTCGGGGGCGCAGCAGAGCGTGATGATCTGCGTGCCGCCGGACCGCTTCATGAGGTTGGTCCGGCTGTCGAGGTCCTCCCAGTAGAACTCTCCCGGGCGTGGCTCGGGGTTGAGCGCGCCGAACCCCATGATGTGCTGGTTCTGCAGCATCGGGGTCTGGGCGAGCGCCTGAGCCGCGTCCCGCTCGAACCGTTCGGTGACGTTGTTGGCGCTGACGCCCGTGTGGGTGAACCCCCAGCGCGGCCACGCGGGGTCCACCGCCGGCGGTTTCCTGATCGTGCTGCCGGACGGCGCCGGCGCGGAGGACCCCGTGGTGGGGTCCGCCCGGTCCACGGCGTCGCCGGAGGAGCAGCCCGCCACGAGCACGGCCGTCACGACGGCCCCGGCGGCCAGGGCGATCACCCGGTCACGGCGCCACCACGAAGTTGCCTCGTCACCCGATGACACGTGACTTCACCCGATCCTCATTAATCGCCGTACCTAGAGCGTTCCACGCGCAGCGTAAACGCGGCAAACCAGGAAGATGGTTCACAGGTAATCGTTATGACAGGTCAACAGAGTGCGACGTGCGGCGAAGACCCTGGTCCGAGCCGTGGGCCCGGGCCTTCGCCGGTGAAGTGTCACACCTTGGGGCACGTGGTCCCGGCGGGCGGCGGCTTCAGCGAGAGGAAGTACCGGTCGATCAGCGTGTCCACGCAGGTCGAACCCCTGCCGTACGCGGTGTGGCCGTCGCCGTCGAACGTCAGCAGCCTGCCGGAGGAGAGCTGCGACGCCAGGGCCCTGGACCACTGGTACGGCGTCGCCGGGTCGCGGATGGTGCCGACGACCACGATAGGCGCCGCCCCCTTCGCGTGCAGCGGCCGGGGGGTGCTCGTGCTCTTGACCGGCCAGTACGCGCAGGGCCCCTTGCCGTCGGTGAGGTACTTGCCCATCAGCGAGGACTTCGGCGCCGGGGGAGTGGGCGCCGCCGAGTAGGGGTGGTCGAGGCAGTTGATCGCGATGTGCGCCTCGGTCTCGTTGGAGTACGTCCCGTCCGCCCGCCGCCCGTTGTACAGGTCGGCGAACCGCAGCAGGATCGTGCCGTCCCCCTTGAAGGCGGCGGCGAGCGCCTGGCGCAGGTACGGCCACGCCTTCTCGTCGTAGAGCGGGTAGAGCAGTCCGGTCAGCGCGATGCCTTCCCCGACCTTCCGCTTGTCGGCCGTGTTGCGCAGCGGGGTCTTGTCGGTGCCGTCCAGCAGGGCGGTGGCCTCGGCGGTCGCCTTGTCGACCGTGCGGGCCTTGAAGGGGCAGTCCTTGGCCGTGAAGCAGTCCCGCAGGAAGGACTCGAAGGCCAGGTCGAACCCGCGGGCCTGCACCTTGCTGATGTCGGCCTTGGTCAGCTTCGGGTCGAGCGCGCCGTCCAGGACCAGGGCCCTGACCTTGCCGGGGAACAGGTCGGCGTAGGTGGCGCCCAGGTAGGTGCCGTAGGACTTGCCGAGGTAGGTGAGCTTGTCGTCGCCGAGCGCGGCCCGCAGCACGTCCATGTCGCGCGCGGCGTCCGGTGTGCCGACATGCGCGAGCAGCTCACCGGATCTGGCCGCGCATCCCCGGGCGTACTGCCGCGCGGCGTCCTCCCCCTCCTCGATCTCGGCCGGGGTGTCCGGCGTCGGGTCCAGCCCGAGGAACCGGTCGAGCTGCGGGCCGGTGGGACAGCGCACGGGCGCGGAGTCGCCGACGCCGCGCGGGTCGAACCCGACGATGTCGAACCGCTCCCGGAGCCGGGCCGACACGACGGTCATCGCCGACCTGGCATAGTCGAGCCCGGAGCCGCCCGGCCCACCCGGATTCAGCAGCAACGAACCGATCTTCCGACCGGCCTTCCGGCCACCCGAGGCCGGCAGGCGGACCACGCTGAGCGCTATCCGGTCCTTGCCCGGCTTCGCGTAGTCGAGCGGCACCTCCAAGGTGGCGCACTGGAAGCCGTCCCCGCAGTCGCCCCAGTCCATGTGCTGCGTGTAGTAGGTCTGCCGGAGCAGGTCAGGAGGCTGGTCGACGGCGAAACCCGTCGTCATCAGACCGGCCAGCAGGGAAAGGGCTACCAGGGGGACGCGTGCCATATTCTCCGCCTTTGTGGGAGTTCGCAGATAAGTCTGTACCTCATAGTGATAGACGGCTTTACTTGCGAATTCCTTGACGGCCACTTGCGGCCTCACCTGCGGAAACGAATGGCCCGGGGTGGCACTGAATGGAACGGGACGGAACGGGATGGAACATCGGGAGGAGGAATGGGCGATCGTGGTATCTGCCGGGTCGGTAATCATCGAACGGCTGTTACGGCTGCACGTTCGCCGGTCTCCTGATGTTCGGTCGCGGTCGTGGTCTCGTTCGTGGTCTCGGGTTTGGTTCCGGTCGTAGGAGGCTGGTGGTGCGGGTGGCCGGAGACGAGGTCGACCCCTCAGGCGTCGCGCTTGGTCAGTTCGGATCGGGGAGGGTGATGGTGTCGTCCCCGCCGAACTGATGTCGCGCGTGAGCGTACGAGTTCATCTCGGGCCAGGGCGGTGGGCAAGTCGGCGCCGCCCACCCGGCACCGGGTTGGGTGGGCCAGTCGTTGTTGCCCACCCAACCCGTGCCCCCCGCAGGGTCGTGGGTCAGGCGTACGCAGGCTGGGACGATGGGTTGGCCCGTTCGCCGGTTGGGACTGGGTTAGCCATACGCCGGCTGGGACGTCGGTTACGCGCACGTGGTGGTGTTGACTCGGGTGGAACATGTCGATGGGCCATCCCTGACCAGCAGACCGCGTGTGATTCTCGGTCCCGGCCGAATGGGTGATCCGTGACCAGCAGACCGCGCGTGATTCTCGGTCCCGGCCGAATGGGTGATCCGTGACCAGCAGACCACGCGTGATTCTCGGTCCCGGCCGAGACGAGGTCGGGGTAACACGTCCTTACCGACTTGACCCTGCGCCCGGCAGCGCCACCGGCACCGACTTGACCCTGCGCCGGCAGCGCCACCGGCGTCACACCTACTTACGATCCCAGCCGGGCATGGGGTCGGGTGGGCAACACCTACTGGCCCACCCAACCCGGTGCCGGGCGCCGACTTGCCCACCGACCCACCCCGAACCCTTACGCCTACGCGGCCGACAGAGTTGGATCGGTCCTCGGTGCCGGGCGATTGCCTTCGTGCCCGGCGTGGCCTCGCGTCTGGTGTCGCAGGTGGCCGGGGGCGAGGCCGACCCCTCCGGCGTCGTGCTTGACCACTATCGGTCGCACCTGGGGCACGGGTTTTGGGTGGGCAACACCTACTGGCCCACCCAACCCGGTGCCGGGCGCCGACTTGCCCACCGACCCACCCCGAACCCTTACGCCTACGCAGCAGCCGAAGTCGGATCCGCCTTCGGCGCCAGGCGATCGCCTTCGTGCCCGGCGTGGCCTCGCGCCTAATAGAGTCGATGCGAGAAGGTCGTGGATCGTGGAGGTGGACGTGTCGGCCGAGCAGGTTCCGCCGGAGGCGGGAGGAACGTCGCGGCTGTACGGGCGGATGATCGTGCTGGCCGCGGTGGTCCTAATCGCCGACCAGGCGTCCAAGTTCTGGGCGGTCTCGGCCCTCGCGGACGAGCGGCGGATCACGGTGATCCCCCAGCTGCTCGAACTGCGGCTGCTGTACAACTCCGGTGCCGCGTTCTCGCTCGGCGCGGGCGCGACGTGGGTGTTCGCCGTGACGGCCGCCGTCGCGGTAGCCGGGGTCCTGTACGCAGGGCGGCGGCTGCGTTCCCCCGCCTGGACCGTCGTGCTGGGCGTACTGCTCGGCGGCGCCACGACCCACCTGATCGACCGCCTCTTCCGCGCGCCCGGATTCGCCCAGGGGCACGTCGTCGACTTCATCGACTACGGCGGCCTGTTCGTCGGCAACCTCGCCGACATCGCGCTCACCATCGGCGGCGTCATGCTCGTGGTACTCGGCCTGCGCGGCGTCCCTCTAGGGGGCGTCCCCCGCGAGGCGAACGGCTGACGACGCCGGGTGCGGCGTCCGTGGTGACCCTGTGTCGCGCGTTTCTCAGCACGGGGTGGGTTTGTGTGTAGGGATTCGCTGCGGGTCGGTGGGCGTGTCGGTGCCCCCCACCCCGCACCGGGTTGGGTGGGCCAGTAGGTGTTGCCCGCCCAACCCCGTACTCCCTGGGGCGGTGGGTCAGGCGCGCGGCCGAGTCCGGCTGGAACCGCCCGACCCCGTACTTCCCTGGGGCGGTGGGTCAGGCGCGCGGCCAAGTCCGGCTGGAACCGCCCATCCGTTTGACCCCGTGGAGTCGCTGTCGATTTCCCCCGTGATGGATTGCTCATCGATGTATTCCACCCGAGCCAAACGCCACCACGTGCGCGTAACCCACGTCCCAGCCGGCATACGGCCAACCCAGTGCCGGCCGGCGTACGGGCTGACCCACCGCCCCAGCCGGCATACGCCTGACCTGCGACCCGGCGGGCGCGGGTTTGGGTGGGCATCAAGTGCCGGCCCACCCAACCCGGTGCCGGGTGGGGGGCACCGACTTGCCCACCTCCCTGGTGATGGACTCGTACGCCGACGTAGGACGTCAGCTCGGGTGGACGACACCAACGTCCCCACCCCGTAGCCGGCCGGCGTACGGGCTGACCCACCGCCCCAGCCGGCGTACGCCTGACCCGCGACCCGGCGGGCACGGGTTTGGGTGGGCATCAAGTGCCGGCCCACCCAACCGGGTGCCGGGTGGGGGGCACCGACTTGCCCACCTCCCTGGCGATGGACTCGTACGCCGACGCAGGACGTCAGCTCGGGTGGACGACACCAACGTCCCCACCCCGTATCCAGATGGTCGCGATCCATCGGTCACGTGCATGTTCGCGCGAACACACGAGCCCCGGCACCAGCCGAGCCGGTGCCTGAGGCGAGGCCTGCGACGGTCAGCCGGTGGCCGGAGCCACGGCCGTGGTGGCGCGGACGGTGAGGAGCGGCGGGACCGTTACCAGCTTGGTGGCGACCCCGCCGCCCGCGTCGATCTGGTCGAGCAGCAGCGACACGCACTGTCGCCCGATCTCCTCGAAGTCCTGGCGGATCGTGGTGAGCGGCGGGATGAAGTACGCGGCCTCGGGGACGTCGTCGAAGCCCACCACGCTCACGTCCTCGGGGACGCGGCGCCCCGCCTCGTGGAGGGCGAGCATGATCCCGAGGGCCATGTGGTCGTTCCCCGCGAAGATCGCGGTCACGTCGTCGCGCGCGGCCAGTTCCGCACCGATCCGATGACCGGAGCGGGCGGTCCAGTCGCCCAGCCGCAGGGGCGGCACCGCCGCGCCGGCCTCCTTCAGGGTGGCGTGCCACGCGGCGGCGCGGCGGCGGGCCGAGTAGGAGTCCTGCGGCCCCGCGACGTGCCACACGGTGCGGTGCCCGAGGTCGAGCAGGTGCCGGGTCGCCGCCACGGCGCCGGCCGCCTGGTTGTTGTCCACCGACGAGAAGCGGTGCTCGGGGTCGCCGTCTGCCACGATCACCGGGACGCCGGGCGGCAGGCGCAGCCCCTGGCGGTCGAGGATCTGCGCCTCGATCACCACCACGCCGTCGACCGCCTGGCCGCTCAGCTTGGAGAACGCCTGCTGGACGGCGGTCTCGGTCTGCTCCTCGGCGCAGGCGACGTTGACCGAGTACCCGGCCGCCTGGGCGGCGCGCGAGATCGCGGCCAGTGTGCGGGCGTTGCCGTGGGCGCTCAGGTCGAAGGTGATGACGCCGAGCATGTGGAAGCGGCCGAGCGCCAGGGCCCGCGCGGCGCTGTTGCGCTGGTAGCCGAGGATCCGCATCGCCGACAGGACGCGCTCGCGCGTCGCCTGGTCGACGTTGGCGCGGCCGTTGGCGACCCGGGAGACCGTCTGGCTGGACACGTCGGCGAGCGCCGCGACGTCGGCCTGCGAGGGCGGGCGGCGCCGCGCCCCGGATGTGGAGACGCCCAGGTCCGTCATGGCGCCTCCTTCGTGCCGTGTCCGCGCGAACATGATATCGGCCGACTCCCTCCTAGCGCGCCCTCGCCGTCAGGCGGCTCCCTCCTCGCGCGCCTCGCCGTCAAACGGCTCCCGGCACCCCGATCGGCCCGCTCACCTGCCTTACCGGCCGGACATCCCGGCGACATGTCCCGGCAACGAACCCTTGACGTCCGCCGGTCGAAGGTCAAGACTCGCGTCACCGCTCATGTTCGCGCAAACATTCGTCGCGGAGGGCCGACCTGTGAGCACCTTCTCGCCGTCCGCACCGCCAGGTGACGTGAGGGCCCGCGCGCCCGGGACCGTACGGGGCGTGCACGGCCTGCTGTTCTTCACGCCGTTCCTGCTGGTCTTCCTCGTGGCCATCGCCGCGCCGCTGCTCTACGCCGTCTACCTCAGCTTCTTCCAGGACCGGCTCGTCGGCGGCGTCACCTTCGTCGGGCTGGACAACTACCGGCGCGCGCTGACCGACGGCCTCTTCCATGCCGGGCTGCTCAGGGTGGCGCTCTTCCTCGCCGTCCAGGTGCCGGTGATGCTCGGCGTCGCGCTCCTGGCCGCCCTCGCCATCGACAGCGGCCGGCTGCGCTTCCCTGGCGTCTTCCGCATCGGGTTCTTCATCCCGTACGCGGTCCCCTCCGTGGTGGCCGCGCTGATGTGGGGCTACCTGTACGGCCGCCGGTTCGGCCTGGTGGGCGACATCGGCGGGTGGCTCGGCACGACGTTGCCCGACCCGCTGGGAAGGTCCTGGATGCTGGCCTCGATCGGCAACGTGGTCACCTGGGAGTACATGGGCTACAACATGCTCATCCTGTACGCCGCCCTGCGCGCGATCCCCGGGGAGCTGTACGAGGCGTGCCAGATGGACGGCGCGGGGGAGATCCGCAAGGCGTGGAGCATCAAGATCCCCGCGTTGCGCAAGGCGCTGCTCCTGGCCACCGTCTTCTCGATCATCGGCAGCTTCCAGCTCTTCAACGAGCCCAACGTCCTGCAGTCACTGGCGCCGAGCGTGGTGACGACGAGCTACACCCCCAACATGTACGCCTACAACCTGGCGTTCAACGGCCAGCAGTTCAACTACTCGGCCGCGCTCGCCGTGGTCCTCGGCGCGATCACGGCCATCATCGCCTTCACCACCCAGGGCTCGGCGAACCGTTCCGGGCGTTCCCGGTGAGCGCCACCCGAACCCGCGCCCCCGGCCGCCGGGACAGCGGACGCCGCGCCCTCGGCCGGTCGGGGAACGGCCGGCGGCGAGGCGACCGGCGGGGGAGCGCCGCGCTCACCACCGCGATGACGCTGATGCTCGTCTACACGATGCTGCCCCTGGTCTGGCTGCTGCTCAGCAGCACCAAGGACAGCTCCTCGCTGTTCGGCGGCTTCGGGCTGTGGTTCGGCGACGGGTTCCACCTGTTCGCCAACATCCACGACGTGCTGACCTACGACGGCGGCATCTACCTGCGGTGGTTCGCCAACACGCTGCTGTACGCGCTCGCCGGCGCCGGCGGCGCCGCGGTCATCGCCGCGCTCGGCGGGTACGCGCTGTCCAAGTACGACTTCCGGGGACGGCGGCTGCTGTCGGCGCTGGTCCTCGGCGCCATCACCATCCCCGGGACCGCCCTGGCCGTCCCCACGTACCTGCTGTTCGCCAGGATCGGCATCGTCAACACCCCCTGGGCCGTCCTCATCCCGGCCCTGGCCAGCCCGTTCGGCCTGTACCTGATGCGGGTGTACGCCGACGAGGCCATACCGGACTCGCTGCTGGAGGCCGCCCGCATCGACGGCGCGGGAGAGCTGCGCACCTTCCTCACCATCTCGCTCCGCCTGCTGGCGCCCGGCTTCGTGACGGTGCTGCTGTTCGCCCTGGTCGCCACCTGGAACAACTACTTCCTGCCGCTGATCGTGCTCAGCGACCCCCAGTGGTTCCCCCTGACCGTCGGGCTGGCCCAGTGGAACGGGCTGGCCAGCGGCATCGCGGGCAGCGGGGCCATGACGACCGGCTTCTACCCCATGGTGATCACGGGCAGCGTGCTGGCCGTGGTGCCGCTGGTCGTCGCCTTCCTCCTCCTGCAGCGGTTCTGGCGGTCAGGCCTGGCCGCCGGCAGCGTCAAGCAGTGACCTCCCACCCATCCGAGGAGTACCGCCATGCCCCCGACCCCCCGTAAACGGCTGTGGGCCGTCCTGCCCGCCGCCCTGGCACTGACCCTCGCCGCCTGCGGCGGAACCGGAACCGGCGCCGGCGCCGGCGCCGGTGACACCCCCGCGAGCGGCGCCGCCCCGGCCGACCTGACGAAGGCGCTGGACACCCCGGTCACGCTCACGTTCTGGACCTGGGTCCCCAACCTGGACAAGACCGTGGCGCTGTTCGAGCAGCGGTACCCCAACGTCAAGGTGAACGTCGTGAACGCCGGCCAGTCCGCCGACGAGTACACCAAGCTGCAGACCGCGATGAAGGCCGGCACCGGCGGCCCCGACGTCGCCCAGGTCGAGTTCTTCGCGCTGCCGCAGTTCGCCCTGGCCAAGCAACTGGTGAAGCTCGACGACTACGGCGTCGCGTCGCTGCGGCCGAAGTACACCGCCTCGGCGTGGTCGCAGGTCAACTTCGCCGGCGGCGTCTACGGCTTCCCCCAGGACACCGGCCCGATGGTGATGTTCTACCGCAAGGACATCCTGGACCGGCTCGGCCTCCAGCCCCCCAAGACCTGGCAGAACTTCGCGGACGCGGCCGAGAAGATCCACGCCGACGACCCCCGCAACTTCATCTCCTCCATCGACCCGGGCGACGCGGGCGGCGTCGACAGCCTGCTGTGGCAGGCCGGCAGCCGCCCCTTCCAGACCGTGACCCCCACCCAGGCGTCGGTGAACCTCAAGGACGCCGGCGCCGCCGCGTGGTCGGCCCTGTGGTCGGACCTGCTCCGCCGCAAGCTCGTCGACCCGGTCCCCGGCTGGACCAACGAGTGGTGGCAGGGCATGGGCAGCGGGAGGTACGCCATGTGGATCACGGGCGCGTGGGCGCCGGGCAGCATGTCGACCACCATCCCGAAGACCGCAGGCAAGTGGCGGGTCGCCCCGATGCCCCAGTGGAAGGCCGGCGACCAGGTCACCGCCGAGAACGGCGGCTCGGCCGACGTCGTGCTCACCACCAGCAAGAACAAGACCGCCGCGGTGGCCTTCGCCCAGTGGCTCAACTCCGACCCGGTGGCGGTGAAGTCGCTGTCGGACAACGGGCTGTTCCCCGCCACCACCGGGCTGCTGGCCGACCCCGCGTTCCTCGACGCCCCCAACAGCCTGTTCGGCGACCAGCGGCCCAACAAGATCTTCGCCGAGTCCTCGGCGCGGGTCGGGACGGGCTGGCAGTACCTGCCCTTCCAGGTGTACGCCAACTCGGTGTTCAAGGACACCGCCGGGCAGCCGATCAGCACCGGGAGCGACCTCGCCGCCGGGCTGACCGCCTGGCAGCGGAGGATCGTCGAGTACGGCGAGCAGCAGGGCTTCCAGGTGACCTCCGGCTGACCAACGGCGCGGGCCCGGCCCTGCGCCCGCGCCACCGTGCCTGGCCCGCACGCCGCCCCCGCTCACTCCCGCCACCCGACTTCAGCACAGGAGCGATCGTCCATGCCCGTCCTGCGGATCGACGACGAGGGGTTCCGCCTCGGCGACACACCGTTCCGGATCATCTCCGGCGGCCTGCACTACTTCCGCGTCCACCCGGCGCAGTGGGCCGACCGGTTGCGCAAGGCCCGCCTCATGGGCCTGAACACCGTCGAGACCTACGTCCCGTGGAACCTCCACCAGCCGGGCCCCGGCCGGTTCCGCATGGACCACGACCTCGACCTGCCCCGGTTCCTCGGCCTCGCCGCCGCCGAGGGCCTGCACGTCCTGCTCCGCCCCGGCCCCTACATCTGCGCGGAGTGGGACGGCGGCGGGCTGCCGTCCTGGCTGCTGGCCGAGCCGGACATCCGCCTGCGCACCACGGACGCCCGGTACCTCGCCGCGGTCGACGACTACTTCGGCCGGGTCCTGCCCCCGCTGGTCCCCCACCTGGCCACGAACGGCGGGCCGGTGCTCGCGGTGCAGGTGGAGAACGAGTACGGCGCGTACGGCGCGGACGCCGCCTACCTCGGCCACCTCGTCGACACGCTGCGCGGCCACGGCGTCGACGTCCCGCTGTTCACCTCCGACCAGCCGGCGGACCTCGCGCGCGGCGGCGTCCCCGGCGTCCTGGCCACCGCCAACTTCGGCTCAGGACCGGCCGCCGGCCTCGCCACGCTGCGCGGCCACCAGCCGGACGGGCCGCTGATGTGCGCCGAGTTCTGGATCGGCTGGTTCGACCACTGGGGCGGGCGGCACATGGCACGGGACGCGGCCGACGCGGCCGGCCGGCTCGACGAGCTGCTGGCGACCGGCGCGTCGGTGAACTTCTACATGTTCCACGGCGGCACCAACTTCGGGTTCACCAACGGCGCCAACGACGCGCACACCTACCACTCCACCGTCACCTCCTACGACTACGACGCCCCGCTGGACGAGGCCGGCGACCCCACCGAGAAGTTCACCGCCTTCCGCGAGGTCATCGCCAAGTACGCGCCCGTGCCCGCCGACCCCGTCCCGGCCCGCGCCGCCAAGCTGAGCGTCCCCGGCGTGGAACTGCGGCGGAGCGCGCCGTTGTTCGGCCACCTCGACGCGCTCGGGACCGCCGTCGCCTCCGACCGGCCGCTGACGATGGAGCGCCTCGGGCAGGCGTTCGGGTTCGTCCTGTACGAGACGGTCCTGCCCTCGGCCGGTCCCGCCCTCGTCGAGGTGCGGGACGTCCGCGACCGGGCCCAGGTGTTCCTCGACGGCCAGCCGGTCGGCGTCCTGTCCCGGGAGGGCCGCGAGTCCGCGCTCGCGTTCACGGTGCCCCGGCCGGGGGCCGTGCTCTCCCTGCTGGTCGAGAACCAGGGGCGGGTCAACTACGGCCCCGGCATCCACGACCGCAAGGGCATCGCCGGCCCGGTCCTGCTGGACGGCGCCGAGCTGACCGGGTGGACCAGCCGGCCGCTGCCGCTGACGTCCCTGGACGCGCTCACCTTCACCGCCACCACGGCGCCCCCGGTCGGCCCGGCCTTCCACCGGGGCACCGTCGACCTCGGCGAGGTCGCCGACACCTTCCTGGCCATGGACGGCTGGACGAAGGGCAACGCCTGGGTCAACGGCTTCCACCTGGGCCGCTACTGGTCGCGCGGTCCGCAGCGCACGCTGTACGTCCCGGCCCCCGTCCTGCGCCCCGGCCCCAACGACATCACCCTCCTGGAACTCCACGCCGCCCCCCACACCCCCGCCGTCACCCTGACCCCCACCCCCGACCTCGGCCCCACCGAGGACTGACGGGACCCGGCCCCGGACTGGGTCTGGACGGGGTGCGGAACGGCGCGAAGACTCGGGGCGGGTGAGAAGTCTCGCGAAACGGACACTGGAGGCGACGTGGCGGAGCGAATCGGCCGGTCCTCGGTCCCGGACCCCAGGTCCGCCCGGCCGCTGGTCCCGGGCCCGGGGCCCGGGCGGCGGCGGGTGCTCTTCGGGTTGCTCGGGGCGGCGGCGGTGCCGTTGTACGCCCGAGGGGCGTCGGCGGCGATCGTCCCGTCGAGCACGTTGCCGGCCAGGGCCGACATCCTGGCGGCGATGCGCCGGGTCAACGACCAGTGGATCGGCGCGCACACCAACCCGGGTGACGCGCAGTGGGCGCGCGCCACCTACTTCAGCGGTGTCATGGCGGCCTACCGGGCCACAGGGGAGGCCCGCTACCTGGCCTACGCCAAGAAGTGGGCCGAGCAGAACGGCTACGCGCTGAACGGCGGCGTCGGCACGCGCCACGCCGACAACCACACCGCCGGGCAGGTCTACTACGACCTCAACGACGTCACGCCCGACCCGGCGAAGGTGACCGCGATCAACGAGTCGCTCCGGCTCATGGTCTACGGCGCCCAGTCCACGAAGATCGACGACTGGACGTGGGTGGACGCGCTGCACATGGCGATGCCCGTCTTCGCGCGGGTCGCCGCGTACCGGAACGACGACGCCTACCGGACCAGGCTCTGGGCCATGTACACCTACTGCAAGAAGACGCTGAAGCTCTACGACTACGGGCACGAGCTTTGGTACCGCGACCGCGCCTTCGTGCCCGGCGGAGCCGAGAGCGTCTCGCCGAACGGGCGGCCGGTGTTCTGGTCGCGGGGCAACGGCTGGGCGATCGCCGCCCACGCCAAGACCCTCGGGCTGCTCGGCGCCACCGCGACGCGCTGGCCGGAGTACACCTACAACATCCAGGGCCTCGGCCGCTCGCTGCTCGCCACCCAGCGCTCCGACGGCTTCTGGAACGTCAACCTCGGCGACGCGGCGCACCTGCCCGGCCCCGAGACGAGCGGCACCGCCATGTTCGCCTTCGGGCTGGCGTACGCGGTCCGCACCGGGATCGTCGACCGGGCCACCTACCTGCCGGTCGCCGCGCGGGCCTGGAACGGCATGCTCGCGACGGCCGTGCGCGCCGACGGGTTCCTCGGGTACGTCCAGGGCGTGGGGTACAAGCCGGAGTCCAGCCAGCCCGTCACGGCCGGGACCACGGCGGACTTCGGCGTGGGCGCCTTCCTGCTCGCGGGCGCGGAACTCGCGAAACTCGCCACCTGACAGATCATTCCGGGCATGATGACCCCGGACGGTGATATTCCGGGCACGTACGGAAGCAAGGTGTCTTCCGCGCCCGCCTGGATGGCCCTATCATGATCTCCCGCGCCAGGAAACCGAGACGATCGAAGAGGTGGGCCGTGCGCCCGCGCCCCCTTAGCCCGGACGAGCCCGGCCAGATCGCCGGCCACCGCCTGATCAGTGTGCTCGGCGAAGGTGGCCAGGGGGTGGTCTACCTCGGCGAGGCGCCGGCGGGCACCCGCGTGGCCATCAAGCTGCTGCACGTCAGAGCCGCGCTGGACGCGGAGAGCCGCCGGCGGTTCCTGCGCGAGGCGGACACCGCGCGCAGGGTCGCGCCCTTCTGCACCACGCGCGTGCTGGACGTCGGCGCGTTCCACGACCGGCCCTACGTCATCAGCGAGTACGTCCCCGGGGCGTCGCTGGCCGAGGCCGTCGCGACCGGCGGCCCGCGCACCGGCAGCGGGCTGCAGCGCCTGGCGGTCGCCACGCTGACCGCGCTGGCCGCGATCCACCGGGCCGGGGTCGTGCACCGCGACTTCAAGCCCGGCAACGTGATCCTCGGCCCGGAGGGGCCGGTGGTCATCGACTTCGGCATCGCCAGGGTCGGCGACCAGTCGACCGTCGGCTCGGGCCTGGTCGGCACCCCCGCCTACATCGCGCCCGAGGAGTTGCACGGGCAGCCGCCCAGCCCGGCGTCGGACGTGTTCAGCTGGGCCTGCACGATGGCGTACGCCGCCACCGGCCGCCTCGCCTTCACCGGCACGACGATCCCCGCGCTGCTGCTCGCCATCTCCACCCGCGAACCCGACCTGTCCGGCGTGCCGGACGAGCTGCGCCCGCTGCTGGCGGACTGCCTGGCCAAGGACCCCGCCGCCCGGCCCACCGCCGCCGCGCTGCTCCTCGGCCTCACGGGCGACGACCGGACGGCGGACGTCGTACGGACGCTCCCGGCGGGCGGAACGCGGGACGCCCGGACGGCGGACGGCGGCGGGCGGGACCTGCCGGTGCACGGGGGGACCACCGGGGGCGTCACGGCCCCCGTCCCGCCCGGCCCGGCACCCGGCCCGAGGGAGACGGCCGAGCTGGAACGGCCGGGGCCCGGCGGGCCGTCCGGTGACGTCGCCGGCACCGCCGTGCGTCCAGGCGGCGCCACCGGCTCGGGCGGGTCGTCCGGCTCCTCGGGCCAGCCGACGATCGAGGGACCAGGTCCCGGCCGCCCGCGCAGGAGCCGGGCGCGGCGGCTGGTGCCGGGCCTGGTGGCCGTCCTCGCGGCGGTGCTCGTCACCGTGCTGGTCGTCCTGCCGCGGATCAGGTCGTCCACGGGCGCGGAGGGCGTGACCGCCACGGGCACCCTGCTGTACGACGACACCTTCGGCGACCGGGGGAACTGGGACGGGTACACCTTCGCCCCCGACGCCGAGGGGGACGCCCGCACCACCCACGGGTACGAGATCGACCGGGGCGTCTACTCGATCCGCGCCGACCCGGGCGACCCGGACGGCTCGGCCCTGTCCCCGGTGCCCGCCAAGAACCCGTCCTCGCCGTCCGCCGTCGAACGCGACGTGATGATCGGCGTGACGGCCGAGCTGCGGGAGGGCTCGACCGGCCCCGGCGCCTTCGGGCTCCTGTGCCGGTGGGACGAGGAGGTCCCCAACGGGTACGCGTTCACCCTCGGCCTCGACGGCACCGCCCGGATCGTCAGGAACGCCCAGGGCACCCGGCTCGACGTCGCTCCTCCGGTACGGATCGAGGCGCCGGGCGCCGGGCGGAAGGTGCGCGTCCAGGCGGCCTGCCGGGGGACCGGGGCCCGCACCCGCCTCACCATGTGGGTCGACGGCACCCAGGTGATCGACGTCACCGACCCGCAGACGCTGCCGGACAGCCAGATCAGCCAGGTCGGCCTGGTCGCGCGGGTCCCGGAGAGCGGAGGCGGCGTCATCACCGTCTGCTTCGACGACTTCAGCGTCCACCGGACGACCACCTGACGCCACCGGATCGCAGTCGCCACGCCTGAACGGCGGCGGCGCGTTCCTCTCCGTCCATGTTTGACGTAGTGAACGTCATCTGTCAGTCTGGACTTTCAGGTGAAAGATCGCGATGCTGCGGAGGGGTCCTGACCAGTGAGGAACTGCTGGCCGTGCTCGCCGCCGTCGGCCACCCGCAACGGCTGCGGATCATCGCGGCCCTGGCCGACGGCCGGGTGCACGTCAGCGAGCTCGCCCGGCGCCTCGGGATCTCCCGGCCGCTCCTCTACATGCATCTGGAGCGGCTGGACAAGGCCGGGCTCGTCACCGGAGACCTGGTGCTGGCGCCGGACGGCAAGGCGATGAAGTACTTCGAGCTGGCGTCGTTCGACGTCCACCTGACGGTGGAGACGGTCCTCGCGGCGCTGCGAACCGACGAACAGGAAGGACACCACGACGTGCCGGAGACCTCGCCATGAAGGAGATCCTCATCCCTCTCGGGGTCTTCCTGTTCCTCACCCTGGTCATCGTGGCGGCCCTCGTCACGTACTTCCGGCTCCTCCAGCACCGTACGGGGGTCGCGGAGATGGCGGCCTACCGGGAGCTGGCCGAGCGGACGCTGCGGCAACAGGAGCAGGTGCAGGCCCAGCTCACCGAACTGACGGCCAGGGTCGCCGGCGTCGAGCAGATCCTGCGGAGCGTCGGATGACCCGGGGCCCCTCGTGACGTAGACCGTCCCGCCCGTCCGGCGAGCCGCCGGTACGCGGGTGGTCCATCACCTCGCCGGCTGATCGCCGGTCATATGCCCGGGGTGGCGAGCTGGAACTCGCCACCCCGGAGAACGAAAGCCCGCGCGCCCACGCCATCAGGCGTGCCTTCACGCGCACGTACCTCCGAGGAAAGGAGAGCAGCTGATGCTGCTCGAACGCAAATCCACGCGCCCGCGGGCGTCCGGTCCCGGGGCCGGTCGATGAGCACGGCGGAACGGCGGACGCTGACCGTCCGGGTGGCGAACTGGAGCGGCGCCCACCCCTGGCGGGCGATCATCGGCTGGTTCCTGTTCGTCACGCTGTGCCTGGTCGCCGGTTCGATGGCCGGCACCAGGAACGCCACCACCGAGGACTACCGGGTCGGCGAGGCCGGCCGGGCCGAGGCGTTCGCGGCGGAGGGGGACCTCCAGCGCAGGCCTGTGGAACAGATCCTGGTCCGTGCCCGCTCCGGCGCGCTGGACCCGGCCGCGGCCCGTGCCGCCGCCGACGACCTCACCGCACGCATGAAGGACCTGCCCGAGGTGCTGCGGGTGGACCCCCCGGTCCGCTCGGCCGATGGCCAGGTCCTGCGGGTGGACGTGACCATGGCCGGCCCGGAACTGGAGGCCCGCGGGCACGTCGCCCCGCTGCTGGAGCGGACGGCGGCCGTCCAGCGGAGCCACCCCGGCCTGGTGGTGGAGGAGACCGGCAGCGCCTCGATCAGCAAGGGCCTCGACCGGCAGCGTGGTGAGGACTTCACGCTCTCGGAGGCGATCGCGCTGCCGGTCACCCTGGTGACCCTGCTCGCGGTCTTCGGCTCGGTGCTCATGGCCGGGGTGCCGCTGCTCCTGGCGCTGTCGTCGATCGCCGCCTCGATGGGGGTGGCGATGGTCGCCTCGCACCTGTTCCCGGACGCCGGCGTGGGCAGCAGCGTGATCCTGCTGATCGGCCTGGCGGTCGGCGTCGACTACACCCTGTTCTATCTCAAACGCGAACGGGAGGAGCGGGCGCGCGCCCAGGGGCGGCTCGATTCCGAGGCCGTGGTGCGGCTCGCCGCGGCCACCTCAGGGCGCGCGATCATGGTCTCCGGGCTCGCGGTGGTCGTGTCCTCCGCCACCCTGTACCTGGCCGCTGACGTGATCTTCTCCTCGCTGGCCACCGCCACGATCGCCGCCGTGCTGGTCGCCATGGCCAGCTCGGTGACCGTCCTGCCCGCGTTGCTGGTCAAGATCGGCCAGCGGTCCGAACGCAGGGCCGGACGCCAGGGCGGGCAGGCCAGGACGCGGCGATGGGCGAGGGCGGGGCGGCCCGGGTCCGGCAGGGCGTGGAGCGTCCTGTTGCGGCCCGCGAGCAGGCACCCGGTGATCACGCTGTGCGTCGCGCTGCTCCTCATGGGCGCGCTCGCGCTTCCCGCGCTGGGCATGCGACTGAGGGTGCTCAACAGGGACAGCCACTCGCGCCAGATCCAGGAGGTGAGCGCCTGGGACCGGCTGACCGGCGCCTTCCCCGACATGCGGACCCGGCACCAGGTGGTCGTCCGGTCCGATCCGGCCAGGGCCGGGCAGGTGGCCTTGGCCCTGCGGGACCTCGGGCGCCGCGCCGGGGGCGACCCGCTGTTCGCCGCGAACTTCCGGCCGGTGGTCCAGACCTCGGCCGACGGGCGGATCAGCGTTCTGGAGCTGCGGGTCCCGTACCGGCTCAGTTCGCCCGAGGCCGCGGAGTCGCTGACGCGCATCCGCAGGGACCTCGTGCCCGCCACGGCCGGCAGGGTGCCGGGGGCGGAGGTGGCCGTGACCGGCGACGTCGCCCGCGACGCCGACTACCTCGCCAACCAGGACGAGAAGCTGCCGCTGGTCGTCGGGTTCCTGCTCCTGCTCACCTTCGTGATGACGGTGGTCGTGTTCCGGTCGGTGGTCCTCGGCCTGCTCGGCGTCGCGCTGAACCTGCTGTCGGTGGCCGCCGCGTTCGGCCTGCTGGTCGTGTTCTTCCAGCACGGCCTCGCGACCACCCTGTTCGGGTTCGACGCGAGCGCCACCGGCGGGATCGGTTCACGGGTGCCGCTGTTCCTCCTGGTCATCCTCTTCGGGCTGTCGATGGACTACCAGGTGTTCGTGGTCAGCAGGATCAGGGAGGCGGCGCTGCGCGGGGTCCCCGCCCGGCAGGCCGTGGTGGAGGGCCTCACGGCGACGGCGGGCGTGGTGACCAGCGCCGCCTTCGTGATGGTCACGGTGTTCACCGCCTTCGTGTTCCTCCACCTGGCCGAGTTGAAGCAGATCGGGTTCGCCCTCGCGACCGCCGTGCTGCTGGACGCCTTCGTGATCCGCGTGCTGATCCTGCCCTCGGCCATGACATTGCTCGGACGGGCGAGCTGGTGGCCGTCACGCGAGATGCGGCGTGCCGCCTCGTCCCCGCCTGGGCTGGAAGTTTCACGAGCGCGCGACGCCGCCGCCAGCCCGACCTGGGGCGATGGAACCGCCCGCCGGGGGCCGTTGCCTCCGGCGGCGGGCGAACCTACGTTGACCCCACTCCACGGCGGAACCGGTCCCGATCTACTCGAAACGCCGTCGAAGCGCTTCGACATCGACGTTCGACGGCGACGCGGCGAGGCGGGCACCGGCCGCCGGCAGGACAACAGCGGAGAGGAAGATCATGCGTAAGACGCTACGCCTGTTCGTTCCGGCGTCCATGCTCGTGATGCTCGTCGGGTTGCTCGCCACCCCGGCCCACGCGGCCGTCTGGTCCTCGACGGACCAGTGGGGCACCTGGACCAACGGCGGCTACACCCTCTACAACAACATCTGGGGCGGTGGCGCGGGCCCGCAGACGATCTGGGCGAACTCCTACAGCAACTGGGGCGTCTGGGCGAACCACCCCAACACCGGCGGGGTGAAGTCCTACCCCAACGCCACCCGCAACGTGAACCGGCGGATCAGCGCGCTCGGCAGCGCGCGCAGCAGCTTCAACGTGACGGTGCCCGGCGGCGGCGCGTACACGACGGCGTACGACATCTGGTGCGACGGGCACACCTACGAGATCATGCTCTGGATGAACAAGTTCGGGCCGGTGGGCCCGCTAGGGTCGCGGCAGACGAGCACCTCGGTCGGCGGCCACTCATGGGACGTCTACCGAGGCTCCAACGGCTCCAACCAGGTGTTCTCGTTCGTCCGGCAGGGCAACACCAGCTCCGGGACCGTCGACATCAAGGCGGTGCTGACCTGGCTCAGGACCAACGGGTGGTTCGGTGACGTGACCCTGGGCGACGTCCAGTTCGGGTACGAGATCACCTCGTCAAGCGGCGGCATGGACTTCCGCACCAACAGCTTCTCGGTGTCGTCGAGCTGACGCCCCCGGCCGCGGGGGGCCCCCCCCCGCCCCCCCCCCCCCCCCGGCCCGCGCCCGCCCGGGGGGGGCGGG
>NZ_JANZYP010000039.1:39275-89175 GCF_025506355.1 Sphaerisporangium corydalis
AACTTCTCCGGGGTGTCGTCGGGCTGCCGCCCCGGCCCGCGGGGCCCGCCACCGGGAACCCCCCGGCACCGGGCCGCGCGCCGTCCGGGGAGACCGGGATCCCGGCGGCGACGTGCGCGTGCCCGGCCCGGCCTGTCGCGTAGGAGCGTATGTGCCAGGATGGGCGGAAGTTTTCCGGGGCCGGCCGGCCGCGTCCTTGCATTGGAGACACGTGTCCGAGAGCGATCCGCCCGCGACGGCCCCGGTGCCGCCGGGGCTGAGCCACGAGCGGGTCGGGATGTTCTCCGACGCGGTCTTCGCCATCGCCATGACCCTGCTCGTCATCGAGATCCCGAGGCCGGAGAAGGGCGATGGCGTCGACGGCACCGACCGGATGGTCATGGCGCGCGAGCTGTGGCACTTCCTGGGCGCCAACGGCGACATCTTCCTGGCCTTCGTGATCGCGTTCCTGATGCTGTGGACGGCCTGGCGCCAGCACCACCGGCTGCTCGACCAGATCACCCGGATGACCAGCCCGATGCTGATCATCCACATCCCGCTGCTGATCTTCGTGGTCCTGCTCCCGTACACGACCTCGCTGATCGGTGAGGCGGCCCGCAACCCGCTGTCGGTGACCCTGTTCGCCGGGTCGGAGGCGGTGCTGCTGCTCTGCCAGGCGGCCCTGCTGTCCGTCGCGGTCCGCAGCGGCGTCACCCGGCCCGGCGCCGACGTCCGCCAGATGCGCATCGTGGCGGTGATGCTGGTGGCGAGCGCCGCGTTCTGGTCGCTCACGGGCGGGCTGAGCTGGCTGACCGCCGGGATCGAGTACAGCTGGATACTGATTCCGGTGGTCGCGAGAACGTCCTCACGAGTCGCCGACCGCTTCGTCCGCACGGAGCCGGCACGCGCGCCAGAAGCTTCACCGGTTTGACGAGGACCGAGCCGTTCACGCCCGACCACATCGGCGGGGCCGCCGAGCTGCTCGCGGCGCGGCACCTGCGTGACCTCGGTCTGGAGCCCGCGCTGGACGGGCGCTACACCGAACCGGGCGAGTGCCGTGCCGTGCTGGAGCGGGCCTGGCGGGCCGGGGCCCGCGGGCAGGTCGCGTACGAGGGCGGAGCGGTCGCCGCGTACCTGCTGGCCGAGCCCGGTGACGGGGTGCGCGGGCGGCACCGCTGGACCGGCCCTGAGCACGCCGCCTACGCCGCGTCGTCCGGGTTCGCCGCGCTGGGCCGGCTGTACGCGGACCTGTCCGGGTCATGGCTCGCCGACGCGCGCCCGCACCACTACGTGGTCACTCCGGCCGCCGACCTGGCGCCGTGGCTCACACTCGGCTTCGCCCACGAGCAGATCCACGCCCTGACGACCACTCCACCCGCCCCGCCCCCACCCGCCGGGCCACCTCTCGCTACGTCATCGGCCGCTCCGTCGTCGGCCGGTCTGTCATCAGCCGGTCTGTCATCAGCCGGTCTGTCATCAGCCGGTCTGTCGCCGCTCGGTCCTTCGCCGCTCGGGCCGCCCGCCTCCGGGCCGTCGTCGGATGGGCCGCCGCCGGGAGTACGCCGGGCCGGGCCCGGGGACATCGACGCCCTGGAGCCCATCCTCGGCCTGATCTTCGACGCGCACGCCGCGCCCCCGGTCTTCGCCTACATCGACGGCCCGATGCGCGACAACCTGCGCCCCGGCCACCTGGAACTGCTGAACGATCCGGCCGTCTCGTACTGGGTGTCCGAGAGCGGGCAGGGCGTCGACGGCTTCTGCGTGATGCGTCCCGTCCCGCCGGACGAGGCCACGCTGCTGGCGCCGCGCGGATCGGTCGAGCTGATCCTGGCCGCGACCGCGAAGCACGCGCGCGGCACCGGCGTGGGCCGCCGGCTGGCCGAGCACGCCCTGGCCGCCGCCGCTCGCCAGGGGTTCCCGGTGTGCGTCACGGACTGGCGCGCCGCCAATCCCGCGTCGTCGGTGTTCTGGCCGCACCGGGGGTTCCGCCCGATCGCCTACCGTCTGCACCGCCTGCTCGACCCCCGCCTCACCGTCCTGGACCACGCGCCGCCGGGCGGCTGACCGTACGCGTGCTCGCGGTCGCCGTCGTGGACGGGGCCGCCCTTGGTGATCGCGGCGAACGACCCGGAAGGTCCGTTCGCCGCAGATATCCGGCCATATGGCGATCGACCACCCTCGACGTCCAGATGATCGGCCACCCCCCGTCCGTGACCCGCCGGGCGTGACGGGGTGCCCCGACCGGCGGTATCACCCTCGCCCAGACCGGTCACGCGCCCGCCTGACATGATCGAATGACAACGTTGACACGCCAGGGATGTTCATCTTTCATTGCCTTTGTCGCACTGTGATCGTTCTGGTCGGCCAGATCCGGTCTCGGTGCGCTGGGACCGCGACGCCGGCACGCACAGCGGACCTTTCCACCCCCCTGAACAGCGCACCTCTCCCTGTTGCGGCAGTTCGTTCGCGCGCCATGGCGGCCTGCCGGATCGCCGCTCGGGAGGGCGCGGACGAAAGGACCAGCTATGCGATGGAATCTCAGGCGGCTGTGCGCCGCCGGGCTGGGGTTCGCCCTGGCGGCCGGTATGGCGGTGGCGACGGCGGTGCCGGCACAGGCGGAGTCGAACGGCGGAGTGCGGGTGATGCCGCTCGGCGACTCCATCACCGACGGGTTCAACGTGCCCGGCGGCTACCGCATCAACCTGTGGCAGCGGATGGCGTCGGGAGGGTACACCGTCGACTTCGTCGGGTCGGGGTTCAACGGCCCGGCCGCGCTGGGCGACCACGACCACGAGGGCCACTCGGGGTGGCGGATCGACCAGCTCGACGCCAACATCGTCAACTGGCTGCGGACCTACACCCCGCGCACGATCCTGCTGCACATCGGCACCAACGACATGGGACAGAACTACGACGTCGCCAACGCCCCGGCCCGCCTGTCGGCGCTGATCGACAAGATCCGCGCCAACGCGCCTTCGGTGGAGCTGTTCGTCGCGCAGGTCACCCCGGCCGCCGACCCGGCGTTCGAGTCGCGGATCCAGACCTTCAACGCCGCCGTCCCCGGCGTCGTCGCGCAGAAGGGATCGATGACCCACCTCGTCGACATGCACTCCGCGCTGACCACCGCCGACCTCGCCGACGGCCTGCACCCCAACGCGGGCGGCTACGACAAGATGGCGGCGCGCTGGTACTCGGCGTTGCAGTCGGTGCCCGGCAGCCTGACCACGGTCGGGGTGCCGCCGGTCGGCACCGCGGTCTCGCTGGCCAACCCGCAGTCCAACCGCTGCCTGGACGTCTCCGGCGTCAGCACGACCCCCGGCGCGCAGGTGTACATCTGGGACTGCCACGGCGGGACCAACCAGCGCTGGACCCGCACCTCGGCCGGTGAGCTGCGCGTGTACGGTGATCGCTGCCTGGACGTGAACGCGAACGGCACGGCCAACGGCACGAAGATCCAGATCTGGACCTGCAACGGCTCGACGGCGCAGAGGTTCACCTTCACCACCGCCGGCACGATCGTGGGCGCCGGGTCGAACAAGTGCCTCGACGTGGCGGCCAGCGGGACCGTCAACGGGACATTGGTGCAGCTGTACGACTGCAACGGCACCGGGGCGCAGCGCTGGGCCGTACGCTGACCGCCGCCGCGGAGGCGCCCGCACACCGGGCGTCTCCGCGGCCGGATGGGCCCGCGCATCGAGCATCCCCGTAGCCGGGCGAGCCCGCGCATCGGGCGTCTCCGCGGCCGGGCGGGCCCGCCGTCAGTCCGGCGGGGGAAGGTCGCCGAAGGCGGCTCGCGCGGCGTTGTCCTGGCAGCGGGCCTCGGTCTCGGCGGTCCAGCCGAACCGTCCCCGCAGCGCGGCGAACTCCCGCTCCAGGGTGGTGCCTGAGGTGGTGCGGGTGTCGGTGCTGATGGTGACCCGCAGCCCCGAGGCGAGCAGCCGGTCGGCCGGGTGCTCGCCCATGCTCGGCACGGCCGAGGTCTGCACGTTGCTCGTCGGGCACATCTCCAGCGCGATGTCGTCGCGCCTGAGCCGGTCGAGCAGCGCCCGGTCGCCCGCGCAGCGTACGCCGTGCCCGACGCGCCGGGCGCCGAGGACGTCCAGCGCCTCCCACACGCTCTCCGGCCCGGAGGCCTCCCCGGCGTGGACCGTGCACGGCAGGCCCGCGGCGTGCGCGAGGTCGAACGCCGCGCGGTGCGCGGCGCCGGGGTACCGTTCGTCACCGGCGAGGTCGAGCCCGGCGACCACGTCGCGGTTGCGCAGCGCGGTCTCGGCGACCGACAGGCTCTCCTCGGGGGTCTGGTGCCGCAGGCAGCACAGCAGCAGCCCGGTACGCACCCCCGTGGCCCGGCGTCCGTCCGCGAGCCCTTCGGCGACCGCGCGCACCGCCTCGTCCGGCGTCATGCCGGACCGGCCGTGCAACTGAGGGGCGAAACGGGTCTCCCCGTACCGCACGCCGTCGGCGTGCCAGTCCTCGACGAGTTCACGCGCCGCCCGCCGCAGCGCGTCCGGCGTCTGCAGCACCCGCAGCGGCAGGTCGATGTAGGTGAGGAAACGGGCGAGGCTCCCGCAGTCGGGAGGCGCGGTGACCAGCCGGTCGACCGGCCCGGTCACCTCGACGCCCTGGGCACGGGCCAGATCGGCGACGGTGCCGGGCCGCACCGAACCATCGAGATGGCAGTGCAACTCCACGCGGCTCGCCGGTGCGGGCCCGGCAGATGCGGTCATACGAATGTCTCCGGTCAGGTGAACGAGTCGATCCAGCGCGCAGGCGGCGTACCTGCTCCGGGTCGCGGGAAATGGTGTCATACCGCCGAGGTTTACCGCGACCTCGAACCGATGCGAATGACCTGGTCTTCTCGCGTCCGCAGAGCCCTGCGATGAGCACGTACCGTCTCATACGGCAACGACCGCAAGGGCCGCCGGCACTGGTGTCTCAGCACCTGGGCCCATCATCAACGGCAACTGGAACGAGGGGTACCTCCACCGGCCCAGCGTGTGCGTCTATTACTGACGACCGGCCGGGACCCGGCGTGTGGCGTTCACGGGTGTTCGCGCAGTTCAGTCGGGTTTTTCGGGGACGGAAAATGTCGGTGGCGGACGGCATGATGGAGGCATGAACGACGCGCCCCCGATCACTCAGCTCGCCGGCCAGGAGGCCTACGCCGAGGCGGTCCAGCTCGCGCTGGACGCCTCCGCCGCCTACTACCGCGACGGCACCTCCGCTCTGGACGACGACGCCTACGACCGGCTGGTCCGCGGCATCACGGCCTACGAGGAGGACCACCCGGACCAGGTGCTGCCCACCTCGCCGACGGGCAAGGTCGCCGGCGGCGCGGTGGTCGGTGACGTCCCGCACACCGTGCCCATGCTCAGCCTGGACAACGTGTTCGGCGCCGGGCAGCTCGCCGACTGGGCCGCCGGGCTGGAACGCAGGCTCGGCCGCCCGGTCACCGCCTGGAGCGTGGAGCCCAAGCTGGACGGGCTGGCGATCTCCGCGCGCTACCGCCAGGGGCGGCTGGCCCAGCTCGTCACCCGAGGCGACGGCAGCGCGGGCGAGGACGTGAGCCACGCCATCGGCACGATCGTCGGGCTTCCGCTCCGGCTGGCCGACCCGGTGACGGTGGAGCTGCGCGGCGAGGTGATGATGACCACCGCCCAGTTCGAGCAGGCGTGCGCCAAACGCCGTGCCCACGACGGCACGACGTTCGCCAACCCGCGCAGCGCCGCCGCCGGCACACTCCGCGCCCAGGACCGGCCGTATGTGTGCGAGCTGACGTTCTTCGGCTACGGGGCGCTGCCGATGCCGATCGAGGACACCTCCGAGCTCGCCGAGGGGCTGCGCGCCTGGCCGCACAGCCAGATCATGGAATGGGTCGCCGGCCAGGGCGGGCGGACCACCGCCGGGACCCCGGTCGAAGGTGTCCTGGTCGACACCCTCGAGCGGGTGCAGGAGCGCATCGAGCAGATCGCCTCGGCCCGGGCGGGGCTGTCGTTCGGGATCGACGGCATCGTGGTCAAGGCCGACTCCGTCGAGGACCAGGAACAGGCGGGGTTCGGCACGCGGGCGCCGCGCTGGGCGATCGCCTACAAGCTGCCTCCCACCGAGAAGATCACCAAACTGCTGGCGGTCGAGTGGAACACCGGCCGCACCGGGATCATCGCCCCGCGCGCCGTGCTGGAGCCCGTCGAGCTCGACGGCAGCACCGTCACGTACGCCACCCTGCACAACGTCGCCGACATCACCCGGCGCGGCCTGCTGCTCGGCGACTCGGTCACCGTCTACAAGGCCGGAGACGTGATCCCGCGCGTCCAGGCGCCGGTGGTCCACCTGCGCACCGGGGACGAGCGGCCGATCGAGTTCCCGGCCGTCTGCCCGTCCTGCGGTGACGCGATCGACGCATCCCAGGAGCGGTGGCGGTGCGTGCGCGGGCGCGCGTGCCGGGCGATCGCGTCCATCGGGTACGCGGTGGGCCGAGGCCAGCTCGACATCGAGGGCCTGGCCGACACCCGCGTCCAGCAGATGCTCGACACCGGGCTGATCTCCGACTTCGCCGACCTGTTCTTCCTCACCCGCGAGCAGGTGCTCGGCCTGGAGCGCATGGGCGAGCTGAGCACCGACAACCTGCTCGCCGCGCTCGAGCGGGCCAAGTCCCAGCCGCTGAGCCGGGTGTTCTGCGCGCTCGGCGTGCGCGGCACCGGCCGCTCCATGAGCCGCCGCATCGCCCGGCACTTCGGCACCATGGCGGCGATCCGCGCTGCCGACGCCGAGGCCATCCAGCAGGTGGAGGGCATCGGCCCGGAGAAGGCGCCCGTGGTGGTGGCCGAACTCGTCGAACTGGCCGAACTCATCGACAAACTGGTCACCGCCGGCGTCAACATGACCGAACCCGGCCACGCCACCCCGTCCCCCACGGGCGGGCAGGGGGAAGCGAGCGGACCGGGCGGTGTGAGCGGGTCCGGCGGTGTGAGCGGATCGGGTGGTGCGAATGGATCCGGCGATGTGGGCGGGTCCGGCGACGGTGTGAGCGGAGCGGACGGTGTGAACGGGCCGGGCGGTTTGAGCGGGTCCGGCGGCGATGCGAACGGGCCGGGCGGTGTGAGCGGGGTCGGCGAGGCAGGCGGGCCGGGCGGGTTGTCGGCGTCGGGAGCTGCCGGTGCGGGCGCCGGCTCGGGTCTGCCCCTTGCCGGTATGTCCGTCGTCGTCACCGGTTCGATGACCGGCGCGTTGCAGGCGTTGTCCCGCGATGAGATGAACGAGCTCATCGAACGCGCCGGTGGACGCGCGTCCTCCAGCGTCTCCGCCAGGACCAGCCTGCTGGTGGCCGGAGACAACGCGGGATCCAAACGCGCCAAGGCCGAGGCGCTCGGCCTGCGCATCGTCACCCCCGACGAGTTCGCCACCCAGATCACCGCCTTCCTCTGACCGACCGGCTCCGGCGGCATACGGTGCTCGCGTTACGGCGAGCTTTGTCGTGCATGGCCGGGTGGTGTCGGCGGCTTTCGGTGGGGGTGTCCATGCTGAGTTGGGGGAGGGTCGAACGCCAGGTCAGCGGGGGGTTGGGGTTGGTCCGGGGGCAAGAAATCGGTTGTTCTGGGCGGGGGGATCTGTTGTACTCCCGGGGAACGAGCCGACCGAACGAGGAGAAGGAAATGCGCCAAGCGTACGTGTCCACCCAGATGACGGTTTCCATCTATCTAGAGGGCATGACGCTTAGTGACTACTCTGAACTTGGGGATTCTGGCGCATGTAGACGCCGGTAAGACGAGCCTGACCGAGCGGCTGCTCTTCGCCGCCGGTGTGATCGACGAGATCGGCAGCGTCGACGAAGGCAGCACCCAGACCGATTCCCTGGAACTCGAACGGCAGCGCGGCATCACGATCAAGTCCGCGGTCGTGTCGTTCGTCATCGGCGACGCCAGGGTCAACCTGATCGACACGCCCGGCCACCCGGACTTCATCGCCGAGGTGGAACGGGTTCTCAGTGTGCTCGACGGCGCTGTGCTGGTGGTCTCCGCCGTCGAGGGGGTGCAGGCGCAGACGCGCGTGCTGATGCGGGCGCTGCGGCGGCTGCGTATCCCCACCGTCATCTTCGTGAACAAGATCGACCGCGGTGGCGCGCAGGACGAGCTCACGCTGAACGGCATCCGCGAGAAGCTCACCCCGGACGTCGTCCCGATGGGATCGGCGCGCGACCTCGGCACCCCCGGCGCCGGCTTCCTGCCGTACGGTCCGAACGACCACACCTTCACCGCCGCGCTGGCCGAGCTGCTCGCCGGCGACGACGACGCGATCCTGGCCGCCTACCTCGACGGCGACAAGGCCGTCCCCTACCGGCGGCTCCGCGCCGCGCTCGCCGCGCAGACCGGGCGGGCGGTGGCGCATCCGGTGTTCTTCGGCTCGGCGATCACCGGCGCGGGCGTGGACGCGCTGGTCGCCGGCATCACCGAACTGCTGCCCGCGACCGCGGGCGACCCCGGCGGCCCCGTCTCGGGCGTCGTGTTCAAGGTCGAACGCGGCCCGGCCGGCGAGAAGATCGCCTACGTCCGCATGTTCTCGGGAACCGTACGGACCCGTGATCGGCTGCGATGCCACGGGGACGGCGAGCGGAAGGTCACCGCGATCAGCGTCTTCGACCGAGGCTCGGCGGTCCCGCGTACGTCGCTGTCCGCCGGCGAGATCGGAAAACTCTGGGGCCTCACCGACATGAGAATCGGCGACCCCATCGGCACCCCAAGAGACCTCGCCACGCCCCCGAAGCCCGGCCCGGGAGAAGCGGCACGAACGGGCGGCGAGGTGGACGGAACCCGGGCGGGCGGTCCGGGAGGAGAAGCACGAGCGGGCGCGGCGGGTGGGTCGCGAGTGGGCCGGGGCGTTGCGTTCGGGTCGGGGGTGGGGCGGGAGTTTTCTGGGCCGGGGTTGGAGACGGCCGTTGTCGCTCGCCGGGCCGGGCAGAAGGGGGCGTTGCACGCCGCGCTCGCGCAGCTTGCCGAGCAGGATCCGCTGATCGACCTGCGGCAGGACGACACCCGCCAGGAGCTGTTCGTGTCGCTTTACGGCGAGGTGCAGAAGGAGGTCATCCAGGAGACGCTGGCGGCCGACTTCGGCATCGAGGTCGAGTTCCGCGAGACGACGACGATCTGCGTCGAACGGCCGGTCGGCACCGGCGTGGCACGAGACGTCCTCGGTAAGGACGCCAACCCGTTCTACGCCACGGTCGGGCTGCGCGTGGACCCGGCCGCCCCCGGCTCCGGCGTCAGGTTCACGCTGGACCTCAAAGTCGGCTCGATCCCGCTTTATGTGTACAAAGCGGTGGAGGAGTTCAGCAAGGCCATCGAGGACACCGTAAGAGACACCCTGCGCCAGGGCCTGCACGGATGGCAGGTCGTCGACTGCACGGTCACCATGACGGAGTCCGGCTACATCTCCCCGCTGAGCACCGCCAAGGACTTCCGCCTGCTGACCCCCCTGGTCCTGATGAGCGCCCTGGAACAGGCCGGCACCGTCGTGTGCGAGCCTTTCGACCACTTCCACCTGGAGGTCCCCGCCGGCACCCTCGGCCAGGTCCTGCCGGTGCTGGCGCGGCTCCGCGCCGTCCCCCGGGCCACGACGACGCGGGGTTCGACCGTCACGCTGGAAGGCGGGATCCCCGCGTCCCAGGCGCACGCGCTGCGGCAGCGGCTGCGGGCGCTGACCCACGGCGAGGGCGTGCTCGAATGCGCCCTCGACCACTACGAGCCGGTACAGGGCCCGATCCCGGCCCGGCCGAGGACCGGCGGCGATCCGCGCAGCCGCGAGGAGTACCTGCTGCACGTCCGGCGGAGGGTCTGACCGATGACCACCCTCACCCGGCACGACCGGTACTCCGTCCTGCGCCACCTCCGCCCGGGACGCCGCTCGGCGACGGCGCTGGCCGCCGCCATCGCGGCGTCGACCCTGCTGCCGCTGGCGGCGCCGCAGCTCACCCGCCGCTTCGTCGACGACGCCATCGGCGGCGCCGGCACCCACCGGCTCGTGCTGATCGCTCTCGGCTACCTCGCGGTCGCCGTCGCCGGTCAGGGCGCCCGGATGCTCACGGCCTGGCTCGCGAGCCGGCTCGCCTGGGACGGCACGAACCGCCTTCGCGAGATGCTCGCCGAGCACGCGCTCGGCCTCGACATGGCCTACCACGGCCGGCACACCCCCGGCGAGATGATCGAACGGGTGGACGGCGACGTGGTCGCCGTCGCCGAGTTCGTCGTCGCCTTCCTGATGGACGTGGTGGCCGGCCTGCTGCTCCTGGCCGGCATCGTGGTCGTCGTCCTCACCGTCGACCCGCGCCTCGGCGCCGTCCTGCTGGCCTACTGCCTGGTGATCGGGTACGGCATGGCCCGCGCGCAGCGGCTGGCCGTGCCGTCCGCCGCCCGGTCCCGTGCGGCGCACGCGGCGATGATCGGCAACCTGGAGGAGCGGCTGGCCGGCGCGGAGGACATCCGGGCCAACGGCGCGGGCGAGCACGCCGTCAACGGTTTCTACCGGGCCGGTTCCGCGTGGTTCCACGCGGACTACCGGGCCGGGCGCCTCGGCACCGCCCTCCTCGGGGGCACGACCGTGGCGTTCGCGGCGGGCACGGCCATCGTGCTGGCCCTCGCCGCGTGGTCCCGCCAGTCTGGGACGCTCACGGTCGGCGCCGCCGTCCTGCTCTTCCAGTACACGCTGATGGTGCGCACACCGTTCGAGCGGCTGATCGACCAGCTCAGGGAGTACCAGGCGGCCCTGGCCGGCGTCGCCCGCATCGGCGGCATGCTCGCCGAGCGGCGCACGCTGCCCGATCCCGCCGACCCGCGCCCCCTGCCCGCCACCGGGCCGCTCGGCCTGCGGCTCGACGGGGTGGGCTTCTCGTACGCCGACGACGGCGAGCGGGTGCTGTCGGACGTCACGATCGCGCTGGCGCCGGGCGAGACGCTCGGCCTGGTGGGCCGCACGGGAAGCGGCAAGACGACCATCGCCCGGATGGTGCTGCGCCTGTACGACCCGACCGAGGGTACCGTACGGGTCGGCGGGCTGGACCTGCGCGAGGTCGACCCGGCGTCGGCGCGCCGCCGGATGTGCGCGGTCACGCAGGACGTGCAGCTGTTCGCCGCCAGCGTCCGGGACAACCTGACGCTCTTCCGGCCGATCGCCGGCGACGACCGCCTGCGGGCCGTCCTCGACGACGTCGGGCTCGGCGAGTGGCTGGCCGCCCTGCCCGGCGGTCTCGACTCCGAGCTCGGCGGCGTGTCGGCCGGCGAGGCGCAGCTTCTCGCGTTCGCGCGGGCGTTCCTCACCGACCCCGGGCTCGTCGTGCTGGACGAGGCGTCCAGCCGGCTCGACCCGGCGACCGAGCGGCGCGTGGAGCGCAGCGTCGACCGGCTGCTCGCCGGCCGCACGGGCGTGCTCGTCGCGCACCGGCTCTCCTCCCTGTCCCGGGTCGACAAGATCGCCGTCGTGGACCACGGCAGGATCGTCGAGTACGGCCCGCGCGAGGAGCTCGCCGCCGACCCGCTCAGCCGGTTCGGCCGGCTGCTGGACGTGGCGGGGGTGCGGCGATGAAGCCCGTCCTGCCGGATGTGGCGGGGAAGAGGCCCGTCCTGCCGGATGTGGCGGGGGTGCGGCGATGAGGCCCGTTCTGGTGGTCGCTATCCGCCTCGCCCGCTTCGACCTGCGCCGTTTCCTGATCGGCGGCCTGCTGTGGATGCCGGTCAGCGTCATCCCGCTCGCCGGCGGGCTGGTACTGCAGCGGATCTTCGACCAGATCAGCGGGCACCAGGCCGCGAGCCTCGGCCAGTCGCTGTGGCTGTGCGCGGCCTTCGTCGGCGTGGAACTGGTCCGCGGCCTGACGCTCTCCGTCGCGTACCTCTACGGGGGCTACTGGTGGGACGCCGCGGCGACCCTGCTGCGGGCCAACGCGCTCCGCTCGATCCTCACCGCGCGCGGGCCCGCCGCGACCCGGCTGCCGCACACGCCGGGGGAGTCGGTCGCGCGCCTGCGTGACGACGTGAGCGACCTGGTGGAGTTCACCGACGAGTCGGTCCCGCTGGCCGGCGCGGTGCTCTTCAGCGGCGCCGCCCTGGTGATCATGGCGTCGGTCGACCCCGTCGTCACGCTGGTGCTGGCGCTGCCGATGGTCGCGATCGGTGTGCTGAACCGGATGATGAGCGAGGTGATCCGGCGGCTCCACCTGCGCGCCCGGACGCTCGGCGCGGCCGTCACGGCCTACATCGGCGAGATCTTCGGCGCCGTGCTGGCGATCAAGACCGCTGGCGCGGAGGACGCGACGCTGGAGCGGCTGCGCGAGCACAACCGCAGGCGGCGCGACGCCGCCGTCAGGGACCGGATGGCGACCGACATGCTGGACACCGTGACGGGCGCCACCGTCGAGATCAGCATCGGCCTGGTCCTGCTGCTCGCCGCGCCCGCGATGCGGCGCGGCGACTTCACCGTGGGCGACCTCGCGCTGTTCACCAGCTACGTGAGCTGGCTGGCGGCGCTGCCGCGCACCATCGGCGTGATTCTCTACCGCCTCCCGCAGGCGGCCGTCGCCACCGAGCGCCTCAGCAGGCTGATGGCCGCGCACGAGGACGCCGGCGACCTGTCGTGGAACACCGGCGTCTGGTTCCGCCGCGAACGACCGCCGACCACCGCGCCACCGGCGCGCGACGACACCCTCGAGGTCGTGGAGGCGCGCGGGCTGACCGTCCGGTTCGGCGACGGTGGACGCGGCGTGCGCGGGGTGGACCTGCGGATCACCCGGGGGTCGTTCACGGTGGTCACCGGCGCCGTCGGGTCCGGTAAGACGACCCTGGTCCGCGCCCTGCTCGGCCTGGTCCCGGTGGACGCCGGGACGGTCACGTGGAACGGCCGCCACGTCGAGGACCCGGGGACCTTCCTGGTGCCGGACCGCGTGGCCTACGCGAGCCAGGTGCCCCGGCTGTTCTCCGAGTCGCTGCGGGAGAACCTGCTCATGGGCCGGCCCGGCGACCACCTCGACCGCGCCCTGTGGTCGGCGGCGTTCGAGGACGACCTGGCCGGGATGCCGGAGGGCCTGGACACCGTCGTCGGGCCCCGGGGCGTGCGGCTGTCCGGTGGCCAGGTCCAGCGGGCGACCGCCGCGCGGGCGCTGGCCCGGCACCCCGACCTGCTCGTCGTCGACGACCTGTCGTCCGCGCTGGACGTCGAGACCGAGAAGCTGCTGTGGGACCGCATCGCCGGCGCCGCGCGCGACGGCGGCGGCCCGGGGACGCTTCTGGTGGTGTCCCACCGGCAGGCGGCGCTCGAACGGGCCGACCAGGTCATCGTGCTCGACCGTAGCCGGGTCGCCGGCCGGGGCCCGCTCGGCGAATTGCTGCGCACGTGCCCGGAGATGCGGCGACTGTGGAGCGAAGAGCTCGTCATCGAGGCCGGAGAACAGAAGAATACCCGTACGACGCATGCCGGGCCGAGAGAGGGCTGACCCCCCGGTGGACGCCGCTTTTTCCCCCCCGCGCGACCGCGCGCCCAATTCCCGGGCCGTTTCCGGGTGTTTACCTTTCCCGTCTGCGGACAGTGGGGGCCCGTACGCGAGTTCCCCAAGCGGAGGATTTGGCCATGGGCGCCGACGACAAGATCGAGAACAAGGCCGAAGAGCTGAAGGGCAAGGTCAAGCAGGGGGTGGGGGACGCCACCGACAACGACAGAATGGTGGCCGAGGGCCAGGCCGAAGAGGCCGACGGAAAGTTCAAGCAGGCCGGGGAAAAGGTGAAGGACGCCGTCCAGGACGTCAAGGACGTGTTCAAGCGCTGACCGGCACCGAATCACCGACGCGGTAATTCACGACGTCCCGCTCGGGCCCTGGCGCTGATTCCCCGCGCCTCGGCCCGAGGGCGGCGTCTTTCTCATGTCACGGGGGTCTTCCGGCGGCTTTCCGGTGCCATGGGGGCCTTCCGGCGTTCATTGGGTAAGCGGCCTTCACGGGCTTTCCGCCGGCACGGGGCCTTCCCGGTGGTGGCCCCCGCCGGTGTTGACAGGCGGCGGCCGGATGGCTGTAATGGGTCCGGTGTCACGTGACGCAGGCCAAAGAGCAGTGGGCAGGCCGCGGGTGGGTGGCACCATTCACCGAAGGACGATGCCATGAGTTCATACTCCGCGCTGCGCGTCTGACCTGAGCGTCCCCGCACGCCGTCCCTCGTCCTTCCCGGTGCCCCGCACCGCCATGTGACATCGGCGCGCCCTGCCGTCCTCGGCCGCGCGCCGCGTCTCAGGCGGGCGTCCACGGCTCCGCGTACCGGCCGATGCCGTTCTCCGGCCGAGGGCACCGCGTGCGGTCACCGCGTCCAGCGAGCGTCAACGCCATCCACGACCCGTGGTCCCCGCACTTACTTGGAGATTCGACGACGTATGCCCGCATCCTTCAACCAACCGATCATCGAGGAGTTCCGAGCCAACGGCGGAAAGGTCGGCGGCCCCTTCGAGGGCGGTGACCTCCTGCTGCTCACCACCACCGGCGCGAGATCGGGGGAGGAGCACACCGTCCCCCTCGGCTACGTCCGCGACGGCGACCTGCTGCTGGTCGTCGGGTCCGCGGGCGGCGCCCCCCGCCACCCCGCCTGGTACCACAACCTGCTGGCCCATCCCGTGGTGCGGGTGGAGGTCGGCACCGAGGCGTTCGAAGCGCACGCGGTGCCCGCCGAGGGCGAGTACCGCGAGCGGCTGTTCGAGCACGTCGTGCGCGCCGCGCCCGGATACGCCGACTATCAGGCCGGCACCACCAGGACCCTGCCGGTCGTGGTCCTGTCGCGTTCCGCGCCCGAGGCGGATGCCGCCGGAGAGGCCACCGACATGGCCGGCAAGCTCCTGGAGGTCCACACCTGGCTGCGCTCGCAGCTGCGGCAGGTGCGCGCCGAGGCCGACGCCCATTTCGCCGCGCTCGCGGCCCACGACGGGCCCGGCGAGCCGCCGGCTCCGGGGCTCGGGCTCCAGCTCCGCCGGCACTGCCTGGAGTTCTGCGAGGCCCTGCGGTTCCACCACACCGGCGAGGACGAGCACACCTTCCCCGCGCTCGCCCGCTGGCACCCCCACCTGGCCGGGGTCCTCGCCCGGCTCGGCGACGAGCACCGCGTGATCGCCCGCCTCCAGGACGAGCTGCTCGCCCTGCTGGACGGCATCGGCGCGGCCGACCCCGGCCGTTTCCGCGCCGAGCTGGACAGAATGTCGGAAGAACTGGGGGAGCACCTCGCCTACGAGGAGGAGGCGCTGCTCCCCGTCCTGGCCGGGATCCCCTGGCCACCGGCCCCGCCGGCCTCCGGCGCGGACGGAGGGACCACCCCATGAACCAGCGGACCTGGAGGTACCTCCCATGAGAGTCAAGGATTTCGATCACCTGGTGCTCAACGTGCGGGACGTCGAGCGCGCACTGGAGTTCTACTGCGGACCCCTCGGCCTGGAACCGGTCCGGGTCGAGGAGTGGCGGGCGGGCAAGGTGTCGTTCCCGTCCGTGCGGGTCAGCCCGAACACGATCATCGACCTGCTCGCCCGCCCCCGCGGCGAGTCGAACGTGGACCACATCTGCCTGGTCGTCGACCCGCTGGACTGGCAGGAGGTCGTGGAGTCGGGCGCCTTCACCGTGCTGGAGGGCCCGGTGGGCCGCTACGGCGCGCGTGGCGACGCCTGGTCGATCTACGTGAGCGACCCGGACGGCAACGTCGTCGAGCTGCGCTGGTACCCGCAGGACGCCTGAGGCGGGCCGGCCGCCGCCGGGCGTGACGGAAAACCCGTTGCGCGGGGGCGGCGGCCGGCCTGATCATTGGGCGCATGTTCCGGTACGCCCCGTTCGCGACGCCCGCCACCGCGGGCGTCCCGGCGCGTGCCCTGACCCCGGCCGCCGCGCCCCTCGACGGCGCGGAGCGCTGACCCTTTCCCGGACGTCCTCGGTGACCCCGCGGGAAAGGGTCGGCTGAACGCGCGGGTCACGCCCCCAGCGAGGCGTCGAAGGAACAACGAACATGCCCAAGCAGGCTTACGTGCGCACCAAGCCGCACCTCAACATCGGCACGATGGGTCACGTCGACCACGGCAAGACCACGCTCACCGCGGCGATCACCAAGGTCCTCAGCGACCGGGGCGGCGCCACCTACGTGCCGTTCGACCGGATCGACCGGACCCCCGAGGAGACCGCGAGGGGGATCACCATCACCATCTCCCACGTCGAGTACGAGACCGCCACCCGCCACTACGCCCACGTCGACATGCCGGGCCACGCCGACTACGTGAAGAACATGATCACGGGGGCGGCGCAGCTCGACGGGGCCATCCTGGTGGTGTCCGCCGTGGACGGGATCATGCCCCAGACGCGGGAGCACGCGCTGCTCGCGCGGCGGGTCGGGGTCGAGCACCTCGTCGTCGCCCTGAACAAGGCCGACGGCGCCGACCCCGAGCTGGCCGACCTGGTCGAGCTGGAACTGCACGACCTGCTGGCCGCGCACGGCTACCACGACGTGCCCGTCGTCCGGGTCTCCGGGCTGCGCGCGCTGGAGGGCGACCCCGAATGGGTGGCCTCCATCGAGGCGCTGCTCCGGGCGGTGGACGAGCACGTCCCGGTGCCGGTCCGCTACGTCGGCGCGCCGTTCCTGATGCCGGTCGAGAACGTGCTGACCGTCACCGGGCGCGGCACCGTCGTCACCGGGGCGATCGAGCGCGGCTCGGTCGCCGTCGGCGACACCGTCCAGGCCGTCGGGCTGGGCGAGGGGTTCACGGCGGTGGTCACCGGCGTCGAGACCTTCGGCAGGACGATGGAGCGCGGCGAGGCCGGGGACAACGCGGCGCTGCTGCTGCGTGGCGTCCGCCGCGACCAGGTGCGGCGGGGCCAGGTGCTGGCCGCGCCCGGTGGGCAGGCGGCCCACCGCCGCTTCGCCGCCCGCGTCTACCTGCTGACGCGGGAGGAGGGCGGCAGGAGCACGGCCGTCACGACCGGGTACCGGCCGCAGTTTCACCTCAGGACCACCGCCGTCTCCGGGCGGGTGGACCTGCGCGAGGAGGAGCTCGCCCTGCCCGGCGAGACCGTCGAGGTGGTCGTCGAGCTCGGCAAGGCGGTCGCCCTGGAGCCCGGCCTGGGCTTCGCCGTCCGCGAGGGCGGCCTGACCGTGGGCGCAGGAACGGTCACGGCCGTGCTCGACTGAAGACCCGGCCCTGCTCCGCCGAGGGCCCGGCGGGCCCTGTCACGGTCATCACCCGATGGCCGTGACAGGGCTCACAGGTTGAGCAGGCCGCCGTGGTGGTCGATCTGGTCGGCCATCTCGTCGTCGAACCAGACGTCGTCGGTGGCGAGGTAGCGGAACCGGTGGACGCCCGGGGGGAGGATCACCGAGACCGTGCGGGTGCTGTCGCGCCGGCGCCGCAGCTCGTGGCGGCCGGGGATCCAGTCGTTGAAGTCGCCCACCACGCTGACGGCCCCCGAGGGCAGGTCCACGGGCAGCACGAAGGTGACGCGGGTCTTGCGGCCGAACAGCAATGTGCGCTTGAGCATCGAGATCCTCCCGGACGGTGACAAGGTCCACCCTTTCGCAATGCCACATAAGGGAGACATATCGGCGCGTGGGATTAACACACTTTTCACGATCCCTTCCGTGCCCCCGCTCTCAGGCGGTCGCGGGCGTCTCCCGGCTCAGGCGTTCGCCGGCGCGGCGGACCCCCGGCCCCGGCGGGCCCGCATGGCGCCGGCCGCCCGGCACGCCAGGTAGATGGTGAAGGAGAGCGTCGTGACGTATGGGCTGATCGGGACGCTGCTCCCGAGGGCCAGCAGGATGCCGCCGACGACCGACACGACGGCGAAGGCGACACTGAGCGAGGCCACCAGGAGCGGGGCGGCGGTCACCCGCATCGCCGCCGCGGCGGGCGTGACGATCAGTGACAGCACCAGCAGTGCCCCGACGACCTGGATGGACACCGCGACGGCCAGGCCGAGGACGACGGTGAAGACCGGGGAGAGCGCCCGCACCGGCACGCCGCGCGCGGCGGCGACGTCGGGGTCCAGGCTGGCGAACGTCAGCGGGCGCCACATCACGGCGAGCGCGGCCAGCACGAGCACGCACGTCCCGATCAGCCAGGTCATCCGCGGCGTGTCCACCGCCACGATCTGACCGGTCAGCAGCCCGAACTTGTTCGCGGCCCGCCCCTTGTACAGCGACAGGAACAGCACCCCGAGGCCCAGCCCGAACGGCATCACGACCCCGATGATCGAGTTGCGGTCGCGGGCGCCCACGCCGAGCGCCCCGATCAGCACGGCCGCGACGAGCGACCCGGCCAGCGATCCGGCGACGACGTCCGCGCCGACGAGCAGCGCGCCCGAGGCGCCCGCGAACGACAGCTCGGCGATGCCGTGCACCGCGAACGCCAGGTCGCGCATCATCACGAAGACGCTGACGAGCCCGCCCACGACGCCGAGCACCGCCCCGGCGACGAGCGAGTCGCCGACCAGCGCGAGAAGCTCGCCGTAGTCCTCGCGCCCGAACAGCTCGTGCCAGACATCGGCCCCGGCGTTCGCCGCCACCAGACCGGTCACGACGGTACTCCCGCTCGCGGCGCCGCCGCCCCGGTCACCAGGGTCGTCATGACGGTGCGCCCGGCTCTCGTGGCTCCGGGGCGCCGGCCACGACGATCCGTTCCCCCGTACGGAACACCTCGACCGGGCTGCCGTACAGCTCCGACAGCACCGGGGAGGTCAGGACCTCCTCCGGGGTCCCGATGCGGAACCGGCCGCCGGCCAGGTAGAGCACGCGGTCGGTGAGGTGCAGGATCGGGTTGATCTCGTGGGTGACGAACAGCACCGCCGTGCCGTGCGACCGGCGCCGCCCGTCGATGAGGGCGGACACGGCCCGCTGGTGGTGCGGGTCCAAAGACAGCAGCGGTTCGTCGCAGAGCAGGACGCGCGGGCCGGTCGCCAGGGCCTGGGCGACGCGCACCCGCTGCTGCTCGCCCCCCGACAGCAGCCCGATCGGCGCGTCGGCGTACCCCGCCGCCCCGACCGCCGCCAGCAGTTCCCCGGTCCGCCGCCGGGCCCGCGCGCCGCCGGTGGGCAGGCCCCACCGGTGGCCGTCGATCCCCAGCCGGACCAGGTCGCGCGCGCGGAGCGGGGTGTGCGCGGCGGCGGCCTTGTGCTGCGGGATGTACCCGATCAGGTCGCTGCCCCGGCGCGGGGGCCGCCCCCGGACCAGGAGCGTGCCCGCCGACAGCGGCCGCACGCCGAGCAGCACGCGCAGCAGGCTGGTCTTGCCCGACCCGTTCGGACCGAGCACGGCGACGAACTCGCCGCGCCGCAGGTCGAGGTCCAGCCCCTGCCAGAGCGTGCGGTCGCCGTACGACAGCGCGGCGCCCCGGAGGCTGAGCTCGGCCTGTGCGGTGACACGCGCGTGTCCCTGATCCCGCCCGTTACCGTCGCCCGGTGGGGTGGCACCGCCCCGGCCGCTCATCGGCCGAGGGCCGTGCGCAGGGCGGCGAGGTTGGCGGTCATCCACCCGATGTAGTCCTGGCCCGCGGGAAGCGTCTCGGTGACCGGGACCACCGGGACCCCGGCGTCCGTGGCGGCCCGTCTGACCTGCTCGGTCTCGGGTCCGGCGGTCTGCTCGTTGTACACCAGGGCCTTGACCCGGCCGCCGCCGAACAGGGCCAGCGTCTCGCGCAGGACCGACGGGGAGACGTCGTCGCCCTCCTCGACGGCCTCGCTGAACGCGGGCGGGGTGGCGTTCCGCAGCCCGGCGGCCCGCAGCATGTACAGCGGGACCGGTTCGGTGACCGCCACGGCCGCCCCGCCGGAGGTCCGCGCGAGGGCGGCCTCCTGGTCGACCAGCGGCCGGAGCCTCAGCCGGAATGCCTTGGCGCCGGCGGCGTAGGTCGCGGCGCCGGCGGGGTCGACGGTGCCGAGCGCGGCCGAGATCCGGTCGGCGAGCCTGCCCATCGCGGGCAGGTCGTACCAGACGTGCTCGTTGAGCTCCTCTCCCGGCGGCGCGGTCCTGCCGGAGATCGTGACGGCGTTGAGCAGGACGGCCGGACCGTTCCCGGCCGCCTTGAGCAGGGTGTCGACGAAGTCGTCGTAGCCGCCGCCGTTCTCGATGACCACCCGGGCCTTGGACAGCGCGAGCCGGTCGCGGGTGCCTGCCTCGTAGGAGTGCGGGTCCTGGGCGGGGTCGGTGACGAAGGAGGTCACCGCGACCCGGTCCCCGCCGACCTGCCGGGCGATGTCGCCGTACACGTCGGTGGAGGCCACCACGCCGACCGGCGGCGCGGAGCCGGTCGCGCTCGCGGCGGCGGGGTTCGCGGCGGGGCTCGCACAGGAGGTGAGGGCCAGAAGGGCGAGGCCCGCCAGAGCGGGCGGGAGGGGATGACGCACGGAAGCACCTCAAAAGAAACGATAACGATTTTCATCACAAGATAGCATCCGATGACAGGGCACGGACCAGGGCCGGGGGAGAAGCCCGGCGAGAGATCCTGTCCCCGGCGAGCGCGTGCGGTGAGACGAGCGGCCGATGCTCGGACCACGTCGGCTCGGGTACGTCCGGGCGGTGGCCAGGGAACCGCACCTGCCGTAGGGCGGGCGGGTGGTGAAGATTGCCCAACGAACCTCGTGATGGGGAGACGGGCGCGCTTGGAACGCAGCAAACTGATCACCCTCACAACGGGAGATCATGTGAAACTGCACTTATCCGCCGGTGCCGCGATCGTCGTCGCGCTCACCCTGGCGCCGTCCGTTCCCGCCGGCGCCGACCAGGCGGTCACCGCCCGGCGCCCGCTCACCGGAGCGGCCGTCTACTTCGAGTACAAGGCCGACGCGTTCGGCGTCGACCGGTACGCGCCGGGCACGGGGTTCGCCCGGGTCGGCCGGGCGCCGGGGAACAACCAGTTCTCCGCCTCGCCCGACGGCAGGAAGCTCGCGTGGATCACGATCAACGGGAAGCTCGTGGTCAGGGCCGGGGGCAGGACCAAGGCCATCGCCACGACCCCGCCCGGCGGCCCGTGCGCCACGCCGGCGTGGTCGCCCGACGCGAAGCGGGTCGCGTTCGTCGGCAAGGGCGACGTCGTGACCATCGTGAACGCCGACGGCACCGGCAGGCGCGCCGCCGGCCGGACCGCCGGCGTCTGCCACCTCGCCTGGTCGGGCGACGGCCGCTACCTGGCGGGCTACGCGGGCACCGCCGACGCCGTCCACCGGCTCGACCTCACGACCGGCAGGGCGGCGCGGGCCAAGGGCGTCAAGCTCGTCAACCACGTGCAGGGCCTGTCGCGCGACGGGCGCAGGGTCATCATCCACACCGTCCCCCGGGGCGGTTCGCTGGGCGACGGCGCCTGGCCCGCCACCTTCCCGCCGTCGATCGTCGACGTGGTCACCGGGGCGAAGGTGCCGATCCCGGTCACGGGCCGGCTCATCGGGGCGTGCTACCTCGCCGACGGCCGGCTGGTCGTCCGCGTGGCCGGCGCCGTCCACAACACGCTGGTGGTGCTGGACGAGGCGGGCAAGGAGCTGCAGCGGCTCCCCGAGCCCGCCGCCGCGCGGAAGCGGGGCCTGCTGCGGGTCCTGGCCTGACGGCGCGAGACACCGTCCGCTGGTCCCCTGGCCTGACGGCGCGGGGCGTTGTCCGCTCGCCTCCCGCCCGACGGTGCCGGGCATCGTCCGCAAGCCGTGACCGCGCCCATCCGGGTACGCCGTGGGTGAGATCGGACGAAACGGACCGCCCAGGAGGACTGATCCCCTCCTGGGCGGGTAGCCGGAAGCGAATGCGGATCCAGGAGTGGTTCCTCACCGACGAGGAACGAGACAACCCCGCGACCCGGCTCGACGCCTGGACCACGGGCAACGACGTGCGGCCGCTCATCCACGGCGCGACGTACTTCGCCGAGCTACGGGCCCGCATCGACGAACTGGACGAGAACGACCTCCTGCTGTTCGCCGACTGGCGCGGCGACCCCGACGAGCGGCTCACCGAAGGCGGGCCCGGTATCGGCGAGGTGATGTCCGGTGCGGCGGGCAGAGGGGCGCTGGTCAGAGGGCTCATCTGGCGTTCCCACCTGGACCGGCTGCGCTTCAGCTCGGCGGAGAACCGCCACCTCGGCCAGGAGATCGAGGAGGCGGGCGGCCAGGCGATCCTCGACACGCGGACCAAGCTGGGCGGGTCGCACCACCAGAAGTTCGTCATCCTGCGCCACGACGAGGACCCCGCCGCCGACGTGGCCTTCGTCGGCGGCATCGACCTGTGCCACAGCCGGCGCGACGACGCCGACCACCTGGGCGATCCGCAGGCGTGCCCGATGCCCGGCGCGTACGGGCCGAGGCCCCCCTGGCACGACATCCAGGTGCGCGTCAAGGGCCCGGCGGTCGCCGAGGTGGAGAAGGTGTTCCGCGAGCGCTGGCAGGACCCCGCGCCCGAGACCAGGGACCCGATCAGGTGGCTGCGCGACCACCTCGCCAAGATGGACGACAACCCGCCGCTGCCCGACCCGGCGCCGCCGCCCCCCGTGGCGGGCACGCACGCCGTGCAGATCCTGCGCACCTACCCCGCCAAGCACGGCGGCTACCCGTTCGCGCCGGACGGCGAGCGGAGCGTCGCGCACGCCTACCGCAAGGTGCTCGCCAGGGCCCGTTCCCTGGTCTACCTGGAGGACCAGTACCTGTGGTCCACCGACGTGATCGAGCCGTTCGCCGAGGCGCTGCGGCGCGAGCGGGACCTGCGCATGGTCATCGTGGTACCGCGCCTGCCCGACCAGGACGGCTGGCTGGCCGGGCCCGCGAGCCTCATCGGCAGGGTCGAGGCGCTGAACAGGCTGCGGTCGGCGGGCGGCGACCGGGTCGCGATCTACGACCTGGAGAACCACGAGGGCACCCCCGTGTACGTCCACGCCAAGGCGTGCGTGGTCGACGACGTGTGGGCCTCGGTCGGGTCCGACAACGTCAACCTGCGCTCGTGGAGCCACGACTCCGAGCTGAGCTGCGCCGTCCTGGACGAGCGGGAGGACCCGCGCCCGCCGCACGGCGCCGGGAGGTTCGCCCGTGACCTGCGCCTGGCGCTCGCGGCCGAGCATCTGGACCTGCCCGGCGAGGGCGCGGAGGTGGACCGGCTGTGCGATCCGGTCGCCGCGTTCGACGCCTTCGCCGCGGCCGCGGCCGGGCTCGAGGCCTGGCACGCGGGAGGCCGCCGGGGGCCGCGCCCGCCGGGGCGGCTGCGCCCGCACCCCGCCCCCGAGCTGTCGCGCGCCCGCAAGCTGCTCGCCATGCCGCTGTACCGGTTCGCCGTCGACCCCGACGGCCGCCCGCCGGCGCTGCGCAGGTCGAAGGGCTTCTGACCCCGGCGCCCCGTACGGGCCCGCTGCCCGGCGGGGTCAGATCGCGCTCGGGCCTGTCGAGTCGCGGATGACCAGGTGGCAGGGCATCCGATGCACCCCGGGCGTCGCCCTGCCGTCGATCGCCGCGAAGAGGTGCTGCGCGGCGGTGCGGCCGAGCGTCTCCAGGTTCATGTCCACCGTCGTCAGGGCCGGGCGGATCTCGGTGGAGAGCACCTCCCAGTTGTCGTAGCCCACCACCGCGATGTCGTCCGGCACCCGGCGGCCACGCTCGCGGGCCGCCTCGATGAACCCGGCGGCGATCTGGTCGCTCCCGCAGAACACCGCGTCGACGTCCGGCTCGCCCATCAGCACCATCTCGGCGGCGTGCCGCCCCCACCGCTGCGACCAGGGGCCGTTCAGCGTCTCGCCCGCCTGGGCCAGCCCGGCCTCCGCCAGGGCCAGCCGCACCCCCTCGGCCCGGTCGGCGGCCGCCTTGTAGTCGGGGGGGCCGGTGACGTGCGCGATCCTGCGCCGCCCCATGGCCACCAGGTGCCGGACGGCCAGGCCCGCGCCGCCCACGTCGTCGGGGACGAACGACACGTCGCGCGGGTCGTCGGACATCCCGTACGCGTAGACCACCGGGATCGGCAGGTCGCGGCTGATGGACGGGCGGACGTCGGTGCTCTCGCCGACGACGATGAGGCCGTCGACGCGCCGCGACAGCAGCGTGCGGACGTAGTACTGCTCCCGGATGGCGTCGCCCCGCGCGTCGCACAGCATCACCGCCATCTCGCCGGCGCCGAACGCGTCCTCGGCGCCCAGCAGCACGGGGATGCCGAACCTGCCCACGCTGTCGCTGGTGAGGAGCCCGACCGTGCGGGTCTGCCCGGACAGCAGGCCCTTGGCCAGGGCGTTGGGCTGGAAGCCGAGGTCCTCGGCCACCCTGAGCACCCGCTGCCTGGTCTCGGCGCGCACGTTGTCCTTGCCGTTCAGGGCCTTGGACACGGTGGCGATCGACACGCCGGCGAGAGCGGCCACGTCGCTGATGGTCACCGCTCGCGACCGCTGACCTGCCATGTGTGAAAACCCTTTTCAGTAGGCGGCATGCCGTGTGGGAAACGGCTGCCCGCGTCGGAGTCAAGTTACGCCAGGCCATTGACACATGTCCAGGTTTCTCTTATGTTCCGAAAACCTTTTAGTTTTGTTTCGAAGCGTGGCGGGGGACGCCGGAAGGAGAGCTCATGCATCCGCGTACGCCGGTCGCCGTCGCCCTGCTCGGCGCGTTGACGCTGACAGCCTGTGGCGGAGGCGGCACGGCCGCCGGGCCCGCGGCGAGCGGGGCCACGATCACCATGTGGACCCGCGCCGCGACCCAGGCGCAGAGCGAGCGGCTGGTCGCCGCCTACAACAAGGGACACAGGAACCAGGTCAAGCTCACCGTCATCCCCACCGACAACTACCAGCCGCGCATCGCCGCGGCGGCGGGCGCCAAGCAGCTCCCCGACGTGTTCGCCGCCGACGTCATCTTCGTCCCCAACTACACCTCGCAGGGACTGTTCCTCGACATCACCGACCGCGTCGACGCCCTGCCGTACAAGGACTCCCTGGCGCCCTCGCACATGAAGCTGGGCACGATGGAGGGCAGGCGGTACACCATCCCGCACACCCTGGACCTGTCGGTCTGGTTCTGGAACAAGGACCTGTACGAGAAGGCGGGACTCGACCCCGAGAAGGGGCCCTCGACGCTGAAGGAGTTCGCCCGGCAGGCCACCACCGTGGACGAGAAGCTGGGCAAGGACGGCAAGGTCAGCGGCACCTTCTTCGGCGGCAACTGCGGCGGCTGCTACGTCTTCACGTTCTGGCCCTCGGTCTGGGCCGCGGGCGCGCAGGTCATGAACGCCGAGGGCACGACCTCGCTGAACGACCGGCCGCCGATGACGGACGTGTTCAAGATCTACCGCGACCTGTACGACAAGGGCGTCACCGGCGGGACGACCAAGGAGGAGCAGGGGCCGACCTGGACCGGGTTCTTCCCCAAGGGGCAGATCGGCGTCATGCCGATGCCGTCCACCACCCTCGGCCTGATGCCCAAGGACATGAAGATCGGGGTCGCGCCGATCGCCGGGCCCGACGGCGGCGAGTCCACCTTCGTCGGCGGCGACTCGGTCGGCATCTCGGCGACCTCCAAGCAGCCCGACGCCGCGTGGGACTTCCTGTCGTGGACCGTCTCCGACGAGGCGCAGGTCGAGGTCATGGCCAAGAACAAGGACGTGCTCGCCAGGACCGACCTGTCCAGCAACAAGTACTCCTCCGAGGACCCGAGGGTGGTCCTGATCAACTCGCTGGTCGGCAAGGGCCAGACCCCGTACGCCGCGCGCTTCGGCCAGACCTTCAACGACCCGCAGGGGCCGTGGCTGCGCCTCGCGCGCGAGGCCGTGTTCGGCGACGCCGCCAAGGTGCCCCAGCTCAACGCCGAGATCGACAAGTCGCTGCAGCAATGACGGTGACACTCACCCGGATCGGCGGGCGGCGGGTGCGCTCGGCACCCCCGCCCTGGTGGCGCGGCAGGAACGCGCTGGGCTGGCTGTACGCGGCGCCGACGGCGCTGATCGTCGGCGTGCTGTTCGTGGCGCCGCTGGTCCTGGTCGGCTGGATGTCGCTGAACCGGTGGCCGCTGCTCGGCCAGGCCCGGTTCAACGCCCCCGCCAACTACGCCAAGATCGCCGACAACACGCTGTTCGTCGACTCCGTGCTGTTCACGCTGAAGTACACCGTGATCATCACGGTCCTGCTGTCGGTGTTCGCGCTCGGCCTGGCCCTGCTCGTGCAGGAACGGCGGCCGGGGGTCGGCTTCTTCCGCACGGCGTTCTTCCTGCCGGGGTCGGTCGGGCTGGCCACCGCGGCCCTGCTGTTCTACGGCATGCTGAACAACGACTTCGGCCCGATCGACCCGATCCTGCGGGCCCTCGGCATCACCGACGAGCCGGTGAAGTGGATCGGCACCCCGGACATGGCGCTGTTCTCCACGATCGCGCTGGTGCTGTGGCGGTTCGCCGGCTTCAACATGCTGATCCTGCTCACCGGCCTCCAGGCGATCCCGGTCGAGGTCTACGAGGCGGCCAGGTCGGACGGCGCCAACCGGTGGCAGATCTTCACCAGGATCACCATGCCGCTGCTGCGCCCGACGATCGCGCTGATGCTGATCCTCAGCATCACCGGGTCGCTGCTCGCCTTCGACCAGTTCTTCATCTTCACCAACGGCGGCCCCGACAACAGCACGGTCTCGATGGTCATGGTCATCTACCGCGACGCGTTCTTCCGCTTCGACCTCGGCGGGGCCGCCGCCGGCTCGGTCGTGCTGCTGGCCGGGCTCGTCGCGCTGAACGTCGTCCAGATGCGGGTACTCCGGAAGAGGGAGCGGTGAGGTACTACACCACGATGTCGGCTCTGGCCGTGTTGTTCCTGTTCCCACTGGTGTGGAGTGGCTGGTCCTCGCTGCGCGAGCCGGGGGACTACGTCGAGATGGCGCGCTTCGGCGAGGGCGTCGGAACGTACCTGACCAACAGCCTGCTGGTCTCGGTCATGACCGTGACCGGCACGCTCGCGGTGTCGGCGCTCGGCGGCTACGCCTTCGCCCGGTTCGACTTCCCCGGCAAGAACCTGCTGTTCCTCACCACGCTGGCGATCCTGATGGTGCCCTACGCCACCATCCTGCTCCCGCTCTACGTGCTGCTCGGCTACATCGGCCTGCAGAACTCCCTGGTCGGGCTGTCGCTGGTCTTCGTCATGTTCCAGCTCCCGTTCGCGCTGTTCATGATGCGCAACGCCTTCGAGGCGATCCCGCGCGAGCTGGAGGAGGCCGCGCTGGTGGACGGGTGCGGCACCTTCCGCGCCCTGACCCGCATCCTGCTGCACGCCGTACGGCCGGGGCTGGTCACCGTCGGGCTGTTCGCGTTCCTGGCCTCCTGGAACGACTTCTTCGCACCGCTCATCCTGCTCAACGACGGGGCCAGCTTCACCCTGCCGGTGGCCGTGGTCAGCATGACCCAGAACACCTTCGGCGCCATCGACTACGGCATGTTGCAGGCCGGCGTCATGGTGATGGCCGTGCCCTGCCTGATCCTCTTCATCATCCTGCAGCGCCACTACGTGCGCGGATTCATGTCTGGAGCCTTGCGTGGTTAATCCCGTCGTGCCGTCCTCGGGCGCGCTGACCCCTCTCGGCCTCGACGCGGTACGGCTGGCGTCCGGGTTCTGGGGGGACAGGGTCGCGCTCAACGGCGAGGTCATCATCGCCCACTGCCAGGAGTGGATGGAGAAGGAGGGGTGGATCGGCAACTTCCGCGGCGACCTGCCCCGCCGTGGCCGCGAGTTCAGCGACTCGGAGATCTACAAGCTGCTCGAAGGCATGGCGTGGGCCGGCCACCCCGCCCTGCCCGAGCTGGCCTCGGCCGTCGCCGGGGCGCAGAAGGAGGACGGCTACCTCAACACCCGGTGGAACGACGACCGCTACAGCGACCTGGAATGGGGGCACGAGCTCTACTGCTACGGGCACCTCATCCAGGCCGGCGTCGCCCGCCTGCGCACGCACGGCGAGGACGAGTTCACCGAGGTCGTGCGCAGGGCCGCCGACCACGTCTGCGACCGGTTCATGCACTCGACGCAGACCTGCGGCCACCCGGTGGTGGAGATGGCGCTCGTCGAGCTGTACCGGGCCACCGGCACCGAGCGCTACCTGGAGATGGCCCGCAGGTTCGTCGAGCGCCGGGGGACGCCCGCCCTGGACGACATCCCCTTCGGCCGGGCCTACTTCCAGGACGACATGCCGGTGCGGCGCGCGGAGGTGTTCCGCGGGCACGTCGTGCGCGCGGTCTACCTCGCCTCCGGGGCGGTGGACGTGGCCGTCGAGACCGGCGACGACGAGCTGCTCGCGGCGATCGAGGCCCAGTGGGAGCGCACGGTCGCCCGGCGCACCCACCTGACGGGCGGCATGGGCTCGCACTTCATCGACGAGGCGTTCGGGGAGGACTTCGAGCTGCCGCCCGACCGCGCCTACTCCGAGACCTGCGCGGGCATCGGCTCGATCATGCTGGCGCACCGGCTGCTGCTGGCCACCGGCCGGGTGCGGTACGCCGACCTGGCCGAGCGCACGATGTACAACGTGCTCGCCACCTCGCCCGCCTCGGACGGCCGCTCGTTCTTCTACGCCAACCCGCTGCGCGTGCGCGTCCCGGCGCCGCCGCCCGAGGGGGTCAACCTCCGCGCGGACGGCGGGTTGCGCTCACCGTGGTTCACCGTCTCGTGCTGCCCGAACAACATCGCGCGCACCCTCGCCTCGCTGCCCGCCTACCTGGCGACCACCGACCAGGGCGGCGTTCAGATCCACCACTACGCCTCGGGGGAGATCCGGCACGGTGGCCTGCTGCTGCGGGTCGAGACCGACTACCCGCGCTCGGGCGCGGTGACCGTGCGCGTCGCCGAGGGGGGCGGCCCGGCACGGCTGTCCCTGCGGATCCCGAACTGGGCGCACGGCTCGACCCTCGGCCAGGTGTCCCCCGGCGGCGTGGACGAGCGGGTGGTGGAACCCGGGTACGCCGTCGTGGAGCGGGACTGGCGGCCCGGCGACGAGATCCGGCTCGGCCTGCCGATGGCGCCCCGCTGGACGCGGCCGGACCCCCGGATGGACGCGCTGCGCGGCTGCGCCGCCGTCGAGCGCGGGCCCGTCGTGTACTGCGCCGAGTCGCCCGGCGACGAGGCGGACCTGGACGGGATCGAGGTCGGCCCGGCCGCGCCGGTCGAGCACGACGCCGGCGGGACCGTCGAGGTCGAGGTCGAGGCCGTACGCGGCCGGCCCCCGGGCGGCGCGTGGCCGTACACGACCGGTACGCGCCCGGCGGCCGAGCCGGGGGAGGAGACGCGGTTGCGGCTGGTCCCGTACCACGGCTGGGGCAACCGCGGCCCGGCCACGATGCGCGTCTGGCTGCCCGTCAGGGACTGAGGAGGGCGCGGAAGAACAGCGGGGACCTGGCGGGGTTCTCCGTACGGCCCGCGGGCCGGGCCGCCGTCGCGCACGAGACCCGGCCCGCGGGGGTCACTGCGGCGGTCAGCGCCGGCGCCGGAGGGCCTTGCGCTCCTTGATGTACCGGCCGCTCGGCGGCAGCCAGAGCAGGACGAGGCCCACGAGGCCGGCGACGAGCCCCACCGCGTCGAGCGCGAGCACCGACGTCGGGCCGACGTCGGTCACGTCACGGACCCAGACGCCGCTGGCCAGCAGCACGAAGATGATGAGCGTGACGCGCGCCCAGTTGCGTCCGCCGCGCGTCCACAGCGCGAAGGCCAGCGTGATGATCCCGAAGACGACGGAGACGACGGCGCGCAGCCACAGGGTGTTGTACCCCTCGGTGAGCGTGGCGTCGATCAGCGACGAGGAGTCCTTGGGCATGAAGCCCAGCTCCTGGACGAAGACGTCGTTCACGATCGGGCGCAGTGCCTCCTTGCCCTGGATCAGCAGGATCACCAGGACGCCGACGGCGGCCAGCGCGCTGAGCGCGATGCCCAGCACCCCCGCGGTGATCGTCATCGGGACGGGGACCGGGCCACTCGCGTGCACGGGCCCGCCGGCCGGCGCGTACGCGTGCTGGGGCCGGTTGTCGGGCGGACCCGCGGTGGACATGTGCGGTGAGTTCACGGATTCACTTCCTGGCTGAAGGGGGTGAAGCGCTTGACTTGGCCGTCGAACGCTCAGAGCTACATATCCTTGGGCGTTCCACTCCGTTCCATCCCGTTCCGCCTTTCGCGTGCGACCGGCCGTTCCAGGCGTACGGCGGGTCGTGAGCGCTTCGGCGCCTGGGCCTTGGGCGTGGGGGTGCTGGTAAAAACCGACAAAAGGGATATGATTTACTCTACTATTCATGTAGGAATATGGGGTATCTGGGAGGAGTGCCATGACGGAGGCGTACGTGGACACCGGGCACGGTGAGCCGGAGGCGCGCGCGGCCCATCCGCTGAACGACCCCGCGTGGGCGTCGCTGACCGGGCCGCACGCCCACCTGGCGGAAAGGCACGGCAACGTGCTGCGCTACCCGGCCGACGTGTCTCCGTTCCTCGCCCTGCCCGAGCGGCCGGACCCGGGCGACTGGGCCGCCGCCGCCGCGCTGGCCGGCCCCGGCGGCCTGGTCCCGCTGGCCGGGGTGAAAGCCCCGCCGCCCCAGGAATGGGAGATCGTCATGCGGCTGCCCGGCGTCCAGCTCGTCGGCGACGACGTGGCCTCCCGCCCGTACGAGGAGGCCGTGCGCCTCGGCCCCGGTGACGTGCCGGAGATGCTGGGCCTGGTCGAACGCACCCGACCCGGCCCCTTCCTGCCCCGCACGATCGAGATGGGCACCTACCTCGGCGTACGGCGCGGCGGCGCGCTGGTCGCGATGGCCGGCGAGCGGCTGCACCCGCCGGGGTGGACCGAGATCAGCGCGGTCTGCACCGACGACGCGTACCGGGGCCAGGGGCTCGCGACCCGGCTGGTGCTCGCCGTCGCCGCCGGGATCCGCGACCGGGGAGAGACGCCGTTCATGCACGCGGCGGCCGGGAACACCGGCGCCATCCGCCTCTACGAGTCCCTGGGCTTCCGCCTGCGCCGCACCCTCACCTTCCTCGCCGCCCGCGTCCCCCTCCAGCCCACCTGACCCTCCAGCGCCTCGCGCCGGGGCTTCACGTCCTGGGCGTCACACGCAGTTCGGTCATGTAGCGCTTGGCGATACGACCGCCGTACCGCTCGTCGATCAGGGACTTGAGGCAGGCCAGCAGGCCGGCCAGCGCGTCCCGCGGCAGCGCCCGATGGTTGGAGTAGGTGCGCAGCAGGCGGAGGTACCGCGCGGACGAGTACCACTCCTCCCACTCGTAGCGGCGGAAGACCGCCGGCCCGAACAGCTCCGACCCCTCCAGTTCGGCGGTGTCGAAGGGGATCTCCGCCGAGGGCTGCAGCCGCAGCCCCGGCGGCGTCGCCGGGTCGAACCGCTCGTAGCAGCGCTGCGACTCGGGGAAGAAGTCCTCGGTGCCGCCGGCGATGTGATGGGTGCCGACCGTCGCCAGGACGCCGCCCGGGCGCAGCACGGCGGCCGACTTCACCAGCCGCACCGCCGGGTCGACCCAGTGGAACGCCGTCGCCGAGACCACGACGTCGAACGGCAGGTCCGGCGGCGGCCAGTCCTCGAAGGCCGACGTCACGACGTCGGCCAGCGGGAAACGCCGGAGATTGCGGCGGGCGACGGCGGCCATCTCCGCGCCCAGCTCCACCGCGACGATCGAACACCCGCGCCCGGCCAGCGGCACCGTGGCCTGCCCCGTCCCGCAGCCGATCTCCAGCACCCGGCATCCCGCGCCGGTCCCCGCCAGCTCGTCCAGGTCGGCGAACAGCTCGGGCGGATACCCCGGGCGGACCTGGTCGTACAGCTCGGCGTCCTCGGTGAACGTCCTGCGCAACATCTCCCGCTCGCTCCCACCCACCCCCGAACCCTACCGGCCCCCACCTCCACCGGGCCGAGATCCGGAGGCGATCAGCCGACGGGCAGCAGGCCGCGCTCGCCGAAGACCTTCTTGGCGACGAAGGTGGCGTTGAGCGCCTTCGGCATGCCGCAGTAGACCGCGGAGTGCAGCAGCGCCTCGACGATCTCTTCGGGGGTGAGGCCGACGTTCAGGGCGGCGTTGACGTGGACCTCGAGCTGGGGCTCGCAACCGCCGAGGGCGGTGAGCATGCCGAGGGTGACCAGCTGCCGGTCGCGGGGGACCAGACCGGGGCGGTCGTAGATGTCGCCGAAGGCCCAGGCGACGACCTGGTGACCCAGCTCGGGGGAGATGTCGGCCAGGGCGTCGATGACCTTCTGGCCGGCCTCCCCGTCGACGCGGCTGAGGACCTCCATGCCGTGGTCGAAACGGTCCTTGCGGCTCTCGGTGGGCGCGGTGCTCATATACGTTCCGTGAGGGGCGTCTTCGCTGTTCATGAGCACGAGACTAGAACTTGGAGCGCACTCCAGGTCAAACGCCCGCAGACCCCTGGAACGCGGACGGTGATCGCGCACCGGAGCGTGAACCGTTCCGCGGGCCCGATCCGATGAGGGGGTGTGAGCGCCTTACCTGAGCAGAGCGACGCGGAATTGCTGGCCGCGATCACGGCCGGCGACCGCTCCGCGTTCGAGGCGCTGTACCGGCGCCACGGGCCGTGGCTGACGGTCCGGCTGCGGTACCGGTGCCCGGACGCCGCCCTGGTGGACGACGCGGTCCAAGAGACGTTCCTGGCGGTATGGCGGGGTTCGGCCAGGTACCGGGAGGGCGGTGACGTCGCCGGCTGGCTGTGGCGGATCGGCTTTCGGCGGCTGGTCGACACGATCCGCGGTCAGCGCGCCCGCGACCGGCTGCTGCGGCTGCTGGCCGGTCGCCGCTGGGGTGCCGAACCCTCGGCCGAGGAGGAACTGCTGCTGGGCGTGGAGCACGGCGACCTGGCCGGGGCGCTGGCCCGCCTGTCCCCGGACCTGCGCGCGGTCATGCAGGCCACGGTGCTGGACGGGCTGAGCACGCGCGAGGCGGCATCCCTGCTGGGGATCCCGGTGGGCACCGTCAAGACCCGGGCGATGCGGGCCCGGCGGCAACTGCGCGCGGACCTGACATGACGACCCTGGGAGGTGGGCGATGAGCGCCGATGACTGGCACGTCGCGGACGACGACCTGCGGGCCTACGCCGACGGCGCGGCGCGGCCGCCGTGGCTGTGGTCGGCCGAGGCGCACCTCGGGACCTGCCCGCACTGCCGCCGGCGACTGGCGCGGTGCCTCGGCCCGGCGGTGGTCCACGCCGGTTGGGCGCGGCTGGACGCCGAGCTTGACGCCCCCCGGCCGGGGCCGGCCGAGGCGCTCCTGGTACGGCTGGGTGTGGCGGCGCACACCGCGCGGCTGCTGGCCTGCACGCCGGGACTGCGCAGGTCGTGGCTCGCCGCGGTGGGCTTCACCCTCGCGGTCACCACGGGCGCCGCGCACCTGGGCCGGTCGATGACGGTACCGATCCCGCTGCTCGCCATCGCCCCGTTGCTCCCGCTGATCGGCGTGGCGATCTCGTTCGGCCCACGTGTGGACCCCAGCCACGAACTGGCCGTCGTCGCGCCCCTGCACACGTTCCGCCTGCTGATGCTGCGTTGCGCGTCGGTGCTGGCCGCGACCACGGCGCTGACCGGAGTGGCCAGCGTCGCGGTGCCGGAGTCCGGCGCGGTGGCGCTCGGCTGGCTCGCCCCGTCGCTGGCGCTGACCCTGCTGAGCCTGGCCCTGATGCCCCGGCTCGGCCCGGTCACGGCACCCGTCGCCGTGGGGTCCGGGTGGCTGGCGCTGCTGGGGGCCACCGTGCAACGCGCCACCGGTGAGTCGGTCCTGTTCACCGCGCCCGGCCAGGCCGGGCTCGCGGCCGGTGCCGCCGTCGCGGCGCTGGCCCTGTGGAAGGCCCGGAGCGCCTTTGACACCACCCACCACCTGGGTCGCGTCGCCGACCCGAGCACGAGGAGGACGATGTGACGACGTTACGGGCCGAGGGACTGTCGCTGCGGTTCGGGCGCACGACGGCTTTGGAAGACGTGACGTTCGCGCTGGACGACGGGGTCACCGGGCTGCTCGGGCCGAACGGCGCGGGCAAGACCACGCTGCTGCGCATCATGGCCACCGCGATCCCGCCGGACTCCGGGCACCTGCGCGTCCTCGGCGCGGACCCGCGTGGCGCCGCCGGGCGGCTGGCGATCCGGCGCCGCCTCGGGTACCTGCCGCAGAGCCCCGGTTTCCACCAGCACTTCACCGCGTTCGAGTTCGTCGACTACATCGCGATACTCAAGGAGATCGTGGACGGCCGGCACGCCGAAGTACGCCGGGTGCTGCACGCGGTCGGTCTGGACGACCAGCGCGGCAAGAAGATCAAAGCCTTGTCCGGGGGGATGCGCCAGCGCGTCGGGCTGGCAGCGGCGCTGCTCGGCGACCCGGCGCTGGTGATCCTCGACGAACCCACCGTCGGCCTGGATCCCGAGCAGCGGCTGCGGTTCCGCGAGCTCATCGCGCTCATCGGCGAGGGCCGCACCGTGCTGCTGTCCACCCACCAGACCGAGGACGTCGCCAGCGTGTGCCGGCACGTCATCGTCCTGGACCAGGGCCGGATCCGGTTCGAAGGCGATCCGGTGGCGCTGGCCGGTGTGGCGCGTGGCCGGGTGTGGACCGGCCCGGCCCGCGCGGACGGCGCGCTCGCCGCCTGGCGCACCGGCAACGGCGACTACCACAACATCGGCGACCCGCCGCTCGGCGCGCGGCTGGCCGACCCGGGCATCGAGGACGGGTACCTGATGTTGATCGCCGCAGGCCCGGCGGGGCGTGCCGCATGACCGCGACACCGGCCGAAGCACCCGGCACGCCGGCGGCCGGCGCCGCCGCGCCGCTCCGGGCCGTCCTGGCGCTGGCCCGGGCGGAGACGGCACGCATGCTCCGGCACCCGGTAACGGCCGCCGCGGCCCTCCTGCTGGCCGGCGGCTGGGTGTCGGCCTGGTTCGTGATCGGGACGACCCGCTACCCCGTCTTGCAGGACCTCGACGGCGACGGCACGACAGGCGTGATGGTCCTGCTCGGCGGCGCCGCGCTGATCGCCGGCAACCTCGCCGTGCTGCGGGCGCGGCGCGACGCCACCACGGGCCTGAGCCAGGTGCTCGTCCTCCCGGACCACGCGCGTACCCTCGCGCACCTGCTCGCCCTGCTCCCGCTCGCCGTGGCCGGCGGCGTCCTGGTCCTCGCCCGCATGGCGGTCCTCGCGCTCGGCGCCCCGGCGGCGGGCCGCCCGAACCCGTACGAGCTCGCGACCGGGCCGGCCGCCGTCCTGCTGCTCGGCGCGCTCGGCGTGCTGCTGGGCCGGCTCGGCCGGTCGGCGGTACTCGCGCCCCTGGCGCTGCTCGTCCTGCTCGCCGGCCTCGTCGCACTCGAACCGCTCGCCCACGGCCGGCCTGCCCTGTGGCTGGCACCGCAGGGCGGGTCGGCCCTCCAGATGCCCGCGCCGGTGTCCCTGATCGCCCGCCCGGTCGCGGCCCACCTCGGGTACCTCCTCGGCCTGGCCGGCCTGCTGGCCACGGCCGCCATGCTGCGCGCCGGTGCCCGCGGCGCCCGGGTGGCCGTCGCCGGGGGGGTGGCGCTGGCCTGCACGATGGCGGGCGGCACGGCACAACTGTCCCCGCCGGATCGCGCCGTCGCCCTGGCCCGGACCTCGGTCACGCACCACCCGTCCCGGTACGAGACCTGCCGGGAGCTCGGGCACGTCACCTACTGTGCCTTCGCCGATTTCAGCCGGTGGATCCCCGCGTGGGACACGGTCGTGCGGGCGGTCGTGGCCCAGGTGCCCGCCACGGCCAGGCCCGCGCGGCTGACCGTGCGGCAACGCCTCGCGATCCTCGGCTTCGACGGCGGCATCGGGCCGGCACGTCTGCTCGCCGCCTGGCGGGCCGACGACGCCGCCGCCGGCACCCCCGGAGCGATCGGCGTCGACACTCAGTGGGGTGACGGCCCGGCCGCCGCCGACCTCGCCGCGCAGGTCGCCTACCGGCTGGTCACCGGCCGGACCGGCGGGGCGCGCGCCGGGGAACGTGACGGCGTCACCGCCTGCGGGGGCGCGGGCGTGCTCGTCGTCTGGCTCGCCGGGCAGGCCGGCCCGCTGGCCCGTACCGGGCTGCGCCTGCTCGCCGAAGAGGCGCGCGACGAACGGGGTGGCGTCTCGTTCCACGAGACGCGGCTGTTCCCCGCCGTCTTCGTACCGGCCCCCGAACTCGCCGTGGCGACGGAGGCGCTGGCCCGCCCGGACGCCGGCGTCGCCGCACGCGTCCAGCGGTCCTGGGCCACGCTGACCGCGCCCGGCACGAACGCCGCGCGGGCCGCCGAGATCCTCGGTGTACCCGCGCCCGCCGCGAGCACGGCCTGCCGATGAACACCAGGATCCTGTCACCGCTGCTGCGGTCCACCGCGCGCGCCATCACGTGGCGGCCGGCGGCGGCCGGCGCGGTCCTGGGGGCGGCCATCCTGCTGGTGCCCGAGGCGCTGAGCGCGAGGCTGACCGCCACCCACCTGACCACGCTGGCCCGCATCGCGGCGATCTGCGTCGCGCTCGGCGCGGCGTTCCTCCTCGACGACCCCGCCACCCGCAGCACCTCCGCGGTGCCGGTTCCGCGCCTGGCCCGCAACCTGGTCAGGGCCGCCGTGGCAGGGCCGGCCGTCGCGCTGTGGTGGGCGCTCACCCTCGGCCTCGCGAGGACGACCGGCCATCACGAGGCCGCCGCGCACCTGCCCGTCGCCGCGTTGACGCTGGAGGCGGCGACCCTGCCGGTCGCCGCCCTCGCCCTGGCCGCCGTCGCGCAGCGGCGCACCACCGACGGGAACACGGGCGTCGTCGCGGCGCCGGCCCTGCTGCTCCTCGCGGCAGTCGCCTGGTTCCTGCCGCATCCGGCGGCGCTGCTCCTCACGCCCGCCGACCCGGGCTGGGAGGCGTCGCACCACCGCTGGGCCGCCGTCCTCGCGGCCGCGCTCGTGGCATTCCTGTGGGCGGGCCACGAGCGGCCGCGGCTGCCGCGCGTATGGCGGCTCACCGCCGTCGCCGTATCGGTGCTGCTGGTGGGCGCGGGCACGGCGTCCGCCTTCCGCGGTGACGGCGAGCGAGCCGCCGCCCCGCCACTGGGGAGCGTTGAAACCGGGACGCACGCGTGGGAACAGATCGTGCCGGGCGGCGAGTGCCGGTGCGCCGACGGCGGCACGTTCTCCTTCTGGGAACGGCGCGCCGATCCGGCCAGGGTCGTGCTGTTCCTGAACGGCGGAGGCGTCTGCTGGGACGCCACGATGTGCGCCTTCACCAGCACCGGCCAGCCGGGCGAGAACGCCTTCTACGACTGGAACGACCAGGGCGGCCAGCGACCGTACGACCAGCGGTCCGGATTCTTCGACCTGACCAGGGCCGGCAACCCGTTCGCCGGATACTCGATCATCTACGTGAGCTCCTGCACCGGCGACGCGCACCTCGGCGACGTCGCCCGGACGTACTCACCGACGCTGACCGTCCAGCACCGCGGGTACGTCAACGGCACCGCGGCGCTCGCCCACCTCGCCACGCACTATCCGGACGCCGCACAGGTCGTCGTCATCGGCAAGACCGCGGGGTCGATCGCCGCCCCCCTCTACGGCGGCCTGGTCGCCGACCGGCTCCCGCACGCCAAGGTCACCGTGTTCGGCGCGCAGTCCGGCGCCTGGCCCGGCGACCCCGGCTTCAACGCCAAGGTCCTCGGCAGGGCGTGGGGCGCCTATGACGCCGCGCCCGCCTGGGCCACCGACGGGCTCACCGTCCGCGGCTGGGGCATCCCCCGGTTCTGGGTCCAGGCCGCCCGCCATGCTCCTGACCTCGTCCTGGCCCGCTTCGACTACGCCTTCGACCCCGCCGCCGCCGTGGAGGCGACCAGATGGATGCCCGGGGACCCACCGGACCTGCTGGCCGTCATCGACGCCAATGAGGCCGCGATCGAGGCCGCAGGAGTGACCCTGCACAGCTACACGGCGCCCGGCGCGGCCCACGGGCTCTTCGAGTTCGACAGGTTCTACGACCTCGAGGTCCGCGGCGTCCACCTGGTCGACTGGCTCGGGCGGCTCACGACCGGCGAACCGCCCGGTGACGTCCACTGCGGCGACTGCCGCCGGTGATGGAACCCCGCGCGGCGGTGATCAGCGGGAGATCGTGGCGATGGCCGTGCGGGCGGTCTCGACGTCGTCGTGGACCGGGAGCCAGTCGGCGAGGCCGGTGAGCCACAGCACGCGGGTGCGGGCCCGGTCGGCCCCCGCCACCGCGAGCATCCCGCCGGCCTCGCGGGCGCGGGCGTGGTAGTCGGCGATGAGGCCGAGACCGCTGGAGTCGAGGAACGTCACACCCGACAGGTCGAGGATCAGGCTCGCGCCGGGGCCGGTGAAGTGCGCGGCCAGGCGGGCCGCGAGGTCGGGCTTGGTCACCGCGTCCAGGTCCCCGCCGACCGCCAGCACCGTGATGCCGTCGATGTGGCTCGTCGTCAGCCGCAGTCCCCTCATCGCCATCACCTCCCTCTGCCGCCCATGGCCGACCTACCTTGCAGTGGTGACTGTAGGACACACTTCTCCCAGCATGTAACGCCGGACGTCACATTAGAGGGAGCAATGCGCAGACCACCGCTGTCGGGTATCGAGGCGACGCTCTCGGGCGGCGGCGCGATGGGCGCGCTGATGCTCGCGCACGACTGGCCGGCCACCCCGCTGGGGCCGATGCAGGACTGGCCGCAGAGCCTGCGCAGCTCGCTGAGCGTCTGCCTGGCGTCCCGTTTCCCGATGTTCGTGTACTGGGGCCCGCACCTGGTCCAGCTGTACAACGACGCGTTCGTCCCCATCCTGGGCGGCAAGCACCCCCACGCGCTGGGCCAGTCGGCCGAGGAGGGCTGGCGGGAGGCCTGGGACACGGTGGGGCCGATGCTGGAGCACGTCCTGAGCAGCGGGGAGGCCACCTACTTCGAGGACCTGCCGGTCATCCTCCAGCGTTCCGGCTTCCCAGAGGAGTGCTACTTCACCTTCTCCTACAGCCCGGTCCGGGACGAGGACGGCCAGGTCAGCGGGGTGGTCGGCGTGGTCAGCGAGACCACGGGACGGGTGCTGGGCGAGCGCGGCCTGGCGGTCCTGCGAGAGCTCGGCGAGCGCACCATGGCCGCCACCTCGGCCGCCCAGGCGTGCGCCCACGCCGCCGAGGTCTTCGCCCGCCACGCCACGGACGTGCCGTTCGCGCTGCTGTACCTTCTCAGCGACGACGGCCAGGAGGCCACTTTGGCCGGCACCGCCGGCCTGGAACCGGGCGGCCCACTCAGCCCGCCGACGGTCACCCTGCCGGACGGCACGCCGGGCGGGACGGTATCTGGCGAGGGTGATCACCTCTGGCCGCTGGGCGAGGCGAGGAGCGGGGTCGTGGAGGTGGGCTCCCCGCGCGTCGCCGAGGTGGCGCCGGCGCCCCGGGCGGGCTTCGCCCCCGCCAGCAGGGCCATGGTGCTGCCGATAGGCCGGGCCACCGGCGAGCAGCCCGCGGGCCTGCTGGTCATCGGCCTCAACAGCGGCCGCCCCCTGGACGAGGACTACCGCACCTTCCTGCAGCTGGCCACCGGACACGTGGCCGCCGGGATCGCCAACGCCACCGCCTTCGAGGCCGAACGCCGCCGCGCCGAGCAGCTCGCCGCCCTCGACGAGGCCAAGTCGAGGTTCTTCGCCAACGTCAGCCACGAGTTCCGTACCCCGCTCACCCTGATGCTGGGCCCGCTGGAGGACACTCTGGCCGACCCGCTGGGGCTGCGACCCGAGGACCGCGAGCGCGTCGAGATGATCCAGCGCAACGCCCTGCGGCTGCTCAAGCTGGTCAACACCCTGCTGGACTTCTCCCGTTCCGACGCCGGCGCCACGCGGCCCCACCTCGTGCCCACCAACCTGGCGCGGCTGACCACCGAGCTGGCCGGCCTGTTCCGGCCCGTACTGGAACGCGGCGGGCTGCGGTTGCTCGTCGACTGCCCGCCGCTTCCCCGTCCGGTCCTGGTCGACCCGGACATGTGGGAGAAGATCCTTTTCAACCTGCTGTCCAACGCCTTCAAGTTCACCTTCGACGGCGAGGTCCGCGTGTCCGTCCGGGCCGAGGGCGAGCGCGTACGAGTGAGCGTCAGCGACACCGGCGCCGGGATCCCCGAGGCCGAGGTGCCCCACCTGTTCGACCGCTTCCACCAGGTGAGCGGCACGCCGTCCCGCAGCGAGGAGGGCAGCGGCATCGGGTTGTCGCTGGTCGCCGAACTGGTCCGGCGGCACGGCGGCGCCGTCGAGGTGACCAGCACCCTCGGCGCCGGCAGCACCTTCACCGTCCTCCTCCCCTTCCACCCATCCCTCCACCCCACCCCGGCCATCCCGGACCCTGAGACCGTGCCTTCCGGATTTGAGATCGTGGCCCCCGGATTTGAGATCGTGGCCCCCGGGATTGAGATCGTGGCCCCCGGAAGTGAGCTCGTGACTCCCGGGGGTGGGACCGTGGCGGATGGGTGGAGTTCCGGTGATCGGTCCACGGCGTTCGTGCAGGAGGCGCTCGGGTGGGCCCCGCCGGTGGTGCCGGGCCCTGAGGAGCCGGCGCCGGAGGTGCTGATCGTCGACGACAACTCCGACATGCGCGCCCACCTGACCCGCCTGCTGGCCCCGCACTGGCGGGTGCGGGCGGTGCCCGACGGCCGGGCCGCGCTCGACGTGATCGCCCAGGTGACCCCCGAGCTGGTCCTGACCGACGCCATGATGCCGCGGCTCGACGGGTTCGCCCTGATCAAGGCGTTGCGTGCCGGCGACGCCACCCGGCACATCCCGGTGATCATGGTGTCGGCGCGGGCGGGGCAGGAGGCCACCGTCGAGGGCCTGGACGCGGGCGCCGACGACTACCTGATCAAACCCTTCACCGCCGCCGAGTTGCGCGCCCGCGTCCGCACGCACCTGCTCACCGCCCGCCAGCGCCGCCAGGCCGCCGGCCGCCTCCAGTCCCTGGCCGACCTCACCCTGCGGCTCAACGCCGGCCTCGACCCGGTCCGCATCGCCGAGGTCCTGTGCGCCGAACTCGTGCCCGCGTACGCCGGCGGCTGCGCCGTCTGGCCGCACCCCGACTCCGAACGACTCGCCTTTGAGCAGGGCGCCAACCGGCTCGACCCTTCGACCCCGGAGCGCCCGCTCCACCTCACCACCGCCCCCGGCCTGCCCGACATCGCCCACGCCGTCCTGCGCCGATCCCCCACCCCGCCGTACGCCACCCTCGGACAACCTCCGGACGCCGCCCGCCCCGAAGACGGCGACGGCGTGCCGGGGGAGGGTGAGCTTGTGTTGGCGCTCGTTCTTCCCGGGTCGAACGGGGTGGCGCGTACGGTCGGTGTGGTGCGGCTGGTCGCGCCCACTCCGGCCGCCTCCCACCCCGACGAACGGCCCTACCTGCGTGAACTCCTCGACCGGACCGCGCTCGCCCTGGCCAACGCCGAGCGGTACGACCGCGAGCACCACATCGCCCTGCACCTGCAGCGGTCCCTCCTGCCGCAGGCCCTGCCCGTCCTGGACGGCGTCACCCTGGCCGCCCGTTACGTCGCCGGGGCGGCCGGACACCAGGTGGGCGGCGACTGGTACGACGCCTTCGTCCTGCCCGGCGGCCGGGTCGGGCTGACCATCGGCGACGTCATGGGCAGGGGTGTGCGGGCCGCCGCCCTGATGGGCCGGTTGCGCACCGCCGTCCGCGTCTACGGCCTGGAGGGCATGCCCCCGGCCACCCTGCTCGACCGGCTCAACGCTTTCCTGCACAGCGGGGACGAGCGCCAGTTCACCACCCTCTGCTACGGGATCTACGACCCGGCCACGCGACGGCTGGAACTCGCCAACGGGGGACACCTGCCCCCCGTGCTCGTCCCGGCGACCGGCCAGGCGCGGCTGCTGCCCGTCCACCACGGTCTCGCGCTCGGTGTCGGCGCCACCTTCACCTACACCTCCCAGGGTTTCACCGTGCCGCCCGGGTCGGCGCTGCTGTTCTACACCGACGGCCTGGTCGAGACCCGCCGGCAGCCGATCGCCGAGCGCCTCGGCCTGCTGTGCGACGCGCTGACCGGCCATGCGGGCGACCCCGACGCCCTGTGTGCCCGCGCCATGTCCGCCCTGCCACCCGGCGACTCCGCCCCCGCCGACTCCGACGACATCGCCCTCCTCGCCCTGCGAACGTGACACCGCCGTACACCCGGAGGTCGCCGAGCGCATCGCGGCATTGAGGTCCTCGCCATCGAGGAGGAGCCGGGGGCGTCCATGGCCCGATCCTAGCGGAGTGAGCACTCACTCGATATTGACGGAGTGAGTGCTCACTCCGTAGCGTTGAAGGCATGACGACTTTCACCTCTGATGAGCCGCCGTCCACCGCGCGGCGCGGCGTGATCGCCGCCGCCGTGCTGAGCTGTGCCTTTCTCGGCATCCTGGACGGCACGGTGACGGGCACCGCGCTGCCGCGCATCGTCGCCCAGCTTGGTGGTACCGGCACCTGGTACGTGTGGGTGACCACCGCCTACCTGCTCACCTCCACCGTCACGGTGCCGTTGTACGGCCGGTTCTCCGACCTGTACGGCCGTCGCGCCCCGATGCTGATCGGGCTGGGCGTGTTCCTGGCAGGATCGCTGGCCTGTGGCGCCGCCCAGTCCATCACCGCCCTGATCGTCTTCCGCGCCTTCCAGGGGCTGGGGGCGGGGGCGCTGCTCACGGTGGGCATGGCCGTGGTCCGCGACCTGTATCCACCCGGCCGCATGGCCGGCATGGCGCGCATGCAAAGCGCCCTGGCCGGCATGCTCGTCGTCGGATTGATCGGCGGCCCGCCGGTCGGCGGAGTGCTCGCCGACCACGCCGGATGGCGGTGGGCGTTCCTGCTCAACCTCCCCATCGGCCTGGTCGCCGGCGCCGTCCTGGTGGCCGCGCTGCCCCGCACCCGCCCCGAGACCACGGGCGCCGGGCGAGTCGACCTGGCGGGCATCGCGTCGCTCACCGCCGGGCTGTCGCTGGTTCTGCTGGGGCTCAGCCTCAAGGGGGAATCCGAGCGCGGCTGGGCCGATCCGCTGGTGGGCGTCCCCCTGCTGGCGGGCGGCGCCCTGCTTGTCGTCCTGGTCGCGGTGGAACGGCGCGCGGCGGAGCCGATCGTGCCGCTTCGCCTGTTCGGGCACCGCGCCTACGCGGCGATCATCCCGGCCGGTTTCTTCTTCCAGGCCGCCACCCTGCCCGCCGGCGTCTTCCTGCCCCTGTACCTGCAACAGGCGCGCGGGTACACCGCGACAGCCTCCGGGCTGCTCCTCCTGCCGATGCTGGCCGGCATGGTGGCGGGCAACCGGCTCACGGTCGTCGCCCTCGTGCGCACCGGACGGCCGAGGCCCGCCCTCCGGCTCGGCGCCATGCTGGTGGTCGCCGGAAGCGTCCCCTTCCTCACCCTGAGCGCCCGTACCCCACCGCTGGTGATCGCCTTCTGCCTGCTACTGATCGGAATGGGCACCGGGCCCGCGATGGGCGGCGCCAGCGTCGTGGCCCAGAACAGCGTTCCCCGCGCGGACATCGGCACCGCCACCGCCGGCTCCATGCTGACCAAGCAACTCGGGGGCGCGGTCAGCCTGGCCCTCGGCCAGTCGCTCTTCGCCGGCCACCTGGCCCGCGGCGGGGCCACGGCCCTGACGGCGGGGATCGGCACCACGCTGGCCTGGATCGGCGGCCTCGGCGGGCTGCTCGCCCTGACCGCGATTCTTCTTATGCCCGACATCCGCCTCACCGGGCCGGCGGGGGCCGGGCCGCATTCCACCGAGTCCGGCTCCGGTTCCGGCGGTTCCGGCGGTTCCAGCGGTCACGGCGGGGACGTCGAGGCAGGCGTCCGGGGCTGAGGGACCGTCGTGTGCCGGGACCGGTGTCATCGGCGGGCGATCTCCATGAGGCGCAGGGCGGCGGTGGCGTTCTCGTAGCGCCAGGAGGCCACGGTGTGGTCGAAGCCTCGTGCCTGGTCGCGGCGGTCGCGCAGGTTGGCGACGATCGGTTGGAGCCGCTCGGCCTGGGCGTCGAGCAGCGGGTGCGGGCTGACGCCGGCCCGGTCGAGCAGGGCCAGCTTGACCAGCAGTTCGGTGCGGATCTCGCGGATGTGCCCGACCGGCCGCATCAGCCAGCCGTCCACGGCGGCGCGCCCTGCCGGGGTGATGGCGAGGGGGTTGCGCTGCGGCCCGCCCTGCCCGGGTTCCCGGCCGGACGGCTCGGCCAGCCCGAGATCGGCGAGGCGGGCCAGGGCGCGGTAGACCAGCGGCCGGGGGACGTGCCAGATCGCGCCGATGGGGCCGGTGGCCGTGGTGAGCCGGGAGAGGGCGAAACCATGAGCGGGACCCTCGGCCACCAGGCCGAGCACCACCCATTCGGTGAGCGACAGCGCGGGGGACTCCACGGTTCCAGGGTAGGGCCGGGCGGGGGCGGGCGGTCGCAGGAGACTCCACGGTTCCGTCGAAGGGCGTGGAGGTCAACGGTTTTGGTGAGGGGGATAGGGGGAGTCGCGGGAGGGTCCAGGATCCGGTGAAGAGACGGGGTGGGTGGTCGTGGGGGGCGGCGGGCTTGGGTTGTATTGCCGGTATATCCTACAGGTATAGTAGGTTATACTGGGGGAGTGCCTGGTACTCCAGTGGTCGCCATCGTCGGTGGCGGAGCGAGCGGCGCCCTGGCCGCGATCCATCTCCTCCGCGACGCGCGGGCGCGCGCCGTGCCGCTGGAGGTCGTGCTGATCGACCGGCACGGACGCCACGGCCTCGGCCAGGCGTACTCCACCACCGACCCGAACCACCTGCTCAACACCAGGGCCGGCAAGATGAGCGCGCTGGAGGACGATCCCGGCCACCTGGTGAGGTGGGCGCGCTCCCAGGGCCTGGACGTCACCGACTCCGCCTACCTGCCGCGCGAGACCTACGGACGGTACCTGCGCGACGTCCTGGACGCCGCCGAAGGCCGTGCCGGGTCGGGCCGCACGGTGCGCCGGGTCACCGGCACGGCGAGCGCCCTGACCACCGACCCAGACCCCCGCGTGCACCTGTCGGACGGCCCGACCATGGACCCGGGCCCCCGCGTGCACCTGTCGGACGGCCGGACCACCGACCCGGGCTCCCGCGTGCACCTGTCGGACGGCCGGACCATGGACCCGGGGCCCCGCGTGCACCTGTCGGACGGCCGGACCGTCGACGCCGACGCCGTCGTGCTGGCCGTGGGCGACCGTGTCCCGGCCGCCTGGCCGGGGCTCCCGGAAGCCGGGACCCCGCGCCACGTCGCCGACCCCTGGGCGCCGGGGGCGCTGGCCCGGATCTGCGACGGTACCCCCGTCCTGGTGCTGGGCACCGGCCTGACCATGGTGGACGTCGCGGTCAGCGTGACCAGGACCTGTCCCGGCACGGTGGTGTACGCGGTGTCCCGGCACGGGCTGCTGCCCAGGCGGCACCCGAACCCCGTGCCACCCCCGGTCCCGGTGGCGATCCCCGACGGCCCGCTGGGGCTCGCCGCCCTCCTACGCGCCGTGCGGGTCGCCGTACGGGAGAACGGCGGCGACTGGGCGGGCGTCGTGGACGGCCTGCGGCCCCAGGTCCAGGACGTGTGGACCCGGCTCACCCCGTCCGACCAGCGGCGGTTCCTCGGCCTGGCCGCCCGCTACTGGGAGGTCCACCGGCACCGCATCCCGCCGGCCACGGCGGGCCGGGTCGCCGAGTTGCAGGCGGCCGGCCGGCTCCGCGTGGTCCGCGGCAGGGTGGCCGGCGCCACCGAGGTCCCCGGCGGGCTGCGCGTGCGCGTCGACGGGGACGCGCCCAGGGAGATCGACGTCGGCTGGCTGGTCAACGCCACCGGGCCGGGGGCCGGGGGCGCGTTCGACCCCTTCCTCGACAGGCTCGTGGCCACCGGCCGGGCCCGGCCGGACCGGCTGGGTCTCGGCCTGGACGCCGGCCCGCACGGCGCCGTCCTTGACGCGGCCGGGCGGCCCAGCGCGAAGATCTTCACCCTGGGCCCTACGCTCCGGGGCAACCTGTACGAGACGACCGCGATCCCGGAAATCCGCGCCCAGGCGGCGGCCCTGGCCCCCCGCCTCATCGAGACGCTCACCCCACGCCCCCTGACACCGTCCCTGCCCGGCCCCCACAACACCTGACCTCGTGCCCCTTCGCGCGCATGGGAGCCAGCGCGCTTCGTCCGGGACGAAGAGGCCGCAGGTTCAAATCCTGTCACCCCGACACTGTCTACCAAGGCTAGAAGCCGGTTCCGATCACTGGAACCGGCCTTCTGCGTTTCCTGAGTGACTAACTGCGTGACTGACCCCTGCGAGCGAGGCCGTAGATGACAACGGATGTCGCGGCTAAGGCGGCGAGCGGCGGCAGGGTCAGCGACTGGATTCCCGCGATGAGCAGCGATGACGAGAACGTCACCCCGACAGCAGGGGCCGTCTCAGGACGAGTCAGCTCCTGCAGAGCCGCCCACATGACAGCCCCCAGAAACGCTAAGTACCTGTACACGCATTTAGCGTCTGGGGTACTGTGTTCCATGTAGGAGTGCTTACATCGAGGGTCCGGCAGAGGGTCTTCGTTCATCATGGCTCTCCTTTCGTGCGAAGCCGAGCCCTGAGGCGCCAACCATCCAGGGCTTCGGCTCGTTCGTATGTTCGCGTCCAATCCTAGACTGTGGTCCGGGCGTAACGCACTGTTGTTCCGCATTCTCTTGAGGTTTACTCGAAGATGCGATCCATCATAGCTGCTCCGCCTTGTATGACCGGTCGGATTTGCTTCCGATAAACGGCTTCGGTCACTGCCGTGCTGCTATGACCGACCAGTCTGGAAACCTCCTCAAGGGGCAGTCCGTTATCGGATAGCAGCGAAACGAAGCTGTGCCGTAGCTCTCGGGGTGTCCACGCCGCCGCCTCCACGCATTCCGCCTCCTTGATCGCGTTCCGAAAGTCAAGAGGAGTTCCCACCTTGGAGGCGAACACGAGCCCGTGTTCTCGCCATCGTTCGCCTGCCGCTTCGCGCTCACGGTCCTGCTGTACGCGCTGGCGTTCCAGGACATCAAGGCAGCGTTTCGGGAGTGCCAGCGTCCGTCGAGACTTCCGCGTCTTGTGTCCCCGCCAGTGCGAACGGACCTTCAGACGGCCACATGTGGAGGAATGGGCGGAACAGCGTCCGGCTTCCCTTCCGAGTCGGTGTGATCCCACGTCAGCGCTCTAAGCTCCTCCGTACGCGCCCCAGTGAGCAGGGAAAGCACGATATAGGCGTGCATCCGGCTTCCTTCGGCAGCCTTGAGCACGGCTTCGGCCTGAGCGAACGTGAGCGCCTTCGAGGGGCGGCCGCCCTGCCCCTCGGGGACAGGGCAGAGCGCTACGACATTCCTCTTGACCTTGTCGCGAGCCATGGCGCACTTGATAGCCCTGTTCAGGCAAGAGTGAAGTCCCCTCAAGGTCCGAGTGCTGAGGGTTTTCGCCTTGTCGGCCAACCACTTGTCCACGTCTTCCGCGCTCAGGTCGCGGAGCTTCCTCACTCCCAGGGCGGGAATGACATGTGTCCGGCTCAGGATGGTGCAGGAGGTGACCGTCCCATTATCCCGTCCACTCAGGCCGTAGGCCAGCCAGTCATTCACCGCATGAGCAACGGTGCAGTCCGCCGGCGCGATGGCCAGGCCGTCTTCGTAGTCTCTGAGTACTTTCTTGAGCTTGTTCTTGGCCTCTGTTTTGGTCTTGCCGCTTCCCCGTTTGATGATGCGCTTGCCGTTCGGGGCGTGGCCGAGACTCGCGGTGGCGATCCAGCGTTGGCGCTTGTCGTCTCAGCGGAGCCCGCCGTCTCCCCTGCTGCGTCGTTTGGTCATCAGGCGGCTTCCTCGGCTTCCTTCTCTAGCAGGGTGATGTAGTCGCGGATCGCTCCGGCGGTGATCAGGCGGGCACGTCCCTGCTTGACCGAGCGCAGGCGTCCTGAGCGGACCTGCTCGTAGATGACGGTGCGGCTCATGCGGAGAAGCCGCATGACGTCGGCCACCTTGTAGAGCTGTGTGTCGTCCAGCCGGACCCTGTCCGGCGCCAAGACGGTGGTCATGTGTTCTGGTTCTCCTTGCTGGCGGGGACAGCGGGGACGCCCCACAGCGGTGGGTGTCCCTCGGGGGTGGTGCTGTTTGTGCTGGTGAAGCCGGGTGCGGGGACTTGGGGGACGCTTCGGGGGACGGGGTTTCCGAGAGTCGGTGTCGTCCGGCGGCGTCGGTGCGGAGCTGGCCGTCGGTGGCCATGCGCTGGCAGGTCTTCTTGACGTTGTCGTAGGCCACGCCGATGCCCTCGGCGATGACCTTGGGCGGGATGCCTGGATGCTGGCGAAGGTGGCGGATGATGGCCGCGCGGGTGGCGGACAGGGTGTGGGCTTCGGGTGGGCCGTCGAGTAAGCACCAGATGCCGACGTCGGGTTGGAGGGCCATGGCGTATTCGGCTTCCTCGACGTCGCGGCCGGTGATGTGCAGGACGCCGTCAGCGGTTCCGCGTGCGCGTTTGAGCACAAGCGTGGCGTCTGCGGCGCCGGCCAGGCCGTTGGTGCCGGAGACTTCGGCCAGGAAGTCGTCTGAGTCCATCTTGCGGACGTGGTGGACCAGGACGACGGCGACGCCGTAGGTGTCGGCCAGGCGTTTGGCTCTGCTGATGGCGGCGTAGTCGGCGTCGTAGGCCGACAAGACCGGCGGGGAGATACCGCGTACCTTGGCGAACACGTCGATGACCACCATGCGGGCGCCGGGTTGCGGTCCAGCCAGCGCGCGATGGCCTCATCCCCTCCCTGCGGGAGCGTCGGGCAAGAAGTGCCAGGGTCAGGTCACGCGGCTCGGATGCGCCTTGAAGGATCTTGCGCATGCGGGACTGGAGGCGGCGGGGGGTGTCTTCCAGGGCGAGTTAGAGCACCGGTCCGGGTTCCACCGCGATGGCTTCTAGTGCCTTGCCGCTGGCGGCCACGGCGATGGCAGTGCCGAGCGAGAGCCAGGACTTGCCGACCTTGGGCGGTCCGGCGAGCAAGTTGAGCCCTTCGGCGATGACGCCGGGGACCGCCTATTTGATGTCGGGGAAGGTCGTGGCCATCAGTTCGTCGGCGGTCCAGGAGGTGCGGAACGGCACCTCGGCGCCGTCGCGCGGCATGTGGATCGCGTCCCCGGAGACCAGGCGAGGTGTGCGGGACGCTCGGGGCTGTTCACGTTCGGCAAGACGGCATCCGGCCAGGCCGTGGAAGTGATCACCACCGTCACGCCGGCTCATTACCTAGTGGTTGAGACCAGTTTCCCGCTCGCCTGACCAACGACCGTAGACACGACCCCCTCGGAGATGCGATGACAGCCACCCTGCCGATGCGTGCACTAGCCCTGGAGCTGGCCGATGCGGGAGAACTGCCCGCGCACGTGTACGACCTCGCCGACCTTGACGCCCACATGGCCACCGTTCGGGCCGCCCTCGGGGACATCGAGCTCTACTACGCCGTGAAGGCCATTCCCGATTCGAAGCTGCTGGAAGTCATCGCGCCCTACGTTGACGGCTTCGAGGTTGCGTCAGGCGGTGAGCTGCCACACGTACGCAAGTACCTTCCCCGACTCGCCGATCGCGCTGGGCGGTCCCGGCAAGACGGACGCCGAACTGTTCGCCGACGTGACCAGGCTGCACATCGAGAGCCCGAGCGAGATCCTGCGCCTGTTCGCGGCGGACCGGTCTGCTGACGTGCTGCTCCGGGTTAATCTCGACATCCCGATCAGCGGGGCATCCCTGGCCATGGGCGGCGGTGCCACGCCGTTCGGGATGGACCCCGAAGGCATCGCCGAGTGTATCGAGATGCTGTCCGATCAGGACGCCATACGGCTTCGCGGAATCCACGCTCACCTAGCTGTACTGACCACGGAGGTTGAGTACGCGGACACGGCGTTGATGTTCTTGTAATGGGTGAGGGCCTTCGGGTTCGGTGTGGATTGCGACGTCTACACCGACCTGCCGGAGGCCCTCATGCCCCACCGT
>NZ_JANZYP010000004.1:0-115656 GCF_025506355.1 Sphaerisporangium corydalis
CCCCCCCCGGGGGGGGGGGGGGGGGGGGGGGGGGGGGGCGGGTGGGATGGGGGTTGTAAATGGGGGTTTACAGGGAGTTTGGTACGTGGATAGGGCGGTGTAGGTGGTGTTTTAGGTTAATCGGTGGGGGTGGTTAGATATTCGGGTCACTTTGGTGTGTTGGGGCTCAGTGGTGTGGGTGGGGGTGCGCTGTCACAGTCGTCACACTTGTCACAAGCTTCCGGGTGGCCCCGATTGGCGCTTGAATGGACTGGCGGAACTGGAACGATCACTGGTGTCGGCGTCCTGCCAGGTGGAACCCTGATCGAACGGCGCCGGCCCCCGGTCCCGGCGGATGTGCCAAGTCCCGGTTTGCCGTCCTGGGCCACGTTTCAGCCCGGTAGTTTGTCCTGTTTGCATCTGTTTGTCCTATGGATTACTCTATGTGGAACTCCCTGGGTGAGAAGTCCTATCTAGGCGACTTGCTCATACCACGGAGATTGCCACGGTGCAGATCGGTCCTCTGTGGAGATCCCTCTCCCGCCGATGCGCACACCGCCGAGTCCGCGCTCTCTCGCGGAGCCGGGGACCCACCGCATTTGGGGTGAATCGGGGCGTTATCCCACGCACCCGTAGGGCGCACTTCCTCGCCCGAACCCGTCAGCTAACCCGGTAGGCGGCTTGGAAGGAGTTTCCCCTTGTCTATGTTCATACATCGGCTTCTGGACACCCCGAAGAACCGGCTCAAGGCCTTCGCCATGGGCGGGCTCGTCGTCGCCCAGGCCGTGACGGGCACGACGCTCGCCATGCACTCAGGCACCTCTTCAAGCGACGCGGTCGTCCAGATCGCCGGCGCCGAGGCCGGCTCCCACCGCCAGGTCTCCGCCCAGCAGCTCCTCACCCTCGCCGAGGGACAGGTCGGCATCTCCGAGGACAGCGCCGGTGGCGGCACCAAGTTCCACTCCTGGTACATGAGCTCCCCCCGTGCCAGGGAGACCGTCGCCCGCGACAGCGGGAAGATCACCGACTACGCCGACGCCGCCTGGTGCGACATGTTCGTCTCCTGGGTCGGCACCCAGCTCGGCCTGCAGGACACCGTCGGAACCGACGCCTACACCGTCGCGCACGCCAAGTGGTTCGCCTCCCAGGGCCGCTGGGGCACCACGCCGGCGCCCGGCGCCGTCGTCTTCTTCGACTGGACCGGCGGCAAGAGGATCGGCGACATCAGCCACGTCGGCTTCGTCGTCAAGGACAACGGCGACGGCACCATCCAGACCGTCGAGGGCAACACGGGCAACGGCCGGGTCGAGATCCGCACCCGTCCCACCGCCCAGGTCGCGGGCTACGGCTACCCCAGCTACGCCGCCTGACCTCACCCCCACACGTGCCGTACGGCCGGGGACCCCACTCCTCCGGCCGTACGGCGCCGTCGTTTGTGGGGGTTTCGCCTGATTCACGGGGTGTTCAGACCTCCTGGACGATCTAGTGGCCTCGCGTGGCGCATGGATGATTTGCGCCCGACTGCGCCTGGAGCGATGGGAGCGCTCCCAAGAGTAGCTATGCCCCTTATCACGCTCAACATCGGGTTTTGGGCTCCTAACAGCCTCAGGAGTAACAGTTAGGTTTCGGCATATTGACGCCAGCATTGCCTATCGGGGACTCTTCGTGGGAGCGCTCCCAAATATCGCTCACGAGGTGAGGCCCTCGTGAGATCACGACTCGCGGGATCCAGCACATCGCGGGGCCCGACTGTCGGGGCCGGCCCTCGATGCACCTCCCAACGATCGGGCAACCACCTGAGAGGGGTCCGGAATGATCAAAAATATGCGCCGTGGCAGGATGCTCGCGGTCGCATCGGTGATGACCGCCGCGCTCGGCGTCACCGCCGCGTGCTCGTCCGGCGACACCAGCGGCTCCACCGGAAGTTCGTCATCCTCGTCGGCAGCGCCGGCCGAGAAGATCACTCTTACGCTGCAGACCTTCGGCGGCGGCACCAACTTCGGCTACAAGGCCGCCGTTGAGAAATGGAACGCCGATCATCCGAATGTGCAGGTCAAGTACAACAACTTGACCGACAGCTTCGAGAACGTCTATTGGCCCCAGATGCTGCAGTGGCTCCAGTCCGGCACCGGTGCCGGTGACGTGGTCGGCATCGACGAGGGCGGCATGGGCCTGGCCAAGGCCCGCCCGCAGTTCTTCACCGACCTCGGGCAGTACGGCCTGCAGAGCCGCCAGTCGGACTTCCCCGCCTGGAAGTGGGAGAACGGCATCAACACCGAGGGCAAGCTGTTCGCCCTCGGCACCGACGTCGGCGGCATGAGCATCTGCTACCGCTCGGACCTGTTCAAGAAGGCGGGCCTGCCCACCGACCGCGACGAGGTCTCCAAGCTGTGGGGCGGCGGCTGGGACGCGTTCGTCAAGGCCGGCCAGGACTTCCAGGCCAAGGTCAAGGACGCGAAGTTCGTCGACAGCATCAACACGATCTACAACGTGGTGCTGTCGCAGGAGTCGGCCAAGAACGGCAACGTCACCTACTTCGACAAGAACCAGCAGCTCATCGTGGACAAGAACCCGGCGGTCAAGTCGGCGTTCGACTTCTCCGAGAAGATCAGCAAGGCCGGTCTCACCGCCAAGATGCAGAACTTCACCGACCCGTGGAACACCGGCTTCGTCAAGTCGCAGTTCGCGACCCTCGGCTGCCCGGGCTGGATGCTCGGCGTGGTGTCGGGCACGGCCGGCGACAAGTTCAAGGGCAAGTGGGACGTCGCGACGGTGCCCGGCGGCGGCGGCAACTGGGGCGGCTCCTGGCTCGCGGTGCCCAAGCAGAGCAAGCACCCGAAGGAGGCCGCCGAGCTGGCCAGCTACCTGACCAGCCCCGAGGCCCAGCTCCTGGCGTTCAAGGAGGGCGGCAACCTGCCCAGCACCATCCCGGCGCAGGACAACCCCGACCTGCAGAGCGCGACCAACGAGTACTTCGGCAACGCGCCCATCGGCAAGATCTTCGGGCCGTCCATCAAGTCGCTCCAGCCGACCTTCCTCGGCGAGAAGCACGCGCAGGTGAAGCGTGAGGTGGAGCAGGTTCTGACCGGCATGGACCAGGGTTCGGTGCCCTACGACCAGGCCTGGCAGAAGTTCGTCGAGGCGGGCCAGAAGGCGGCGGGCTGATCGTCCGTGACCGTCACCGGCCCGCCGTCGCGACCGTCAGGCGAGCCGGTGACCTGCCGTAGGGCGCGGACGGAGGCGGGAACCGCCACCGTCCGCGCCCGGCGGCACCCCCCCGGACCGTGCCCCCGCCCGGCCTGGTCAACGCCAGGCGGCGGCACGACACCGACCACCGACGAAAGAAGGAGAATGGGGCTTCCTCCCGTGGCCGCAGGCCGGGATCCCGCCCCGGAAATCCGATGAGCGTCCACCTCCACACCCAGCGGGCGGATCCGGCGCCACCCCCACACCGGCCGGGCCGCCGTCGTTCGCGGCCCACAAGCCGTCTCTGGTCGCAACTCGACCTCAAGGCGGCCCCCTATTTCCTGATCTCTCCGTACTTCGTGCTCTTCGCGATCTTCGGCCTGTTCCCCCTGGTGTTCACCCTGTGGGTCTCGCTCCAGGACTACGGGCTGGCCGGCGGCGACGCGACGTTCACCGGCCTGGAGAACTACTCCAAGCTGCTGGCCGACGCGGACTTCTGGAACGCGGTGGTCAACACCGTCGGCATCTTCGTGCTCGCCACGGTCCCGCAGCTCGTCCTGGCCCTGCTGCTCGCCAACGCGCTGAACAAGCGGTTGCGCGGGCGGCTGTTCTTCCGCCTCGGCGTGCTGCTGCCCCTGGTCACCTCGGTCGTCGCGGTCGCCATCGTGTTCACCCAGTTGTACGGGCGCGACTTCGGCCTGTTCAACTGGCTCCTCGGCCACGTCGGCGTGGACCACAACATCGACTGGCAGAGCTCGAAGTGGTCCTCATGGACGGCGATCGCCACCATGGTCGACTGGCGGTGGACCGGCTACAACGCGATCATCTACCTCGCGGGGATGCAGACCATCCCCCGCGACCTGTACGAAGCGGCGTCGATCGACGGGGCCTCGCCCCGCAAGCAGTTCTGGAGCATCACGCTGCCGATGATCCGCCCGACGATCATCTTCACCGTCTTCGTGTCCACCATCGGCGGCCTGACACTGTTCGCCGAGCCGGTGATGTTCGCCAGCAACCGCATGGACGGCGGCACCACGGGCCAGTTCCAGACCATCGCGATGTACATCGTCGAGCAGGGGTTCAGGAACTTCGACTACGGCTACGCGGCGGCGGCCGCCTGGCTGCTGTTCCTGCTCATCCTCCTCGGCGTCGGCATCAACTACACGTTCGTCCGCCGGATCGGGGGCAGCAGATGACCACGATCACGCAGGTGGCGCCGGTGCGCAGGCCGAAGGACCGCGGCAGGCGGGACCCGTTCCGCGCGACGCCGCTGACCAAGATCGCCCTCGGCATCACGGTCCTGCTGTCGATCTTCCCGCTGTACTGGATGGTGATCATCGCGTCGCGGACGAACTCCGACGCGGTGGAGGTGCCGCCGCCGCTGCTGCCCGGCGGCAACCTCGGGGAGAACGTCCAGCGGGTGCTCAACACCGAGGACGCGCACTTCGTCACGGGCCTGGTGAACTCGCTGATCGTCACCACCACCGTGACCATCAGCGTGGTGATCATCTCGACCTTCGCGGGGTTCGCGTTCGCCCGGCTCCGGTTCCGGGGCCGCAACCTGCTGCTGGGCTCCATCCTGATCACGATGATGGTGCCGCTGCAGCAGATGGGCATCGTCCCGCTCTACCAGCTCATGGTGAGCCTCGGCTGGGTCGGCACGCTCAAGGCGGTGATCCTCCCCTACCTGCTCAACGGCTTCGGCGTGTTCATGATGACGCAGTACACCGACCAGGCCGTGCCCGAGGAACTGGTCGAGGCGGCCCGGGTCGACGGCGCCTCGACCATGCGCATCTGGTGGAACGTGATCCTGCCCGCCGTACGGCCGGGAATGGCCGTGCTGGCGCTCCAGACCTTCATGCTGAACTGGAACGAGTTCATGTGGCCCATGATCGTCCTGACGCCCGAGAACCCCACGGTCCAGGTCTCGATCAGCTTCCTCACGGCGGCCCACACCACGGACTACGTCCTGATCTTCACAGGTACAGCCCTATCCGTCCTACCGCTCATTGTCGTTTTCGTCGCGTTCGGCCGGCAAATCGTCGGCGGACTCATGGAAGGTGCGGTCAAAGCGTGACCACGCAGGAGACTCAACCCGAGACCGACGTCCCCGCCCTGGTGTTCCCGACCGGCTTCGTCTGGGGCGCGGCCACGTCGGCCTACCAGATCGAGGGATCGACCGGCGCCGAGGGGCGCGGGCCCTCCATCTGGGACACGTTCGTGCGCCAGCCCGGCCGCGTCCTCAACGGCGAGACCGCCGACGTCGCCATCGACCACTACCGCCGCTATCGCGACGACGTGGCGGTCATGGCCGACCTCGGCCTGACCGCCTACCGCTTCTCGGTCTCCTGGCCGAGGATCCAGCCGGACGGCGCCGGCGCGGTCAACGAGGCGGGCCTGGACTTCTACCGGCGGCTGGTCGACGAACTCCTCGACCACGACATCGAGCCCTGGCTGACGCTGTACCACTGGGACCTCCCCCAGCCCCTGGAGGATCTCGGCGGCTGGCCGCTACGCGACACGTCGAAGCGCTTCGCCGACTTCGCCGCGTGCGTCCACCAGGCGCTCGGCGACCGCGTCCGCAACTGGACGACGGTCAACGAGCCGTGGTGCGCGGCCTTCCTCGGCTACGCCTCCGGCGAGCACGCGCCGGGACGGCGTGACCCGGCCGCCTCGATCCGGGCCGCCCACCACCTCAACCTGGCCCACGGCCTGGCGGTCCAGGCGCTGCGCGCCCAGGGCCCCGGCGCGCGGATCGGCGGGTCGGTCAACCTGTACGCGATCACCCCCGCCTCCCAGGACGAGGCGGACCTGGACGCCGCCCGGCGCATCGACGGCCTGCAGAACCGGTTCTTCCTGGACGCGCTGATGAAGGGCTCCTACCCCGAGGACGTCATCGCGGACCTGAGCGAGGTCGCCGACTTCGACTTCGTCCAGGACGGCGACATGGAGACGATCTCCACCCCGTTCGACACGCTGATGGTCAACTACTACAGCCGCTTCACGGTGTCGGGCAAGCCCGGCGGGGCCGCCTCCGCCGCCGCCGCGCCGACCGGCGCCGGGTCGCCGTGGCCGGGCAGTGAGCAGGTGTCCTTCGTCAACGGCGGGCGCCCTGTCACCTCGATGGGCTGGGAGATCGACGACATCGGCCTGCTGGAGGTGCTCCAGCGGGTGGCCCGCGACTACCCGGGCATCCCGATGGTCATCTCCGAGAACGGCGCCGCCTTCGACGACGTGCTCGCCGACGGCGCCGTCGACGACCAGGAGCGCCTGGCGTACATCGACGCCCACCTGCGCACCTGCCACACCGCCATCGAGGCGGGGATCCCGCTGAAGGGATACTTCGCCTGGTCCCTGATGGACAATTTCGAGTGGGCGTGGGGGTACGGCAAGCGTTTCGGGCTCGTCCACGTCGACTACGCCACACAACTGCGGACTCCCAAGGCCAGCGCCCTCTGGTACGCCGATACAATCCGCCGAGGTGGTCTCTCCGCTCCGGCAGAATAAGGCCAACCGCAGGAGGGGGCACTTTTCATGAACGGGGACCGCCGCTCGGGAGCGCGACCGACCCTCGAGGCCGTCGCCGCTCGCGCCGGCGTCGGCCGTGGCACGGTCTCGCGCGTCATCAACGGCTCGCCGAAGGTGAGCGACAAGGCGCGCGAGGCCGTACGCCAGGCGATCGACGAGCTCGGCTACGTGCCCAACCGGGCGGCGCGCACCCTGGTCACCAGGCGCACCGACACGATCGCGCTGGTCGTGTCGGAGTCGGAGCAGCGGATCTTCGACGAGCCGTTCTTCGCGGGCATCATCCGCGGCATCGGCTCGTCGCTGTCGGAGACCGGGCTCCAGCTCATCCTCACCATGGCGCAGTCACGCGACGAGCACGAGCGCCTGGAGCTGTACCTCACCGGTCAGCACGTCGACGGGGTCCTGCTGATCTCGCTGCACGGCGGCGACCCGCTGCCGGGCAGGCTGGAGGAGATGGGCGTGCCGACGGTCCTCGGCGGCCGGCCCGTCGGGTTCACGCCGTTCAGCTACGTCGACATGGACAACCGGGCCGGCGCCCGGCAGGCGGTGAAGTACCTGCTGGCCAAGGGCAGGCGCCGCATCGCCACCATCGCCGGCCCGCAGGACATGGGCGTGGGCGTCGACCGGCTCGCCGGCTACCGCGACGCGCTGCTGGCGACCGGGATGCCCGAGCTGGTGGTGTACGGCGACTTCAGCGAGAACGCCGGGGCGGACGCGATGGAGCGGCTGCTCGACCTGCATCCGGGACTGGACGCCGTCTTCACCGCCTCCGACCCGATGGCCATCGGCGCGATGCGGGTGCTGCGCGAGCGGGGCAAGGTCATCCCCCGCGACGTGGCGGTGATCGGGTTCGACGACTCGTCCATCGCCGCGCACACCGCGCCGCCGCTGACCAGCGTGCACCAGCCGACCGAGGCCATGGGCCGCCAGATGGCGCAGCTGCTGGTGTCCCGCATCAACGGCGAGCGCCTGGAGCAGCCCGTCGTCATATTGGACACCCACCTGGTCGAGCGCGGCTCGGCCTGACCCGCCGCCCCTGGGCGCCACCGGCCCGGCCCCCGTCCTGACCGGCGGGGGCCCGGCAGCGGCGTGCCGTGACCCGGCCCGCCCACTCCGAAGGAGATCATCGTGCCCGATCAGCGTTTCCCCGGCGGGTTCGTCTGGGGGGCGGCCACGTCCGCGTACCAGATCGAGGGCGCCACCGGCGAGGACGGCCGGGGCGCGTCCGTCTGGGACACCTTCGCGGCGGTCCCCGGCAACGTCAAGGACGGCGACACCGGCGCGGTGGCCGCCGACCACTACCACCGGTACGGCGAGGACCTCGACGTGATGGCGTCGATCGGCCTGCGCTCCTACCGCTTCTCGATCGCCTGGCCCCGGATCCAGCCGGACGGCGCGGGGCGGCCGGAACAGCGAGGGCTCGACTTCTACCGCCGCCTCACCGACGGGCTGCGCGAGCGCGGCATCCGGCCGATGGCGACGCTGTTCCACTGGGACCTCCCCCAGGCCCTGCAGGACAAGGGCGGGTGGGAGAACCGGGACACCGCCGCCAGGTTCGCCGACTACGCCGAGATCATGTTCGACGCGCTGGACGTCCGCGACTGGCTGACCGTCAACGAGCCGAAGACCGTGGTCGAGTGCGGGTACCGCCTGGGCGTCCACGCCCCCGGCGTCCGCGACGACGCGCGGGCGTTCGTGGCCCTGCACCACCTGCTGCTCGCCCACGGGCTGGCCTCGCGCGTCCTGCACGAACGGCACCCGGGGCGGCGCGTCGGACCGGCGCTCAACCTGCACCCCACCTACCCCGCCGACGACGCCCCCGGTACGGCCGCGGCGGTGTGGCACCAGGACGGGCTGGAGAACCGCCTCTACCTGGACCCGATCTTCAAGGGCGCCTATCCCGAGGACACGCTGGCGTGGATCGGCGAGCGCAGCCCCATGGCCGCGCACATCCTCGACGGGGACCTGGAGGTGATCAGCGAGCCCGTGGACGTGCTCGGCGTGCAGTACTACAACCCGCACTTCCTCGGCGCCGAGGGCACGCGGGTGCTGGTGCACCCGACGGCGCAGCTCGACTGGCTGGAGATCTACCCGAGGGGCCTGTACGACACCCTGGTCCGGCTGCGGCGCGACTACCCGGCGGTGCCGATCGTGGTCACCGAGAACGGCATGCCGGCCCCCGACGTGGCGGGCCCGGACGGCAGGTTCGCCGACGGCGGGCGCATCGCCTACCTGCGCGACCACCTGGCCGCCGTCGCGGACGCGCTCGCCGAGGGCGTCCCGGTGGAGGGCTACCACGTGTGGTCGCTGCTGGACAACTTCGAGTGGGCCGAGGGGTACGGCGCCCGGTTCGGCATCGTGCACGTCGACTACGCCACCCAGAGGCGCACGCTGAAGGACAGCGCCCTGTGGTACCGCGACGTGATCGCCACCGGCCGCCTGACCTGACCCGCACGCCGCCCCCACCGGTGAGGCCGGCCTTCGTCGCGAGCCGGGCCGGTCGTACCCGGACCCCGGATTGGCCGGTCAGCGGCCCGATCGCAGGAGGCGCTCGCGCGGGAGGGTGAGCCGGCCGGCGGTCCAGGTGAGGCCGCGCAGGTCGTCGATGACCACGTCGGCGCCGGTCTCCAGGGCGCGCTCGCCGACCCCGACGACCGTCCCGGCGCCGGCGGCCCGTCCCGCCGCCACGCCGGCCCCGCTGTCCTCCAGCACCACCGTCTCCGCGGCGGCCACGCCGAGCAGGGCCGAGGCTTTGAGGTAGCCGTCGGGGGCGGGCTTGCCGTCGGCGACGTCGCCGGCCGCCACCAGGACCGGCGGCCCGGGCAGCGACGCGGCGGCCAGGCGCGCACGGGCCAGGGGCGTCACGCCCGAGGTCACCACCGCCCACGCGTCGCGCGGCATGGCCGTGAGCAGGGCGCGGGCGCCGCGTATCCCCCGCACCGACCCGGCGTCCTCCTGCTCGAACCGGTCGATCGCCTCCTGCGCCTCCGCGCGCCGATCCTCGGCGATGAGCAGGCGCACGGTGTCGGCCGACCTGCGCCCGTGGACGGTGACCGCCACCTCCTCAGGCGGCAGCCCGTACATCTCGGCCCACCGCCGCCACGCCCGCCGCACGCTCTGGTCGGAGTCCACAAGCACCCCGTCGCAGTCGAACAGCACGGCACGGCACGCGATCACCAGGGAACCGGCCGTCCCGTCACGGCCCGGCGCCGGCGACCCGCTCATCGGGCCATCCCGTCGTGGCGCGGCGCCGGTCGCCCGCTCATCGGGCGGGCCCGTCGTGGACAGGGTGCGCGGTGGTCAAGGGGTCCTGCTTCCTGGTCGGATCCGGTGGTCGTGGAGCGGACACCATCATGCCGCCCCGGCGTCCACCGGCGAACGCCGCCCCGTCGGACGCCGGGAACGCCGCCCCGGCGCGCCGATGTCCCGGGGGGCACGGCGATATGATCTGCGACCACGGAGCCCGTCGATCCGCGGAAGGCCGATGCCACGGCCGCCGGACGCCGGGCCGCCGGGAACGTCCCGCCAGATCGAGGAACGAGGACGGCATGACCACGGGCAGCGAAGAGCGGTCGCGGCGTCACCAGGTCGCCATCGTCTCCTGTGACATCGTCGGGCATTCGTCGAGCAGCGAACCCGTCCAGGTGGCCCGGGTGTCGGAGATCAACCGCACCGTCGCCGAGTTCATCGGCGAGACCGGCCCGGACGGCCTGGTGTGGGCGTCGGGGGGAGACGGCGGCCATCTGGTCTTCCGCCAGGAACGGTGGGAGCCGCGGGCCGTCGACATGGTCGGCAGGCTCCTGGACTGGAGCCGGGAGAAGGGGTCCCCGCTGCGGGTGACCGCCCACTACGGCTGGGTCACGCACATCGAGGGCGCCGACGGCAGGATCCAGGTCGTCGGCGAGGCGATCAACACCGCGGGGTGGATGCTCAAGCTCACCACCGAGAACGGCGTGGTGGCGTCCGACGCCTTCCACCAGGCCGTCGTGTCGGCCGGGAACGCGTCCCGGTTGCGGTTCCACGACTCCCGGTTCCTGCGCGACAAGTCCGGCCACCGCAGGACGCTCTTGCTCATGTCGGGCCCCTCGTGGGAGTCCCGCTGGGCGGCCCCGTTCGACAACGACCGAGCCCAGCTCGACCAGGCGCTCTCGGAGCGGAACGGCTGGCGGGCCCTGCACCTCATCAAGAGGCTTCTGCAGGTCAACACCGCCGACGCGGTGGCGCTGAACGGCCTGCGGAAGATCACGCCGATGAAACTGTCGTACACCACCGCGGACGGCAGGACCACGGTGAACCCGTTCCTGGTGTACCTGGACCCGTCGCAGTTCCGCGAGGTGGTCCAGCTCGGCCAGCTCGTCGAGCGCCGCTACAACGACATCATCTGCCGCTACGGCGACAAGGGCGACACGATGTTCATCATCCTCAGCGGCGAGGTGGGGGTGTACAAGTCCGAGGGAGAGGGGCCGGGCAACCCCTCGGAGCCCTTCGCCGTGCACGGCGAGGGCGACATCGTCGGCGAGCTGGCGTTCACGCTGGCCAGGAACCGTACCGCCGACCTGGTGGCGCTCAGCGACGTCGCGCTGCTGTCCTTCAGCCTGAAGGAGGTCGACTCCCGGCTGTCCTCCAGGAGCGACGACGGCCTCGCCAGGAACCGGATCGACCGTTTCATCAACTCGCGCGTGCTCGAACACGTGAGCAACAACGTCGACTTCCTGCTGGGAGTGGAGAAGAACGGCCCGCTGGCGCGGGGCGAGGAGTCCTGGCAGGAGGCGCTGGAGTCGATGCTGGAGCACACCCGCCTGCTGTCGACGCGGCCGCAGTCACAGCGGCTGAAGTTCGACCACGACGAGCGGGTCGGCGACGGCGTCTTCGAGCCGGGCCTGTACATCCTGGCGGCCGGGAAGGTGCGCGCGGGCGGGCAGGACCTGTCCGGCGAGACGTTCCCGCTGGTCTGGGTGAACATCCCCGACGTCGTGGTGCTTCCTGAACGCACGTACGAGATAACGGCCAACCCCGTCAAGATCCTGCGCATCGATCCCGCGGCCCTGGACGGGCTGGAGCCGGCCAAACGCGGGCCGCTGCACAAGGCCATCCGGCGCGCCGCCGCGAAGTGCTACCGGTACGACGCGTTCCTGTCCTACAACTCCAGCGACAGGGAGATCGCCGAGCAGTGGGCGGAGGCCTTCCGGCAGAGGGGCCTCCACGTGTACATCGACGGCTCGCACATGGGTCACAACTTCTCGCCGCGATTACAGGAGGCGCTGCTGGACGCGAGGGCGCTGGTCGCCTTCGTCTCCCACCACGTGAAGGTGCGCTCCAACCGGTACAACTGGGTCCTGAGGGAGACCAGGTTCTACCAGGACTACTTCGGGGAGAACGCGCAGATCCTGCCGATCCGGCTGGCCGGTGGCGACGTCGAGCAGATCGCGTCGGGGTTCCCGCCGATCGACGTCCAGGACGACGAGCCGTCCGCGATCGACCGGGCGTCCGAGGTGCTCGGGCGCCTGCGCGACGGCGTCGAGGACCCCCCGTACATCCTGCGGTCCCGGGGCCGCCGCGACCTCTCGTGACCCGGGACCCTCGTACCGGGCACTCGTGACCGCCGCCCTGAAGGACCGGCTTTCGCGGGGCGCGAGGAGCGCGGGCGGGCGGGGGCGCGGCGGGCCGGTTGACTCCCCGGCGGAAAGCCTCTACCTTCTGGCTTTGTGGGAGCGCTCCCACTTGCCCGCGCGGACGACCGCCGGATTTTGATCACCGGCCGGCGGCGGGGATGATGGAGGGCGTACCCGGCCTGGTGTCACCCGGAAATCGTGGGCCCGCGCTTCGAGAGAGGATTCCCCCGTGCCTCAGTACATCCTTCACGGTGGTGAGTACCACGCCGAGGTGACCCAGATGGGCGCGGCCCTGCGGGTGCTCAGGCACCGCGGGCGCGACCTCGTGGCGAGCTGGCCCGAGGAGGGCCCCGTCCCGCACTACAGCGGCACCCTGCTCGCCCCCTGGCCCAACCGCGTCGCCGGTGGGCGCTACACCTTCGAGGGCGAGCCCTTCGACGTGCCGGTCAACGAGCCCGACCGGGGCCACGCCCTGCACGGCCTGGTGGCGTTCGCCGGCTGGGAGGCCGTCGAGCTGCTGGCGGTCGAGGACGACCACGGGTTCGTCCGGCTGGCGCACACGATCGAGCCGTCCCCCGGCTACCCCTTCCGCCTGGCGCTCGAGGTCCGCTACGCGCTCGGCCCGCACGGGCTGACGACGACGCTCACCGCCGAGAACACCGGCGACCGCCCCGCCCCGTACGGCTGCGGCCCCCACCCCTGGCTGATCGCCGACGACGGCGCCGAGGAGGGCTGGGAGCTGGAGCTTCCCGCCGACCAGGTCCTCCTGACCGACGACGTGCTGATCCCCACGGCGCTCGCCCCCGTCGGCGGCACGCCGTTCGACTTCCGCACCGCCCGCCCGGTCGGGCGGACGGTCGTGGACGAGGCGTTCACCGGCCTGGCCGCCGGCCCCGACGGCCTCACCCGCGTGCGGCTGCGCGGCGCCGGGGGCGGGGTGCAGATCGCCTGGGACGCCGCGGTGCTGCCATGGGTGCAGTTCTGCACGGGCACCGGCTTCGGCCACCGCGGCTTCGCCGTCGAGCCGATGACCTGCCCGCCCGACGCGTTCAACTCCGGCACCGACCTCGTCGTGCTCGACCCGGGCGGCAAGCACGAGGCGAGCTGGACCGTCTCGGTCGCCTGACCCGGCCCGCCAGCCCCGCGCCGTTCCCCGGGCCCCGTCGCGAGCCCGGCACCGGGCGCCCCGTACGCTCCGAACGCCCCCGATCGTCCCGACGAGCCGAAGTGATGTGACCGATGGAGAGCAGGACCAAGCGCAAACTGTCGGCCGCCGAGCTGGACGCGCTGATCGTCGGGGCGCTGGGGACGGGGGTGGCCGCCGCCGAGGAGATGACCGACGGCTTCGCCAACGCGGTGTGGCGGCTCGACCTCGCCGACGGGCGGCAGGTCGTCCTGAAGGTCGCCCCGCCTCCCGACCTGGAGCAGCTCAGCTACGAGCGCGACCTGCTGCGCACCGAGGCGCTGGTGTACCACCTGGCGACGCCCATGGGGATCCCGCTCCCCCGGCTGCTGCACTCGGCCTTCGACGACCCCGGGCTGGGGGGCGACTACCTGATCATGTCCGCGCTCCAGGGGGTGCCGTGGAACCAGGCCACGTCCCTGGCCGAGGCCGACCAGCGCTCGCTGCGGCACGAGCTCGGCCGCCTGCTGGCCCGCCTGCACACCATCCCCGGCCAGGGGGTGTACGGCTACCCGTACGCGGGGCTCACCGGCGCCACCTGGCGTGACGCGTTCGTCGTCATGACGGGCGCGCTGATGGACGACGCCGTGCGCTACGCCACCCCGCTGCCGTGCTCCCTGCTGGACATCGCGGCGGCGATCCACGCCAACGCCCACGCCCTGGAGGAGGTCACCACTCCGGTGCTGGTCCACTTCGACGTGTGGCCCGGGAACGTCTTCCTGACCCTGCCGCCCGGCGGGCCGCCGGGGATCGAGGCGCTGATCGACCATGAGCGGGCCTTCTGGGGCGATCCGCTGGCGGAGTTCGTCACGCCGACGATCTTCGAAGAGCTGCGGGACGACGACCCGATCCTGGCGGGCTACCGCGAGGCGGGCGGGAAGATCGACCTCACCCCCCGCGCCCGTACGCGCGACGCGCTGTACCGCCTGTACCTGAACCTCATCCTGCTGGTCGAGAACGGCCCCCGGCAGTACCCCGAGGAGGCCTACGCGAGGCTTCGCGGGCTGGCCACGACCGGCCTGACGAACTGCCTGGCGTTCCTCAGGCAGCGGTGACGCACCAGCGGGCGCGGGCGGCGCGGGCGGGCGTGCCGGACGCAGCGGTGGCCCACCGGCCGGCACAGGCGGCGGCGGGCGGGTAGGGCCGCCCAGGGACCGGGTCCCCGGGCGGCCGTCCGGTTGGAACAGATCTCCATCGGCATGTCAGACGGCGGTGTCACGGGGCGAGCGGGTGCCCGCGACGAGCTGGTCGGTGGAACGGGGCTCCTGCACCGCGGCCACGGGCTGCGTCGAGGCGCCCACCCGCTCCTCGGTGCCGGTCTCGGCGCGGTCGTCCACGCCGTCGCCGTCACGGTCGGTCGCGTGCCGTCCAGTCGGGGTGCCGGCGACCGGCACGGGCTCGGGAGTCGCCGCGGTCTCGGTCTCGAGCTTGCGCTCGAGCTGCCGCTTCTCCTCCTCCAGCCGGGCGACGCGGTCACGCGTCTCCACCCGGGCCGCGCGCAGCTTCTTGCGCTTGGCGCCGGAACGGCGCATACCACCGGTGAGCACGAGCAGCCCGATCAGGAAGACGGCCGCAGTGGCCGCCCCGGCCAGGAAGAGCTCCAGCTTGCTGAGCTGGAGCGTCCGGTCCAGGATCGTGATCGACGCCGTGATGCCACCGTTCTCGTCGTTCGCCACGGCGACCAGGGCCGCGCCGGCGAGCACGATCAACAGAAGGCCCAGCACAATCATGTGACCTCAACTCCAAGTCGCTTCGATGCCCCTTTGGGGGGCCGCATTCCGACTGCCCCGGAGTAGGAGTCTTATTCCTCGCCGGTGACACGCGATCCGGCGATTTACCGGGCGGGTCGCCTTGGACGGCCGCGGCGCGGTGTGCGATGATTTCAACGGGTGATGAAAATGCCGACGACATGTGTTGCCATCGCCGGAGGCGGCCCCGCCGGGGCCATGCTGGCGCTGCTCCTCGCCCGCGCGGGCGTGGAGGTGACGCTCCTGGAGAAGCACGCGGACTTCCTGCGCAACTTCCGGGGGGACACGATCCATCCCTCGACCCTGGAGGTCCTGGACGAACTCGGGCTGTCCGGGGAGTTCCACGAGCTGTCCCACCGCAAGGCCTACGACCTGTCGATGTGGACCGACGACGGCATGGTCCAGGTCGCCTCGCTCAAGGAACTCGACACCAAGTACCCGTACATCGCCTTCGTGCCGCAGTGGGACTTCCTCAACCTGATCACCTCAGCGGCCGGGCGCTACCCGAACTTCCGGCTCGTCATGGAGGCCGAGGTCGACGGGGTGATCCGCGAGGGGAACTCCGTGCGCGGCCTGCGCTACCGGGACCGCGACGGCGAGCACGAGCTGCGGGCCCTGCTGACCGTCGGCGCCGACGGGCGCGGCTCCGACGTCCGCCGGTCGGCCGGGCTGGTCCCGGTGGAGCAGGGCGCCCCGATGGACGCCGTCTGGTTCAGGCTGCCGCGCGAGCCGGACGATCCCCCCGACACGTTCCTGCGCGTCTCCATCGGCCACCTGATGGTCGCGATCAACCGCGAGACGTACTGGCAGCTCGCCTACATCATTCCCAAGGGCGGGTTCGAGACGCTCAAGGCCGGCGGCGTCGAAGGGCTGCGCTCCTCGGTCGCGCAGCTGCTGCCCTTCCTCGCCGGCCGCACCGCGAGCCTGACGGGCTTCGAGCAGGTGAGCGTCCTTCAGGTGATGCTCAACCGGCTGCGGCGCTGGCACCGGCCTGGGCTCCTGCTCATCGGCGACGCCGCCCACGCGATGTCGCCGGTGTTCGGCGTCGGCATCAACCTGGCCGTCCAGGACGCGGTGGCCGCCGCCAACGTTCTCGCCGGGCCCCTGCTCGCCGGGGAGGTGCCCGAAACGCTGCTGCGCAGGATCCAGCGCCGCAGGACCGTCCCCACGATGATCACGCAGTACGCCCAGCGGATCGTGCAGGACCTGCTGATCCGCCCGGCGCTCCGCGGGACGTCGCGGTCGCTGCGGGTGCCGGTGAACCCGGCCGGGCTGCCGCTGCTCGGCGCGATGGCGCGCCGTTTCATCGGTTTCGGGGTGCTTCCCGAGCACGTACGGTCCCCCGTGGCGGCCCGCCATGACCGCCGGGCCGCGTCCCCGCCAGGAGGATCTTCTCAGGAAGTGGACAACGGGGTCGGCTATCGGGGGCCGGTGCAATAGCCTTTCAGGGTGAGCGCCGAACCGACCAACCTTGACTCCTGGCGGGAGCTTCCCGCCGCCCAGCAGCCCGAGTGGCCCGACACCTCCGCGCTGGAGCGGGTCGTCTCCGAGCTCCAAGGTCTGCCCCCGCTGGTGTTCGCCGGCGAGTGCGACGACCTCAAGGTCCGCCTCGCCGCCGTCGCCCGTGGCGAGGCCTTCGTCCTGCAAGGGGGCGACTGCGCCGAGACCTTCGCCGGGGCCACCGCCGACAACGTCCGCGACAAGCTGAAGACCCTGCTGCAGATGGCCATCGTGCTCACCTACGCGGGCCGGGTCCCGGTCGTCAAGATCGGCAGGGTGGCCGGGCAGTTCGCCAAGCCGCGCTCCAAGCCGACCGAGGTCCGGGGCGGCGTCGAGCTGCCGGCCTACCGGGGCGACATGGTCAACGGGTTCGACTTCACCCCCGAGTCCCGCGAGCCCGACCCCGCCCGGCTGCTGCGGGCCTACCACTCCTCGGCGGTGACGCTCAACCTCGCCAGGGCCTTCACCAAGGGCGGGTACGCCGATCTGCGCCAGGTCCACGCCTGGAACCAGGACTTCGTGGCCGAGTCGCCCGCCGGCCGGCGCTACGAGCAGCTGGCGCGCGAGATCGACCAGGCGCTCGCGTTCATGCACGCCTGCCGGGCCGACCCCGAGGAGTTCCACACCGTCGAGTTCTACTCCTCCCACGAGGCGCTGATCCTCGACTACGACCGGGCGCTCACCCGCGTCGACTCCCGCACCGGCCTGCCCTACGACGTCTCGGCGCACATGGTGTGGATCGGCGAGCGCACCCGCCAGCTCGACGGCGCCCACGTGGAGTTCTTCAGCCGCATCCGCAACCCGATCGGGGTCAAGCTCGGGCCGACCACCTCCCCCGAGGACGCGCTGGCGCTCATCGACAAGCTCAACCCGGCCAACGAGCCCGGCCGGCTCACGTTCATCGCCCGCATGGGCGCCTCCCGGGTCCGCGACGCGCTGCCCACGCTGGTGGAGAAGGTCCAGGCGAGCGGCGCGCAGGTGGCCTGGATCTGCGACCCCATGCACGGCAACACCTTCGAGGCGCCGAGCGGGCACAAGACCCGCAGGCTCGACGACGTCCTCGACGAGGTGGCGGGCTTCTTCGAGGTCCACCGGGCGCTCGGCACCCACCCCGGGGGCATCCACATCGAGTTCACCGGCGACGACGTCACCGAATGCGTCGGCGGCGGCCACGCCATCGTCGAGGAGGACCTCGCGCTGCGCTACGAGACCGCCTGCGACCCCCGGCTCAACCGGGGCCAGTCGCTCGACCTGGCCTTCCGGGTCGCCGAGCTCTACCGCTCCAACTGACCCCCGTCCCACCCGGCCGGGCCTGACGACCCCGGCCGGTCACCCGGCGCCCGCGCCGTCGTGCTCCTGACCAGGCCCGGGACGGCGGACCTCCCGTGAGGGAGGGAAGCCGTCTCGCCGTGCGGTCCTGTCAGGGACGGTGGCCGTCTGGCCGTGCGGTCAGGGGCGGCGGCCGTCTTCGGGGCCCGCGGCCGCTCCCGCGTCGATGTCGGCCGCGATCTCCTTGCGGATCGCCTCCATGTCCAGCGCCCTGACCTGCTTGATCAGGTCCTCCAGGGCGGGCTCGGGGAGCGCGCCGGGCTGGGCGAAGACCACGATGCCGTCGCGGATCGCCATGATCGTCGGGATGGAGGTGATGTCGAAGCCCTCCGCCAGCCCCCGCTCGGCCTCGGTGTCGATCTTGCCGAAGGTGATGTCGTCGTGCTTCTGGGACGCCTTCTCGAAGATCGGCCCGAAGGTCCGGCAGGGCCCGCACCAGGCGGCCCAGAAATCGAGGAGGACGATCCCCTCGTCGGCGATCTCGTTGAAGTTGGTCTCGTTCACCGCGATGGTCGCCACTGGTGATTCCTCGTCTCGTGTCTCGTGTTTTCGATCGCATAACCATCTACCCGGTGCGCGAATTCCTCACCTCCCCCGGGACGATACCCCTACCGGGTCCAGGCGAGAGCCCCCGGCCGGGCCGGGGGCTCTCCACGGGGCGGGCGGCCCCGGAAAGGTACAGGCGGCGGGACCTACTTCAGGTCGAGGCCGAACAGCAGGGGGTCGTGGTCGGAGGAGCGGAAGGCGGCCGGGGAGTACAGGTCCGGCGGGTTGAACTCGGTGTTGTAGTCCATGAAGCGGCCCTCGTCGGCGTTGACGTGCCAGATGGTCGCGCCGGTGACCAGCTTGAGCAGGTGCCTGCCGACCAGGACGTGGTCCAGCTCGCCGGACAGCCCGTCGAAGACGTAGCTGTAGCGGTCGGGCTTGTCGAGGAACTTCTTGCTCACGCTGGCGAGCCTGCCCGCCTCAAGGGTGTGGATCGGGTCCTCCTCGCCGTAGGCGTTGAGGTCGCCGAGCACGACCGGGTTGATCAGGTTGAGCGTGTCGACGAGCCCGAGCACCGCCTGGGCCTGCCGCACGCGTTCGGCGTTGAAGCAGCTCTGGCCGTCGCCCTGGTCCAGGTCGGCCCCGGTGGCGCCGTCGCAGCCCTTGGACTTGAAGTGGTTGACGATCATGGTGAACGGCGTCACGTCGGCGCCCTTGGCGCGCTTGAACTCCTGGATCAGCGGGGGCCTGCGGAACACCGGGTCGGTGGAGGACTGCGCGGCGCCCACCGGCTTGACCACCGCCGGCTTGTAGATCACCGCGACCTGGATCGCGTCCGTGCCCGGCACCGGGGAGACGATCCCCTTGTAGGTGCCCGCGCCGACCTGGGCGTTGAGCGCGTCGACCAGCGCGTTCAGCGCCGTGGTGCCGTTGTTCTCGACCTCCATGAGGCCGGCCACGTCGGGGTTCAGCCCTTTGAGCGTCGCCACCAGCTTGGTGAGCTGGCGCTGCTTCTCCTCTTCGGTGTTGGCGCCGCGGGAGTTCAGCGTGGTGAACCAGTTGAGGGTGTTGAGGCTGGCCACCTTGACGTCGCCGCCCACCTTGGCGGGCTTGGCGGGCCGGGGGTTGTCGGGGGTGAAGACGACCGGCTGGGTCGGCTCGACCCGGTAGACGCCGAAGCCGAAGGTCAGCACGCCGGTCAGGCCGGTGGTCCCGTCACCGACGCGGACGGTGTTGGTCCCGTTCGAGTGGTACGGCAGGGCCGGGGGGTTCTGCACGTTGGAGGCGTCGTCGAGCAGGATCTGGCGCCGCGCGTTCAGGGCGGGGTCGACGTTCGGGCGGTCGGTCGCCTGGAACAGCCGGCCCTTGGCGGACAGGGTGAGCTCGCCGAAGCGGCCGAGGTTGAACACCTCAGAGACGGTGAGCTTCCCGGGGAAGGTGACGAGCACGCCTTCCAGCGGCTCCAGGGTCGCGCCCGCCGCCAGCGGGGGCCGCACCTTCGCCGGCTTGACGGTGCCGGTCCCGCAGACGTCGGCGGCGGTGACCGGGGACAGCTCGGTGAGGCCGCTGAACTCGGTGACGGTGCCGCTCACCAGGACGCGGTCGCCGGGCGAGACCGGCTTGGCGGAGAACACGAACACCGCGTCGGAGGTGGCCGGGTCGGCGTCGGGGGTGGGGTCTTGGAGGTAGAAGCCTCCGAGCTGCCCGGTGCCCTGGTAGTCGCCGGTCACCACGCCCTCGACGCGCACGGCCTGACCGGCCAGCGGGCTGGTCTCACCGCTCCCCTGGACCTCGGCGATCTGGTGGGTCGCCGGGGTCTCGCACGTGGGCGCCGGGGTCGGGGTGGGCGTGGGGGTGGGAGTCGGTGTGGGGGTGGGAGTCGGTGTGGGGGTGGGAGTCGGTGTGGGGGTGGGAGTCGGTGTGGGGGTGTCCGTCGGAGTGCCCGCGCAGGGGGCGGCGGCGGTGGCCGAGTTGCGCGGCCCGGGGGCCTCGGCGGTGAAGTCCGCCGCGTTGGCGTCGGTGTCGGCGCACCCGTGGCCGCCGCGCACCGCCGCCGTGGCGTTGGTCAGTGCCGGTGCAGGCGTGCCCTCGGAGAAGTTCGCCGTGCCGTATCCCACCAGGTCGGCGAGCAGGGCGAGCTGCTCGGCCGTGCACGCCGTGGACCCGCCGTTGCACGCGAGGCCGTCGGCCGAGCGCACCAGGGCCACCTTGCCGGCCGTGCCGCTCAGGTTGAGGCCGCCGGTGGTGTCGGGCGCCGGCAGCGCGCCACTCGGGGTCGTCCCGGCCGCGAGCTGGATCAGGTGGTACTGCCCGGGGGCGAGCGAGCCCGACAGGTCGACCTTGTTGGCCGCGAAGTTCCCGGTGCCGGTGGCGCTGGTGTACTGGACCGACCAGCCGGTGAGGGCGACCTCCGAGGCGCTGCGGTTGAACAGTTCCACGTAGTCGTTGGTGAGCGGGGCGCCGGAGTTGCCGCCTCCGCCGTAGACCTGGCTGATCACGACGGTCCCCGGTTCCGCGGAGGCCGGGGACGAGGAGATGGCGGCGATGCCGGTGATGGAGACGCCGGCGGCCACAAGGGCGGCGAGCGCCCGGGATAGAGCACGCATGGTCGGGAGCGTAAGGCCGCGAAACACTGCGATCTCGTACTAGAACTAGATAGAAGGTGAAATGGGGGAACCTTGACACTTCATGTCTATCCGCGGTGACTAGACTTGGCGTCCTCTGATCTAGCGGAGCCGGGGCGACCGGCTCTCGCCGGACACACTCTGTCAGCTCGCCCTCACCACTTGGCGACCCGTTACCCGACATTGGGTATGACTTGGCCCATGACGCTCCCGTTGAAGATCCTGCCCCTCGACGTCGGATGGAAGACGTGCGACGCCTCCCCTGAGTGCGCCGGGATCACCCGCGGGCCCTACGGCCGGTGCATGGCGCACCTCACGCCGGCCGAGTTGGACGAGGTGCTCGGCGAGCTGGCCCCCGGGCGGGGCGTGGACCTGCGCGGCACGACCATCGGCGAGGAGCTGTTGGCCCGGGTCCTGGACGCGACCGAGCGCCACCTGGGCAGGGCGAGGTTCGACCGCGCGGCCTTCACCGGGCCCGCCCGGTTCGCCGGCGTGGTCTTCGCCGGGGACGCGAGCTTCGACCACGCCCGGTTCGACCTTCTCGCCTCGTTCTTCGGCGCGCGCTTCACCCGCAACGCCTCCTTCCGCGGCGTCCGGTTCGCCCACCAGTTCTCCATGCACGAGGCGCGCGTCCGGGGACACGGCGCCTTCGACCACGTCCACATCGGCAGCGACGCGCTGTTCGGCGACGCCAGGTTCGGCAGGGACGCCTCGTTCCTCGGGGCCGAGTTCCACGGGTTCGCGGCCTTCGACGGGACGATGTTCGACGGCGAGGCGATCTTCCGGGGGGCGCGTTTCCACCGCGCGGTGTCCTACCGCAAGGCCGTCTTCGCGGGCACGGCCGGGTTCGAGGGGACACGCTTCCACGAGGCCGCCTTCCTGACGCAGGTGCGCGTCGGCCGCCGGCTGGCGCTCGCGGGCGTCCACGCCTCGGCGCCGCTGGAGCTGGACACGGCGGGCTGCCCGGTCGACCTGCGGGCGGCGCGGATCACCGGGCGCTTCACCGCGCGCCTGGCCGACGCCGACATCGACCTGCGGGAGGCCGTCCTTGCCGGGCCGGCGACCGTCACCCGCCGCGCCGGGCGGGTGCGCGTGGTCTCCCTGGACCGGCTGGACGCCGGCGCGCTCACCCTGTCCGGGGTGGACCTCAGCACCTGCCGGCTGGGCCGGCTCAGGCGGCCGGAGGCGCTGTCCCTGTCGCGTTGCGTCTTCGCCGCCACGCCGCGCGGGGTGCGCTTCGGCCTCGGGTGGCCCCCGGTCCGCTGGTGGACCGGCCGCCGCGTGCTGGCCGACGAGCACGTCTGGCGGGGCTGGTCGGCGGCGGCGGACCAGCCGCTCGACCCCGGGCGCCTGGCCGGGCTGTACGAGCGGCTGCGGCGGGCCGTGGACGACAAGCGGACCTCCGCCGACTTCGCCTTCGGTGCCATGGAGATGCGCCGCCTGGCGAGCGGCCGGCGGCGGGCCAGGCTGGCGCTGTCGGCGTACTGGCTGGCCTGCGGGTACGGGCTGCGCATGGGGCGCACGCTCGGCTGGCTGGCGCTGGTGACGGCCGTGGCGGCCGTGGCGGTGTTGTGGCCCTCGGCCGCGCACCAGCCGAAGCGCCCGGCCGGCGGCTCCTCGGAGCCCCTGCCCGCCGTCCACGCCCCCACGCCGACCGCCGGCTGAGGCCGCTCCGCCGCACACCCGCCATTCCCCCTGATCACATCCCAGGGGCGCCTCAGGGATTCCCCGGATTCCTGACCGGTCCCCCGGGGCGGGAAGATAGGGCCAGTTGCTCGTAGCAAGGCGGGAACCTGGGGAGACAATGGCGGGCGCCGGTGTCATCGACGACTACGTGACCGAGCTCGGCCGCGCGCTGCGCGGACCGGGCCGGGCCAGGCATGACCTGGTGACCGAGGCGCGCGACAGCCTGGCCGACTGCGCGGACGCCTACCTCGCCGACGGCGTGACCCGCCACGAGGCCGAGCGGATGGCGGTCGCCGAGTTCGGGACGGTCGGCGAGATCGCCCCGGGCTACCAGGAGGAGCTGGCCGCCCACCAGGGCCGCAGGACGGCGATCTCGGTCTTCCTGACCGTGCCGCTGCTGACGATCATCTGGTGGGGCGTGTGGAGGATCTTCCCCGACGCCCCGCCGGAGGCCAAGGCGCTGCGGCCGGCCTGGTTCGGCCCGATGGCGCAGTTCCTGGACTACTTCCAGTTCGCCATGGGCGTGTTCGGCGCCCTCGCCCTGGTCGGCCTCAGCAGGGGGCTCCGCAAGCTCGACCGGCCGAAACTGCTCACCCGCTCGCTCGGCATCATGGTGTTCATCCAGGTGGCGACGATCATCGGGGTGTCCTGCGCCCTGACGGCCGGTGGCGCGGCCGGCCTCAAGGGCTTCGACGACTACCCCCCGGGGATGGCGGCGTGCGCCCTCAGCTACCTGGTGGTCGGCTGGCTGCTGTACAGCGCGACACGGTGCCTGGTCGCCTCCCGCGGCGCCCCGGTGGCGGTGCCGGTGGCCGGGCGTAGCCTCATCGGCTGACCACGGGGCGGTCGCGCGCGTCCCCCTGACGCGCGCGTCCCTTTCCGAGGACTCCGGACCCGGCCACCCGGCCGGGTCGACCCCGGACCAGGTCACCCGGGCTCTGTCAGGGTGTCGGCCGGGGGGTGAGGACGCTGCCGACGGCGACCGTGAACTCCTGCCAGGCCGATCGCTCGCCGGCCAGGGCGGCGTGGCCGGAGGTGGTGAGCCGGTAGGTGCGACGCCTGCGGCCGCCCACCGTCGCCCACTCGCTCGTGAGATGCCCCAGGCGCTCCAGCCTGCGCAGCGCCGGGTAGACGGTGCCGGTCGGCACGCTCAGCGCGCCTCCGCTGCGCTCCTGAAGTGACTCGATGATCGCGTATCCGTGGAGCGGCTGGTGCTCCAGCACGGAGAGCAGCAAGGCGTCCAGGTGGCCGCGGAGCGCGTCGTTGTTCACCGGAAAAGCCTATCCACAATCTTCATGTAGGCAGTCTACATGTGCGGTTTCATATGTAGGCTGTCACAACCAAGCCATATGTAGGCTGCCACAACCAAGCATGGAACCAACGGAAGAGGAGCCATGGACGTGCTCGACCTGGCCCGGCTGCAGTTCGCGGTGACGGGGTGCCTGCATTTCCTGTTCGTCGTGCTCACGCTGGGTCTGGCCCCCCTCGTAGCGATCATGCAGACCCGCCACGCCATCAGCGGCAAGCCGGTCTTCGAGCGGATGACCCGGTTCTGGGGCCAGATATATGTGATCAACTACGCGCTGGGCGTCTTCACCGGCCTGGTGATGGAGTTCCAGTTCGGGATGAGCTGGAGTGGCCTGTCGCACTTCGCCGGTGACGTGTTCGGGGCCCCGCTGGCGGTCGAGACGCTGGTGGCGTTCTTCCTGGAGTCCACCTTCCTCGGGCTGTGGATCTTCGGCTGGAACCGGCTGCCGAAGTGGCTGCACCTGATGTGCATCTGGCTGGTCACCCTGACCGCCTACGCGAGCGCTTTCTGGATCATGGTGGCCAACTCCTTCCTGCAGAACCCGGCGGGCGCCGTCCGGCAGGGCGACCACCTGGTCCTGACCGACTTCGGCGCGCTGCTGTCCAACCCCAGCCTGGTCATGGCCTTCCCCCACGTCATCGGGGCCGGGCTCTTCGCGGGCAGCTTCGTGATCATCGGTGGCAGCGCCTACCAGTTGTTCCGCAAGACCCCCGAGCAGGAGTTCTTCCGCCGGTCGCTGCGCACCGGCGTGGTGTGGGGGTTCGTCGGCTCCACGCTCGCGGTCGGTTTCGGGTACGCGCAGTTCGGCTTCATCAGGAACCTGCAACCGGACAAGTTCAAAGGGGCCGTCCCCGGGCTGTCGGTCGAGCTGATGACCGCCATCGGCCAGACGACCCAGTTCGTCGTGATGCTCGTCCTGCTCCCCCTGCTGATCGGCAACCTGCTCGCCCGCTTCCGGTGGGTCCACCCGCTGCTCATGATCATGACCCCGCTGCCCTTCCTGGCCGCGATCCTCGGCTGGCTCGTGCGCGAGGTCGGCCGCCAGCCCTGGCTGGTGTACGGGAAGCTCAGCGTGGCCGACGCCATGTCCCCCGGCCTGACCCGGGGCATGGTCACCTTCTCCCTGTTCGCCTTCGCCGGCGTCCTCGGCCTGCTCGCCCTCATCGACTACGTGCTGATCGCCAGGACCATCCGGCGCGGCCCGGCGCGGGTCGACCTCGGCGCCGTCGAATCCGCCGGGCCCGCCCCCGCCCCCGCGCTCGCCCTGTGACCGGCGCGCCGACCGCCCACGTGACCCCTCCGACCCCCTGAGGAGCATTCCCATGGAGACCATCTGGCTGGCGATCTTCGCCGTGCTGCTGATCGGCTACTTCGCCCTGGAAGGGTTCGACGTCGGCGTGGGCATGCTGCTCCCCTTGCTGAGCCGGGCCAGCGAGCGCGCCGGCGAGCCGGGCACCGCGCAGGACCACCGCGACCGCATGGTGCGGGCGATGGCCCCCTTCGTCCTGGCCAACGAGGTCTGGCTGGTCGCCGTCGTGGGCACGCTGTTCGGCGCCTTCCCCGCCCTGGAGGGCAAGGTGCTCAGCGGGCTCTACCCCCTGGTGGTGGCCCTGCTGGTGTCGTGGATCCTGCGCGACGCCGCCCTGTGGTTCCGCCGCAGGATCGACGGCCCCGCCTGGCGGGCGGCCTGGGACGCGCTGCTGTGCGCCGGCTCGTGGGGGCTCGCCCTGACCTGGGGCGCCGCCCTGGCGTCCATCGTGCGCGGCCTGCCCGGCAACCCGTTCGACCTGATCGGCCTGCTGTACGGCGCGGTGGTCGCCGCCGCGTTCGCCTTCCACGGCCGCGCCTTCACGGCGTGGCGGCTGTCGGGCCCCACCGAGTCCGGCCGCGCGGGACGGCGCCTGCTGTTCACGGCCGCCGTCGCGGCCCTGCCCGCGATCGCGGCGCTGATCTTCACCGCCGCGTCACTGCTCGACCACGTAGCGCCGCCGGCGACGCTGAATGTGCTGAGCGTCATCATCCTTCCGGTCACACCCATCATGGTCGGCGCGCAAGTATGGGTATGGCGCACGTTCCGGCCGAACCGGCCGGGCGCCGCCGCCGCCCGCATACCGTCCTTCTTCTAGGGAACCCATGCACAAGGATCTCCTGCGCCTGGCGCGGGCCGAGCTCACGGTCCGCGGCCACCTGCTGACATGCGTGGTGGCCGCCGTGCTCGCCGGCCTGCTGGTCCTGGCGCAGGCCGAGCTGCTGTCCGGCGTGCTGTCGGGCGGCCTCGCGACCTCGGCGCTGCTGCCGCTCGCGGCCGTCGTGATGGCGCGCGCGCTGCTCGGCGGCCTGCAGGGCGTGGCCGCCGGGCGCACGGCCTCGGCACTGAAGTCGGTGCTGCGGCGCGGCCTGCTGGCCCGGCTGCGCGATCTCGGGCCCGCCCGGCTCACCGCGCACCGCTCGGGCGAGCTGGTCACCCTGGCCGGCCGGGGCCTGGACGCCCTGGACCCCTACGTCACCGGCTACCTTCCCGCGGTGGCCGTGGCGGGCGTGGTGCCCCTGGCGGTGCTGGTCCGGCTGTTCGCCGCCGATCTCGGCACCGCCGTCATCGTCCTGCTCACGCTCCCGCTGATCCCGGTCTTCGGGGCGCTGGTCGGCTGGCAGACCAAGATGGTGACCGAGCGGCAGTGGCGCGCCCTGTCGCGGCTCGGCGGCCACTTCCTGGACGTCGTACGCGGCCTGCCGACGCTCCGCGCGTTCGGGCGGGCCCGCTACCAGGCGACGGTGATCGAGCAGGTCGCGGGCGCGCACCGCGCGGCCACCATGCGAACCCTGCGGGTGGCGTTCCTGTCCTCGCTGGTCCTGGAGCTGGTCGCCTCGCTGTCCCTGGCCCTGGTCGCCGTGCCGGTCGGGCTGCGGCTGCTGTCCGGCTCGCTGGACCTGCGCACCGCCCTGCTGGTCCTGCTGCTGGCCCCCGAGGCGTACATCCCGCTGCGCGCGGTCGGCACCAGGTTCCACGCGGCGATGGAGGGGGTCGCCGCCGCCGACCAGACCTTCGCCGTCCTGGATGACGCCACCTCCGGCGACGCGCCCGTCCCGGACCCGGAGAAGACGGCGGAGACCGGCACCTCCGGCGACGCGCCCGTCCCGGACGCGGAGAAGACGGCGGAGACCGGCCACGGCCCGGTGGCGGCCCTCTCACCGCCGGCGGAGGCCGGCGCGGGGGTGCCGGAGATCCGGCTGGAGAACGTCACCGTCCGCTACCCGGGCCGCGAGGACGCCGCGCTCGACGACGTGTCGCTGGTCGTCGCGGCCGGCGAGCGGGTGGCGCTGGTGGGCGAGAGCGGCGCGGGCAAGAGCACCCTGCTCCACCTGCTGCTCGGCTTCGTGTCGCCCTCCGAGGGGCGGGTCCTCGTCGGCGGGACCGACCTGCGCACACTCGACCTCGACCTGTGGCGCCGCCGGCTGGCGTTCGTGCCCCAGCGGCCCCACCTGTTCGCGACCTCGGTCGCCGCCAACATCCGGCTCGGCTCGGACGCCACCCCCGAGGCCGTGCGCGCCGCCGCCGGCGCCGCGCGGGCCGCCGAGTTCGTGCGCGACCTGCCCGAGGGGTACGAGACCGTCGTGGGCGAGCGCGGGGCGAACCTGTCGGCGGGACAGCGGCAGCGCGTCGCGCTGGCCCGGGCGTTCTGCCGGCCGGACGCCGAGCTGCTGCTGCTCGACGAGCCGACCGCGCGGCTGGACGGCAGGAGCGAGGCGGCGATCGTCGATGCCACCAGGGCGCTCGCCGAGGGCCGGACCGCCGTGATCGTCGCCCACCGGCCCGCGATGATCGAACTGGCCGACCGGGTGATCCGGGTCGACGCCGGGAGGATCGTCTCCGACCGGCCGGCCTCCCGCCCGGCCCCCCTCCCACCGGCCCCGGTTCCCGGCGCCGGTGCCCCCGACGCATGGGCGGAGCGCACGCGATGAGCACACCGCAGGGCCGGATCGCACGGGCCCGCGCCGGGAGGCCGCTCCCCCGCACGGGCGGGCGGCTGGTGGCCGCGATGGCGGCAGGGGCCGCCGCCGAGCTGGCCGGGCTCGGGCTGATCGCCGCGGCGGCCTGGCTGATCACGCGGGCCGCCGAGCAGCCGCCGCTGGCCGCCCTGAGCGTCGCCATCGTCGCGGTGCGGGCCTTCGCCACCAGCCGGGGCCTGTTCCGCTACGGCGAGCGGCTGGCCGGCCACGACGTGGCCCTGCGCGCCCAGGCCACCACGCGCGAGGGCATGTACGAGGCGCTCATCCCCGCGGGGCCGCTCGGCCACCGCGGGGCCGACCTGCTCAGCCGGATGGTGGACGACACCGACGCCGTGCAGGACCTGCTGGTCCGGTGCCTGCTGCCCGCCGTCGCCGCCGCGGTCACCGCCGCGGCCGCCGTGACGCTGGGCGCCTTCCTGCTGCCCGCCGCGGCGCTCGTCCTGCTGGCGGGGCTGCTGGTGGCGGGCCTGGCGCTGCCCGCCGTCGCCACCACGGCGGCGCGGCGGTGGTCGGCCCGGCTGGCCCCCGCGCGCGCCGACCTCGCCGCCCGGGTCGCCGACCTGGTGCACGGTGCCGCCGACCTGGCCGCCTACGGTGCCGGTGAGCGGGCACTGGACGCCGCGGCCGAGGCCGACGCGAGGCTCGCGGCGCTGGAGCGCCGCCAGGCCAGGGCCAACGCCGCCGCCCTCGCGCTCGGGACGCTCGTCCAGGGCCTCACCGTCGCGGCCATCGTGCTCGTCGCCCAGCGTGCCGGCACCGGCCAGGTGGCGACCGCCGTCCTGGCGCTGACGGCGCTGGTGTCGTTCGAGCCCGTGCTGCCGCTGGCCGCCGCGGGCGAGCGCCTGGCCGGGGTCATGGCGGCGCTGCGCCGGCTTCGGGAGATCCGCGCGACGCCGCCCGCCGTCGCCGAGCCCGCGGCGCCCGCCGCGCCGCCGGCCGGGCCGCTGACCGTCCGGGTGGACGACCTGGTGGTGCGGCACGACCCGGCCAGGCCACCGGCGCTCGACGGGGTGTCGCTCACCCTGACGCCCGGCAGGCGGGTGGCCGTGGTGGGACCGAGCGGGGCGGGCAAGAGCACCCTGCTGTCCGCGCTCATGCGCACCACGGGGTTCGAGTCCGGGGACATCCTGGTCAACGACGTCAGCGCCCGCGACCTGTCCCCCGACGACGTGCGCGCCAGGATCACCGGCCTGACGCAGGACCCGTACGTCTTCCAGGCCTCCCTGCGCGACAACCTGCGGCTGGCCGGTCCCGAGGCCGGCGAGGAGGAGCTGGCCGATGCCCTGCGCCGGGCGCGCCTGGACGCCTGGGCCGGGCGTACCGGGTGGGACACGCCCCTGGGCGAGGACGGGCGCACGGTCTCCGGCGGGCAGCTCCAGCGGCTCGCCCTGGCCCGCGCGCTCCTGTACGACCCCGAGGTGCTGCTGCTGGACGAGCCGGCCGAGTCGCTGGACGGGACCACGGCGGACGCCCTGATGGCCGACCTGCTGGACGTCACGCACGGCCGGACGACGCTGCTGGTCACCCACCGGCTGCACGGCCTCGAAGGCGTCGACGAGATCATCGTCCTGGAGGGCGGGAAGGTGACGCAGCGCGGGCACCACGACGAGCTGGTGGCCGCGCCCGGCTACTACCGCGACCTGTGGGAGTCCGAGGCCCTGACGACCGCCTGAGGCGGGGGTCCGAAGCCCTGACCATCGCCTGAGGTGTCCGAGGTCCTGACCATCTCCTGAATCGGCGTCGCTCTGAGGTTTACAGTTCAAACCACTCTGGTTTATAGTTCAAACCAGTTTAAGAGCCAACCCGACCAAGGAGACGTCACATGGTGCCCCCCGGCGACGACGAGGACGACAGGGCGCTGAGCCCGGAGGAGACGCTCCGGCTCATCGCGACCCAGCGGGCCGAGACGGCGCGGTTCCTCGGGGGCGACCCCCTGCTGTTCTACGGCACCTGGGGGGTGGCCTGGGTCATCGGCTTCGGCGCGTACTTCCTGCACTACGGCCTGTCGGGCCGGGCGTACGCGCCGATCTCCGGCGGCCAGGCCCTGATGATCCTGCTGGTGGCGCTGGCGCTGGCCCTGGCGGTGACGATGTACGCCGGGATCCGCCAGGGCACCCAGGTGCGCGGCCCCTCGCAGGCGCGGGGGACCATGTACGGCCTGACGTGGTTCTTCGCCTTCTTCGCGCAGGGCGTCATCGGCGGCCACTTCTCCGGCATGCTCCCGCCCGCCCAGGCGGGGCTGCTGTGGTCCTGCCTGTCGATCCTGGTGGTGAGCATCCTGTTCATGGCCGGGGCGGCGGTCTGGAACCAGCCCTTGATGTTCCTCATCGGCGTCTGGATCAGCGCGATGAACATGATCGGCGTCGCCGCCGGGCCGGGCTGGCACGCGCTGCTGGTGGCGGCCGGCGTGGGCGGGGGGTTCATCGTCATCGGCCTGGTGCTGCGCCTCCGGCAGAGGACGGCGTGACCGCGGCCGGCGGGCTCCCTGAGCTGGACCCGGTGATCCACGCCCAGGCCCGCCTGCGGGTGGTCACCGCGCTGTCGACGCTCAGGGAGGGCGACCAGATCAGCTTCCCGGGGCTCAAGGACATCCTCGGCATGACCGCGGGCAACCTGTCGGTCCACCTCAGCAAGCTGGAGGCCGCGGAGTACGTCGAGATCTCCAAGACCCATCGGGGACGGACCCCGGTGACCTACGTGGCCCTCACCCGGCGCGGCCGGCTGGCCTTCGACGACTACATGGTCGCGATCAGGGCGCTGCTCGACACGGCGGGCGCCCGGCCCCCCGCCTCCCCCGACCCCTCGGATCCCGGCGCCTGACCGGCGCCCGTACCTCCACTGACGTCCGGTGCACAACCGGAAGGAAAAGGTCATCTCTCATGACTGAGACACTCGCCCAGGCGATCGAGGTCACCCGCCGGTACGGCGACGTGGTGGCGCTCGACACGACCTCCCTGGACATCCGCGCCGGAGAACTGATCGGCCTGCTCGGCCCGAACGGCGCGGGCAAGTCCACCCTGGTCAACCTGCTCGCCGGGCTGCGGCGGCCCACCTCGGGGACCGTGCGCCTGTTCGGCGGCACGCCCCGCGACCCGGCCCGCCGCCGCGAGCTCGGCATGACGCCGCAGGACACCGGGCTGCCCTCGACGCTGCGGGTGCGCGAATGCGTCGACTTCGTGGCCGCGCACTTCCCCGCGCCGGCCGGCCGGGACGAACTCCTCGACCGCTTCGGCCTGTCCGGTCTTCGCGACCGGCAGATCGGGGGCCTGTCGGGCGGGCAGAAGAGGCGCATCGCGGTGGCCCTGGCGTTCGCGGGCAACCCCCGGCTGGTGCTGCTGGACGAGCCGACCACCGGCCTGGACGTCGAGGCCCGCCGCGCGCTGTGGGACGGCATCCGCGACTACCACGCGGGCGGCGGCGCGGTGCTGCTGACCAGCCACTACCTGGAGGAGATCGAGGCGCTGGCCGAGCGGGTGGTCGTACTCGGCCACGGCAGGACGCTCGCCGACGACACGCTGGAGGCGGTGCGCGGCATGGTCGGTGTCCGCCGTGTCAGCCTGACCGCCGCGCACCTGCCCGAGCTGCCCGGCGTGCTCGGCGTCGAGCGCGAGGAGGAGCGCACCCACCTGCTGACCGCCGACGCCGACCTGCTGGTCCGCGAGCTCGTCCTGGCGGGCGTGCCGTTCTCCGGCCTGGAGATCAGGCCCACCACCCTGGAAGAGGCCTTCCTGGCGATCACCGCGGCCGACCCCGGCGCCGCCGCCGTCGGCACGGCGGCCTGACCCCGCCGCCAGGCGCCGTCCCCTCGCCACCGCCGCGAACCGGCGGCCGGTTCCCTTCCCACCGCCGCGGACCGGCGGCCGGTTCCCTTCCGCACGCCCCGGATCCAGATCCCCTCACGGAGAATCGATGTCACACGTCCTCACCCACGTGAAGTACCAGCTTCTGGAGACCATCCGCGTCCCCGTCGCGATGATCGGCAACATCTTCTTCCCGTCGGCCTCGATGCTGTTCTTCGTCGTCCCGTTCGCCGGCGACGACCCGGGCGCCTCGACGTACGCGACGGGGTCGATGATGACCTTCGCGGTGATGTCGAGCTGCCTGTTCACCTATGGCGTCGGCGTCTCGGAGGACCGGGCGCAGCCGTGGGACCCCTACCTGCGCACGCTGCCCGCCGGGCCGGTGCCGAGGTTCGCGGGGCGGCTGGTGACCGGCCTCGCGCTCATGGGCCTGGCGCTGCTGCCCGTCCTGCTGATCGCGGTGCTGCTCACCGAGGCGACCACCACCCCGCTCGGGCTGCTGCTGGGATTCGCCGCGCTGTTCGCCGGCGCGGTCCCGTTCACCTTCCTCGGCCTGCTCATCGGGTACTCGCTGCCCTCCAAGGCGGCCATCGCCGTCGCGCAGATCACGTTCTTCCCGCTCGCGTTCGGCGGCGGCCTGATCACGCCTCCTGGGTCCACCCCCGCCTTCATCGAGGCCATCGCCCCGTACCTGCCGACCCGGGGCGCGGTCGAGCTGGTCTGGGCGGCCACGACGGGCTTCACCCCGCAGGTGACCTCGCTGGTCATGCTCGCGGTGTGGACCGTCGTGACCGGGGCGTTCGCGGTGTGGGCGTACCGCAGGGACGAGGGCCGCAGGTTCGCCTGAGACCTCAGCGGCCCCGGGACGCAGGCCGTGAGGCCGGGCCCGGGGCCGGATGTGGACGTGCCGCCGGGTCCGCAGCGATCCCGGCGGCAAATCCAGCTCTGAACGCTCAGCTCGTGGTCGTCTTCTCCGTCAGGGTGACGGTGACCGTCGAGGTAGAGCCGTTGCGGACGTAGGTCAGGGTGACCTTCGTGCCTGGTTTGTACCCGCGAATGGCGCCCACCACCGTGTCGGCCCCGGCGACGGGCTTCCCGTCGATCTGGGTGATCACGTCGGCCGCCTTGAGGCCCGCCTTGTCGGCCGGGCTGTCCTGCTGCACCGAGCCGATGACCGCGCCCTGGGCGTCGCCGGTGGCGTCGGCCAGGTTGACCCCGAGGAAGGCGTGGGTGGCCTTGCCGGAGGTGATGAGCTGGTCGGCGACCTGGTGCGCGGTGTTGATGGGGATGGCGAACCCGACGCCGATGTTGCCGTCGCCGCCGTTGGTCGCGATGGCGCTGTTGATGCCGACGACCTGGCCGGACGCGTCCACGAGGGCGCCGCCGGAGTTGCCGGGGTTGATGGCGGCGTCGGTCTGGATGGCGCCGCCGATCGTCGTCCCTGGGCTCTGCTGCTCCTGGGCCGGCCCGCCCTCCCCGAGGCCGCCGCGGCCCCAGCCGGGGGGCACCTGCTGCTGTTGCTGCTGCTGGGGCTCCCCGCCGACGGTGAGCGTGCGGTCGAGCGCGCTCACGATGCCGGCGGTCACCGAGCCCTCCAGCCCGAGGGGGCTGCCGATGGCGAGCACCGCGTCGCCCACGCGGAGCTTGTCGCTGTCGCCGAGCGTCGCCTTGGTCAGCCCGGACACGCCCTCCGCCCGGACGACCGCGAGGTCGGTGGCGGGGTCGGTGCCGACGATGGCGGCCGAGGCGCTCTTGCCGTCGCTGAACTTCACCTGGACCTTGGCGCCCGCGCCGACACCGGCCACGACGTGGTTGTTGGTCAGGATCAGGCCGTCGTCGGACAGGACCACTCCCGAGCCCTCGGCCTGGCCCGCTCCGCTGCTCACCGTGATGGAGACCACCGACGGCTGCACGGCCCGCGCCACGTCGGCCACCGTCGAGGCGCTGGCGTTGGAGGCGGGCCTGACGATGGGGCTGGAGATCACGGTGCGGTCGCCGACGGCTGCGGTCGCGACGAAGGCCCCCGCCACACCGCCTCCCACCGCCACGGCCGCCAGGGCGAGGCCGGCCACCGCCTTGCGGCCGGTCGTCCACCACACGGGCGCCGTGCCGGCGGGCACGGCCATCGTCGCGGTGTCCCCGGCGAACTCCGCGGGGGCGCTCCAGCGCTGCTGGTAGGCGCCCGGCTGGGGCGGGGTCCGGCCGAACTGGGTCCATCCCCGCGAATCCGGCTCCTCGGCCGGAGTGGTGTTCCTCATCGTCTGCTCACGCGGGTCTTCGGTGCTCATCTCTCCCCCAGGGTCATCCGCACTCGTCGCCTTTTCGCGACGGCCGGCTTCGGACCGGTAAATCAATGATGACAAACAGGCGATAAGAACTGCCTAAGCCCTGACTGGACGTTTGCTGAATGCCCGCGACGGCCGGTCGGGCGGGCCGCGGAACCGGTAGCGGCTCCATGGGACCGCACGCTCCGTCCGGCACGCCGAGCCCCGGACGAGCCTATCCCCGCAGGCACCGGCCGCGATCCCCCACCAGCACATGACACCTAAAATGCGGATAAAAACCGATCCGCCGAACCCCCGTAGATCGTACGAGCCCGGACAGACGTAACTCGCGTCATGTAACGGTCATTTCCGAATGCCTACTGAACATCCGGGTACGTCTCACTATAAACAGCCGATTCACTCGTTACGGGCATTTTCGGGGGTATTCATATGAGACATATCGCCCTATTGTCGGTCACACTCGTCGGGCTGGTGATGGGCACCGCGCCGGGCGCCGAAGGGGACCCGTTCGACTATCTGTGGCGGCAGCAGAGCGATCGTCCGCCGCTTTCCATCACCACCTCGGACATTTCCGGACATCAACATACGATCGGGTACGTCGAGATCGACGGGCATGCCGTGACGGAGGGTGACATCGTCATCGGGACGGCGGGTGAGGCGGCGTCCGGGCGGATCCAGCTGCCGGGGATATTCCCTGAGGTCACCGACATCCCGGCGCCCGCCACCGGCCTGCGGGTCCGGGACGATCCCGGCGGTCCCGCGCGTCCGGGTGACTGCCGCCGCGCGGGGGCGAGCACGGCGACGACCCGGGCCGAGGCCCTGTGGCCGGGCGGCAGGGTGCCCTATGTCCTGTCCCCCGACCTGCCGGTCAAGGCCCGCGACGCCATCACCGCGGCGATGAAGGACTTCCAGGACCAGACCTGTGTGCGTTTCGTCCCCCGGGCCGCCGAGGCCGCCTTCGTCCAAATCGTCGCGGGCGACGGCTGTTACTCATACGTGGGCCGGGTGGGCGGCGAGCCGCAGGAGCTCTCGATCGGGCGGGGGTGCGAGCGGAAGGGCATCGTCATTCACGAACTCCTGCACTCGATCGGGTTCTACCACGAGCATTCGCGTTCCGACCGGGACGCCGCGCTCACGGTTCATCTGGAGAATGTGCTGAAAGGGTACGAACCCCAGTTCCGTAAACTCCCGGGCACCCAGAACCGCCTTTTCGGGACCCTGGACTACGGCTCGGTGATGCTGTACGGGCGTGCTTTCTTCAGCAGCAACGGGAAGGACACCCTCGTGCCGGCGCTGGCCGTGCCGATCGGGCAGAGAATCGGTTTCAGCCCGGCCGACCTGGCGGCCGTCCGCGCCCTTTACGGCTGCCCCGAACCACCCGCTGGCCAGTACTCGTCCTTGAGCAGCCGCTTGTAGAGCTTCCCCGTGGGATGCCGGGGCAGCTCGTCGCGGAAGTCGACCGACTTCGGGCACTTGTAGGCGGCCAGGTGGTCCCGGCAGTACGCGATCAGCTCGGCCTCCAGCGCGGGACCGGCCCCGGCCGGGTCGGCGGGCTGGACGACGGCCTTGACCGCCTCGCCCATCTCCTCGTCCGGGACCCCGAAGACCGCCACGTCGGCGACCTTCGGATGCACCGACAGGACGTTCTCCGCCTCCTGCGGGTAGACGTTCACCCCACCTGAGATGATCATGTACGAGCGGCGGTCCGTGAGGTACAGGAAGCCGTCCCCGTCCAGGTGGCCGATGTCGCCGAGCGTGGTCCAGCCCCGCCCCTGCGGGTCCTGGGACGCCCGGGTCTTCTCCGGGTCGCCGTGGTACTCGAACCTCGGGCCGTCGGAGAAGTAGATCGTGCCCTGCTCCCCGGCCGGGAGCTCGTCCCCGTTCTCGTCGCACACGCGGGCGACGCCGAGCAGCGGACGGCCCACGGTGCCCTTGTGGGCGAGCCAGTCCGCCGAGCCGACGTACAGGAAGCCGTTGCCTTCGGTGCCCGCGTAGTACTCGTGCACGATCGGCCCCCACCAGGCGATCATCTGCTCCTTGACCGGGACCGGGCAGGGCGCGGCGGCGTGGATCGCGCAGGTCAGCGAGGACAGGTCGTACTTGTTCCGCACGGCCTCGGGGAGCTTGAGCATCTTGATGAACATCGTCGGCACCCACTGCGAGTGGGTGACGCGGTACTTCTCGATCAGCGCCAGCGCCTGTTCGGGGTCGAACCGCTCCATCACCACGATCGTCGCGCCGACCCGCTGGAAGGTCATGCAGTACCGCAGCGGCGCGGCGTGGTACAGCGGGGCCGGGGACAGGTACACCGAGTCGGCCGTGGGCGCGAACAGGAACTGGACGAGCTGCAGCAGCGCGCCCGGGGTGTCCAGCGGCACATGGCCGATCCTGGTCTTGACGCCCTTCGGCCGTCCCGTCGTGCCGGAGGAGTAGAGCATGTCCGCCCCCTGGCTCTCGTCCTCGACGGGCGTCGCGGGGTGCGCGGCGACGGCCGCCTCGTAGGACTCGAAGCCCGGGGCCACCCCGTCGAGCATCAGCCTGAGCCGGACCCCCGGGGTCCGCTCGGTGATCGAGGTGGCGACCTCGGCGAGCGCGGCCGAGGAGATGAAGACCTGGGCCTCGCAGTTGCCGACGATGTAGGCGAGCTCCTCCGACTTGAGGCGGGAGCTGATCGCCGTGTAGTACAGCCCGGAGCGGTGCGCCGCCCACGCGACCACCAGGAACAGCGGATGGTTCTCCAGCATGAAGGCGATGTGGTCGCCCGGCCGCAGCCCCGAGGCCCGGAACAGCCGGGCCAGGCGGTTGGACTCCTCGTCCAGCTCGCGATAGGTGACCACACGCCCGGAACCGGCCATGATCACGGCCGGCTTGTCGGGCGTCCGCGCTGCGACTACTCCCGGATGCATAAAACCGAACGGTACTCGGTAAGCATGCCCGTGAAAAGGATCGATCTCCCTGGCCACCAGGAGTCCGACGCGGGCAGGGTGTCAGACGGTGGCGGCGGGGCGGTAGGGGTCGTGGAGGGGGGTGAAGCGGGAGGCGAAGTCGTTCTTCACCCGTTCCATCCGAGGGCCGGGGGCGTAGAAACGGCCCTTGGTCTCGCCGTAGGGGGTGAGCCAGTCGCGGGCGGCGAGCTCGCGCAGGTCGCGCGCGGCCTGGCCCTGGCTCAGCGACTCGTCCGCCTGGTAGGTGGACCGCCGCAGGCGCCTGCTCACGAAGACCTGGTAGAGCGCCGAGACGCACCTCGGGTGCAGCCGCTCCTTGTCGACCTGCTCCTCGAGCAGCAGCCACACCTCCCCCGCCTCGGCGAGGCGCCGGCGCACCCGCTGGGCCTGCATGTGATGCGCCCGCAGGCAGAACCGCACCCAGGGCAGCGTCCCCTCGTGCGGCCCCCATCGCCGTCCGCCGACCTCGCCCAGCACGTCGTAGTACTCGTAGGTGGTGCGCCCCTCGCCGAGCCATTCCTCGATGGAGGAGAACTCCGGCGTGGTGATCTGGTCCCGGCCCAGCACCAGCGTCTGCAACGCCCGGGACATCCGCCCGTTGCCGTCGCGCCACGGGTGGATCTTCACCAGGTTGAGATGGGCCATGGCGGCCCGGACGTAGGCCGGGACGCCGAGGTCGCCGGTGTTGAGCCAGGCGACCAGCTCGTCGAGCAGGCCCGGCACGTCCTCGGCGTCGGGGCCCTCGTACACGACCTCGCCGGTCGCGGAGTTGCGGACGTAGATGCCGCCGGGCCGCACCGTGCCGGGGTTCTTGTCGCCGTGGTGGCCGATCATCATGAAGTTCAGCGCGTTGAGCACACCGGCGTCGAATCGGTAGCCCCGGGCGGTCGACAGGTGCCGGATGTAGGTGAGCGCCTGCTGGTATCCGGCGATCTCGCGGCTGACCGCCGCCGACGCCTCCAGCGGCTCCTCCCCCACCATGATCGACTCGATGTCCTCCACGCTGGCGAGGTAGCCCTCGATCGAGTTGGAGCCCTGGATCGCCCGCGCCTGGAGCTGGCGCCTGAGCTGGCCGTCCCAGCGGTGCGGTTCGGCGAGGCGGTATTTCAGGTCGCGCCGCATGTCCTCGATCTCGCCGAGCACGGCCTGGTCGGCCGGTTCCAGCGCAGGGGTTCCATAGAGCATGGGCCCATAACAGCATGGACGAATCATCCAGTCAAGCGACTTGATGATTCGTCCATTATTGTCGGCTACCGGGCATGTGCCCCGGTATCGCCTGGTCAGACGGCCGCGGTCTCCACCACCGTCGCCGGGGTGAGCGCGATCGCGAGCACCTCGCGCACGTCGCTGACGGTGTGGACGGTCAGCTCGGCGCGCACCGCCTCGGGCACGTCGTCCAGGTCGGGCTCGTTGCGCGCCGGGATGAGCACCGTGGTGATGCCGGCCCGGTGGGCGGCGAGTAGCTTCTGCTTGACCCCGCCGATCGGCAGCACCCGCCCGGTGAGCGAGACCTCGCCGGTCATCGCCACGTCGGACCGCACCGGGCGGCCGGACAGCAGCGAGGCCAGGGCGGTGGTCATCGTGACGCCCGCCGACGGGCCGTCCTTCGGGATCGCGCCCGCGGGGACGTGGATGTGCACGGACCGGTCCTTGAGCGACCCGACCGGCAGCTCCAGCTCCGCGCCGCGCGAGCGCAGGTAGGACAGCGCGATCTGCGCCGACTCCTTCATCACGTCGCCGAGCTGGCCGGTGAGCGTGACGGCGGTGGAGCCGGTCTCCGGGTCGGCCAGCGACGCCTCGACGTACAGGACGTCGCCGCCCGCGCCGGTGACCGCCAGGCCGGTGGCCACGCCCGCGACCGCCGTGCGCTGCGCGGACTCGGGCAGCGAGGACTCGGGGACGTTCCTCGGCCGGCCGAGGTAGCCGACCAGGTCGCCCGCCCCGACGTGCACGGGGAGCGCGGCCTGGTCCAGGGCCGCCTTGGCGGTGACCTTGCGGAGCACCCGCGCGATCGACCGCTCCAGCGAGCGCACGCCGGCCTCCCGGGTGTACTCCCCGGCGAGCCTGCGCAGCGCCTCCTCCTCCACCGTGACCTCCTCGGAGGTCAGGCCGGCCTTGTCGAGCTGGCGCGGCAGCAGGTGGTCGCGGGCGATGGCGACCTTCTCGTCCTCGGTGTAGCCGTCGAGCGTCACGATCTCCATGCGGTCGAGCAGCGGGCTCGGGACGGCCTCCAGGACGTTGGCGGTCGCCAGGAAGAGCACGTCCGACAGGTCGAGCTCCACCTCCAGGTAGTGGTCGCGGAAGGTGTGGTTCTGCGCGGGGTCGAGGACCTCCAGCAGCGCCGCCGTCGGGTCGCCCCGGTAGTCGGCGCCCACCTTGTCGACCTCGTCCAGCAGGACGACGGGGTTCATGCTGCCCGCCTCGCGGATGGCGCGCACGACGCGGCCCGGGAGCGCGCCGACGTAGGTGCGCCGGTGGCCGCGGATCTCCGCCTCGTCGCGGACGCCGCCGAGGGCGACGCGGACGAACTTGCGGCCCATGGCGCGGGCGACCGACTCGCCGAGCGAGGTCTTGCCCACCCCGGGAGGGCCGGCCAGCGCCAGCACGGCGCCGCTGCGGCGCCCGCCGACCACGCCGAGCCCCTGGTCGGCGCGGCGCTTGCGCACCGCGAGGTACTCGATGATGCGGTCCTTGACGTCGTCCAGGCCGGTGTGGTCGGCGTCCAGGACGGCCCGCGCGGCCGAGATGTCGTAGGAGTCCTCGGTGCGCTCGTTCCAGGGGATGTCCAGGACGGTGTCCAGCCAGGTGCGGATCCAGCCGCTCTCGGGCGACTGGTCGGAGGTGCGCTCCAGCTTGTCGACCTCCTTGAGCGCGGCCTCGCGGACCTTCTCCGGCAGGTCGGCCGCCTCCACGCGGGCGCGGTAGTCCTGCTCCTCGGAGGCGGCCTCGCCGTTCAGCTCGGCCAGCTCCTTGCGCACGGCGGCGAGCTGCTGGCGGAGCAGGAACTCGCGCTGCTGCTTCTCCATGCCCTCCTGGACGTCCTTGCGGATGGTCTCGGCGACGTCCAGCTCGGCGAGGTGCTCGCGCGCCCAGTCGACCAGCAGGGCCAGCCGCTCCGCCGGGTCGGGGTTCTCCAGGAGCTCGAACTTCTGGGCCGTGGTCAGCCAGGGCGCGTACCCGGAGCTGTCGGCCAGCTCCGAGGCGTCCTCGATCTGGTTGATCGCGTCGACGATCTGCCAGGCGCCGCGCTTCTGCATGATCGTGGTGGCCAGGGCCTTGTACTCCTTGGCCGGCTCCTCGGCGCGCTCGCCCGCCGGGACGACCTCCATGCGCGTCGACTCGACCCACAGGGCGGCGCCGGGGCCGGTGGTGCCGGAGCCGATGCGCACGCGCTCGACCGCGCGCAGGACGGCCGCGGGTTCGCCGCCGGGGAGCCTGCCGACCTGTTCGACGACGGCCGACACCCCCACCGCCCCGTACTTGCCGTCGATGCGTGGAACAAGGAGGACCTGGGGCTTGCTCTGCTTGGTGGACGCCCTGGCGGCGTCGATGGCCGCGCGCACCTCGCTGTCCGACAGGTCGAGGGGCACGACCATGCCGGGGAGGACGACCTCGTCGTCGAGCGGCAGAACCGGCAGGATCAAGCTCTCACTCATGCGGACTCCAAAGGTTGAGTTACACCGACTCAATTAATGAGAGCCCAGGATTGTTCCCAAGTCTGCGCTTGTTCGCTGCCAGCGATCGTAATTCTGTAATCGCACTCTCGGGTATGACCGTGGAAGATCCCTCTCCGGTACGACGCGGGGCAGGTCAAGGACTCGTAATGTGGACCGGTGACCTCCCGTGCCGGGGCCGTCCTCCAAGGGCTGGCGCGCCCTCTGACGTCGGCGGTGGTGACCGGCACGGCCGATCCGCCGTTCCCGAGGTCGCCGCGCCTGCGCCCGCGCACGCCCGCGTTCCTGCCGTTCCGCTCCGTGGACCTGGTCGCCGCCGCCGACGTGCTCCTCGCGTGGATCCTGTACGGGACCGGCCTGTCCTACCTGCTGACCGAGGCCGAGGCGTCGCGCTTCGCCGGTGACCAGCCGGTGCTCTACGTGCTGGCCGCCGCCTACTCCCTGCCCGTGGCGCTGCGCGACCGGTGGCCCCTCGCGGCGTGGCGCCTCTCGGCGCTGTCGGTCCTCGCGGGCGCCGCGCTCAACCCCGGCGGCACCCTCCCGTACGTGGTCACCGAGGTGACCACGTACCTGCTGTGCGCCTATTCGGTGTCGGTGCGCTCCGGCCGCGACACCACGATCGGCGTGTGGGCCGTGACGGTGCTCGGCGCCTGGATCATCCACCCGAACTCGATGTTCATGGCCTCGATCCTGGTCACGATCGTCGTCCTGTTCGGCTACAACGTCAGCGCGCGGCGCCGGGCGACCACCCGCCTGGCCGAGGAGGAACGGCACGGCGAGGAGCAGCGGGCCGCGCGGGCGCTGCTGGAGGAACGGGCGCGCATCGCCCGCGAGCTGCACGACGTGGTGGCCCACCACATGTCGGTGATCGCCATCCAGGCCGAGGCCACCCCGCTCCAGGCGGCGGGCGACCCCGGCCGGCTGGAGGAGGGCCTCGCCGGGATCCGCGTCCTGTCGCTCGCGGCGCTGGCGGAGATGCGCCAGGTGCTCGGGGCGCTGCGCGGCGACGACGGCCGCCGCGAGACCGCACCCCAGCCGGGGCTCGCCCAGGTGGCGGACCTGGCCGGCAACGCCCGCGCCGGAGGGCTGGCCGTGTCGGTGCGCGTGGAGGGCCCGCTCGACGCGCCGGCGGCCGCCGGGCTGTCGGCCTACCGCATCGTGCAGGAGTCGCTGAGCAACGCCATGCGCCACGCCCCGGGGTCGTCGGTGACCGTCGAGATCACCCGCACCGCCACCGAGCTGCGCCTGCGCGTCGCCAACGGTCCCCGCCCGCGCGCGGCGGCCCTCCCGGCTGAGGGCCCCGCGACCGGCGGGGGGCAGGGGATCATCGGCATGCGCGAGCGGGCCGTGCTCCTTGGCGGTACTCTCGACGCCGCGCCGGGGCCGGACGGCGGTTTCACGGTGACGGCCGCCCTTCCCCTCGCGTCCCCCCTTCCCCCCATGGAGGAACGATGATCCGTGTCCTGATCGCCGACGACCAGGGCATGGTGCGCACGGGCTTCACCGCCTTCCTGAGCACGCAGCCCGACATCCAGGTCGTCGGGGAGGCCGTCGACGGCCGGGACGCGGTCGGCCAGGCGGCGCTGCTGAAGCCGGACGTGGTGCTCATGGACGTCCGCATGCCCGTGATGGACGGCCTTGAGGCCACCCGCCTCATCCTGGCCGGCACCCCCACCAAGATCCTCATCCTGACGACCTTCGACCTGGACGACTACGTGTACGAGGCGCTGCGCGCCGGGGCCAGCGGCTTCCTGCTCAAGGACGCCTCCGCCCAGCGGCTCGTCGAGGCGGTCAGGGTCGTCGCGGCCGGGGACGCCCTGCTGGCGCCCTCGGTGACCAGGCGGCTGATCTCCGAGTTCGCCCGGCTCGGTGGGCCCCGCGCCCCCACGGTGAAGCGCCTGGCGCAGCTCACCGAACGCGAGACCGAGGTGCTGGCCCTCATCGCGCAGGGGCTGTCCAACGGCGAGATCGCCGTCCACCTCGTCCTGTCCGAGCAGACGGTCAAGACCCACGTCGGCCGGGTCCTGGCCAAGCTCGGCCTCCGCGACCGCGCCCAGGCCATCGTGTACGCCTACGAGACCGGCCTGGTACGCCCCGAATGACCACCGGTCACCCCCTGGGGTGACCGCCAGGACCACTCCAGGACGTGACGCGGATTACGGATCTTGATTCATAGCTTTCGTTTGGTTCGCATCCGGCGACCAGACAGGAGGCCCATCGTGGCCAGAAGCCTTTTCGCGGCGGTCTCGCTGGCCGGCGTGGTCGGCGGGGTGACGCTGCTCGCCCCGCCCCCCGGCGACCGCATGGTCAAGGTGTTCGGCGACCTCGCCACCGCCGACCACGTCGCCGTCATCGTCCCCGGCTCCGACGTCACCGCCGCCACGTTCGACGGCGGCCGGCGCAAGGCGTACAGCACGCCCGGCGGGGCGGCCCGCGCGGTCGCCGCCGAGGCGCGGGCGATCGACCCGGCCGCGCGGACGGCGGTCATCGCCTGGCTCGGGTACGACAGCCCCCGCACGCCGAGCCTGGCCGTGGCCACCGACGGCGCCGCCGCCAAGGGCGCGGAGGCCCTGCGCCGCGCCATCGCCGACCTGCGGAGGCGCACCAGCGCGCCGGTGACGCTGCTCTGCCACAGCTACGGGTCGGTCGTCTGCGCCAAGGCCCTGCCCGGCCTGCCCGTGGACGACGTGGCCGTCGTCGGCAGCCCCGGGCTCGGGGTGGCGCACGCCAGCGCCCTCCGGACGTCCGCGCGGCTGTGGGCCGGGCGGGGGGCGGCGGACTGGATGCGGTTCGTCCCCTCGTGGCGGATCGGGTCCCTCGGCTTCGGCGCCGACCCGGTGAACCCGTCGTTCGGCGCCCGGGTCTTCGCCGCCGGGGCGGGCGGGCACAGCGACTACTTCCAGCCGGGAAGCGTGAGCCTGCGCAACCTGACGCTCATCGCCCTCGGCCGCGCCGCCGACGTGGCGCCCGCCCGATGAGCGGGCGGATCGGGCGGGCGTGGGCGGGCTTGGCGGAGCGGACCGAGGCGGCGACGCCGCCCACCCGCGACCGGGGGGCCGACGCGCTCCGCGCGCTCGCGATCCTCGGGGTGATCGCCGGCCACTGGCTCGTCACCGCCTGGACGTTCGACCATTCGGGGAACATCCAGGTGACCAGCCCGCTCGCCTCGATGCCGTCCTTCATCCCGCTGTCCTGGGTCCTGCAGACCCTGGCGATCTTCTTCTTCGTCGGCGGGTACGCGGCGGGCGGCGGCCTGGCCCGTGCCACGGCGCGCGGGTCGACGGCCCGGGAGTGGCTCGGGGGCAGGGCGCGGCGCCTGGTGGCGCCGGCCGGGCCGTTGCTGCTGGCCTGGGCCGTCGCGCTCGCCGTCCTGGCCGCGGCCGGCGTCGCCCCCGGCTCGCTGCGCGCCCTGGCCACGCCGGCCCTCGGCCCGCTCTGGTTCCTCGCGGTGTTCGGCCTGCTCACGGCCCTCACCCCGCTCCTGGTCCGCGTCCGGCACGTCCCGCTCCTGCTGACGCTGCTCGGAGTGGTCCTGGCCGTCGACGCCGCGCGCTTCGCGTTCGGCGGCCCGGCCTGGCTCGGCTGGGCGAACCTGGCCGCCGGCTGGCTCGTCCCCTACGTCCTCGGCCTGGCCAGGGCGCGCGGCGCGCTCGCCGGCGGGAGGGTGGCGGCCGCCCTGCTGGCGGGCGGCGCGGCGGGGGCGGTGGTGCTGGTCACCGCCTTCGGCTACCCGGCCAGCATGATCGGCGTGACCGGGTCGCGGGTGTCCAACCTCAGCCCGCCGACGCTGGCGGCCGTCTGCTTCGGCGTCGCCCAGGTCGGGCTGGCCCTGCTGCTGCACCGCCCCCTGGGCGTCCTCATGCGGCGCCCGCGCCTGTGGGCCGGGGTCGTGGTCGCGAACCTGTCAGCGATGACCGTCTTCCTGTGGCACCAGACGGCGCTGACGGTGGTGATGCTGGTCACGGTGCCCTTCGGCGGCGCGCCCGGCCTGGCCTCCCCGCCGGAGTCGCCGCCGTGGCTGCTCCTGCGACTGTCCTGGCTCCCCCTGCCGGCCGGGTTGCTCGTGCTGGCCTGCCTCGCCGCCCGCCGGGCTCGGGCCGGGCGTACCGAGCATGGCGGACGTCCAGCATGATGGTCAGCATGGACAAAGGCGGCATCCGCATGAAATCCCCCAGCGGCCGGTGGATCGTGTTCACCACCGTGCTCGGGTCGGGGATGGCCTTCCTGGACAGCACCGTCGTGAACGTGGCGCTGCCCAGGCTGGGCGAGGACCTCGGCGCCTCGATGTCCGGGCTGCAGTGGACGGTGAACGCCTACACCCTCACGCTCGCGGGCCTGATCCTGCTCGGCGGCTCCCTCGGCGACCGGTACGGCCGGCGCAAGATCTTCGTCATCGGCGTCGCGTGGTTCGCGATCGCCTCGGCCCTGTGCGGGCTGGCGCCCAACATCCAGACCCTGATCCTCGCCCGCGCGCTCCAGGGGATCGGCGGCGCGCTGCTCACCCCGGGCTCGCTCGCGATCATCCAGTCGTCCTTCGTCCGGGAGGACCGTCCCCGGGCCGTCGGCGTCTGGTCGGGCCTCGGCGGGGTCGCGGGCGCCGTCGGGCCCCTGCTCGGCGGCTGGCTCGTGGAGACGGCCGGCTGGCGCTGGGTCTTCCTGATCAACCTGCCGATCGCGGCCCTGGTGGCCGTCACGGCCGTGCGGCACGTGCCGGAGACCAAGGACGAGACGGCGACCGGCCGGTTCGACGTGCTCGGCGCGGCGCTCGCGGCCCTGGCCCTGGCCGGGATCACCTACGGGCTGATCGAACGCGGCTCGGCGATCCCGCTGGCCTCGGCGATCGTGGGCGTCGCGCTCGGCGTGGCGTTCGTGCTGCTGGAGGCGCGCCGCTCGCACGGCGGCGCGGTGTCGGCGCTGGTGCCGGTGCGCGTGTTCGCCTCCCGCGAGTTCACCGCCGTCAACGTCGTGACGCTGATCATGTACGCGGCGATGGGCGTGGTCTTCTTCCTGCTCGTCGTGGAACTCCAGGTCGCGGCCGGTTTCTCGCCCATCGCGGCCGGGTGCTCGATGCTGCCGGTGATGGTGCTCATGCTGCTGCTGTCGCCCCGGGCGGGCGAGCTCGGCAGGCGGATCGGCCCGCGCCTGCCGATGACCGCTGGGATCCTGGTCTGCTCGGGCGGCCTGCTGCTGATGAGCCGGGTCGGGCCGGGCTCGTCGTACCTGGTGGACGTGCTCCCGGCGGTCACGGTGTTCGGCCTTGGGCTCTCGGCCGCGGTCGCGCCGCTCACCGCGACGGTGCTGGCCACCGCCGACGAGCGGTTCGCGGGGGTCGCCAGCGGCGTCAACAACGCGGTGGCGCGGACGGGCAGCCTGCTCGCCGTCGCCGCCATCCCGCCGCTCGTCGGGCTCACCGGCGCGGCGTACACCTCGCCGATCGAGTTCACCTCGGGGTTCCGGGCGGCGATGATGGTCAGCGCGGCGATGATGGTCGGCGCGGCGATCCTGACGTTCGTCACGATCAGGACCAATGCCCTGCGTGAGCCGGAGCGCAAGACGGCCTGCGAGCTGACGGCGCCGCCCCTGGAGACCGGCGAGCGGATCGATCCGAGCGAGGAGACCCGCGAGCACGCCTGACCGGATAAATAGCCCGGTTTGGTGTACTTTGACGTCAGATTTCCGCCAGAGAGGCGGAGGCGTGCGATCCGTTCCGAGGCACCGATGATCGACCGTACCCGTCTCGCCGCCCTGCTCGGCCGCGAGCGCCAGGCGTACCGCGACCGCAACCCCCGCTCGGCCGCCGCGTACGAGCGTGCCAAGGCCCACCTGTTCGGCGGCGTGCCCATGACCTGGATGAACAAGACCGCCGCCGGGTTCCCGCTCTACCTGGCCGAGGCCAGGGGGGCCAGGGTCACCGACGTGGACGGCCACGAGTACGTCGACCTGTGCCTCGGCGACACCGGCGCCATGGCCGGGCACTCGCCGACGGCCACCGTGGACGCGGTCGCCGAACGCTTCGGCGGGCGCGGCGGCGCCACCGTGATGATGCCCACCGAGGACGCCACCTGGGTCGGCGCCGAGCTCGGCCGGCGCTTCGGCGTGCCGTACTGGAGCTTCTCGCTGACCGCCACCGACGCCAACCGCTGGGCCATCCGCCTGGCCAGGGCCCTCACCGGCCGCACCCGGATCCTGGTGTACAGCTACTGCTACCACGGCAGCGTCGACGAGGTCCTGCTCGTCGTCGGCCCGGACGGCTCCCAGGTCATCCGCGAGGGCAACGTCGGCGCCCCCACCGACCCGACCACGACCTCCCGGGTCGTGGAGTTCAACGACCTGCCGGCCCTGGAACGCGAGCTGGCGTACGGCGACGTCGCGGCCGTCCTGATGGAGCCGGCCCTCACCAACATCGGCATCGTGCTGCCCGAACCCGGCTACCTGGACGCGGTGCGCGAGCTGACCCGGCGGCACGGCACCCTGCTGATCAACGACGAGACGCACACCTTCTCGGCAGGACCCGGCGGCTGCACCGGGGCCTGGGGGCTGGAGCCCGACATCGTGACGATCGGCAAGGCCATCGGCGGCGGCATCCCCAGCGGCGGATACGGCCTGTCCGCCGAGGTGGCGGCGCGCCTGTCGGGCATGAGCGGGCTCGACCTGGTCGACATGGGCGGGGTCGGCGGCACGCTGGCGGGCAACGCGCTCTCGGTCGCCGCGATGCGCGCCACCCTCGAACACGTGCTCACCGACGATGCCTTCACCGCGATGATCGAGCTGGCGACCCGGTTCACCACGGGCGTCCAGGCCGTGATCGACGAACACGGGCTGCCCTGGTCGGTCACCCAGCTCGGCGCCCGCGCGGAGTACCGCTTCACCAGCCCCGCCCCGCGCGACGGCGGCTCCTCCAACGCGGCCGGCGACCCCGATCTGGACGACTACCTGCACGTGTACCTGGCCAACCGCGGCGTCCTGCTCACCCCGTTCCACAACATGGCCCTCATGTCCCCCGCCACCACCCCCTCCGACATCGACCACCACCAAACAACCTTCACCTCAGCCGTGACCGACCTCGTCGCCTGAGGCCCCTCTGTCCCGTCACGTTCCTCGTATCAGAGGGGTGGGAGGCGGGTGGCCAGGAGGGGGGTGAGGGTTTCCGCGTACTGTTCGGTCATGTGGCTGTCGTCGCGGTAGACGAGGGTGTCCCTGACGACGGGCGGGCAGAGACCCGCGGCGGAGCACAGCCAGTGCGTCGGGTCGATCGGTGTCGCGCCCGTGTCCCCGGCGGCCTCGGTGACCGCGTCGCGGCGGGTCTGGTCTTCGATGGCGCCGGGCAGGTGGTTGGCGCAGCGGGCGAGCTGCAGCGGGTGTGCGGCCACGCACTCCGGCGCGTCCCCCTTGGGCCAGGGCGTGTCCATCATCACGACCGGCCTCGCCCCGCTGGCGGCGACCGCGCGGAAGGTCTCACGGAAGCCCGTGACCCACGCCCCGTGCGGGTCCTTGGTCTTCGCCGCGAGCGTCCCATCGTCGGACGACGACATGACCACCAGCGCCGGACGCAGGCCGGCGATCCGCGTGAGCGCCTTCTTCCGCCACAGGTCGCACGAGGTGTAGGGGCGGCTGCTCCTGATGGTCGTGACCTCGGCGACCTTGCACCACGCCTTGGTCAGCGAGACGAGCTTCCAGTGCCTCTGCACGGCGAGCCTCTCCAGGGCCGGGAACCACTGAGCGGCATGGGAGTCGCCGAACAGGACCACGGTCGTGGGTGACTGGAGATCCCCGTACACGCAGGGAGGGCTCCAGTCGCTCTCGTAGCCCAGGTGGCACCCGTCCCGGTACACCGGGGACTCGGTGGACCTCACCTCGGCGAGCGCCGGTTTCAGGTTGGCGGGCAGCTCCGACGGGGGCTCGGCCAGGGCGGCCTGGAGGTCGGCCGCCGGGTCGGTGGAGGCGGCCAGGCGGGCGCCGAGATCGGGCGCGGGCCGTCCGGCGGCGACCTGCCGGGGGACGCCGATCGCGATCAGGCAGAGCACGACCGTCCCCCCGGACAGCACGGCGCCCAGGCCGACCCCCCGGCCGGGACGGCCACGGAACGCCCGGTGGAACCGCAGCGGATTCTCGACGGCGCGCAGGGTGGCCGCCGCGACCACCAGGCTGAGACCGCTCAGCGCAAGGCCGAGCGGCACCGACGGCGAAAGGCCGAGGGCCTTGGGGCCGATCACGATGAACGGCCAGTGCCACAGGTACCACGCGTAGGAGAGGCCACCGACCCGGACCAGCGGCGCGCGGCCCAGCACCAGCCCGGCGTCCCACCGGACCGCCCCGGCCCCGCCCGCGATGACCATCATGGCGCCCAGGACCGGCAGCGGCGCGGCGTGGCCGGGGAAGGCCGTGGTCGTGTCGAACAGCAGGGCCGACAGCACGACGCCCGCGAGACCCGTCCAGCTCATCGGCACGGCGAGCCGGGCCGGGATCTTGCGTATCGGGACCAGCGCGAGAAGCGCTCCGCAGCCCAGCTCCCAGGCCCGCGTGTGGGACCCGAAGTACGCCCAGGGCGCGGACCTCCCGGTTTCGGCGACGCTCACGGCGAACGACGCCCCGCACAGCACGAGCGACAGGCCCACCAGGTACGTGCGGCTCCTGGCCGCCCGCCACACGATCAGGATCAGCAGGGGCCACAGCAGGTAGAACTGCTCCTCCACCGCCAGCGACCAGAAATGCTGGAACGGCGAGGGCGGGCCGGCCTGCGCCAGGTAGTCGGTGCCGGTGATCGCCAGCCGGAGGTTGACCGCGTAGAACGCGCTGCTCAGCCCGTCCCAGGCGTACCCCTGGAACCGTACGGGCGACAGCCACACCCGGGACGCGAGGAGGGTGGTGAGCAGGACGAGCGTGGACGCCGGCAGCAGCCGCAGCGCGCGCCGGGCGTAGAACCCGCCGATCGAGATCCGGCCGGTTTTTGTCAGCTCCCTGGACAGCAGGGAGGTGATCAGGAACCCGGAGATCACGAAGAAGACGTCGACGCCGACGTATCCGCCGGCCAGGAGCGGGACGCCGCAGTGACTCAGCACCACCAGGCCGACCGCGACGGCCCGCAGGCCCTCGATGTCGGCACGCTTCGTGCTCATCTCGGCGGCGGAGGCCTCATCGGGTCGTACCACGGCAAGGCCCGGGGGCATCTGGGAGGTATCTCTCCACGTCGGTCAGCGGCCCAAGCCTTCCACGGACTCGATTTGTGTCGTCGACAGGGATAGAGGACCGGCGGCATCGCCGTTCCCAAGGCCGGGCAACACCCGCTCCTCCCCCGAACCGCCACACTTCCGGGCACCATGATGAGTGGGTGAGGCGACACCGGCGGATGCGGGCGGTGGCCAGGTCATGAAGACCTCGTGTACGCGCCACGTACCTCCCGGCGGGCCGCGCGCGGAGGCGGTCCCCGGATCGGTGGTGACGGGCCTGGTCGGGCAGGTCCTTGCTGATATCGTCATGATGAATTGGTCCCGCCTCGAGGGGATGCCTTGGCCACCGCGCACGACGACCTCACCCGCCCCGCGCCCGGCCGGGCGGAGGTCGCCGCCGAGCGCATCGCCGCGCTGGCCGCCCGTACGGCCCCCGGCGGCCGGCTCGGCACCAAGGAAGAGCTGCGGATCACGTGCGGGGTCTCGGTCGGCACCTTCAACGAGGCTTTGCGGCTCCTGCAGTCCCGGGGGCTGGTCACCGTCCGCCCCGGCCCCGGCGGCGGCCTGTTCGCCGCCGAGCAGTCGCCCATGGTCCGGCTCGGCAACTCCGTCCTCGCCCTGGACGGCGGCGAGACCGACGTCGCCGACGCCATCCGCATCCGCGACGCCCTCGACCCGCTGCTGGTCGAGGACGCCCTGTGGCACGGCTCCCCCGCCGACATCGCCGACCTGCGGCGCGAGCTCGACGTCATGGCGCGTGCGGTGGAGGACGGCGACGCGAAGGCGTTCAAGCACGGCAACTGGCGCCTGCACGCCCGCATCGCCGCCATCAGCCCCAGCCCGCTGCTGCGCTCGCTGTACAGCAGCCTGCTGGAGGTCATCGAGTCCCACACCCTGAGCGTGCTGCCCGGCGGCGACCGTCCTTTGCGCGAGCACATCCGCGAACGACACGCGCTCCACGTCGCCCTCATCGACGCCCTGGAGCGGCGCGACCGCGACCTCGCCCTCCAGATCACCCGCGCCCACGGCACCACGACCGCCCACTGACCCCGCTCAGCCTTCCCGGTGGCTCAGGACGTGAAGCGCTGGCGCAGTTCGCCGATGCCCTCGATGGCGCTCACCACCTCGTCCCCGTCGGCGAGGAAGCGCGGGGGGGTGCGTCCGAGGCCGACGCCGGCCGGGGTGCCGGTGAAGATGACGTCGCCGGGCAGCAGCGGGATGACCTCCGACAGCCGGGAGACCAGCGCGGCCACCGACAGGATCAGGTCGCCGGTGCGGCCCTTCTGGACCTGCTCGCCGTTGAGCGTGCAGCGCAGTTCGAGGTCGGCGGGGTCGTCGAACTCGTCCGGAGTCACCACCCAGGGACCGATCGGGGCGAAACCGGGAAAGGACTTGCCCAGGCTGAACTGCGGGGCGGGCCCGGCCAGCTGGGTGATCCGCTCGGAGATGTCCTGGCCGACGGTCAGGCCCGCCACGTGGTCCCAGGCGTCGGCCTCGGCGACTCCGTGGGCCCGGCGCCCGATGACCGCGACGAGCTCGACCTCCCAGTCGGTGTTGCCGCCCTTCGGCAGGCGGACCTCGCTGACCGGGGCGGCGATGCTGCTGACGAACTTGGTGAAGACCGGCGGCAGTCCCTGCGGCGCCTCGAACCCGGACTCGGCGGCGTGGGCGCGATAGTTCAGTCCGATCGCGAGCACCTGCCGGGGGGCCGGCGTGGGCGGACCCAGATCCTCAGGTGCGAAGTCCGCACCACCGGCCAGGTCCGCCTCGGCCGCCCAGGCGCGGAACTCCTCCCACCGCTCGTACACGGCCTGCGGATCCGCGCCGAAGCGTCCCCCACTGGCCAGTTCGACATCGACGGCCTTCCCCTCGTGCAGCAGTACCAGACGACCAGAGAGATTGGCGATACGCACGCGACGACTCCTTCTACGAGAGGCCAGGCCGACGGGATGCCCTAACCATCATGATGAATATGACGATAATGCCCACCCCCACCCACCCCGTCAACCAACCCCACCGAGCCACGAGACACCCCCGCGCCGACCCACCGGTGACTCAACAAGAAGACGGGAAAGGCGCCTGCCACAGACGACCCAGTGTCGTGGGAACCGACTCCTGCCCACCCAGCACTCGCACCCCTAACAACCCATCGACGGCCAAACCCGGCGCCACGAAGCCGGCGCCCTGTGCGAAAGCCACGCCGGAGACCGGTCACAAAACTGACCCAGGGCGATTTAAGTAGGAGACGGAAAGGCGCCTGGCGAAGATGGCCCACCCCGCAAGCAGTGTCGTGGGAACCGAGTCCTGCCCACCCAGGATTCGCACCCCCGATCTGACACCGAAGCTGAAAGCCACCGCCCACCCCTCCTCCAGCCCCACCACGCCCACCCGACCAACCGCTGGACCGCCGCCCTCCCCGCCCATACCGCCCACCCGACCAGGCGCAAGGCCGTCATCCTTCTCCACCCACCACGCCCACCGAGCAGACGCCTACCGGCGCCCCCCTTCACCCACCACGCCCACCCGACCAAACGCCAGGCCGCCACGCTCACTGCCCCACCGCGCCCACCCACAAGGCGCCGACGCGGCGGGACATGGGTGCGGCGAATTCGGCGCCCTGTGCGGCGGCTACGCCGGTTAACGGCTGTGAGTACAGTGCATAAGCCCATTCACCAGATCATCGACCGAATATCCCCTCAAAAACCCCACGACGGAAGCGACTCCATTCGCCCGGTACGAACATCAGCACCGGTCCCGTGGGATTCTTCGAGTCGCGGACGGCCACGACACCAGGGAGATTGGTGGAGACCTCCACGCATCCCGACCCGACGGCGTCTCCGCTTCTCGTGGACTTGCGCCAAGCGGCCGAATTCAGATCCGCCTTGTCCAATGTTCGCGAGCCTCCTCAATGATCGTCAGTGACGCTGACTGAGGCAGTGCATCCGCCCGTATTGCGTCGTATCTGCCACGAACCTGTGCCACTATCGCCTCATCCGCCGTTATCAACCCTTGGGCGGCGGACTCGGCGTACACGATATCGGGCTCGTGTCCAGGTAGCCCTTCGGCTATGGCGAACTGCGATATCAGCCCCGGAGTGCATCCGGCGGAGATGGGTACGACCTGAATCGTCACGTTGGGCCACGCACTGACCTCCAAAAAGTAATCCAACTGCTCACGCATTATCTCGGGCGTTCCCACCGGGCGGTACAGAATTCCCTCATCCAGCAATGCCAATACGGTGACCGGAGGCTCCTGACGGTCCAGGACCAGCTTCCGACGCATCCGTTCCGTAAGGCGTCGATCCATCTCGGTTGACGAGATCATCGGAGCGCGCCGGAAGATCTGTCTCGCGTACGACTCCACCTGGAGAAGTCCGGGCGCCAGCAGGGGGTCCCAGCTTCGCAGGACCCCGGCCCTGCTCTCGACCTCCTCGACCCATCGCACGTGGTAGAGCGGGCCGCCGGCCGGTGCGACGATGCGCCGATACAGCCCCATAAAGTAGTTCTTCTCGGTCAATCCGAAGATCTGGTCGAGTTTTTCGGCATGGTCATGCGAGGGGTTTCGCTTGGCCAGCTCGATCTGAGAGATCAGATCCTGGGAGCATCCCAAGCGCTCCCCTACCCGCGCCTGCGACAGACCCGCATTTTTACGATAAAAGCGCATTTCAGCGCCAAACCGCGCAAGAGGTGACTTAAGCCCAGAGTCCATCTCATTTGCTGTCATGACACCTCCGGGGGCGAGGCAAGCGAAGGGGTACGGCAGTCCTACGGCAACTTACGTCAGCGATAGCCGTCATCGGGCGTTCTCTGCCGTGAAATATAACCGCGGACCAGCCTATTACGCAGGCAATCTGTACAGGCGACGACCCCATGCCCGGTCGGGTCACGGCTTGAGTACGGCAACCTGCTCGATGGGAAATGGAAACCGAGGCGGCATGGCGATAAGCATCCTTCTGGGAACAGCGGAATTGCGGGGTACACCGTCGAGCGTGCGGGGGGCGCGGGAATTCGTCCGGATGACGCTGGGGGAAGGGCATCCGGCTCTGGATGATGTGACGTTGCTCGTCTCGGAGCTGGTGACCAATTCCGTGGCCTACTCCGACTCGCAGGAGAACGACGGTGTCATCACGCTCTCCATCGGAGAGATCTCGCGCGGCAGGCTGCACGTCATGGTCACAGATGACGGTTCCGCCCGTTCTGTGCCACGGCGGCGCGCCGTCGAACTGATGGACGAGAGCGGGCGAGGGCTCGTCCTGCTCCAGGCGCTGGCGAGACGCTGGGGCACCTACCCCGATGGCACGCGGCGCGTCGTCTGGTTCCAGATCGGCTTCCGAAAACAGACCGCCGTTCGCGTTCCTTGACGAGCGCGAACGCGGGCGTACATTCACCGTCCCTGACGAGCGCGAACGCGGACGTCCACCCGCCGTCCTTGATGAGCGCGGACGCGGGCGTACACCGGTCGTGGCATCTTGTGCGGCCGGAATGGGTGGGAGAACGGCAGGCGGCAGACTGATCTCATGCCTTCCTCGTCGCTGATCTCCGTCACGCCGTTCCTGCCCGTGGCGTTGCTCCTGCTCGTCGCGGTGGGCGCGCTGGTCGCGGGGCTGGGAGGGCTGGGGCACAGCAGGGGCGTCATGACCGCGTGCGTCAGGGCGGCCGTCCAGCTCGGCGCGGTGTCCGCGGTGATCGCGTGGGTGGTGACCCTTTCGGTGGCGGTGGCGGGGTTCATCCTGCTGATGTACGGCGTCGCGACCTTCACCGCTGGACGGCGGATCACCAAGGGCCGTCGGGTGTGGTGGGCCGGGCTGCCGATCGCGGCCGGGACGCTGCCGGTGCTGGTGATCCTGGTGTCCGGCGGGGTGATCTCCACCGACGGCATCGTGATCATCCCCATCACCGGGATCCTCCTGGGCGGGTGCCTGACCGCGACCACGCTGGCGGGCCGCCGCGCGGTCGACGAGCTGCGCCAGCGACACGGGGAGGTGGAGGCCGCACTGGCGCTCGGGTTCGGCCCGAGGGACGCGGCGCTGGAGATCTGCCGCCCCGCGACCGCCCAGTCACTGGTCCCGGCGCTGGACCAGACCCGGACGGTCGGGCTGGTCACGCTCCCGGGCGCGTTCGTGGGCATGCTGCTCGGCGGCGCGACCCCGATCCAGGCGGGGATCGTGCAGCTCGTGGTGCTCGTCGCCCTGCTGGCGGCCGAGGCGGTCGCCGTCCTCGTCACCCTCGAGCTCGCCGTCCGAGGCCACCTCGCCGAACCGTAGCCCCTCGGCTTCGCACCACTCGAATCGCCGGCCGGGACGGGTCAGTCTTCCGCCTTGATCGCCGACCGGGACGGGGTCAGTCGTCCGCCTGGATCGCGGTCCTGCGCCACGGCCACGGATTGTTCCGCCAGAGCCGGGCGTGGACGAGGCCCACCGCCAGTACGCCCGCCGCCGCGGCCGCGTACCCGGGTAGCGGATGGGCGGATACCCCGGCGAAGTGCCAGCAGACCCCGGCGACCACGAACATCACCCACCCCACGACCACGTTCACCACGGCAGAGTCGCCGAACGGCGCGGGGTTGCGGCCGTCACCGGTACTGCCCGCCATGAAGTACGGAAGCCCGTTGCCCGCGCAAAATCCGGATATGAACGCGAGCAGGATGGTCATCGGCATCAGGCCTCACCCCTCTGGTGGCCGAGCAACGGCAGCAGCACCTGGTCGACGAGGTCGGTCAGGAACGCGTCGTCCAGCGGCCGGCTCGTGACGAACGCGCGGGAGAACAGCATCGCCGAGGCCACCTCCGCGAGCATCTCCCGGTTCGACCGGGCGGGCACCTCGCCTCTGGCCACGGCCCGGTCGATCACCGGATCGAACGCCTGCCGCTTGTCGTCGATCATCCGCGCCCGTACGGTCCGCGCCAGCTCCTCGTCGTGATGCATCGCCGTCATGAGGCCGAGCAGCACCCCGGCGTCCTGCGCGGTCAGCCCCTCGCGCATCGCCCGCAGCGTGCCCAGCAGGTCTTCGCGCAGATCGCCCGGGTCGGCCTGCTCGGCCATCCGCTGCCCGGCATGCCGCTCGACCGCGGTCACGACCAGCTCGGCCTTGCCGGACCAGCGCCGGTAGATCGTGGCCTTGCCGGCGCGGGCGCGGACGGCGATCGCGTCCATGCTCATGCGGTCGTAACCGACCTCGGCCAGCAACTCCAGCGTCGCACCGAGGATCGCCTCCTCACGGGCCTCACTGCGCCCCTGGGGGGCTTCGTCACCCTTCACTCGCCATCTCCCCTAATCTGAACGGAACGGTTCCGTTCAGATTAGCCGTCGAGATCGCCAGATGTCATCGGTTCCGGGGATTCGGGTCCGGCCGGGACACACCAGATCATCGCCGACCGGACCGCCCACGATCGATTCCGTCAGCGGTGGTCGTTCTCCTTCAGTTCGATGACCCAGGCACGACGCTCGGCGATCTTGCCGTCGCGCATGACGAACACCTCCGCCATGGACATCCGCATCTCGCCGCCGGCGGCCCGCCGCACCGTCCCGGTGAGTTCCGCCATGACGACGTCGCCCTGCTCGACCATGCGCACGACCTCCAGGTGAGGAGGGTCGAGGAATTCCGGCGGGCCGTCGATGGCCTTGTCGTAGGCGTCTTTGCCGGTCAGGTGGAAGGCGCCGAAGACGGTCCACTCGATGTCGCCGGTCAGGCAGGACAGGATCTGCTCGTGATCGTTCTTACGGAAGCCGTCGAGGTAGGTGGTGACGGTCTCGATGTTCCGTGACATGACTGCTCCTTCGAGTCGGGTGCCGTCCAAGAGCGCGCCGCCGTCCGAACCGGCGGCCCCTCGCAGGTGGGTCGGAGCGGCCAGAGCCTTCTCGACAGCTCAGGCCGGGACCGCCACCGTTGCCGTACATGGAAACGGGCATATCGTCTGGGAAGGTGAAGTGGGCCAGGTAGGAGGGTTCGTGGGTTACGACGTGGTGGGTGTGCGGCGGCGGTTCCCGGCGCTCGACGAAGGGGCCGCGCATTTCGACGGGCCCGGCGGGTCGCAGACGCCCGATGTGGTGGCGGACGCCGTGGCGGGGGCGATGCGCGCGGCCATGGCCAACCGGGGTGAGCGCACCGCCGCCGAACGGCGGGCGAGCGAGGTCGTCGTCGAGGCGCGCCAGGCGATGGCCGACCTCGTCGGCGGGACCCCGGACGGCATCGTGTTCGGCCGCAGCATGACGCAGCTGACCTACGACATCGCGCGGGCCCTGGCCAAGGAGTGGGGCCCCGGTGACGAGGTCGTCGTCAGCAGGCTGGACCACGACGCCAACGTGCGCCCGTGGGTGCAGGCCGCCGAGGCGCGCGGCGCCACCGTGCGCTGGGCGGCCTTCGACCGGGACACCGCCGAGCTGGACCCCGCCGAGGTGGCCGCCCTGCTCACCGAGCGGACCAGGCTCGTGGCCGTCACCGGCGCCTCCAACCTGCTCGGCACCCGCCCGGACATCCCGGCCATCGCCGGACACGTGCACGCGGCCGGCGCCCTGCTGTACGTCGACGGCGTGCACCTGACGCCGCACAGCCGGGTGGACATGGGCGCGCTGGGCGCCGACTTCTACGCCTGCTCCCCGTACAAGTTCCTCGGCCCGCACCTCGGGGTGCTGGCCGCCGACCCCGGTCTGCTCGACACCATCCACCCGGACAAGCTGCGCCCCGCCAGCGACCTGGTACCCGAGCGTTTCGAGCTGGGCACCCTCCCCTACGAGCTGCTCGCCGGGACGACGGCGGCGGTCGATTTCCTGGCCGGCCTGGTGCCCGGCGAGGGGACGCGGCGCGAGTGCCTGACCCGGTCCATGGCCGAGCTGGAGCGGCACGAGGACGCGATGCTGGAACGCCTCGACGCGGGCCTGGCGGAGACGCCGGGGATCACCCTGCACGGCTCGCCGAGCCGCAGGCGCACCCCGACGACGCTGTTCTCCGTCGAGGGCGTCGCGCCCGGCGACGTGTACGAGTTCCTGGCGGCGCGCGGCGTGAACGCGCCGGCGGGCAGCTTCTACGCCTATGAGTGCAGCCGCTGGATGGGCCTCGGGGAGGCGGGCGCCGTCCGCGCCGGCATCGCCCCGTACACCGACGAGTCCGACGTCGACCGCCTCCTGAAGGGCGTCCGCGAACTCGCCGGCTGACGCGCGCCCCTGTGTACCCCGAACCGGCCGGCTGACGACGCCACCAGGCGGGACCACCAGGACCGGTAGAAACCGGCAGGTCAGGCCGTGGTCTCGGTCGGTGCGCTAGCGGGTTCGGGGGAAAGGGCCGGTTCGAGGGAAAGGGCCGGTTCGGGCGGAGCGGCGGGCGAGGTCCCCGCGCGCAGGCCGAACGCGGTGACGACGGCGCCGAGGGCGGCGGCGGCGAGCGGGACGGCGAGGCCGGGCTGGAGCGCGCCGAGCCGTTCCTCGGGCGTGCCCCCGGCACCGGACGCCGAGGCGGTGACCGCGGTGACCGCCGACAGGCCGAGCGCGGTGCCGAACTGGATCGCGGTGTACAGCAGCCCGCCGGCCAGGCCGTGCTCGCTCTCGTCCACGCCCTCGGTCGCGGCCATGGTCAGCGGACCGTAGGCCAGGGAGAACGCCAGCCCGAGCAGGGCCATTGTCGGGAGCATGGCGGCATAGGTCCAGTCCAGCGTGACCGGCAGGAACAGCGTGTACGCCACGACGGCCAGCACCAGCCCGCCGAAGAGCACCCTGCCGTTCCCGAACCGGTTCACCAGCCGCGGCGTCAGCGTCGGGGCGAGGACGGTGTCGACGCCGATCACCAGCATGGCCAGCCCCGTCTGCAGCGGGCTCCACCCGCGCAGTTCCTGCAGGTACAGGGTGAGCAGGAACTGGAACCCGGCGAACGAGCCGAGGAAGAGCAGCGCCCCCAGGTTGGCGCGCACCAGCGGCCCCGAGCGCAGGACGCCGAGCCGCACCAGCGGGTGGGGCGACCGCCGCTCGATCTGGACGAAGGCGGCCAGCAGCGCCAGCCCGGCCGCGATCGCCCCCGCCGTGCCGGCCCAGCCCGCGCCCGGGTGGTCGAGGCGGACCACCCCGTACACCAGCAGCAGCATCGCGCCGGTGATGGTGAAGGCCCCGGCCAGGTCGAAGCCGCCGGCCGGACGGTCCAGGGCGCCGGGGTCCCTCAGCAGGGGGACGGCGGCCAGCAGGATCGTTCCCGACAGGATGACGGGCGCGAAGAACACCCACCGCCATCCCAGCGAGGCCAGCAGGCCGCCGGCGACCAGTCCGAGCGAGAACCCCCCTGCCGCCGTCCCGGCGTACACCCCGAGCGCCTTGGTGCGGCCGGGGCCGTCGGGGAAGGTGGCGGTCAGCAGCGCGAGGCCGGCCGGGGCCATGAACGCGGCGGCGACCCCGGTGGCGAACCGTGCGACCAGCAGCATCCATCCCTCCGTGGCGAACCCGCCCAGGCCAGAGAAGACCAGGAAGACGGTCAGCCAGAGCAGGAACATCCGGCGGCGGCCGAACAGGTCGGCGGCGCGGCCCCCCAGCAGCATGAAACCGCCGTAGCCGAGCACGTACAGGCTGACCACGCCGCTGAGCGTCCCGGTGGACAGGCCAAGGTCGGCGCGGATCGCCGGCAGGGCCACGTTCAGCATCGCGACGTCGATCCCCTCCAGGAAGATCGCGCCGCACAACACGAGCAGGACGCCCCACGCGCGCCCGTCCATCCGGACGCTCACAGTGGACATCAGCAGACTCCTCTCGGGAACAACCGGATCGTCATGGTTACCCAAGCGACTGCCGGTTCCTTCTTGTAACCAAGGGAATCGTCGTGCAGCATCGGTAGGCGTGGAAGAAGGCACTTCTAAGTCCCCCGGGCACTGCGGGGATACCGGCGGCGACTACGACGTTCTCCAGTGGGACACCCGCGAGGACTGCGAGGTCCGGCAGATCCTCGACCGGATCGCCGACAAGTGGTCGCTGCTCGTCATCGCCCTGCTCGACCGGCGCAGCCTGCGTTTCACCGAGCTGAAGCGCGAGGTCGACGGGATCAGCCAGCGGATGCTGACCCGCACCCTGCGCCATCTGGAACGCGACGGCCTGGTGCGCCGCACCGTTCATCCGACCGTGCCGCCGCGCGTGGACTACGAGCTCACACCCCTGGGCGCGACCCTGCACGACACCATCCAGACGCTGGTCACCTGGACCGAGAGGCACCAGAACGAGATCGCCGCCTCCCGCGCGGCGTACGACGTCCGCGCGGCGGCCGAGCGTGAGACGGCGGAGGCCGAGACCACCGAACGGAACGCCATCGCCCACGCCGCCCTCACGAACCGCCCCCGCTGACCGGTCACCTACCCCGGCCCGCGCCCCAACCGGTCACCGACCCCGGCCCGCGCCCCAACCGGTCACCGACCCCGGCCCGCGCCCGGACCGGTCATCAGTCCCGGCCCGCGCCCGGACCGGTCACTGGTCCCGGCCCGCGCCCGGACCAGTCACTGGTCCCGGCCCGCGCCCGGTTCGGTCATCGGTCCCGGTCCGCGCCCGGTGGCCGCACCATGTAGATGTCGATCGGGTCCTCTGACTCGACGGTGAACCCGTGGCGTTCGTACAGCCGCCGGGCGGCGCTGCCCCGCAGGACGTTCAAGCGGACGGGCAGGCCATCGGCGTCGGTCCGGTCCAGGAGCGTCCGCAGGACGACCGTGCCGAGCCCCCTGCCCTGGACGTCCGGGGCGAGATAGAAGTGCTCCAGCCACCACCCGTCCTCGGCCGGCCGCAACGCGACACTGCCCGCGAAGGCGCCATCGGCCACGATGACCGACGTGTGCCGCGCGGAGAACGAGTCCCGCAACCGCTGCCGCACCCGCCCCTCGTCATACCGCCCCAACCTCTCCAAATCCCCCCGCATCACCACAGCCCGCAACTCCGCAATCACCTCAACATCCCCCGCCTCGGCCGGCCGCATCCCCCATTCCACGGGCCGGCCCGACATGACACCGGGCACCACCCGTCCCGCCTTCGTCCTCGCGTCCACGGCTGGATTATGCCAGCGAGGCCGTACGAGGACGCGCGCGACCAGGACCGTCCGACGTCCGCTCACGAGCTGCCCTCACCGGGTGGAGGCGGTCAGCGTTTGAGGAGGGTGCGGAGGCCGGTGGCGAGGTGGGTGTAGTGGGAGTCGTGGTTGTAGGTTTGGGCGGAGAGGCGGAGGAGGCCTGCGCCGGGCCAGGGTTTGATGCCTGTGTGGCAGCCCAGTTGGCGGAAGATGTCGGCGGACAGGGCCTCCGCCTGTTCGGTGGTCTCGGCGATGCCGGGGGGCAGGCGCAGGACGCGCATGGACAGTTCGGGGTCGGAGCGCCACGGCACCAGCCCGGCGATCTCGGCGAGGATCCGCTGCCCGCGCGCGACCAGTGCGGCGTTGCGTACGCGCACCTCGGGGGTGGCGAAGGCCAGGGCGTGCGGGGCGGCCAGCCAGGGGGTGTAGTCGCGGGTGCCCTGGAACTCGACGCTCCTCGGAAAGCCGTCCCGCTGAAAGAACGAGACGATCACCGGTTCGACCCGGTCGCGCCACTGCGGGGCCACGGCCAGGACGCCCGAGGGTCTCGGCGCGAAGGCCCATTTGTGCAGGTTCCCGGTCCAGAAGTCGGCGCCCAGTTCGCTGACGTCCACGTCCACCATGCCCGGCGCGTGCGCCGCGTCCACGATGGTCACCACGCCGAGCGCGCGGAAGCCGTCCACCAGGCGGCGGACGGGCAGCAGGCGGGCGGTGCTTGAGGTGATGTGGTCGAAGACGGCCAGTTTCGTGCGGGGGGTGACGGCGCCGAGGAACGTCTCGGCGGCCTGCTCCCCCGTCCACTCGCCGTCCGCCCGCCCGGGCAGGGTCACCTGGACCACCTTCGCCCCGGTCCGCGCGGCGGTGCGGCGGGCGGCGATCTCGACAGCGCCGTAGATGTGGTCGCCGATCAGGATCTCGTCGCCGGGGGCGAGCGGGACGCTGTTCAGCGCGACCGCGACGCCCTCGGTCACGTTGGTGACGAACGCCAGCCCTTCGGGGTCGCTGCCGAGGAACGCGGCGATCTCGTGCCTGGCCTTGGCGATCCGGTCCAGGACGGTGGCGAAGAAGGAGTCCGGGTCCCGCTCCATCTCCCGGCGCAGCTCGTCCTGCCGCTTGAGGACGTGGCGGGGCGCGGCACCGAAGGAACCGTGGTTCAGGTGCGCGAACGACGGGTCGAGGGCGAAGTCGTCGATGTCCACGATCCGGACATTAACCTGCCGAACCGGCGAACTCTACACCCGGTGTGCCCGGACGGCGGGCCCGTGAACGCCCGGACCGGACGGGTGGTCAGAAGGTGAAGGCCTGGGTGCGGACGCTGTTGTCGAAGTTGGACAGCAGGAGTTCGGGGTCGCCGACGGCGCGGATGCCGGGCAGGCGGGTGAACAGCTCGCGGTACATGATCTTGATTTCCTGGCGGGCGAGGTTGGCGCCCAGGCAGAAGTGCGGCCCGGGGCCGCCGAAGCCCACATGCGGGTTGGGCTTGCGGGTGATGTCGTACCGGTCGGGGTCGGCGAAGACGTCGGCGTCGCGGTTGGCCGAGCCGTAGAACAGCACCACCTTGTCGCCGGGCAAAAGCCGCACGCCCCGCATCTCGTACTCCTCGGTGACGGTACGGCGGAACTGCATGATCGGCGAGACGTACCGGACGGTCTCCTCGATCGCGCCGCCGATGTGGCCCTCGAAGTCGCCGGCCAGGCGGTCACGCTCGCCGGGGTTGTCGGTGAGCAGCTTGAGCCCGTGGGCCATGGTGTTGCGGGCCGTCTCGTTGCCCGCGACCAGGAGCAGGGTGAAGAACGAGCCGAGCTCCTTCGGCGTCAGCCGCTCCCCGTCGGGGTTGGCGTTGACCAGCGCGGAGACCAGGTCGTCGGCCGGTTCGCGTTCCCGCCGGCGGCCCAGCTCGATCACCAGGCGCTGCAGGGAGAACAGCGCCGCCATGTTGCGCCCCGCCATCGCGACGGTGCGCGGGAGGCTCATGCGCACCCCGGTGTACGCCGTGGAGACGTCGACGTGGCGGTGGACCTTGGCCCGGATGGCGTCGGGGACGCCGACCATGGCGCAGATCACCTGGATGGGCAGCCGGGCGGCGACCTGCGCGACGAAGTCACGCGGGCCCTCCTTGACCACGTCGTCCACGATGCGCTCGGCGGACCTGACGATGTCGTCGTCGAGCTTGGCCAGCATCTTGGGCGAGAACGCGCGCGACACGATGCGGCGGAGCCGGGCGTGCCTGGGGTCGTCGAGGTTGACCATCGAGTCGCCGAAGACGTGCTTCACCCAGCCGGGCGGCTCGGGGTTGGTCACGGCGGGCTCGCTGGAGAAGACCCTGGCGTCGCGGCTGGCCTCGACGACGTCGGCGTGCCGCACCAGGGCGTGGAATCCCTTGCCCGACCGGAGCAGCGGCACCCGCCGCTCGGCGAAGAACACGGGGTGGTCGAGGCTCCTGAGCCGCGCAAAGTCCGCGTCGCGCTGCCGGGGCGGCCTGCGCCAGAACGCGAGGTCCGCCAGGTCGATGCCCGTCTCCACCGCCGTTGTCACGGTCCTATCCTGGCACGCCCGTGACCGTCCCGCCCGCGCCTCGGAGAAGGCACGGGACGGGACCCGGCCCGGTGACCGGACACGGGACGGGACCCGGCCCGATGGCAAGGGCACGGGACGGACCGGCCCCGTGACAGGGCACGCGTCGTGCGGCCATCGGCGATGGCCGTCCGGCGGAGGTGGAGGCCGGCGGTGCGGACGCCGGCCGGTGCGGGTCAGCGGTACGGCTGCCAGCGGGTGGTCAGGTCGCGGGCCCGGAACGTCCGCATGCGGTGTTCCCACTGGGCGCGGATCCCCGGGTTGCTGCGCAGGATGGGCAGCACGCTGGTGACCAGCTTCAGCTCCCGCAGGCGGCGCAGCGCCGGGAAGCCGTCCCACTCGGTGACGTCCACGCCGTAGTGCTTCACCAGCATCGCGTGGTCGTCGATCGCGTAGTCGAGGCGGAGCCGGCCGACCGCGACGGGGGCGAGGTCCCACTCCCGAGGGCCGATGGCGGTGCCGTCGAAGTCGCACAGCACCGCCCCGCGCGGCCCGGCGATGAGGTTGCCGACGAACGCGTCCCCGTGGATGAGCCCCGGGGGCAGCGCGAAACGGAGCCGCGCGAGCTGCTCCTCGATCTCGTCGCACTCGCCCAGCAGGAAAGCGTGGTCGCCGGCGTCCAGTTCCTCGGGCTCGGCGAGCCGCTGGCGGACCTCCTCCATGGGACGCCAGTTCGGCAGCCCGGCCGGCGGGCGGGGCAGCGCGTGCAGGCGCTGGAGCAGGACCGCCAGTTCGGCGCCGCCGGGCCGCGCCCCGGTCTCGGGGACGTGCTCCCACAGGGTGATCACCTGCCCGTGCAGCCGGATGGGCTGCTCCGGCCCGGCGAGGAGCCGCACCGCGGGGAAGTCGTGCGTGGCCAGCCAGCGCGCGACCTTCACCACGGTCTCGGCCCGGTCGCGCGCGGCGGTGGAGCCGGCGATGCGCACCACCACCGGGGACGCGCGCAGCCGGAACACGGCGTTGTTGGTGAACTTGATCAGCTCGGCCCCGTCGGGGTCCAGCCCTCTCTCGGCGCAGACCGCCACCAGCAGCGAGCGCAGGTTGTCGCGGGTGAGCCCGCCGGAGGGGTCTATCGTGGCGATGCTCATACGGCCCGCATGTCCGCGATGCGGCGCCGCAGCTCGCGCGCCGAGGAGTTCTCCGCCCGCTGCGCCGCCGCGGACTCCAGCGGCTCCAGCCGGTCGACCGTCCGCACTGACCTGATCTGGCCGACCAGCGTGACGGCTTCGTGCCCGTTGTCCACTCCGCTCTCCACTTCCCCCATCTGGAGCTGCGCCGTGGCCAGCCCGATCAGTTCGAACACTTTGCTCCGCGCCATGGTCAGATCGCGTTTTCGCACGCTGCTGCTGAGCAGCTCGGCGGCTTTGGCCAGGTGGGCCGGGTGGGTCGGCGCGAGCCCCGCGTGCGTCATGCCGGTCGCCGCGTCCAGGTCGGCCTCGCCGAAGAACCGCACCCAGGCCGGGGCCGCGTCGCGGTCGGCGCGGTTGAACTCGTCACGGGCCCGCCGGATGGACTTCATCGCGAGCCGCTCGTCGCCGAGCAGGCCGTACGCCCAGGCCTCGTTGGCGCACAGCATGGAGACGGTCAGCTCGCAGCTCGCGTCCTGGGCGCAGATCTGCCCGAGCTGGAAGAACCGCAACGCGTCCTCGACGCGTTTGACGTGCAGGTGGAGGCGGCCCATGCGGTAGAGGATGTTCGCGGCCAGCGAGGGGTCGTTGGCGTATTTGGCCTGTTCCAGGGCGCGGGCGAGGTGCTGGCGCGCGGCGCCGTTCAGGCCGACGTCGAAGGAGGTCCACCCGGCGAGGTTGTGCTGGTCGGCCAGGGCGCGGTGCAGCCGGCGGCCGACCTCCTCCGAGCAGCTCACGTGCAGAAGGTGCTGGGACCAGGCGAGCTGGGACACCACCGCGTCCCGGCAGATGCCGCCGCCGTAGCGGTAGTCGAGCGCGCGCAGCGACTGGGTGACCGTCTCGACCTGCTCCACCTCGGCGTCGCCGATCCTCGCCGGGACGGGGGTGTCGACGCGGGCCAGCGGCCGGCGCCAGTCGTCCACCGTCAGCACCGCGGCCCCGATCGTCACCTGGGCGGCGTGCGCCAGCAGCCGCCGCACCTGCTCGTCCTCGTCGGCGTCCTCGTAGGGACCCGCGCGGGACGGCTCGCCGTCGTGGGGGGCGTCCTCGTAGGCGAGCCCCATGTACCCCCGGGGGGCGCCGAGGCCGTCCGCGATGCGCACCAGCACGTCGTACGCCATGACCTGGCGCCCGTTGAGGATCTCGGAGATCTCGGACTGCGATTGCCCGGTCAGCGCGGCGATCCTGCGCTGGGAGACCCCGACGCGCTGCAGCAGCAGGTAGACCGTGGCGATGTCCCGTACCGCCAGTGCCTGGCGCATCTGGGGCCGCTCCCAGATGGCGAAGCTGATCACCTGATCGCTCGCGTGAGTGACGTTCATACTGCCCCTCCGACAGTCAAGTCCTCTGACCCGTCAATTAACCCAGGACCTGCGGGATCCCGGAGGGGATAACCGTAGGACCGATCACCTGGGCAGATCGGCTGCGCCGATCGCTCCTAGAACGGAGATGGGTATCGGTGAGGCGTCTTACCACCCGGTGCGCACTTCCCCCACCCTGGAAGGCACTGCCCCGGGGGGATCACCGCGCGCTTCCTCCGCTCATGTCATCGTCCGAGAGCACAAGGAGTGATTCGCTCATGCGCGCCGAGCAGCCCGTCCAGCAGGAGGCTCTCCACCGCACCGGGGTCCTGGCGGAAGAGCGGTGCGGCCACGAGCCCCGCGTCCCCGGTCATGGCGCCTTCCGCGTACTGATCACGATGCTTCGCGGCGGCACCGCCTCGCGGGGCGCCCGGTCGGCCGTGCGGCGGGCCCTGGCCGGCGCGGGCGTCACCGCCGACGAGATCAGCGACACCGAGGTCATCGTGGCGGAGCTCGCCGCGAACTCCGAGAAGCATTCCCGAGGGCCGTACGAGCTGCGCATCCACTGCCTGAGCGGCATCCCGATGTGGTGCGAGATGGTGGACGGCGGGCACGAGCTGGGCGAGATCCCCGGCATCCTCGCGCGCCTGCAGGTGGACGCGGAGGCCGGCCTGGAGCCGTTCGCCGAGAACGGGCGCGGGCTGCTGCTCGCCCACATGCTGTCCAACGGCCGCTGCTACGCCTACCCGACCACGATGTCGGCCGGAGGCGCGCCCGGGAAGGCCGTCGCCTTCGCCCTGCCCGCCGCCCCCTGCGAGGGCGGCGGCTGAACGGCGGCGAAGCGGCGGCCTGCGGGGATGGGGTCCCGTTCAGGTGGTTGATGCGGGGACTTCATGCTGCGGTGGGCCGGATGTCCGGATCGGCGGGGACCATCCGGAGTATGAGTGCTTCGCGCGCATCCCGCCTGCTCACCGCCGTGACGCTGACCGTCACGGCGGTCCCCTCGCTCCTCACCGCACTCCCCGCCCACGCCCAGGCCACCAAGCAGGCCCGGGCGTGCCGTACCGCCGACCTGGTGGTGGCCGCGCCGTATGAGGTGGTGGACGGGCAGACGCGGGCCGGGACGGTCACCCTCTTCCAGGGCACGCGGAAGGAGGCCGTGCTCTCGCAGGACGCCAAGGGGATCGCCGACCGGCCCGAACGCGGCGACTCGTTCGGCGCGGCCGTGGCCTCGGGCGACTTCGACGGTGACGGCTGCGGCGACCTGGCGATCGGCGCGTCGGAGGAGTTCGCGGGCACGCCGGTGCCGGACGGCGCTGACGGCAACGGGATCGTGCACGTGCTGTACGGCACGGGTCACGGCTTCGTGCCGGCGGGGACGCTGGACGTGACGCACCTCGGCCGGGCCAGGGACACCGACAGGTTCGGCGCCGCGCTGGCCGCCGGGGATCTCGACGGCGACGGGGACGACGAGCTGGTGGTCGGCGTCCCCGGTCTGGCCGAGGGCGGCGGGGCCGGGATCTTCGGCATGAAGAAGCGCAAGCCGACCGGCAAGGGCACGCTCATCACCCAGGCCACGTCGTGGGTGGCGCAGGACCACACCGAGACCGAGCAGTTCGGCGCGGCCGTGGCGGTCGGCGACTTCGACGGGAACGGGCGCGCGGAGCTGGCCGTCGGCGCCCCGTCGGACACCGTCGGCACCACCCCCGGCGGCGGCTCGGTGACGATCCTGGACCTGCGCGCCCGCCAGGCGGGCCTGTACTCGCAGAACAGCCCCGGGGTGTCGGGCGAGGCGGAGAAGTGGGACGCCTTCGGCGCGGCGCTGGCGGCGGGCGACTTCGACCACGACGGCCGCGACGACCTGGCGGTCGGGGTTCCAGGTGAAGGGCTGGACGCCTTCCAGGACGGGCCGATGTACGGCAACGGGGGCGTGCACGTGATGTACGGGATGAGCCGGGGGCTGACGGCGATCGGCAGCGAGTTCTGGTCGCGCCGGACCAGGGGCATCGGCGGGAAGAGCCTGAACGTCGACCGGCTCGGGTCGGCGCTCGCGGCCGGCGACCTCAACGGGGACGGCGACGCGGAGCTGGCCATCGGGATCCCCGGCTCCGGCCGGGTCCTGGTGCTCGCCGGTACGCGCACGGGCGGGCTGACGGCCCGGCACCGGGTCATCCTGACGGGCAGGAAGGCGCATCCGGGCGACCTGTTCGGCTCGTCGGTCTCGATCACCGGCACGGGCCTGGCCGTCGGCGCGCCGGGCGCGGGCCGGGTCACCGTGGTCCCCGCCAAGGCGCGAAAGGGCTCCTACACCGGGCTCCGCCCCGAGAAGGCCCGCCTGCTGTCCGGCCCCGCCACGGGCCTGTTCGGCTTCGCCCTCACCCCCTGACGCCCCCGCACACGACATCACCGCACCGCCCGATGACGAAAGGCTAACTTTTCATTTCTTATGAATAGTTATTGACGACGCTCCGCCCCTGGTGCCAGGGTTCCTCTATCTCAACCGGCCCCCACCGGTTCTCAACGGAGGTCCCCTGTGACTCACCTCAACGTCAGCCGGCGCGGCTTCCTCGCCGGTGTGGGCGCGCTCGGCGCCGTATCGGCACTGGGCGCGTGCGCGACCAGCACCTCGTCACGGCCGGTGGCGACCGGATCCGGCAAGGGGTCGTCGGCCCTGCTCCTGAAGTCCCGCGAGACCAGCGACAAGAGCCGCAAGGCCATGCAGGCGCTGCTCGACGAGTTCGCCAGGCTCAACCCCTCGTACAAGCCGACGCTGAACACCATGGAGGCGGCGGCCTTCCAGCAGCAGATCCGCGCCGACCTCACGCTCGCCACCCCGCCCGACGTGCTGACCTGGTTCGCCGGCGAGATCGCGAACAACTTCGCCAAGCAGGGCCTCATGCTCGACGCCGGCTCGGTGTTCCCGGCCAAGGGCTACAGCGAGCAGTTCACCAAGCTGTCCACCGACGCCACCGGCAAGAAGATCTTCATCCCGACCAACTACTACTGGTGGGGGGTCTTCTACCGGAAGTCCCAGTTCGAGAAGTGGGGCGCCGCCGAGCCCAAGACCTGGGACGAGTTCATCGCGCTGTGCAAGACGCTGAAGGGCAAGGGCGTGTCACCGCTGGCCCTGCCGCTGTCGGACAGCTCGTGGCTGACCGCGTCGTGGTTCGACTACCTCAACCTGCGGATCAACGGCGCCGCCTTCCACCGCTCGCTGCTGGCCGGCCAGGAGGCCTACACCGACCCCCGGGTGGCCAAGGTGCTGGACGTCTGGCATGAGGTGCTGCCGTACTTCGATCCCGCGGGCAAGGGCCTGGCCTTCCAGGAGTCCTCGGCCAAGTGGCAGCAGGGCAAGAACGCCATGTTCCTGTGCGGCCCGTTCCTCGCCGACGCGATGCCAGCCGACGTGAAGCAGGACATCAGCTTCTTCCAGTTCCCGATCATCGACCCGGCGGTGCCGGTCGCCGAGGAGGCCCCGCTGGACGGCTTCTTCGCCTCCGCGCACTCGGCCAATCCCGAGGGCGCCAAGGCCTTCCTCGGGTACGCCGCCACGCCCGCCGCCCAGGAGCTGTACCTGCGGATCTCGGAGAACACGCTGATCCCGGCCAACAGCGACGCCAAGTCCCCGCTGAGCACCCCGCTCATCGAGAAGGGCCGGGCCATGGTGGCCGGGGCCGCCGACGTGACGCAGTTCTTCAACCGCGACTCCAACGACGACCAGCTCGGCGCCCTGACGACGGCCCTGGTGAGGTTCATCGACAAGCCCGGCGAGGCGCCCGGCATCCTCGAGCAGTGGCAGAGCGACTCGGCCAAGGCGCGCGGTAACTGAGCATGGCCACCCTGCCCAAGACGGTCCGGCGCGGATCCCGCGCCCCGGCCGCCCCGCGCCGGGGCGTCCGCGGCGGGTCCCGGGAGGCGGTGGTCCTCCTGGCGTTCGTGCTCGTCCCGTTCGCCATCGAGATGTTCTGGACCTTCTGGCCCGCGCTGAACAGCGTCTACATCTCCCTCACCCGGTGGGACGGCATCGCCCCGCCGGAGTTCGTCGGGCTGGACAACTTCACCCGGATGGCCTCCGACGAGACGTTCCGCACGGCGCTCGGCAACACCGTGCTGTGGCTGGTGCTGTTCGGCGGTCTGTCGGTGCTGGGCGGGCTGGCGCTGGCCCTGCTGCTCGACCGGCCGCGCAGGGGGATCGGGATCTATCGGGCGATCTTCTTCCTGCCCGTGGTGTTCTCGATGGTCGTCACCGCGCTGGTGTGGCGCATGATCTACCAGCCCGAGGGCGTGCTGAACAGCCTGCTCACCGCCGTCGGGCTGGAGGACCGGGCCCGCATCTGGCTCGGCGAGCCGGAGACGGCGCTGTACGCGCTGCTCCTGCCGGCCCTGTGGCGGCAGGTCGGGTACGTCATGGTGCTCTTCCTGGCCGGGCTGAAGACGGTGGACCCGCTGCTGCACGAGGCCGCGAAGATGGACGGCGCCACGGCGGTGGACCGGTTCCGGTATGTCACGCTGCCGCAGCTCCGCCCGATCAGCACGGTCGTGCTCGCGGTGACCGTGATCGACGCCCTGCGCTCGTTCGACATCGTCTGGGCGCTGACCAAGGGCGGCCCGTACCACTCCTCCGAGCTGCTGAGCACGTACCAGTTCTCCACCGGAGTGCTGGGGTCCCAGCTCGGCTACGGCTCGGCCCTCGCCGTGGTGATCTTCGCGCTCACCATCGGCACGATCATCGTCTATCTCGTCCGGAGCCTGCGTGAGGAGGAGGCCGCATGAGGACCACCGGCCGCCGGCCGTGGCTGTTCCACGGCGGCATGATCGCCCTGGCGGCGCTGTGGCTGCTCCCGCTCCTGCTGGTGCTGGTCACCTCGCTGCGGACCTTCGACGACCTCGCGGGCGCCGGGCTCGCCAGCCTGCCGGAGAGCCTCACCCTCGACCCCTACTCCCAGGCGCTCGGCGCCGGGGAGTGGCGCTCGATCGTGAACAGCCTGCTCATCACCGTGCCCGTCGTCGTCGTGACGCTGGTGCTGGCCTCGATGGCGGCCTACGGGCTCGCGCGGCACCGCATCCCGTTCCGCAGGACCATCCTGCTGCTCATGCTGGCCGGCAACCTGCTCCCCGCCCAGCTCCTGCTGATCCCGGTGCTGAAGCTGACCGAGCAGTTCGGGATCTTCGACAGCCGCATCGGCATGATCGTCGTGCTGACCGCGGTGGGCCTGGGCTTCTACACCTTCGTCCTGCACGGCTTCATGCGGGGCATCCCCGAGGAGGTCACCCAGGCCGCCAAGATCGACGGGGCCACGACCTTCGGCGTGTACGCGCGCATCGTGCTGCCGCTGACCAAGCCGGCGATGGCCGCGCTCGGGTCGCTGGCCTTCACCTGGACGTTCAACGACCTGCTGTGGGCGGTCACTCTCTTGCGCGACGAGACCAAGCTGCCGGTGACCCCGGCCATCCTGGGCATGCAGGGGCAGTACTTCTCGCAGTGGAACGTCGTCGCCGCCGCCACGGTGATCGCCGCGATCCCCACGGTGGTGGTGTTCCTGCGCTTCCAGCGTTACTTCATCTCAGGCCTGCTGATCGGATCATCGAAATGACACGGTGGGCGCTTCGCACCGCCACGACCTCCTACCAGCTCCGGCTGGCCCCCGGCGGAGGATGGGCCGAGCCGACCTACTGGGGCCCGGCGGTCGAGGAGACCCTCGCGCCCGGCCCGCTGGAGTACGACGAACCGCCGTCGCACCTCCCGTCCGCCGAGGTGGCCGCCTGCGAGTACGCCCCCTACGGCGTGCGGCACTTCGGCCAGCTCGACCTGGTCGCCGAACGGCCCCCCGTCTCCGGCGGCGGCGGTCCTGACGCCGTACGCGGCACCGTCTGGCGGTACACCGGCGACGAGCGTGACGACGCCGGCGGCACGACCGAGCTGCGCCTCCACTTCGCCGACGACCTCCAGCGGCTCACCGCGACGCTGTGCTACCGCGTCCAGACCGGCCATGACGTGGTGGAACGGTGGGCGGAGATCGGCAACGCGGGCGACACCCCGCTGCGGCTGGAACGCGTCCGATCGGCGGCCTTCACCGTGCCGACCCCGGCCGGAGCCCGGCTGGGCCACCTGCACGGGCAGTGGGCCCAGGAGTTCCGGCCCGCCGAGACCGAGCTGCGCCAGGGCCGGCTCACCCTGGAGAGCCGCTTCGGGATCACCGGGCTCGCCGCGTCCCCCTGGCTGTCGGTCCGCGCCCTGGACGAGCCGGACGGCCCGACGTGGAGCGCCGCGCTGGCCTGGAGCGGGTCGTGGACCATCGACGCCGACGTCGACGCGGCGACCGGCCTGACCCGGGTCAGCCTCGGCAGGCTCCCGTCGGAGGCGGCGATCGAGCTGGCCCCCGGCGCGACGTTCACCACGCCGGTCGCCTGCGGCCTGTACAGCGGGGAGGGGCCGCAGGGCGCGGCCCGCGCGTGGCATACCTACCAGCGCGGGCTCCGCCGCCCGGTGCGCCCGCCCATCGTGTACAACTCCTGGTTCGCCACCGGATTCGACGTGCGCGCCGGCCACCAGCTCGAACTGGCCCGCACCGCCGCCGCCATCGGCGTCGAGACCTTCGTCGTCGACGACGGCTGGTTCACCGGCCGCGACGACGACCGCGGCGGTCTCGGCGACTGGGAGCCCGACCCCGCCAAGTTCCCCGGCGGGTTCGGCGCGTTCGTCTCCGAGGTGCGCGCGCTCGGCCTGGGCTTCGGCCTGTGGGTGGAACCCGAGGCGGTGAGCCCCCGCTCGCGCCTGTACGCCGAGCACCCCGACTGGGTGTACCAGGTCCCCGGCCGGCCGATGACCACCATCCGCAACCAGTACGTGCTGGACCTCGGCCACGACGACGCCGCCGCGTGGGCGTACGCGACCCTCGACGGCCTGCTCGCCCGCCACGACATCTCCTACCTCAAGTGGGACATGAACCGGCCCATGACCGAGCGCGGCGCCGGGGACGACCGCGACGGGCGGCACGTCGCGAACTACTACGCCATCCTGGACCGCCTGCGCCGCGACCACCCCGGCGTGTTCCTCGAAGGGTGCGCGGCCGGCGGCGGCCGTGCCGACCTCGCGACGGCCGCCCGCCACGACGTGCTGTGGCCCAGCGACAACACCGGGCCGCTCGACCGGCTGGCCGTCCAGCACGGCTTCCTGCACGCCTTCGCCCCGCACCTGATGAGCTCGTGGGTCACCGACGACGACGGGATCTTCGACACCGCCCCCCGCAGCACGACGTTCCGCTACCTGACCGCGATGTCCGGCGTGCTCGGCATCGGCGCCGACATCGGCAGGTGGGGGCAGGCCGAGCGGGACGAGGCGGCCCGGTGGATCGGCCTCTACCGGTCGATCAGGGACGTCGTGCGGGACGGCGCCGTCCACCAGCACGGCCACCCGCACGGCCCGCTGTACGCCGTGGAGTACGCGCTGGACGACGTCGTGGTCCTGTTCACCTGGCGCACGGGGGCCGCGCGCGGCTCCGCCACCCACCCCTCCCGCCCGCTCCGCGTACGGTTGCGCGGCGCCGACCCGGGCGCCGCCTACCGGCGCCGGGACGACGGCGCGCGGCACAGCGGCGCCGCGCTCGCGTCGGCCGGCCTGGCGCCGCTCCCCGGCGACGGGACCGACGCGTCGGTGATCGTCCTGGAGAGGGTGTGACCATGGAACGGAACCTGCTGGCGGGCAAGGTGGCGGTGGTGACCGGCGCGGCGTCGGGCATCGGCGCCGCCGTGGTCGCCCGCTTCCTGGCCGAGGGCGCGCGCGTGATCGCCGTCGACCTGGCCGCACCGGGACCCGCGCGCCCCGGCGTGGTGCCGGTCACCGGCGACGTCGCCTCGGCCGGCACCTGGGAGCGCGTCGCGGAGCTGGCCGCGACCGAGTTCGGCCGCCTGGACGTGCTGCACTCCAACGCCGGTGTGGTCGTCCGTGCCCCCGCGCACGAGCTGGCCGAAGACGACTGGGACCGGCAGATCGCGGTCGGCCTGAAGGCCTCCTACCTCGCGGTCCGCGCCTGCGTGGGGCTGCTCGCGGCCAGCGCCGGGGACCGCGACGCCGGCTCGGTCGTGCTGAGCTCGTCGGTGCACGCCCTGGCCGGCCTGCCCGGCCACCCCGCGTACGCGGCGGCCAAGGGCGGCCTGATCTCCCTGGGCCGCCAGCTCGCCGTGGAGTACGGTCCCCGGGTACGGGTCAACACCGTGCTACCCGGCCCCATCCTCACCCCGGCGTGGGACGGCATCGGCGAGGAGGACCGCCGCCGCAGCGTCGCGGGCACCGCCGCGCGCCGCTTCGGGTCCCCCGAGGAGGTCGCCGCCGCGGTGACGTTCCTCGCCTCACAGGAGAGCTCCTACGTCACCGGCGCCTGCCTCGTGGTGGACGGCGGCTGGAGCGCGGTGAAGGATTCCGCATGATCACAGGTTCCCCCACACGAGGACGGCGAAATTGAGCGTCTACCCAGGCCGCGGCGTGCACGGCCAGGTCGTCGAGGCCATCGGCCGGCGGATCGTCACCGGCCAGGATGCCCCCGGCTCCACCCTCGACCTGGACTCGCTGGAGGTCACCTACGACGTCAGCAAGACCGTCGTCCGCGAGGCGCTGAAGGTCCTGGCGGCGAAGGGGCTGGTGGACGCCCGGCCCAAGCGGGGCACGTTCGTCCGGCCCCGCTCGGAGTGGAGCCTGCTCGACCCCGACCTGCTGCGCTGGCAGTTCGAGGACCCCATGGGGTCGGGGATGCTCGACGACCTGTACGAGGTGCGGATCATCGTGGAACCGGCCGGCGCCCGACTGGCCGCCGGACGCCGCACCGAGGAGGACCTCGCGCGGCTCACGGCGACGCTGGCCGAGGTCACCCCGCGGTCCGGGGCCAAGGAGATCGTCAAGGCCGACCTGGCGTTCCACCGCCAGCTCCTCGAGGCCTCGCACAACGAGTTACTGATCCGGATGGAGTACATCATCGAGATCGGCCTGCGCGCACGCGACCTGCTCGTCCACGCCGAGGGGCACCGGGAGGACTTCCTGCCGCCGCACCAGGCGGTGCTGGAGGCCGTGCGCGCCGCCGACGCCGACGGCGCCGAGCGGGCGATGCGCGCGCTGCTGGAGAAGGCCGCCAAGGACGAGCAGGAGATCAAGGGCCGGGAGTGGCGGTGAAAATCGCCCGGATCGAGACGTTCCTGGTGCCGCCCCGGTGGCTGTTCTGCCGCGTGGAGACCGACGACGGGGTGGTCGGGTGGGGCGAACCGGTCGTGGAGGGCCGCGCCGAGGCGGTCCGCGCGACCGTGCACGTCCTGGAGGAGTACCTCATCGGGCGCGACCCCCTCACGATCGAGGACCACTGGCAGGTCATGGCCAGAGGCGGCTTCTACCGGGGCGGGCCGGTCCTGTCCAGCGCCCTGGCCGGCCTGGACCAGGCCCTGTGGGACATCGCCGGCAAGGCGTACGGCGCCCCGGTGCACGCCCTGCTCGGCGGGGCGGTGCGCGACCGGGTCCGCATGTACGCGTGGGCGGGCGGGGACGAACCCGGCGAACTCGCCGACAGCGTCAGCGAGCGGATCGAGGCGGGGTTCACCGCGGTCAAGGTCAACGCCGTCGGGCGGGTGCCCGCGCTCGCGACGGCCGCCGACCTCGACGGCGTCGTCCAGCGGGTCGCGCTGGCCAGGGAACTGCTCGGGCCGGGGCGCGACCTGGCCGTCGACTTCCACGGCCGGGTCTCGGCGTCGGACGCGCGGCGCGTCCTGCCGCTCATCGCCCCCTACCACCCGATGTTCGCCGAGGAACCGGTGCTCCCCGACCGGCCGCACCTGCTGCGGGACGTCGTGACCGCCAGCAGCGTGCCGATCGCCACCGGGGAGCGCCTGTACTCGCGGTGGGACTTCCGCCCGGTGCTGGAGGCCGGGGTCGCCGTGGTCCAGCCCGACCTGTCGCACGCCGGAGGCATCTCCGAGGTGCGCAGAATCGCCGCCCTGGCCGAGGTGTGGGACGCGCGGCTGGCCCCGCACTGCCCGCTCGGCCCGCTGGCCCTGGCCGCCAGCCTCCAGGTCGCCTTCGCGGCGCCCAACTTCCTCATCCAGGAGCACTCGATCGGCATCCACTACAACGACGGCGCCGACCTGCTGGACTACGTCCTCGACCCCGAGGTGTTCCGCTTCACCGCCGGCCACGTCGCCCGGCCGGCCGGACCCGGGCTGGGCGTGCGGATCGACGAGGCCGCGGTGCGGCGGGCCGACAAGTCGGGGCACGCCTGGCGCAACCCGATCTGGCGGCACGACGACGGCGGCCTCGCCGAATGGTGAACGCCCCCGTCCCCCGCCGAATGGTGAGCGCCCCGGTCCCCCGCCCAATGGTGAGCGCCCCCGTCCCCCTGCGCGCCCGCTTCGACCCGGCCCTCGGCGGGCGGTGGACCTCGCTGGCCGGCGGCGGCCGCGAGTGGCTCTGGTCCCGCGACGAACCTGCCCGCGCCGCCGCCGTCCCGGGAGCCGCGTTCGCCGACGCGGGCGGCCTGGAGGAATGCGTCCCCACCATCCGCGGCCTCCCCGACCACGGCGACGCCTGGTCCCGCCCTTGGCACACCCCCGGACCCGGCCCGGCGGGCGCGGGTTCGTTTCACGGCCGGGCGGGCGCGGGTTCGTCGAACAGACCGGCGGGCTTGGGCTTGGAAGGCGGCCCGGCGGGCGCGGATTCGTTTCACGGCCGGGCGGGAGCGGGTGTGGAGAGCGGCGTTCGGTGTGCGGACTTCGAGCTGGTACGTGTGGTCACGCACGAGGCGGGGGCGGTGGTGGCCGATTACCGCCTGTCCGCCTCCCCCGGCTACACGTTCGTCTGGGCCGCCCACGCCCTGCTCGACCTCGGCGAGGACGCCCGCGTCCTCGCGCCCCCCGGCACCCCGGTCCGCCTCTACCCCGAAGCCGCCCCGCCCGGACCGGGTGGGCGTACGGCGCCGCCCGGATCGGCGGGGCGGCCTGTTCCGTATGTGGAAGGCCTCTGGCCGATGCCGTTCGGGGTGCCGCTCGACCGGCTCGGGCCGGATGACGGGACCGCCGTCGGGGCCATCCTGCGCCACGGCGCGGTCCGGGTCACCGACGGCGGCGACACCCTGAGCCTGCGCGTCGAGGCACCCACGGGCGTCCCCGTCTCGACCGCACTATGGCGCAATTTGGGCGGGTTCCCCGCCGGCGCCCCCTACCGCAGCGTCGGCGTGGAGCCCATGCTCGGCGCGGTGTTCGACCTGGCCGAAGCGGGCCCCGGCGACGCCGCCGTGGTCCCGCCGTCCGGCGAACTGACCTGGCGTCTCGTCCTGACCGCAGAACGCGTGACCATCCCGGAAAGGCGGAACCCGTGACGACCCATCCCGAAAGGCCGAACGCGTGAAGACCCGTCCCAGAAGACGGATCCCGTGATGACCCGTCCCGGAAAGGACGTGCGATGAACGACCCCTCGCTTCCCGCCGTGACCCCGTTCGGCGAGGTGCTGGCGGCGCGGCGACTGGTGGCGATCGTGCGCGGAAGCGACGCCGGCGCGGCGCTGCGCACTGTCGTCGCGCTCGCCGAGGAGGGCGTGGAGCTGATCGAGGTGTCCCTGGTGACCCGGGACGCCCTGGGGGTCATCAGCCGCGCCCGCGCCGCGCTCGGCGGTGCGGCCTGGCTCGGGGCCGGGACGGTCCTGACCGGGGACGACGCCCGGGTGGCGGCGGACGCGGGCGCCTCCTATCTGGTCACGCCCGGGGTGAGCGCCGCCGTCTCCGCCGGTCACCGGCTCGGGCTGCCGGTGCTGGCGGGCGCGCTGACCCCGACTGAGGTGGTGGCGGCCCTCGCCGCGGGCGCTTCGGCGATCAAGCTGTTCCCCGCCTCACTCGGCGGCGTGCCGTACCTGCGGGCGCTTCGGGACCCTTTCCCGGACGTCCCCTTCGTCCCGGTGGGCGGCGTGGACGCCGAGGCGGCAACCGCCTACCTGCGCGCCGGCGCGGTCGCGGTCGGGGTGGGTTCCCCGCTCATGGGCGACGCCGCGTCCGGCGGCGACCTCGACGGCCTCCGCACCCGTGCCCGCCGTTTCGCCAAGGCCTTGTGACCACCGAGGTGACCCTGCCGAACCGAAAAGCCCCCGTGACCACCACCCCCACCACACCGGACCGGACCGCCTCCGTGGCCACCGACCCGACCACGCCGGACCGTACAGACCCCATGTCAGCCGACCTGGCGGCGCCGGACCGGGAGAATTCCTTGGCCGTCGACGTCGTCACGTTCGGCGAGGCGATGGCGGCGTTGCGGGCGTGTGACCCCATCAGGCTCGGGGGGACGATGCGGCTGTCGGTCGCGGGAGCGGAGTCCAATGTCGCGATCGGCCTGGCACGCCTCGGGCATCGCGTCCGGTGGACCGGCCTGGTCGGCGCCGACGAGACCGGCGAACTCGTGCTCCGCACGCTGCGCGCCGAAGGCGTCGACGTGACGCACGCCCGCGCCGACGTGCGCGGGCCCACCGGGCTCATCCTGTTCGAGCGCCGGATCGGCGACCTCACCCGGGTGATCTACCACAGGGCCGGTTCCGCCGCGTCCTTCCTGGTGCCCGAGGACGTCCTGCCCTCGCTCGACCCGCCACCGAGGTTCCTGCACCTCACCGGGGTCACGCCCGCGCTCGGCCCCGGCCCGGCGGCGGCCGTCATGGCCGCCGCGCGGTCAGGCGTGCCCGTCTGCCTCGACGTCAACCACCGCCCCCGCCTGTGGGACCGGGACCGGGCGGCCGGGGCGTTGCGCCCGCTGGTGCCGTGGCTGTCGGTCCTCGTCGCCTCCGACGACGAACTGGAGTTGGTCGCGCCCGCCTCGGCCACGACCGAGCTCGACCGGATCTCCGCCCTGCTGGACGCCGGGGTGGGCCAGGTGGTCGTCAAGCGCGGCGCGGACGGCGCCGACGGCCACACCGTCACCGAGACGGTGCGGGCGCCGGCGCGGCGGGTGCCGGTCGCCGACCTCGTCGGGGCCGGGGACGCCTTCGTCGCCGGCTACCTGTCGGGCCTGCTCGACGGCCTGGACCTGGCCGGCCGCCTGGACCGGGCCGTGACCACCGGGGCCTTCGCCGTCGCCTCACCCGGCGACTGGGAAGGACTCCCGGCCCGCCACGAACTGGGACTCCTGGACTCGCTCCCCGGCACCACGCTGCGCTGACGGGACCCCTGGACTCCCCGACACCGGTGACGCGATCCCCGGGCTCTCTGCCGCCAGGGAACGCCGCGCCGAGCGGGGAGCGGCAGGTCAGGTCAGAACGCGTTCGCCCGCCGGGATGGTGAAGCTCGCGGCCGTGCGCGCCGGGGCTCCCCTGCGGCTGATGTAGTCCAGCGTCCGGAAGTCGGCCCTCAGCTCCTCCTGCGTGGCGCGGCACATGATGTAGCCCCGGCGCTCATCGACGAACCTCATGTGCGGGTTCTCCGAGAGCAGCGCCGCGTCCCTGGCGGGGTCGTGGTACCCGTCCCCGTCGCTGGAGATGGAGGTGCTGACCAGTTCCACGCCGACCCGTTCGGCGTCCGGGTCCTCGAAGTCCACCACCAGGTCGGAGGCGGAGGCCACGTGGGCGTCGCCGGTCAGCACGATCGGGTTGCCCGCGCCCGAGGAGGCGAGGGTGGCGAGCAGCCGGTCGCGCTCGGCCGGGTACCCGTCCCAGGCGTCCACGTTCAGCTCACGGCCGGGGCCGAGGTGGTAGTCGCGCTGGCCGACGATGATCTGCTGGGCGACGAGGTTCCAGGTGGCGGTCGAGGACCGCAGGCCGCCGGCCAGCCATTTCAGCTGGTCGTCGCCCATCATGACGCGCTCCTGGCCGAGCCGCTCGTCGCAGCCCGACCGCATCCCGTCGTCGCACGGCTGGTGGTCGCGGAACTGGCGGGTGTCGAGCATGTGGAAGGTCCCGAGCGTGCCCCACGACACCCTGCGGTTGATCTTGATGTGCGGCCCGCGCGCGACGGCGGACCGGCGCAGCGGCATGTTCTCGTAGTACGCCTGGAACCCCGCCACCTTGCGGGCGCCGAAGTCCGGGGCCAGCGTGCCGGGGTTGTCGCCGGCCCAGTTGTTCTCCACCTCGTGGTCGTCGAAGATCACCAGCCACGGGCTGTTGCGGTGGGCGAACTGGAGGTCGGGGTCGGTCTTGTACTGCGCGTGCCGCACCCGGTAGTCCGCGAGCGTCTGCAGCTTGCCGCCCTCGTGCTGCCGGACGTTGCCCTTCGGGGCGGTGTAGACGCCGCCGGAGTACTCGTAGATGTAGTCGCCCAGGTGGACGACCACGTCCGGGTCCTGCTCGGCCATCCGGCGGTAGGCCGTGTAGTAGCCGTGCTCGTACTGGGCGCAGGACACCGCCGCGAAGGTGAACGAGTCCGGCGTGGCGGGCGCGGTCCGGGTGCGGCCGACCGGCGAGAGATGACCGTTCGCCCGGAACCGGTAGAAGTACTCCCGTCCGGGCTGAAGTCCGGCGACCTCCACGTGGACCGAGTGCGCGGACCCGGGACGGGCGCTCGTCTTGCCGGTGCGCACCACGTCGCGGAAACGCTCGTCGGCGGCGATCTGCCAGCCGACCTCGACGTCACGGCCCGGCATGCCGCCGTGGCCGTCCGGGGACAGGGGCTGGGGCGCGAGCCGGGTCCACAGCACGAAACCGTCCGCCGAAGGGTCGCCCGAGGCGATCCCCAGCGTGAACGGGTCGGGCGACAGCAGGCCGGCTCGGGTGGGGGTGGACGCCGCGGCGGACGCGGGCAGCACGAGGCCTCCGGCCCCCGCCGCGGCGGCGATCAGGAACACTCTGCGTGAGGGGTTCTGCTCCACACCATCAGTGCAGACCCCCAGGCTGACCTGCGGGCGAGGGCGTGATGTCGGCGGCGTGAACAGCGACCGCACAGGAGTGCGGACTACCCACCGTGTCTGAACACGCGCCGACGCGGAGACGACCTCTTCCGGCATACCTGGCGAAATCCCCGCCAGGCACGGCCCTGTCCGGCCCGGGCGCTAGGCTCTGCGTCTGCTGTACAGAGTGGACGCGAGCAGGACCCCGATGATGGCCAGGACGATCTGAAGGATGAGCTCCAGCCAGTCGATGCCACTGGTGTTGGACACTCCGATGGCGCCGGCGATCGCGGTCCCGATGAGGGCCGCGACGATACCGATCACGATGGTCAGCCAGATCGGGATGTTCTGCCGTCCGGGGATGAGAAGCCGCGCGAGCACGCCGATCACCAGACCGACGATGATCGCGCTGATTATACCGGTGACATGCATCTTCACCCTCCGTTATTCGCCTGTCATCCGTATTCCCACGAGTGGGGCGATCGATACGTCAGCGCAGGTCAGCGGAGTGGAATGCGCAGTATGGGGTTCACCAGGAAGGCCGCGGGGCGTGCGGCGTCACCCCGTCGCCAGGGCCGCCTCCAGCCCGCTCCGCAGGGTTTCGGCGTCACGGAAGTGGACGGCCGACATCCCGGCGGACTCGGCGCCGTTGACGTTCACCATGCGGTCGTCGACGAACACGAAGTCGTCCGGCCGGGCGCCGAGCCCCGACGCCACCCTGAGGTAGATCTCGGCGTCGGGCTTCACCACGCCCATGTGGCCGCTGTAGAAACGGGCGTCCATGGTCTGGATCCAGGGCAGCCTGTCGACGCCCTCGGCCAGGCAGATCGGGGCGTTCGACAGCAGCGCCACCGGATGGCCCGCGTCGCTGACCTCCTTCATCACCGACACGGCGTCCTCGTTCGGATGACTCCAGCTCGCCACATCCAGCGCGACCAGGCGCGCCACCTCGGCGTCGCTCGCCCGCCGGTCCAGCACCTCCGACCAGTACGCGCCCGCCGTGAGGGTGCCCCGGTCGAACTCCAGCCGATGCCCCCAGTAGCCCTGCCAGAACAGGTCGGAGCCGATGCCGCCGGCCTCGACCAGCCGTCCCCTGTCGGTCTCGGGCTGGGCGTGGGACAGGACCTCGCCGTAGTCGAACAGCACCCATTTCATGATCGCGATATTACCGAACATCAGGCCTTGAGGAACGGCTCCACGTATTCGTTGATCGCACCGCAGCCCAGGTAGTTACGCACCGTATGGAAGTCGGCCCAGTCGATGTTGACCTTCTCGTCGCGGAACACCCCGTCGAAACAGCTCTTCAGCGCACCCGGAATGGCGGCGATGTCGTCCTTGTCGGCGATGTTCACCCACTGCCGCACCCCGTGCGGGCACCGGCCGCGGCCCGCGCGCGGCAGCGGCTGGAGCCGCTCGAAGACGACCCCGCGCATCGCCAGCGGGCTGCCGAGCGTGATCAGCAGGTCAACCGACAGATCGGGGTGCGCCCACAGCGCCTCGTAGGCGACGACGCTGCCCAGCGAGTGGGCGATGACGACCCGGGGCCGGTTGCGGCGGATCACGTCGGCGACGGCGTCCCGCGCCCCGACGCGTGCCGCCGCGTCCGCGCTCGCGAAGTACGCGGCGACCTCGGGGCAGAAGTCCTCGGCGAAGTTCTTGGCGTGCGGGCCGAGGCGCAGGAGCAGCCATTCGGCGAACCGATGGATCAGCCCGGTCAGCGTCTCCCCCGCGGCGCCCGCCCCGCCCAGCTGCTCCATCCAGTCCGCCAGCACGAGCTGGGAGGCCGAGTCCATCTTCCGCAGGTCCCTCTTGGTCGCGGAGGGCTTCTCCTTGCGGAGCAGGTGGGCGTAGTAGGCCACCTCGCTGACGTACGACTCGCCCGCGTACGGGACGCCCGCGGCCAGGCCGGCGTGCAGGTAACGGTCCCACTTCGCCCGCATCACCTCCGCCGCGCCCGTCGCCGAACCGGCGGCCTGGAAGTAGCGGTACTTCCCGATGCCGTGAACCCCCACGATCCCCGCCACCCGTGGCCTCCCGGAATGCTCGGCGTACTCGGCGTACTCGGCGTACTCGGCGTACTCGGCGTACTCGGCGTACTCGGCGTACTCGGCGTACTCGGCGTACTCGGCGTACTCGGCGTACTCGGCGTACTCGGCGTACTCGGGTACGGCTGACGCCCGACTCGCGAACAGGGACACTTTGCCCGAGCCGGACGATCACCACAAGTCGGCGCACGACTACGGAACAAGACAGTCGCCCAGCGGCAAGCCGCCTCCGGCCGCCGCATTCCCGCGCCAACGCCGCCCCACGGACCTCTCGGGGCCTCCTTCGGTCGTCTCCTTCGGGTCTTCTCGGAGGTCTTCTCGGAGGTCTTCTTGGGCGGCTCGTCGGAGGTCCGCTCGGGGGACTTGCCGGAGGCGGTCTCCTCGGGTCTTGTCCGAGGTCGGCGAACAAATCGGTTGATCAGGGGCGGGGCCCTGCGGCTACCCTGGTGGCATGCCCGGTCCGCTGCACGTCCGAGGCTCGGTCGCCATCCCCGAGGCCGAGCTCAGCTGGCGTTTCTCGCGTTCCTCCGGGCCCGGCGGCCAGGGGGTCAACACCACCGACAGCCGCGTCGAGCTGAGCTTCGACCTCCAGGCCACCGAGTCGATCCCGCAGCCGCTCAAGGACCGCGCGCTGGAGCGCCTCGGCCCGAGGCTGGTCGACGGGGTGATCACGATCGCCGCCTCGGAGTACCGCTCCCAGCTTCGCAACCGTGAGGCCGCCCGGGTCCGGCTGACGCAGCTCATCGACCAGGCCATCGCCCCGCCGCCGCGGAAACGCCGCGCGACGAAGCCGTCCCGGGGGGCGGTCGAGCGGCGCCTGACGGCCAAGAAGCACCGCTCGGGCATCAAGCGCATGCGCCGCACCGACGACTCCTGACGTTCCCGGCTCGGGTACGACGGGTCCGGTGCGGCGGGTCATACGACGGTCCTGGTACAGCGGTCCCGGTACGGCGGTCGTGTCCCGGGTTGCCGTGGTCGTCTCCCGAGTGAGGCGGCCGTGTCCCGGGTCGCGGTGGGTCGTGTCCCGGGTTGCGTGGGTCGTGTTCAGGTGCGGCGGTCCTGCATCTCCCAGATGTGGTCGATCACGTGCCACGCGATGCGCCGGGCCGCGTACCGCGCCGGCCAGCCGTTCGGCGTGAGCGGCGCGCCGTCCGACGGCCTGCCCAGCACCTCGATGATCTCGTCGCGCAGCGCGGTCCGCGCCGTGCGGTCGTCGATGTCGAACGGCGGATGGCGCACCCCCATCTTGCGCGCGTACGCCCGCTCGGCCTCCTTGACGTGCCCGACCATCTTGTCGCGGTCCCTGCCGCCGCCGCGCGGGCCCTTGCGCAGCTCCTCGGGAGAGTCGCCCGCCACCTCGTCGAAGACGTCCCACGAGGCCCTGACCAGCGCGGTCGCCCGGTCGGCCACCTCCTGGTCCACCGGGCGCGCGTCGACCTCGGGGATCGCCGAGGGGGCGCCGAAGTCGGTGGTGGAGTCACCGGCGGGCCGCTCGATCACACTGAACGTGCCGGGCTCGAACGGCAGACCGGCCCGTTCGGCGATCACCTGGTAGCGGTCGGCGTACTCGGCCAGGGCCTCCAGGGCCGCCTCCTCGGTCTTGGCGGTCCGGCACCACCCCGGCCAGTCGTACGAGCAGGCGAAGACCTTCTTACGGCCGATCTCCAGATAGACGTCTGTCATGTCCTCATCCTCCCTCGGGTACCTGACAGGGTGTGTCGGCTATTCGACGAGGTCGATGAGATCGGCGACGGACTGCACCACGCGGGACGGCCTGAACGGGTAGCGGTCGATCTGGCCCTCGCTGGTCACCCCGGTCAGCACCAGGATCGTGTGCAGGCCGGCCTCCATGCCCGACACGATGTCGGTGTCCATCCGGTCACCGATCATGGCGGTGCTCTCGCTGTGGCCGTCGATGGCGTTCAGCGCGCTGCGCATCATCATCGGGTTGGGCTTGCCGACGAAGTACGGCTCCACCCCCGTGGCCTTGGTGATCATCGCCGCGACGGCGCCGCACGCGGGCAGGGAACCCTCGTTGGACGGGCCGACCGCGTCGGGGTTGGTCGCGATGAACCGGCTGCCCGAGTCGATGAGCCGGATGGCCTTGGTGATGGCCGTGAAGCTGTAGGTGCGGGTCTCCCCCAGCACGACGTAGTCGGGATCGGTGTCGGTCAGGATGTATCCCGACTCGTGCAGGGCGGTGGTCAGGCCCGCCTCCCCGATGACGTACGCCGAGCCGCCGGGGCGCTGGTCGTCGAGGAACCGCGCCGTGGCCAGCGCCGAGGTCCAGATCGCCTCGGGCGGCACTTCGAGCCCGGCGGCGCGCAGCCGTACGGACAGGTCGCGCGGGGTGTAGATGGAGTTGTTGGTCAGGACCAGGAAGCGTCTGCCCGAATCACGCAGTTTGCGGATGAACTGGTCGGCTCCGGGGACGGGGCTTCCCTCGTGGACGAGGACGCCGTCCATGTCGGACAGCCAGCACTCGATCGGCTTGGGCTCGTTCACCGTTCTCCAACGTTCGACACCTTGTCTTTACCACCAGAATGACAGGTGCCCGGCCCCTCCACGCCCAGCGCTCCCCCCGGATCACCGCATCGTGCGCCAGGTCTGCTCCTCCACCAGCTCCCTGCTCCGCCAGCCCGAGGACGTGCGGACCATGCGATGGTGGTACCAGCCGCCGCCCTGGATCAGGCCGGTGGTATCGGCGGGGATGGCCTCGCGCGAGGGGGACAGCGTGTCGGCGAAGGCCGCCGCGACGACGGCCTCGTCACCCGCCTCGCCCTCGAAGCGGATCGACATCGCGCCGATGAGGTGCAGGCGGCCCGGCCAGTGCCGCAGGACGTCCGCCAGCCACGCCTTCGCCTCCTCCTTCGGCCCCTTGATCCCTCCGGCCGAGGTGTAGTCGATCACCGCGTCCTCGGTGAAGACGGTGTCGAGCCGGTCCCACTCGCCGCTGTCCACGGCGTACGCGTACCGGGCGAGGATCTCGGCGATCTCCAGCCGATCGGCGGTCTCGGTCAAGGCGCTCATCCCCACATCCAACCAAACGCTTGCTACATTCTCGACCCTCCAACCCCACCACTCCAAAATCCTGGTTCGAAAGACCAGCCCAGATCACTGCACCGGGAGAACGTCCAGGTCGAAGCGCGCTGATCAGATCGGAGCGTGCTGGTCGTGTCGGCTGCTGGTCGGTGGGCTTGGCGGCGCCCCCCACCCGGCACCGGCTTGGGTGGGCCAGCAGGTCTTGCCCACCCAACCCCCGCCCTGCCAGGCGCGGCGGGCCGGGACACGGGCCATCCACCCAACCCCAAGCCCAGCCAGGGACAGCGGTTCGGATCACGGGCCTACACACCCAACCCCCTTGGTCCTGCTCGCCGGGAAACAGCTCGGGCCGCACGAACGCCTCATCCCGCCGCTCCGAAATCCTGACCCCGAAAGCCACGTCCACATCACCAATGGCAGAACGGCCGCGCCGAAACGTACCGGTCGCGTCGGCTGCTGGTCGGTGGGCTTGTCGAAGCTCCCCACCCGGCACCGGCTTGGGTGGGCCAGCGGGTGTTGCCCACCCAACCCCGCCCTGCCAGGCGCGGCGGGCCCGGGACACGGACCGTCCACTCAACCCCAAGCCCAGCCAGGGACAGCGGTTCGGATCACGGGCCTACACACCCAACCCCCTTGGTCCTGCTCGCCGGGAAACAGCTCGGGCCGCACGAACGCCTCATCCCGCCGCTCCGAAATCCTGACCCCGAAAGCCACGTCCACATCACCAATGGCAGAACGGCCGCGCCGAAACGTACCGGTCGTGTCGGCTGCTGGTCGGTGGGCTTGTCGAAGCTCCCCACCCGGCACCGGCTTGGGTGGGCCAGCGGGTGTTGCCCACCCAGCCTTGCAGCCCCGCTCCGTGACGGGGTCGAGCTGACACCGGGATTGATCCCAGGACGCGAGAGCCCGAGACGCCTTGGCCTTCCGGCGCCAGCCTCACCCGGCCCAGAGGATCCCGCGCAGGTGCGCTAGGCCGCGCTCCGTGATGCCCGCCGCCACTGCCACGCCACCCGAACTGATGGACCGTCAGCCGACCCCGGTCACGTCAGCCACGGTCACCAGATACGCGGCGTCGTCGATCCGGTAGGTCACCAGGCCGGCGCCGCCGAATTCCGCGCTACGGACGTAGGGGTCGGTCGTGGGGAATGTGCGCAACGGGTCGGCCGGGTACTCGATGACCCAGGACAGTGCCTCGATAAGGGCGTCCATCGCGCTCGGCGGGAATCCGCTGAGCTGGCCGAGGGCTTTGACGCTGAGCTCTGCCCGGTAGATCACCTATTGGCCCGGGCGGCGGCGACCCGTGCCTCCCAGTCCGGAATGGCGTCCTCGATGGGGACGGTGAGGGCGGTGCCGTTCTGCACGGCCTCCAGATTCTCGTAGTACCCCGGCTGGTTGGTGGCGATGACCACCAGGCTCCAGTGGCGGAGCACGCGCTGGAGCCGTCGGTAGCCGGACGGCTCGTGCGCGCCGTCGACGGCCTCGTGGTACTGGCGGAGGAACTCGTCCCGCTCGCGTGCGGGGAGGTCGCGCAGGATGACCTCGGGGTCATGCGGGTCCTCGTGGTGCACGGGCTGGGCGCTCATGCCCTCAGGATAAGCCGGGGTTCGCGGTGACGCACGGCGAACGGAGGCCTCAGATGCCCCCGGCAGTGCCAGCAGGGGCGGGGGCGGCCGTCGTCATCCTCGCCGACCCATCCGCCGACACACTCCGGGCAGAGGGGCCGGGGCGCTACAACGATGGTCCCGCGCCGGAGTTCGGAGAGTCGCATAGCGAAGTCCGCGCGGCCCGCAGCGCTACCTGCCCAGGCGGGCACACTGTGGACGCGCCCTTCACGCCGAACGTCACCGAGAATCGAAGCCACCTCGTCAGCGGTCGCCTCGTGCTCGACCATGAGCTGCTTCGAGAAGGGGTCAAGATCGTTCTCTCTCTCGACTATGGCCGGGCCCGCGCCCGCGAGAGAGAAGTTGTTCAAGGGGTTGTTCAAAGGCTCTTTTTGGGTGGCATCCATGCAAGGGGTGGAGGCGGCATGGATGCAAGGGGTAGAGGGGGCTTCCATGCCACCCCTTGCATCCATGCCACCCCTTGCATCCATGCCACCCCTTGCATCCATGCCAGGGGTCCCGTCCGTGGGAGGGCTGGTCTCAACGAGCTTTCTGCCGCCGCCCTTGTTCCGCGACTCCCTGACCGGTTTCGGCCCCTTGATGTGCAAGCACACGTCATAGACCACCGGGCGTTTGCCCTCCGGCAGATGATCCGCGAGCGTCTGGTCGCCCATCGTCAGCAGGCCCAAGGCGACGAGGCGCTTGATGTCCCGGCGTACCTGATCGGCGGACTTCCCGGTGAGCGTCGCGATGGTGGCAATGGCCTGGTATGACCCACGGCCGTGCTCGTCGCAGCGTGCGGCGATCACCGTCAGCGTGAAGGCGAGGTCGACCGGAACGGGAGCGTCGTGGATCACCCATGCCACCGCGCGAGCGCTCACCCATTCGCGATTCACGCGGCGCTCGCTAGAAACGCGCTAAGTACCGGGGCAGCCGGTATCGTGCCCATGGGTCTCCTCCTGGTTACGTCAGGTGCGAGATCAAGGGCCTGTCAGGTGTGCAACCACCCGACGGGCCCGCTCTATGTGATTGGACGGTCCCTTACAGCGACCTGAGCTGCATGCTAGCGCTCTATGACCAACCCGGATCACCGTAAAGCGCAGCTCAAACCCCGATCACCGCCGAGCCCACGCGGCCGAAGCGTCGTCTTGTGCCTCCGCTCCATTCGGCGTGTCATCCGCCGACTCTGCTTTCCGATCCTGCTCCATGAGTTTCCCCGGCCCCGAGTGGCCGGGGAAGTGGGTTACCAGTGGGTGGGATGGGTGAGGGGTGGGGAGAGGGTGGTGGTGGAGGTGCCCTTGGCGGCGGTGAGCTGGGACTGGGTGAGGAAGAGGGCGCCGGTCAGGTCGGCTCCGCTCAGGTCGGCGTCCCGGAGGTCGGCGCCGATGAGGTCCGCCGAACGCAGGTCGGCATTCGTGAGGTCGGCGGCGATGAGGAGGGCCCCGCGGAGGTTGGCGCCGCGCAGGCCGGCGCCCTTCAGATCGGCGCCGATGAGGTCGGCCCCCCTGTGGTTCCGCTTCCGTCCGGGGATCCTTGCCCGGACGAGTTCGCTGGCGCGCAGCAGCAAGGTGCTGACATCGCTCCGGTGGGCGGCCACATCCAGTCCGGCGAGTTCCTGGGAGGTGCTGAGGGTGAGGCGTTCGGTCCGGTCCAGTGCCGTGCGCAGGTCGGCGTGGACGGGACGGGCCGCCGGCAGGGCGAGGGCCTCGGTCAGGTACCAGAGGAGTTCGTGGAGCTGCCGCATGACGGGGAACACGTCGAACATCTCCCGGGCGACGTGCGGGCCCTGCCGCCAGTCCTGGGCCTCGAAGGTGATCTGGGAGACCTTCTGCCCGGCGCCGAAGCAGTCGAAGACGACGCAGCCGGAGAAGCCCTTCCGCCTCAGGTCGGTGTGGATGCCGCAGCGGAAGTCCGTCTGAAGGTTGGGGCAGGGCTTTCCGGATTCCTTGGTGATCGCGAAGTCAGCCGAGGCCGCGAAGGGCAGCGCGACGCAGCAGAGGCCGAAGCAGTCGCCACACTCGGCCCGCAGCCCGAGACGATCGCGCTCAGGGGACGCGGCCTCGCGCTCATGGGCCGGGAGTGCGGCCTCGCGTTTCTGGGCCGGGGCCTCGCGTTTCTGGGGCAACGTCTCGTGATCTCCGCTTCGGATGAGCCGCCACGTCAGCGGTGGTGCTTGGGACGACCCATTGTCCCAGGAACCGCTGGCATGGTTCGGACAGGGCCCACCAGAGAGACACTGCGGGCCGGACCGGGAGGCCGAAGGGGTCTCGGCGGAGCCGAAGGAGGTCTCGCCGGAGAATTCGCGTTGTGATCCACATCGCCTTCACCACGACCTCTCGGACTTCGGGCGGGCGCCCTCTGCTGGGCCCGAGCCAGTCGTCGATGCCCACCCAAGACCCCCCGGTTCAGACGGCAGATCACGCGCTACCCCGACGCGGACGCCCGCCACCACCCCACCACGAGGGCTGTGGGGATCCTCCTCCCAGCCCCGCACCCGGGCCGGGATCGTGGATTACCGGGGACCCGACGGGATCGCCGCCCACTTATAACCGCCACTGGTAGACCTGGGACGCCGCACATTCATCCCTCCCGGGTGGTGGGCCCTGTGGCTTGTTCTTCACACGGCTCGCCGCGCCGTCCGCCCAGCGCCCAAGCCCACGACCCGGCTAGAGCCCTAAGCCACCCACCGCCCCCAGCACGACACGGGGTCGGGTGGGCAACACCTACTCGCCCACCCAACCCAGCAACGGGCGGGCAACACCACCACACCCACCGACCAAACCCTCACACGACCAGCACGCATGATTCCGACGGGAGTCGCTGCCAGTCCTCAGGCCGGGTCGTGTTTGGGGGGGTTGGAGTAGGTTTTGGGGGGTGGAGAGAATTGAGATCAATGGGGGGCCGCCGACGGTCGACCTGCTTCGGTACCTTGCTCTGCGCAACTTCGGTCACTTCACCGCCATGCAGGTGCGCGACAGGAAGGTCAGAGGGCTGGCGCTGCACCTGGAGCGGCTGGACGCGGCGAACAAGGAGCTGTTCGACCAGGGGCTCGACGGCGACCTGGTCCGCGGGCACATCCGGCACGCGCTGGCGGACGACGCCGACGCGTCGGTGCGGGTGTACGTGTTCGGCCGGGACGACACCGGTTCGGACCTGCCGGTGCCGTGTGTGCTGGTGTCCGTGCGTCCCCCCAACGAGCCTCCGCGCGACCCGATGTCGCTGTGGCCCGCCCCCTACCAGCGGCCGGCCGCGCACCTCAAGCACCTCGGCGGCTTCGGCCAGTCGTACTTCCTGCGCGAGGCCGAGCGCGCCGGTTTCGACGAGGCCCTGCTCGTCGCGCACGACGGGACGGTGGCGGAGGGGGCGATCACCAACGTCGGGTTCTTCGACGGGACCACGGTCGTCTGGCCGGACGCGCCGATGCTGAGCGGGATCACCATGATGCTGGTCGAGCGCGGACTGGCCGAGATGGGCGTCCCGACGCGTCGCGGGCCCGTGCGGCTGGCCGACGTGCCCTCCCTGCGTTCGGCGTTCCTTACGAACTCCTGGGGGGTGATGTCCGTCGGCCGGATCGGCGACGTCGGCATGACGGCCGACCCCGAGCTGATGGCGACCCTCCACCAGGCGTACGACAGCCGCCCGTGGGACCGGATCTGAGCCTCCGGACCTGAAACCCGCCGGCCCCGTCAGGCGTTCGGGGCCAAGGCGTCGAGGGCCTCTTCGGCGCGGAGCAGGGAGGCGGCGGGGTCGGCGTCCGGGGAGCTGATCTCCGGGTCGAAGTTGAGGTCGTGGAACAGCTCGGTGAGCCCGGTGGCGGCGAGCGCGTCGACGTCCGCCCGGATCTCCGCCAGCGACCCGGTCAGCGGGCGCCGGTCGGGCAGCCCCGCCTCCCGTACCTTGGTGACCCCCCGGCAGATGAACCGCAGCGTGTCGGGGTCGCGCCCGGCTCCACGGGCGGCGTCCTTGATGATGGAGATCTGGTCGTGGATGGTCGACAGGTCGGTGCGGCTGGAGCTGATCCAGCCGTCGGCGAGCTCCCCGGCGCGGCGGAGCGCCACCTCGGCGGCGCCGCCGAGCAGCAGGGGCGGCGGCCCGGACTGCGGCTTGGGATCCTGGTACGACGGCGGGATCTCGTAGAACTCGCCCTTGTGGGAGATGATCTCCTCGCTCCAGAGCCGGCGCAGCACCTGGAGGTACTCCACCGCCCTGCGTCCCCTGCTCTCCATCGGCATCCCCGAGGCGGTGAACTCCTCCGGGAGCCAGCCGAGGCCGAGGCCCACGTCGAGCCGGCCGCCTGAGACGTCCTGCAGGGTGGCGAGCTGCTTGGCCAGGAGCGCCGGGGAGACGTACGGCAGGTTGAGCACCGCTACGCCGAGCTGGATGCGGCTCGTCACGCCCGCGAGGAACGACAGGGTGACGATGGGGTCGCGCACGCTGCGGTACACCGGGCCCATGGGGTGGCCGACCGGGTAGAGGAGCCGCTGGAAGGTCCACAGCGAGTCGTAGCCGAGCTCCTCGGCCCGCCGGGCGATCAGGAGCATGTTGGCGGGCGTCGCCCAGGCCCCCGAGACCGGTACCCCAAAGCCAATCTTCATGGCCCCACCTTAGGGCCCCGCCCGTAGATTGGATCGGTGACCGCCCGCCCCGAAGCAATGTCGCCGGCCGCCCTGACCGATCGCCTGGCCCGTTTCGCCACCACTCACGCGGCCGCGAGCGCCGGCGACGGTGTGCGGGTGCTCAAGCAGACGCGGGTGACGGTGGTGCGCAGCGGCGGCGTCGTGGTCAAGGCGCATCCCGAGGGCACCGGCGAGGCGGCCCTGAACGCCCGCCTCCGCGTGGCGCGCACGCTGCCCGGGATCCTGCTGCCGCCGCTGACGGAACGCGCGGAACGCGTCGGCGGACGACTGGTCACGATGTGGCCGGCGGGCGAGCCGGTCGATCCGGCCGACCCGGACGCGGCTCCCTGGGAGGCCGCCGCCGAACTGCTCGCCCGGCTGCACGCCGTGCCCTCGACCGGCCTCCCCCTGCCCCCGGCCGGCGGGCCTTCGAGGCTCCTCGAGTCGGTCACCCACCTGTCCCGCCTCGGCGGGCCGGAGTCGCCGCTCGACGGCTCGTACACCGGTGCGGTGGACGTCATCCAGGCGGCGTTCGGGACACTGCCTCGCGACCTGATCGGGACGGTGCCCAGCGACTCATTCGGGAGACCGCCTGGCGACCTGTCAGGGACGCCGCCTCGCGACCTCTCCGGTGCCGGGCGTGAGGTGTACGTGTCGTCCTCAGGGCCGGTCGGCGGGAGGGTGACGCACGGCGACTGGCACTTAGGACAGATAGTCAGATACAAGGGCGAATGGCTGCTCATCGATGTCGACGACCTGGGGGACGGCCTCACCGCCTGGGATCTGGCCCGGCCCGCCGCCTGGTACGCCACCGGCTTCCTGGCGCCCGGCCTGTGGGAGCGGTTCCTGACGGCCTACCTCCGCGCCGGCGGCGCGGCCGTGTCACCTGAGGACCCGTGGCGGGAACTCGACGTGCCGGCTCGCGCGTTGACGGTCCAGTTGGCGGCCACGGCTGTGGCGGCGGCGCACACCGAGGGCCGGCCTCTGGACGATGTGGAGCAGGACCTCGTCTCCTCCTGCGGGAGGATAATCAGCGCCGCCGCCGCCACAGCAGGGTCACCTCAGACCACCTGAAGGAGATCGACTCGATGCGTTGCCCGAAGTGCCAGGGTTCCATGCGGACCTACGACCGCAACGGCGTCCACATTGATCAGTGTGAGAACTGCCGCGGCATCTTCCTGGACTACGGAGAGCTCGAAACCCTGTCCAGGGTCGAGAGCCAGTGGGCCCAGCAGCAGTACACCTCCCCGCCGCCCGCCCCGCACGGCGGACCGGCCTGGGGCACACCGCACCACGGCGGCCACCGCGGCGGCCACCACCAGCGCAGCTGGGTCGGGATGCTCTTCTCCAGCTGACCCGTCACCACCCCTGCCACCGGCCGGTGCGGCCCGAACGCCCACCGGCCGGCCACCGCACAGGGCGCCGGACGCCGGGTAGGCGGGGACAGGCGGTGGGATACGCGGTGATATACGGATATTCAGGCAGTTTGTTCGCCAGGGGTCAGTACAGGTCGTCTTGACAGGTCAACGGCTCTCCCCGATCATCGACGAAATGAGCGCCCCCCGGTGGTTACCCGCCGCGCTTGCCATGACCTTCGTGCTCGCCGCGTGCAGTTCCGGTGGTGACCCCGCCCGGCCCACGGCGGGTGGTGGTTCCACGGACGACCCGACCGAGGCGGTCAGCCCGGCGTCGACCGTTCCCGCCGGGGTGACACCCGAGGAGTACAGCGCGGCACTCAAGTCCGCGGCGGGGCCGGTCGGGTCCTCGCTCAGCGGCATCGCCAAGTCGCGCTCGCTGAAGTCACTGAACCAGCGCCTCAAGCGCGCCGAGAGCGCCGTGTCCGACGCCGTGGAGAAACTCGGCACGGTGACACCGCCCGCCGACATCACGGCCGAGCACTCCGACTACGTCGCGGCGCTTCGCGATCTGGACAACGACCTCGGTGGCCTGCGCGACTCGGTGGACGGCCGCAAGCTGTGCACCGCCTCCGCCGTCCTCGCCAGGCTCGGCAAGGCGGACGGTTTCGGCGCCGCGAAGTCGGCGGGCGGGGACCTCGCGGCCAAGGGCGACTACCCGGCGAACGTCGTGAAGGTGAAGACGCCCAAGGAGCGCACCCGCCGGCCGGCGAACGGCACCTTCCTGCGCTCGGGCAACCGGGGCGGCAACGGGCGCCTGACCGTGGACAACGGCGGGAAGACGGACGCCGTCCTGACGCTGGTGCGCGGCAAGTCCAAGCTGACCAGCTTCTACGTGCGCAAGGGCCGCAAGACGACCGTCCGCGGCATCCCCGACGGCACGTTCAAGATCTTCTTCACCGGTGGCACCGACTGGGACAAGGGCGCGCGCGCCTTCACGCGCAACTGCTCGTTCGAGAGGTTCGAGGACACGGTGAAGTTCCGTACGATCCGCAGCGCCACCCTCATCCAGTTCAGCACGTGGACGATCACGCTGCAGCCGGTCATCGGAGGCAACGCCAAGACCAGCGAGGTCGACCCAGACAGCTTCCCTTCCTGAACGAGACCGCCCCGGCGGCAGACCACCTGCGCGCACTCGACCCAGCAGTCGGCCCGCCTGGGTCCGCAGGTGGGTGTGCCGTCTAGTCGACGGGGCGGAAGACCAGCAGGGAGCGGGGGCGCTTGCCGAAGACGACCGGGCCGGGGGCGGTGAACGTCTCGCCGTCCCGGGCCAGGCGCACCTCCGCGCCCGGCCCCGCGACCGACGCGACCCGCACGGTGTCCGCGCGCCACTGGTGGTAGTGGCGTGACACGCCGAACCCGCCGAGGATGGTGCTCGACATCGCCCTGAGGCGGGGCAGCCGCGATGCGGCGGTGAGCAGCCGGATGTCGAGCACGCCGTCCTCCAGCCGCTCCCTGCGCGTCGGGGCCACGCCCCGCGACTCGTAGGCGCAGTTCCCGGCGAACAGCAGCCAGACCCGGCGCCGGACGCCGTCGACCATCATCTCCTCAGGGCTGCGGTTGTGCATGAGCACGTCGGCCATGGCCAGCACCAGCGCCGGCCACTTCCCGATCTTGCCCTCCCAGTCCTCCCTGCGGTCCACGACCAGCGGGTAGATGCCGAGGCTTGCCGTGTTCAGGAAGACCCGCCCGCCGACCTCGCCGACGTCGACGGCGACCACGTGCCCGGCACGGTAGGCGGCGACCGCCTCGGCGATGGTCTCCAGGCCGAGCGTGCGGGCGAAGTGGTCGAGCGTGCCGGCGGGGATGGGCAGCAGCGGGACGCCGTGCTCCAGCGCCGCCTGCGCGCCGCAGTTCATCGTCCCGTCACCGCCCGCGACGGCGAGCACCTTGGCGCGCCCGGCGGCCTCCTGGAGGCGCTTCATCAGGTCGTCCCCGGGTTCGGCCTCGACGACCTCGGCGTTCGGCAGCGCCTTGCGTACGGCGGCGGCGGTGCTCGGGTCGCGTCCGGCCGCGTTGTTGACGACGGCGATGACGCCCTCGCCGTCGGGGTCGAGGTCGTACAGCGGCGCGGTCATCGCGACGCGCGCCTCGCCGATGACGGTCTGGCCGGGCCACAGCCGCTTGGTGACCAGCGCGGCGGTCACGCCGAGCGCCATCCCGGCGAGCACGTCGCCCGGGTAGTGCACGCCGGTGTAGACGCGCGAGAAGCAGACCGCGCCCGCGGTGACGGCGATGGGGACCGAGACCCTCGCCGGGGCCTCCATGGCCACGGCGGTGGCGAACGCGGCGGCGGAGGCGGAGTGGCCCGACGGGAAGGAATGCGACAGGGGGATCCTGCCGAGCCGTGCCAGCGGGAAATCCACGATGGATGGGCGTGCGCGCGCGAACGCCTGCTTGCCGAGCAGGTTGACCACGGGACTGGCCAGGCTGATCGCCAGGAGCCCGCGCGTGGCCGCGCGCCGCATCTGCCTGCGCCCGGTGAACGCCAGCGTGCCCGCGACCCCGGCCCACAGCAGCGAGTTGTCGGCGGCCCGCGACAGGCGGGGCAGCACACGGTCGAACCCGGGGAAGTGCGCGTCGGCCACTGACCTGAACAGGCGCCGGTCGAGCATGCCGAGCCGCTTCTTGATCTTCGTTACGTTGCCCGTGGCCTTTCGCATGCCTTCGTTAGTGCCCAGGGAACGGACGCCCAGTCGCCCCCCGGGTGGATCAGTACGGACACGTTCACGCACGTCTCCGCATGATCCCGCAGGGCTTCCACGACCCGGGCCATCCCCGTGGGTGGGTCAGGGGAGGCGGCGGCGGCCGGGGAAGCCGAGTTCGCTCAGGTGGTACCAGCCGAGCGCGGTCTCGCCCTCGATCCAGCACAGCCGGACCGACCTGCCGTCCAGTACGGCGGGGAAGTCGACGAGCACCGGCGCGATGCCCTTGACCTCGACGCCCTGTTCCTCGAACCAGCCGAGGATCTCGGCGACCCGGGCCTCGAACGCCTTCGCCTCGGGGATGCCGCCGAGCGGCGAGCGGCCCTCGTTCCTGAGGTCGTGGGCGAGCTCGGCGAGGTCGGCGCGGAGCCCGACCAGTTCGTCCACGTATCCGCGGACCAGAGGCATCAGGCTTCGCGCCTCGTCCACGGTGAAGATCCTGTTCACGCCCGAACGTTACCCGTCCTGGCGGCCGTCATCGCGCGGGGGTCTCGCCGGCCAGGCCGCACACGTGGACGGCGGGGTGGGCGGCGGGCGCCGGCAGGATGAGCGGCCCGGGCCCGCCACCGGCGAGGGCGTCACGGAGCACTTCGTCGAAGTCGAGCTCCAGCACCCAGGTCTCGTTCCCGGCACAGGGGCCGGACCGGCCCTTCTCCGGCTCACCGCGAAGGTGCGCGCAGACCGCCTGGACGGCGGGGCCCACCTGCGCGCCGGACCGGAACATCCGGTCGTCCGGGACGGGGTAGGAGCCGGACGTGGGCGCCCGGTCGTCGGGGGCGGGGCAGGCCTGGCGGTTCTCCGGTGCGGGGACGACGGGGTGCGGGTGGGGCTGGCGGGGGCGGCTGAAGACCGCGCGGAAGAACCGCTCCTCCCCCACCAGACGACACAGGCTCATCACCCAGCCGTGCGGCGGCGCCCCTGAAGGGCCCGCGTGACGCTCGGGAAGCGGCGCTCCATGCTCACCGAGCGTTCCGGCGGGGGCCTGCGAAAGCATCGGATCACTGTTCATGCGCCATCTCCCGTAACAGAGTGTGTCGCCATGGTGACATCGATCCGTCGATCCGGTGACTGGAAGACGTCGGGGTGGGAGAGATTTCTTCTACCTCGGGTGGCCGTCCGTACTCAGGCGATAAGTCGTGATGTTGGAGCCATGGTCAGGCGGGTACGGCGAGCCCGGCGACCTCGCGGGCAAGGCGGGAGAGGCGACCGGGACGCGGGAGGGGTTTCTTCTCTCTTCCCATCACTTCTGGACGAACACGGGTTTCCGACCGTGACTTCACCGGGGCCGGACGGGTGGGTCCGCCAGGCCTTCGGGGGCTGGGGGTGGGGTTCAGGTGAGGAAACGGGTGTGGTCGCCGTCGAGCTGGGCCAGGCGTGAGGTGATCCAGCGGCGGGCCTCGGGAATGGAGACCGACCAGCGGTAGGCCAGGGCGGCGGACGCGATCTCCTCCCTGATCGCCGGGTCCTCCTCCAGCAGGGCGGCCGTCAGCTCGTGGCAGACGTCGGCGATCATGTTGATCCTGGCGGAGAACTCGGTCTCGTAGGGCGACTCCGGGTCGGCGTCCTCCCCCACCGCCAGCACCTGGCGGGTCACCGCCATGGTCCTGATCTCCAGGATCCCCACCCGCACCAGGTGCCCGGCGGCCCGGATGGCCGAGGGCTCCCCGGCGCCGGGTGTGGCCCTGTCTCGACTGCCTCGGCGAATCATCATGCCCGCTCTCGTCCTGACCGCACTCGTGCGCACGGCACACGCCCGGTCGTATCCATCCGGCCGTCCTCACGCGCCCGGCGCGTGTGGCCGGTGCTAGCCATTGAGCCACTCGACGTAGATGGGCGTGTCCCACCTGATCAGGGCGTCCTCCACCTGGTCCTCCTCGGCTTTGCGTGCCCGTGCCTGGAGTTCGAAGGCGCGGTGGTTCCCGTTGACGACGACCCGGCTGTCCCGGTACGCGGTGATGTGCCACCCGTCGATCGGGGTGTTCACCGCTTTCAGCAGCTTCCTGTCGGACAGGTTGCCGATCCTTTCCGCTTTCCCCCGGCTCAGGGGGCTCCCGTTGACGTCCGGGAGCAGGTGGCCGCGCAGGTCGTCCACGGTGGCGTTGGCCGCCGGGCCCCCGCGCCCGCCGAACAGCCTCGCGGCGGGCCCTGGTGCCCCGGCCGGCCGGTCGCCGCCACCGGTCCTGGCGGCCTTCCGCAGGAAGCCGGTGGCCGCCTTGAAGATGCCGAGCCGCGCGGCGGCCCGTCCCAGCCCTTTGTCGCTCAACCGTCAACCGTATCCGTCGCTCCCGGCCGACCCCGGGCCGAGGCCGTGCCCACGCCGATCACCCCGGCCGTCCCTGGGCCGAGGCCGTGCCCACGCCGATCACCCCGGCCGCGAGCAGCCTAGGGGTCCGCCGATGCCCGGGGCCGGGTCCCGGGCGGAATTCTTGATCACTTCACCGGGACGACACCGGCCGGTCGATCTTCCTTTCCCCGTCCGGGTGGACGATGTCCGTCAGCGACACGGCCGGACGAGCCGGTCGACCACGCAGCCGCCGATGAGGTGACCGTATTGCCCACGCCGAGCGCCTCATCCAGGGGTGCGGACGAGGACTCCGCCGGGCCGTTCACCGGTGAGGCGGCCGGCGGGCGGGTACGGGCGACCGCCAGGGACGGCCGGCTGTCCGCCCTTGAGCTGGACCCCCGGGTCATGCGGATGACGGCGGACGAGCTGGGCGGCCACCTGCTCGCGGCGATCACCGCGGCGCTGGGCGCGTACCGCCCGACGGTCGGCTCGCAGGAACCCCTGGTGGACCTGGCCGCCCTCGCGGCGAGCATGCGCGACGTGCGTGACCTCGGCCTGCGCCGGATGGACACGATCACTCAGGACGTCGAGGACGCCGTCGCGCTGCTGCGGGACGGCGCGCGGGTGAGCGGCGGCGTGGACCCGTCCGGCCTGGCCCACCTGCTGGCCGAGGCCGTCCGCGACGTGGAGCGGGCGGCGGGCGCCCCACCCCCGGACGGCGGACGGCCCGCCTCCGGAGACGACAAGCGGGCCACCGCCGCGGACGACGACCAGGTCACCGCCGCGGACGATGAGCGGGTCACCGCCGGGAGAGGGGACGTGCGCGCCGCCGTCGCCGGGGGGCGGGTGGAGTGGGTGGAGCTGGGCCGGGCCGCCATGCGGACGGCGTCGTCGGACCTGGCCGAGCTGGTGGTGGCGGTGGTGAACCGCGCCCTGGACCGGGCCGGCGCTCGCGCTCGTGACCGGGTGGCGGACCTGGACGAGCGGGCCGAAGAGGTACGTGAGCTGAGCCTGCGCCAGATGGAGGGCCTCACCCGCTCCCTGACCGGCCTCATGAACAGCATCGAACCGGCGTGACGGAAGGGCGGGGCGTGTGGACGAGGGGTGGGTGAGCGCCGAGGCGGGGGCGGTTCATCGGGGCGGGGAGGGCATCGCGTCGGCCGCCGGGCGGCTCCGCGGGGAGCTGGCCGCGTTCCGCGCCGAGCTGGCCGCCCACGGCGAGCCCTGGGGTTCCGACGACGTCGGGTCCCTCATCAAGGGCTTCTACGAGGCGGTCCATGAGGTCGCGATGGAGTGTTTCCACGACAACGTGGCGGAACTGGGCAACCGCGGGCAGAGCGCGACGGTCATGGCCGTGCGGTACGTCCAGGCGGAGGAGGCCGGCGTGGCCGGCGCCCGGCTCGCCGGAGACCTGCCGGCCCGGCCGGGCGGGGACGTGTCGGCCTGGCCCGCCGGGGGCCTTCCGGCCCGGCCGAGCGGGGACCTTCCGGCCTGGCCCGCGGGGGATCTTCCGGCCTGGCGGGTGAGGTGATGGCGCTGCGGCTGCCCGGTGAGCTGGCCGGGTTGCTGCACGCGCTCGGCTTCGCCTGGCCCGAGAGTGACGAGGACCGGCTGCTCGACATGGGCCGGGCGTGGATCGCGTTCTCCGGCAGGATCGGGCAGCCGGTGGGCGAGGCGGCGCGGCACGCCCTGGGGGTGCTGGACGGCAACTCGGGCGAGGCCTTCGACGCCTTCGGCCGGACGTGGGCCGGCGGGGAGGGCCCGGCCCCGGCGCTGCGGGACGGCGCCACCGCGGCCACGGTCATCGGCACGGGTCTCATCGTGTGCGCCGGAATCGTCCTGGCCCTCAAGCTCAACATCATCGTGCAGCTCTCGCAGCTCGCCGTCCAGATCTTCCAGGCGGTCACCGCCGCCCCGGGGACGGCCGGCGCCTCGCTCGCGCTCATAGCGCTGTACAAGAAGCGCACCGGTGTGCTGATCGGCATGCTGACCACCCTGGCGACCCAGGCGATCTCCAACCCCTGACTCCGGCGGGCCGCGCCCGCTCCGGCCGCCACCCACGCGAGCAGGCCCCAGCGGCCCGGCAGACCCCGGAACCCGGCCCCGGCCGGCGCCAGACGGGCCCCGGCGGTTACGGGTGGCGGGTGGTGAAGGTGGTGAGGAGGCGGTCGGCGGCGAGGGAGGGGGTGAGGGTGCCGTCCAGGACGTCGCGTTCGATCTCGGCGGTGATCGCCGCCACCTCCGGGTCCTCCTTGAGCCGGGCGAGCAGCCTGTCGCGTACCAGCGTCCACGTCCAGCCGACCTGCTGGCGCCGGCGCTTGTCCGCGAGCTCCCCGGAGGACTCCATCTGGTCCTGGTGGGCGACGACGGTCCGCCACAGCTCGGACAGGCCGGTGCCCTCCTGCCCGCTGCAGGTCAGCACGGGAGTGGTCCACGCCCCGCCGCCGGACCGCAGCAGCCGCAGCGCCCCGGCCAGTTCCCTGGCGGCCTTGCGCGCCTCGATCTCGTGGGGGCCGTCCGCCTTGTTGACCGCGATGACGTCGGCCAGTTCCAGCACGCCCTTCTTGATGCCCTGAAGCTGGTCGCCGGTGCGGGCGAGCGTGAGGAGCAGGAAGGTGTCCACCATCTCGGCGACGGCGGTCTCGGACTGCCCGACGCCCACGGTCTCGACCAGGACGGTGTCGAAGCCCGCCGCCTCGACGACCACCATGGCCTCGCGGGTGGCCCGGGTGACGCCGCCCAGGGTGCCGGAGGTGGGCGAGGGCCGGATGTAGGCGTCCGGGTCGACCGACAGGCGGGCCATGCGGGTCTTGTCCCCGAGGATGCTGCCGCCGGTGCGCGTCGAGGAGGGGTCGACGGCGAGCACGGCGACGCGGTGGCCCTGGCCGGTGAGGGTGACGCCGAGCGCGTCGATGAAGGTCGACTTGCCGACCCCGGGGACGCCGGTGACCCCGACCCTCCTGGCCTTGCCGGACAGGGGGGTCAGCTCGACGAGCAGCCGCTGGGCCAGGTCGCGGTGGTCGGGCCGTGAGGACTCCACCAGGGTGATCGCCCGGGCGATCCACCCGACGGAGCCGTCCCGCACGCCCTGGACGTAGTCCTCAAGCCGCGGCATGGCCCAGCCGGGCGGAGAGGTCGCGCAGCAGGTCCAGGGCCGCCTCGGAGATGACCGTGCCGGGCGGGAAGATGGCGGCGGCCCCGGCCTCCCGCAGCGCGTCGAAGTCGTGCGGCGGGATCACCCCGCCGACGACGATCATGATGTCGTCCCGGCCGAGCGCGGCGAGCCGGTCGCGCAGCTCGGGGACCAGGGAGAGGTGGCCGGCGGCGAGCGAGGAGACGCCGACCACGTGGACGTCGGCCTCGACGGCCTGCCGGGCGACCTCGGCCGGGGTCTGGAACAGCGGGCCCACGTCCACGTCGAACCCGAGGTCGGCGAAGGCCGTGGCGATCACCTTCTGGCCACGGTCGTGCCCGTCCTGGCCGATCTTGGCGACCAGGATCCGGGGGCGGCGGCCCTCCTCGCGCTCGAAGCCGGCGCACGCGGCCCTGATCTTCTCGATGCCGGCGGCGTCGCCCGCCTCCTCGCGGTACACACCGGAGATGGTACGGATCTGCCCGGCGTGCCGCCCGAAGACCTCCTCCAGGGCGTCGGAGATCTCGCCGACCGTCGCCTTGGCGCGTGCGGCGTCGACGGCGAGGGCCAGCAGGTTGCCGTCTCCGGCGGCGCCGCGGGTGAGGGCGGCGAGCGAGTCCCGGCAGGCCTGGTCGTCGCGTTCCTCGCGCAGCCGGCGCAGCTTGTCGATCTGCTGGGCGCGCACGGCGGAGTTGTCGACCTTGAGGACGTCGATCTCCTCGTCGGACCCGGCCCGGTACTTGTTGACGCCGATCACCGGCTGCCTGCCGGAGTCGATGCGGGCCTGGGTGCGGGCCGCGGCCTCCTCGATGCGCAGCTTGGGCAGTCCCGCGTCGATGGCCTTGGCCATCCCGCCGGCCCGCTCGACCTCCTGGATGTGCCCCCAGGCCTCGCGCGCCAGCTCGTAGGTCAGCCGTTCGACGTAGGAGCTGCCGCCCCAGGGGTCGATCACCCGGCAGGTGCCGGACTCCTGCTGGAGCAGGAGCTGGGTGTTGCGGGCGATGCGCGCGGAGAAGTCGGTGGGCAGGGCCAGCGCCTCGTCCAGGGCGTTGGTGTGCAGCGACTGGGTGTGCCCCTGGGTGGCCGCCATGGCCTCGACGCACGTGCGGACGACGTTGTTGAAGACGTCCTGGGCGGTGAGCGACCAGCCGGAGGTCTGGCAGTGGGTGCGCAGCGACAGCGACTTGGGGTTCTCGGCGCCGAAGCCCTTGACGAGCTTGGCCCACAGCAGCCGGGCGGCGCGGAGCTTGGCCACCTCCATGAAGAAGTTCATGCCGATGCACCAGAAGAACGACAGGCGCGGCGCGAACGCGTCGACGCTCATCCCGGCGCCGACCCCCGCACGCAGGTACTCCACGCCGTCGGCCAGCGTGTACGCCAGCTCCAGGTCGCACGTGGCCCCGGCCTCCTGGATGTGGTACCCGGAGATCGAGATGGAGTTGAACTTCGGCATCCGCTCCGAGGCGTACGCGAAGATGTCGGAGATGATCCGCATCGACGGCGCGGGCGGGTAGATGTAGGTGTTGCGGACCATGAACTCCTTGAGGATGTCGTTCTGGATGGTCCCGGCGAGCTGCTCGGGGGCCACCCCCTGCTCCTCGGCGGCCACGATGTAGAGCGCCAGCACGGGCAGCACCGCGCCGTTCATGGTCATCGATACGCTCATGCGGTCCAGCGGGATGCCGTCGAAGAGCTGCCGCATGTCGTAGATCGAGTCGATCGCCACCCCCGCCATGCCGACGTCGCCGGCCACGCGCGGGTGGTCGGAGTCGTAGCCGCGGTGGGTGGCCAGGTCGAAGGCGACCGACAGGCCCTTCTGCCCGGCGGCGAGGTTGCGCCGGTAGAAGGCGTTGGACTGCTCGGCGGTGGAGAAGCCCGCGTACTGCCGGATCGTCCACGGCTGGTTGACGTACATCGTCGGGTACGGGCCGCGCAGGAACGGCGCGAGGCCGGGGTAGGTCGACAGGAAGTCGAGCCCCTGGAGGTCGCCGGCGGTGTAGAGCGGCTTGACGGGGATGCCCTCGGGGGTGTCCCAGGTCAGGGCGGCGGGGTCCTCTCCGGCCTGCTCGCGCACGGCCCGCTCCCAGGCGGCCGGGCCGGGCTCGCCGCCCGGTGTCCCCGGGTTCAGGGGAATTCCTGAGAAGTCGGGAATCATGGGGTCACTCCAAGGTCGTCGAACGTGGTGCGGAGCACGTCCAGCGCGTCGCAGCCGGCGTGGATGGTGGCGTCCACGCCCTCGTAGTCACCCTTCCCCGCCAGCCACACCTTTCTCGCGCCCGCGCGTCTCAGCTCGCCGGCGACCGCCGCCGCGTGCTCTCCGTACAGTTTGTCGCTGGAGCACAGGCAGGCGACCGCCGTGCCGGAGCCGCGGAACGCCTCGGCGAGCGCGGCGGGGTCGGTCAGCGGGCCGCTGGTGACGGTGGCGACGCCGCCCGCCTGGAACAGGTTGGCGGCGAAGGACGCCCGCGCGGTGTGCGCGGCCACCGGGCCGATGGTCGCCAGGAAGACCTCGGGGCGGGTCGCGGCCCGGTCGGCGCGGTCGCGCAGGTCCTCGAACCCCTGGGCGTAGTGGACCCGGGGCAGGCCGCCTCCGGCGGGCTCGGGCGCCGGGTTCCGTACCGGGCGCCGCTCGCCGAGGTCGGGGAACTCGCTGACGCCGGTGATCGGGTCACGGCGGCGCGCGATGCCGTCCGACCGGCGGGCCCACGTGGCGGCGAGGCGGCCGGGGATCAGCCGGTCGAGGGCCGCCTCGGCGCCGCCGGCCCGCTCGATCTCCTGGAACCACTCCCAGGCCTTGCCGGCCAGGTCGGCGGTGAGCCGCTCGGCGTACCAGGAGCCGCCGGCGGGGTCGACGACCCTGGCCACATTGGCCTCCTCGACCAGCAGCGCGTGGGTGTTGCGGGCGATGCGCCGGGCGAAGGCGTCGGGCAGGCCGAGGCGGGCGTCGAACGGCTGGACGGTGACCGCGCCGGCGCCGCCGATCCCGGCGCCGAAGCAGGCGAGGGTGGTGCGGAGCATGTTCACCCACGGGTCGCGGCCGGTCATCATGGCCGAGGAGGTGACCGCGTGCTGGGCCTGCCCGCCGTGGGCGGGGACGCCGCAGGCCTCGGCGACGCGCGCCCAGAGCAGCCGCGCGGCCCGGAATTTCGCGATCGTGAGGAACTGGTCGGCCGTGGCGGCGTACCGGAACTCGATCTGCCCGAACGCCTCCTCCACGGTCAGGCCGCCGCCGGTGAGGGCGCGCAGGTAGGCGACGCCGGTGGCCAGGGAGCAGCCGAGCTCCTCGGCGTCGGAGCCGCCCGCGTCGTGGTACGGGGTGGCGTCGACGGTGATCGCCCGCAGCGGGGGGATCTCGCGGGCGCGCCGGGCCAGCTCCACGGCGCCCGTCAGCGGGACGTGGACCCCGGTCCTGGCCCGGAGGCCGATGGGGTCGGCGCCCAGGTTGCCCCCGGCGGGGACGACGCCGCGCTCGCCGAGGAGCCGCAGGAAGGCCTCGGCGGCCTCGGCCGTGCCGGCGCCGGCGTCGAGGACGACGGGGGCCAGGTCGAGGTACACCCCTTCCAGGGTGCCGGGTAGCGCGGCGGGGTCCAGGGCGCCGTCCCCGAGGACCAGCCAGATCGAGGTGACGCCGTTCTCCAGGTCGGCCAGTACGGCCTCGCGGGTGACCGCGGGGTCGGGGTGGGCGTGCCGCTGGCGGACGTCCCAGCCGGACACCACGCCGCCGGCCGCGCGAGTGCCGCGGACGAAGGGGGCCACGCCCGGCACCCCGGGGTCGGCGGGCAGGTCGCTCGCGTCGTACAGCGGGGAGAGCGTGACGCCGTCGTAGGTCTCGTGGGCGAGGACCTCTTCGGGGGGGCCGGCGCCGGCGCCGGACTTCTCGAGCACGGCGGCGGCGAGCCGGCGCCAGTCGTCCCGCGTGCCCGGCGGGAAGCCGGCGGCCGGATGGAAGTCCTCGGGCTGCACCGTCATGTCACGGATCGTAGGCGCTCGCGCCCCGGAAGGACACTTGGGGGATCCCCGTGGACGGCGTGGCGCCGCACCGCGAGGGGCGGCCTGCCCGGGCGTCCCGCGCGGTGACCAGGCGGGACGACTCGGGCGGCGGGCCGCTCAGGCGAGCGGGGCCTCCCAGGCGGCGTCCCAGGTGAGTTTGCCCACAATGCCGTCGACGCCGAGGCCCTGCTCCCGCTGGAAGGTCCGGCAGACCTCACGCGACCCCGGCCCGTAGGCGCCGTCCACGTCGAGGGTGAAGCCGCGCTTCTCCATCTGGGCCTGCCAGGTGCGCACGTCGTCGCCGCGCAGGACCGGCGGGTACTTCAGCAGCCTGCCGGAGAACACCGGGTGCGACTCGGGGCCGGGGCCGGTCGGCGGCTCGCCGCCGGGGCTCGGGGCCCCCTTCTGCACCCACGCGTACAGCGCGGCGCCGGGGCAGTCGGTGGAGTAGCCGTCGCGGTGGCCCTTGATCTCGGTGCCGGCGCCGCCGGTGTCGCGCAGGTAGGCGATGGCGTCCAGGATGCCGTACAGCATCCCGTCCGGCGGCTGGACCAGGCCGGAGTTGCCCACCAGGCCGAGGACGGCGTAGTGCCCGGAGTTCAGGCCGGGCCCGTTGGCGGCGGGGAGGTGTCCCGGACCCCGGCCGACGAAGACCTTGCGGTGCGGGCAGGCGACCATGCTGTAGCCGATGTCCAGCCAGCCGTTCCCGTCCATGTGGAAGCTCTGGATGGACTTCACCACGGCGACGCACTTGGCGTGGTCGTCGACGATCGCCGGCTCGACCCGGCCACCGGTGTAGTGGACCTTGACGCCCTTCGTCGAGGTCAGCGTCGTGTAGGAGCCACGCGGAGCGCGGGCGCCCCAGTCTTTGCGCGACACGAGATCGATGGCCACGTACTTCTCCAGGGGGGTACGACGTTCCGGACTGTTGCCCACTGTCCACACTCAGTGCCGACAAACCAAACCTTTGCGGTTCGCAGTGGACCGATCCCGCGCGGCTAACACTAACCAGGACAGATGACCAGATGGGTGGTTTTGCTATGTCCGTTGGGACACGCCGCTTTGATTTAACGGTTCACACAGGGAAAATCCGTGGACTCGACACACCACCGGACTGAATCATGAATATATGTCCGTTGTGGAGGAGGTTCGTTTCCCCGCCGCCGAAGCCCTGCCCATGAAGGTGTGGCTCGACGACGGCGACTCGCCGATCGATGTCATCGACGCCCTCGCGCTGTCCCCGTTCGCCACCGGGAACCAGCCCTGGGCGCGCACCACCAACCTTGAGCGGGTGCGCCCCGACGCCCCCCTGATGCCCGCCCGCGCACGCCTGACCCGCGCCGCCAGGGAGGACGACGGCTACGAGTCGCGTCTGGCCTGCGGCGACGGCTGGACCCTCAGGGTGGTGCGGTTCCGCAACCGCTCGGCCGTGCTGACGGTGACGGCCGTCAGCGACGAACTGGCCCGCTCGGTGCTGGAGGAGTCCACGCGGGACGCCATCGAGCCGCCCGCCGGCGACGCCGACCACGTCGACATGGGCTTCTGGTGGTCCGGCGCCCACGGCCCCCGCCGCACGCAGCGCAAGATCACCGCGCCCGGGTGGGCCGCCATCCAGGGGAACTACACCCGCGGCGCGGGCGTGTCGCTGGGCGGCCTGATGACGGTGACCCCGGCCGACGTGAACGGCCGGCTGATCCTCCTGCACGGGCCCCCGGGGACCGGCAAGACCACGGCCCTGCGCGCCCTGGCCCGCGAGTGGGCCGGGTGGTGCCAGGTGGACTGCGTGCTCGACCCCGAGCGGCTGTTCGCCGACCCCGGCTACCTGATGGAGGTCGCCGTCGGGTTCGAGAGCGACGACGAGAAGCACCGCTGGCGGCTGCTGGTCCTCGAGGACTGCGACGAGCTCATCCGCGCCGAGGCCAAGGAGGCCACGGGCCAGGGGCTGTCGCGCCTGCTCAACCTGACCGACGGGCTGCTCGGCCAGGGCAGGGACGTCCTGGTGGCCGTGACCACCAACGAGGACCTCGCCCGCCTGCACCCGGCGGTCGTACGGCCGGGCCGGTGCCTGGCGCAGGTTGAGGCGGGCCGCCTGTCGGCCGAGGAGTCCGCCGCCTGGCTCGGCACCTCCGAGGGCGTCGGCCCCTCGGGGGCGTCGCTGGCCGAGCTGTACGCGCTGCGCTCGGGGCGGTCCCCCGCCCTTCCCGCCGCGCCCGCCGAAGCCACCGGCCTCTACCTCTGACGACCCCCGGGTCGTCCGGGCCGGACCCGTCGTGACCTGGGTCGATGCACCCCGCCCTCCCTGGCCGGTGACCAGGGAGGGTGGCGTTCCCGGATACGTAAACCATCCGATGCGCCTCGAAGAACCCCAAACCACAATCGGCATGGTGGTCAACCCGTCGCCCGCCGAACCCAGCCGAGTGGTCCTGCACCGGTGGACCTCCGTGGTCCCCACGGAGAGCGGCGTGACGGGATATCTGGACCCGTTCGGCGGCGAGACCACCACCTGGCCCTACACCCGCTGGACCTCCGGCGAGCGCGAGATCGGCTTCGCCGCCACCGAACTGGTCCCCTCCTGGACCGGCGACGCCCCCAAGGGCGCCTGGCTGCGGATCGAGCTGCGGGCCCGCACCACCGGGGGCGCCCTGACCAAGTGGTACGACATGGGCCGCTGGGCCGAGGGCGGCGGCGACATCCACCGCACCTCGCTGCCCGGCCAGGGCGACGGGGACGGGGACGTCGTGGTCGACACCTTCGTGGCCGCCCGCCCGGTCACGGCGTACACGCTGCGGATCACCCTGCACGGCGAGGACGCGGCCGTGCGCTCGGTCGCGGTCATGGCCTCGGCGGTGCCCACCCGCGCCAGCGCGCCCGCCAGCCCGCCAGGGGCGGGACCCGAGGTCGACCTTGAGGTGCCGCCGAGGTCGCAGATGACCCACACCGGCCACCACCCCGAGTGGGGCGGCGGCGGCGCCTCCTGGTGCAGCCCCGCCTCGATGACCATGGTCCTGCAGTATTGGGGCCGTGGCCCGGTGCCCGAGGACCTGGCCTTCGTGGACGCCGGCGACCCCTGCCCCGCCGTGGACCACGCCGCCCGCGACATGTACGACCACAGCTACCAGGGCACCGGCAACTGGCCGTTCGGCGTCGCCTACGCCGGCAGGTACGGGCTGAGCGGCTTCGTCACCCGCCTGCGCTCGCTCACCGAAGTGGAACGCTTCATCCGCGCCGGGATCCCGGTGATCACCTCGCAGTCGTTCAAGGAGCACGAGCTGCCGGGCTCGGGGTACTCCACGAGCGGCCACCTCATGGTCGTGACCGGCTTCACCGCGTCGGGCGACGTGATCGCCAACGACCCGGCGGCGCCGTCCGACGAGACGGTCAAGAGAACCTACCCGAGGGCAGCGTTCGAGAACGTCTGGTTACGCACGACCAGCAGCGGGGGAATCGTCCATGTCATCCACCCGCCCGGCATCCCACTCCCACCTTCAGAGGGCAACTGGTGATCGAGTCTCCTGTCACTGCCGTCGACGTCGCACGTGTGGACGACCGCCCGTCCTGGGTCGAGATCGTCTCCGCCCCCGAGGGTGAGGAGGTGTGGTGGGACGAGCCGCGCCCGGCCGAGGGCGGGCGCCGCTGCGTCGTGCGGCGCGGGCCCGACGGCGCCGTGCGGGACGTCCTGCCGCCCGGGTGGAACGCGCGCAACCGGGTGATCGAGTACGGCGGGCGCCCCTGGCGCCCGCTCCCGGGCGGCGGGCTGGTGTTCACCAACTGGGCCGACCAGCGCCTGTACCGCTGCGCGCCGGGAGGCGAGCCGGAGGCGCTCACCCCGCCAGGGCCGTCCCGCTACGCCGACCTGGTGATCCACGGTGACGAGGTCTGGTGCGTGCGCGAGACCGGCGTCCTGCGCGACCTGGTCGCGGTGCCGCTCGGCGGCGGGCCGCTCCGCGTGGTCGTCCGGGCACAGCACTTCATCATGAACCCGAGGGTGTCCCCCGGCGGCGGCCAGGTGGCGTGGATCGGGTACGACCATCCCGCGATGCCCTGGGACGGGACCTCGCTCTGCGTGGCCCCGCTGCTGGCGGACGGCACCGCCGGGCCCTACCGCGTGGTGGCGGGCGGGCCCGAGGAGGCGGTGGCGCAGGCCGAGTGGCGCGAGGACGGCGCCCTGTACGCCGTGACCGACCCGAGCGGCTGGTGGAACATCCACCTGGTCCCGCTCGACGGGACGCCGTCGCGCAACCTCACCCCCCGGCCCGAGGAGTTCGGCGACGCGGCCTGGAAGCTCGGCTACCAGTGGTTCGCGCTCGCGGGCGACCGCGTCGTGACCGCGCACGGCACCGCCGACGGCAAGCGGCTGGGCGTCCTGGACCCGGCGACCGGCGTGATCACCGACTTCGACGGCCCGTACACCGCCTGGGGGCCGACCGTGTCCGTCTCGCCCGGCGGGTCGGCCGTCGCCGCCGTCGGCGGGTCGCCGCGGCGGCCCTACGAGGTCGTGCGCTTCGACCTGGCCACCGGCGCCCACCAGGTGCTGTCCCCGGCCAAGGACCTGCCCGACCCGGCGCTGCTGCCGATCCCGGAGGCGACCGAGTTCGACGGCGTGCACGCGCACGTGTACCGGCCGGCCGGCGACGGCGCCCCCGCCCCGTACGTGATCTTCGTGCACGGCGGGCCGACCGGCTCCAGCCCGATGGCCTTCGACCTGGAGATCGCCTACTTCACCAGCAGGGGCATCGGCGTCGCCGAGGTCAACTACGGCGGCTCCACCGGCTACGGCCGGGAGTACCGCGAGCGGCTCCGCCACAACTGGGGCGTCGTCGACGTCAAGGACAGCGAGACCGTCGCCAGGGGCCTGGCCTCGGCCGGGCTCGCCGACCCCGGGCGGATCGCCATCCGGGGCGGCAGCGCGGGCGGCTGGACCTCGGTCGCCGCGCTCGTGCACAGCGACGTCTTCCGCGGCGCGGTCGCCCATTACGCGATCACCGACCCGGAGGGGTGGGCCGTCGAGACCCACGACTTCGAGTCCCGCTACCTGGACGGCCTCATCGGGCCGCTTCCCGAGACGCGCCGGCGCTATCTCGACCGCTCCCCCACCCTGCACGCCGCCCAGGCGTCCGGCCCCGCCCTGCTCATGCACGGCCTTGAGGACGCCATCGTCGACCCTGGCCAGGCCGAACGATTCGTCGCCGCGCTCGACGAGCACGGCGGCCGGTGGGCCTACCTCACCTTTCCCGGGGAACAGCATGGCTGGAGAAGAGAGGAAACGATCGTCGCGGCACTCGAGGCCGAGCTCGCCTTCTACGGGCTCATCTTCGGCTTCCCCACTCCCGAAGTGCCGCCGCTGACGCTGAAAGGACCAATGTGACCGAGGTCGCACGCATTTGCTCGGACCTGCTCAAGATCGACACGACCAACGACGGCACGCCGGACGGCTCGGGAGAGCGCCTGGCGGCCGAGTACGTCGCGGGGCTGCTCGCCGACGTGGGCGTCAAGCCCACGCTGTTCGAGTCCGCGCCCCGCCGCACCAACGTGGTGGCCCGCATCCCCGGCGACAGCCCCGACGCCCTGCTGATCCACGGCCACCTCGACGTCGTCCCCGCCGACCCGGCGGAATGGCGGCTGCACCCTTTTTCGGGTGAGATCGCCGACGGGTGCGTCCACGGGCGCGGCGCGGTGGACATGAAGGGCTCGCTGGCCATGACGCTGGCCCTGGTCCGCGACTGGGCCCGCACCGGGCGGCGTCCCAAGCGCGACATCGTCCTCGCCTTCCTCGCCGACGAGGAGGCCACCGGCGAGTACGGCGCCAAGTACGCCGTCACCCGGCACCGCGACCTGTTCGAGGGCTGCACCGAGGCGATCAGCGAGTCGGGCGGCTTCAGCGTGACCGTCCCGCGCGGCGCCGGTGACCTGCGCGTATACCCGGTCGCCGTGGGCGAGCGCGGCACCGCCTGGATGCGGGTCACCGCGCACGGCGTGCCCGGCCACGGCTCCAAGCCGCCGGTGGACAACCCGGTGGCCGAGCTGAGCCGGGCGCTGGCCCGCCTGGCCGACCACCGCTGGCCCGTGCGGCTCACCCCCGCCGTGGCCTCGCTCATCGAGGGCCTCGGCACCGCCCTCGGCACCCGGGTCGACCTCGACCGGCTCGACGAGGAGGCCGAGCGGCTCGGCCGGGCGGGCACGCTGTTCAAGGGCGTCATCCGCAACTCGGCGAACCCCACCATGCTCGACGCGGGCTACAAGGTGAACGTCATCCCCGGCACCGCCCAGGCGCACGTGGACGGCAGGTTCCTGCCGGGGTTCCGCGACGAGTTCCTGGAGACCGTCGACAAGCTGCTCGGCCCGAAGATCACCCGGGAGTTCGTCAGCTTCGGCGACGGCGTGGCCTCGCCCACCGGCGGCCTGTTCGGCGAGCTGTGCGCGGCGCTGGTCGCCGAGGACCCGGACGGGCGGCCGGTCCCGTACGTCATGACGGGCGGCACCGACGCCAAGTCGTTCGCCACGATCGGCATCAGGGGGTACGGCTTCGCGCCGCTGATGCTGGACCCCGGACTGGACTACTTCGGCATGTTCCACGGGGTGGACGAGCGGGTGCCGGTCGCCGGCCTGGAGTTCGGCGTCCGCGTCCTGGACCGCCTGCTGACCTCCCCCCTGGCCTGACGCGCCCGGTCCCGGCGTGGGCGCGCCCACGCCGGGACGACGTGTGGGATTCCTGTGCCGGGGGGACATTGGTAGAGGGGATCCTGCAAAGGGGGATGAAGCGGGCATGCGCCGCATGCCTTCACTTGTGAAACCGTATTCAGCACGCTTTAGCACTATTTAGCATGATTTAAGCACTGGAATCGCCCGTCGATCGATCCTCGACCGCTGAACCTCGGGGGCCTGGCGGGCCATGCGGCTCCGGTGACCCATTTTCCGTGCCCTGCCGGCGCGAACGCCCGGCATCCATCAGGCACGTGACGACCTTCCGGCCGGCGGGGCGTACGCCCATGCCCACCGTGAGGTCAATATCGACGGGAGCACACGATGGGCATTCATCGAAACGGGCGGACGGCCGTCCACCTGGCTCTTATCAGTGGATTCGGCATGGCGCTGACCGGCGCCGCGATCCCTGCGGCCTACAGCGCACCGGTCACGACCATGGCCGCCGACAACCGGCCGGCGATCCCGGCGTCCCATCAGCACGACTCCGATCTCGCGGCCTTCGAGAAGATCCGCCTGCAACAGGAAAGCGCCTGGGCGCGCGGCGACGGCGTCGCCTACGCGGCCATCTACTCGCCCGAGGCCGACCTGGTGAACATCACCGGCGAGCACCTTCACAGCCGCCGCACCATAGCGACCAAGCTTCAGGAGTACTTCAACAAGCAGCTCAAGAAGACGCGCCTTCTCAAACTCGAGGAGACGGTGCGTTTCATCGCACCGACGATGGCCGTCATCGTCCGCAAGGGGTGCGTGCTGTACGGCGCGGAGAAGGTCTGCCGGCCCGACACCCTCTCGATCAACACCAGCGTCGCGGTCAAGGACGCCGGCCAGTGGACGATCACCTCGTTCCAGAACACCCTCGTGCGGCCGGGCTCCGGGCGGCCGTCCATGTCGTCCTGACCCGGACGGCGCGCCCGAGCCCTTCCAGGGGCGTCCCGGCCGGACCGGGGCGCCCCTAGCCTTCGCGACCGGATGTTCTTGACGGTCAGCGGGCGTTCCCGGCGGTCATGACCACCGGTTGCGCAGCGGGACGTCCCGGATGATCGACCAGGTCAGTGCGAGCCCGGCCAGGAGGACGGCCAGGCCAATGGCGAGCGCCACCGCGGGCGACTTCGGCAGGTCCAGGCCGAGCCTGCCGAGCCGGCCGAGCAGGAACGGCAGCCGCAGGCCGGGGCCGACCGTGCTCTCCGCGAGCAGCACCAGGCCGACGCCGACCGGGATCGTGAACACCCCGCCCTCCCGCCACCGGTAGAAACCGGCCCCCATGAAGGCGCCCGCGACGATCCAGGCGAGGAACTCGACCAGGTATTCGGTGAAGACGACGGGAAGCTGCCCCGGATCGGTGAACAGGTGGACCTGGCCGAGCGCCTGCTCCAGCCCCGCCAGGGCGTAGATCCCCGTTTCGAGCAGGTAGCCGAGCACGAGCAGCAGGGCCAGGAACGGCGCGAACAGGGCGACCGTGACGGCCCCCTGCGCGCCGAACTGGCGGCGGGTCTGCCCGTGCGCGATGTACATCGGCAGGTACTCCCTGACCAGGGCCACCCCGACGAACAGCGCGTACCACCGGGGTACCTGGGCGGCCTTCTCCCACGCGCTCTCGGTCAGCGAGCCGTTGATCGCGATGACCGCCCCGACCACGGCGACCAGCACGACGAGGGCGGCCCACAGCAGCAGCGCGAACGCCATGTTGGCGGCCAGCAGACGACTGGGAAATCTCATCGGGCGTCTCCGGTCAGGTGGATGAACAGGTCCTGCATGGCGATCGGCCCGAGTTCGAGCCCGGCCTCGGCTGCCCGGCCGCGCCGGGCCTCGTCGATCTCCCCGTAGACCATCGCCGACTTGGTGGAACCGAGGCTGGTGCCGCCGAGCACGGTCAGCCCGTCGGTGAACGCGTCCACCCGCTCGGCCGGGCCGGTCACGGCGGTGCCGCGCGAGAGCAGCGTCTGGGTCTCCTCGTGGACGACCAGCCGGCCGCGCCCGATGATCACGACCTCCTCGAACAGCGAGCTGACCTCCTCGATGAGGTGGGTCGACAGGATGATCGTGCGGGGGTGCTCCATGTAGTCGGCCAGCAGGGCGTCGTAGAAGGCGTACCGGGCCGGCGGGTCCATCCCCAGGTACGACTCGTCGAACATGGTCAGCGGCGCCCGGCCGGCCAGCCCGATCACGACGCCGAGCGCCGACCGCATGCCCTTGGACATGCCCTTGACGCTCATCTTCCGCGTGAGGCCGAACAGGTCCATCAGGGAGCGCGCGTAGTCGGCGTCCCAGTGCGGGCGCAGCCATTCGGCGAAGTACAGGGCGTCCTCGGCGGTGCCGAGGTCGGTCGTCTCGCCCGCGTCGCGGATCAGGCTGACGCGGGAGGTCAGGCCCTCGTTCTCGAATACCGGCTCCCCGTCGATCCGCACGGTGCCGGACGACTCCTTGCGGAAGGCGGCCAGCACCGACAGCAGGGTCGTCTTGCCGGACCCGTTGCGGCCGAGCAGTCCGTAGATCTTGCCGCCCTCCAGGCTGAACGAGAGCCGGTCGAGCGCCGTCACCTCCCCGTACGTGACCACCAGATCCTCGACATCCACCCTCATAACGCCTCCACCCGCACGACCCCCGCGCCCTCTCCGCCATCGCCCATGCCGCTGCCTCGTATCCCCTTCATCGCCCGGTCACCGCCCCGCGTCTCTTCATCGCCCCTCCAGCTCGGTGATGCGCCCGATCACCTCACCGATCGGGATCCCGATCGCCTTGGCCTCGGCGACCATCGGGTCCACCACGTCGGCGAAGAAGCTCTCCCGGTGCTTGGCCCTGAGGGCGTCCCGGGCATCCGGGCTGACGAACATGCCGATACCTCGCTTCTTGTACAGAACGCCTTCTTCGACGAGCTGCTGGAACGCCTTGGCCGCCGTCGCCGGGTTGATCCGGTAATAGGCGGCGTACTGGTTGGTCGACATGACCTGCTCGTCACCGCGCAACGCCTCGCTCAGCACGTCAGCCTTGATCCGGTCGGCGATCTGCCGATAGATCGGACTCCGGTCATCGAACACGACACCCACTTAGCTGGTTCATTACTTCAGTAATGAACCATAAAACCCAGCCGCGCCCGCCGTCAAACGCGAAAAGGCCGGGGACGAGCGGCATGCGCTGCTCGTCCCCGGCCGGGTGGGCCGGTCGGGGGGGGGGGGGGGGGGGGGCGGGGGGGCGGGGGGGGGGGGGGGGCCCCCCCCCGCCCCCCCCCGCGGG
>NZ_JANZYP010000004.1:115666-261354 GCF_025506355.1 Sphaerisporangium corydalis
GGGGGGGGGGGGGGGTTGGTCTGCCCCCCCCCGGGCGGGGTGGGCCGGTCGGGCGGCTCGTCCCGTGAGGACGAGCCGCGTCAGTGCCGGGTCAGGCCCCCGGCTTCAGGACGGAGTCGATGACGTAGACGGTGGCGTTCTGGGTCTGCAGATCACCGCAGAGCACCTCGGCTCCGCCGATCTTGACCGTGTCGCCGTCGCGCTTGGTGGCGACCTTGGCGCCCTCCACCGTCGCGACGTCGCCCTTCTCCAGGTCGGCGGGCGTCTTGCGCCCCTGGACCACGTGGTAGGTGAGGATCTTGGTCAGCTCACCCTTGTTGGCCAGCAGCTTGTCGAGCTGGTCCTTGGGGATCTTGTCGAAGGCGGCGTTGCTGGGCGCGAAGATCGTGATGTCCTTGGCCGAGTTCAGCGTGTCGACCAAGCCCGCCTTCTTCGCGGCGTCGACGAGGGTGGAAAGGTCGGGGATGTGCGAGGCGGCGGTGGCCACCGGCTCGTTGGCGATCTCCCCCGGGCTGCCGGGCCCGGACTGCGGCAGCGCCGAGCAGCCCTTCCCGATCGGCGAGGAGGTAGGAGAGGCGGACGTCGACGGGTCTGAGGTGCGGGCGGTCTCGGGCGTCATCGCGCCCGTACCGCTGGTGAGGGCGCCCGCTGCGGTGCCGTAGGCGGCGGCGAGCGACATGGCCGCTACGACCGGAAAGGCGAGAAGACGAGTGTTCATGTGCCTGTCCCCTTTTGCGCTCTTTTGAAGGGCGGTCACTTCGGCGGTGGCCCCGGCTGGATGCCCGGCGACCCCTGACGGTCCGGCGTACGCCGCCCGCCTGCCCGGTCCGCGGGACCCCCCGGTCCTTCGCGGATCCACGTGACCGCGGCCCTTTTGTGAGAAGACCGTGCGCTCGGCCTTCGCTCATTCAAGACGACCCTGTACGAGGACGTTTCCACACGTACACGTACATAACGGCTCCTTTCATTATCGCCAGGCAGCGGCCGTCGCCACCCTCGCGCAGGGCGGCACCCGGGAAAGCGTCCGCCAAATCGATCATTTACCGAACCCGAAACCGCCGCCCCGGACATCCCTGCGCCAAGGTTCGGGCGAGAGCGGGTACGGCCGCCCGGCAGCGAACGCCTCGGAGGTCGCCATGTCCAGAGCTGACGGAATCTGATCGATAGTGACTGGACATCGATCTGACCCCTCGGGTCATGGCCACTGGTCAGGTCCACCTGGGCCGTGCCCGCAGGCGCGGGAACCCTGACCTGGCCGTGCGTGGGAGGCCGGGCGCCGGGCGCGTCCAGTCGGGGATTCACCTATTTTCGTCAGGACTTGTGCGATGTATGGTCGGCTCACGATCGAATGCAGTCAAGTTCGGTCTTCTTCGGTCTCGGGGACCCCTTCGTTCCGCCAAGGAGTGAGATGGTCAGACCCTCCGGCTGGGCCCGCCGCGTGACCGCGGCCCTGCTCCTCACTGCCGCGACCCTGGTCGGGCAGGCCCAGCTCACCTCCCCCGCCGCCCAGGCGGCACCGCCCCTCACCACACCGTGGACCGCCCAGGCCGGCCCGGACAACGCCCTGCCGGACTACCCCCGGCCGCAGATGGTCCGCCCCGAGTGGCAGAACCTCAACGGGCTGTGGCAGTTCGCCGGTACCACGTCGATCGGCACCCCGCCCACCGGCCAGAACCTGGCCGAGCAGGTCCTGGTCCCGTACCCGATCGAGTCCGGGCTCTCGCGCGTCCAGCGCCACGAGGACCGCATGTGGTACCGCCGCACCTTCACCGTCCCCTCCTCGTGGTCCGGCCGGCACGTCCGGCTGAACTTCGGCGCGGTGAGCTGGGAGGCGCGGGTCTGGGTCAACGGCGTGTCCGTGGCCACCCACACCGGCGGCTACGACCCGTTCGGCGCCGACATCACCGCGGCGCTGCGCGCGGGCACCAACGAGATCATCGTCGGCGTGTACGCGCCCGTCGACGCCGCGGGCGCCCCCATCGGCAAGCAGCGCCGCTCACCCAGCGGGATCTTCTACACCGCGTCGTCGGGGATCTGGCAGACCGTCTGGCTGGAACCCGTCAACGCCGCCCAGATCACCCGCCTGGACACCGTCCCCGACGTCCCCGCCGGGGTGCTCGACGTGGTGGTCCAGACGGCCGGCCTGTCCGGGCAGAGCGTGCGCGCCGAAGCGCTCACCGGCGGGCAGGTGGTGGGCACCGCCACCGGCGCGGCCGGCGCGCACCTGCGGGTCCCCGTGCCGAACGCCCACCTGTGGTCGCCCGACGACCCGTTCCTGTACGACCTGCGGGTGACCCTCACCGGCACCGGCGGCGGGGACGTCGTGACCGGGTACTTCGGCATGCGGTCGGTCGGCAAGGCGATGATCGGCGGCGTGCTGCGCCCGACCCTGAACGGCAGGTTCCTGTTCCAGATGGGCACCCTGGACCAGGGCTACTGGCCGGACGGCATCTCCACCGCGCCCACCGACGAGGCCCTGCGCTTCGACCTGGAGCAGCAGAAGGCCCTCGGCTTCAACATGGTCCGCAAGCACATCAAGGTCGAACCCGCCCGCTGGTACTACTGGGCCGACCGACTCGGCCTGCTCGTCTGGCAGGACATGCCCGCCATGCGCACCGGCGTGACCCCCTCCGCGAGCGACCGGGCGAACTTCGAGAGCGAGCTGCGACGCGTGGTCGACAGCCTGCGCGGCATCACCTCGATCGTCCAGTGGATCCCGTTCAACGAGGGCTGGGGCGAGTACGACCCGGCGCGCATCGCCGACCTGGTCAAGAGCTGGGACCCCTCGCGCCTGGTCGACAACAACTCCGGTTCCAACTGCTGCGGCTTCGACGGCGGCAACGGCGACGTCGCCGACGACCACATCTACGTCGGCCCCGGCACCCCGCAACGTCCCAGCGCCACCCGCGTGGCCGTGCTCGGCGAGTTCGGCGGGCTGGGCCTGCGCAGCCCCGGCCACGAATGGCCCGGCACCGGCTTCGCGTACGAGATGACGCCCGACGCGGCGACGCTCACCGACCGGTACGTCCAGATCAACGAGCAGCTCAAGCCGCTGATCACCGGTGGCGGCCTGTCGGCCTCGGTCTACACCCAGCCGACCGACGTGGAGAACGAGGTCAACGGCATCTGGACCTACGACCGCAGGGTGCGGAAGATGGACGCGGCCCGCGTCCGGGCCGTGAACCTGTCGGTGATCCAGTCGGCGGGCGGGCTGACCGCCGACGCGCCGGCCTCGCTCCGCGTGACGACCCCCGGCTTCACCGACCGGTACCTGCGGCACAGCGCGTCACTGGCCCGCACCGACGTGGTCACCCCGGCGAGCGCCGACGGCCTCAAACAGGACGCCACCTTCCACGTCCGGCGCGGCCTGGCCAACACGAGCTGCTACTCCTTCGAGTCACGCAACTTCGCCGGGCACTACCTGCGCCACCAGGGGTTCCGCGTACGAAAGGACCCCCGTGACGGGACCGCCCTGTTCGACCAGGACGCGACGTTCTGCCTGCGCGACGGCCGCACGGGCAACGGCGTCTCGTTCGAGTCCCTGAACCTGCCCGGCTCCTTCCTGCGCCACTACGCCGAGGCGGTCTACGTCGCGCGCTCCGGCGGCCCCAACACCTGGGACACCGCCACGTCCTTCGCCGACGACTCCACCTGGCAGGTGGCCACACCCTGGTGGCGCAGCGGCGCCGACCTGACCGTCGGGGCGGCCCAGTCGCTGCGGGTGGTGACCCCGGGCTTCACCGACCGGTACCTGCGGCACAGCGCGTCACTGGCCCGCACCGACGTGGTCACCTCGGCCAGCGCCGACGGCCTCAAACAGGACGCCACCTTCTACGTGCGGCGCGGCCTCGCCGACGGGAGCTGCTACTCCTTCGAATCCCGCAACTTCGCCGGGCACTACCTGCGCCACCAGGACTTCCGCCTGCGCAAAGACCCCCGCGACGGCTCGGCCCTGTTCGACCAGGACGCCACGTTCTGCGCACAGCCGCCCCGGTACGGCTCCTCCGGCGTGAGCCTCACCTCGATCAACATCGCCGGCACGAGCATCCGGCACTACGCCGAGGAGGTCTTCATCGCCTCCAACGGCGGCTCCCACCCCTTCGACGCCCCCACCCACTACAACGAAGACACCACCTGGACCATCTCCCCACCCTGGTCCCCCTGACCTCAGGGTTCTCGCCGTTCGATCCCCCTGACCTCATGCTCTCGCCGTTCGATCCCCCTGCTTAAGGTCCTCGCCTTCGGCTCGGGCAGTATTTCCAAGGCCTACCGGCCCTACCGACCCCCCGACACACCAAGGGCCTATCGGCCTAGCCAGCCCCTGACCCCGCTCGCGTCCGCGCCCGACCCTGCTTCGCCATCTGGGTCTCCACTTCGGCGCCGACGCGGCGGGACGGGGAACGGCGAATCCGGCGCCCTGTGCGGCGCCAAACCAGCCAACCCCACCCCTCCAGCCGATCACTCCCATCACCCAGCGCCTCCGTTAAAGGTCCTCGCCTTCGGCTCGGGCAGTATTTCCAGGCCTACCGGCTCTACCGATTCCCCGACACACCAAGGGCCCATCGGCCTAGCCAGCCCCCGACCCCGCTCCCGTTCCCGCTCGCGCTCGCGCCTGACCCCTCCTTCCCCATCGGGGGTCTCCTCCTCGGCGCCGACGCGGCGGGACGAGGAACGGCGATACCGGCGCCTCGTACGGCGGCCGACCGGATCACGGGGAGCTTGACCTTCCCGATCACGTGCCGGGAGCTGGACCTTCCCCGTCACGTGCCGTCCGGCCGTAGCTCGCAGATGTGGCCTTGGTAGGACAGCAGCGTGCCGACGAGGGGGACGGAGACGCGGACCTCAATGTGGAACCGTGGCGGCCTCGGGGCCTGGTCCTGCGGGTCGATCCACGCACGCGCCGAGACCTTGGGCGCGAACGCCCCAGGAAACGGGACATCCCACCGGCCGAGCCGGAGCGTGGTGCCGTCCTGGACGACGGTTACCTCTGTGGGGGTGGCCACGGTGCGGGTGCGGATCACCAGGGGGCCGTGCGGTTCCCAGCCCACTTCACCGGCCCGGACCTGACGGCTGACCAGCCTCCGCCCACCGATCGACCGCTCCCACGTCTCGGCCACCGCCGCCTCCCCCGGCTCCCCTCCTCGGCCCGGCCCCGAATGGCCCGGCCACGACCCCGAACCAGACCTCGACCCTGGCCTCGGCCCCGGCGCCGACCCCGGCCTCAGCGTCGCCATGCGCGTGACGGTGACCCTGGTCGGGGCGGCCGTGCACGTACGAGGAAGGCCGAGCACCACGCACGCCAACCGGCCCAGCAGCCCCGGACCCCGGCGGACCTCCAGCACCCCCGTGCCAGAGACCGACTCGTCCCCGAGATGGAACCGGTACATCCACGCATAAGGCTCGCCGCCCACATCCACCCCGCCACCCCTGGTATCGCGTACCCGCTGTCCTTCTCAAGAAGCGCCGACCTCGGTCACGGGTTTGGATCCGAGGCCGTGACCCCTGCCGCTCCTCGGCGATCGGTCGCATCAATGCCGCGTCAAATTTCACCGGGTCACCGTCAGAATCCCGTCACGATCGCGCTGGACGATGCGAGAGGGATCTAGTGTTCCTCATGTCGGGTTCGTCCCCAAGGGACCCGTTCGCCCCGGAGGAATGCATGGCAGAGCAGGCCCAACCCCCGTTAGTGGTCCCCGTCCGAGTGGGCGCGATGACGCAGTCGTTGCGGCTGTTCCGTACGGTGAACGGCACCAGAACGGCGGTCGCGTTCTCGACACCGGCGCGCCTGACGACGGTGCTCGGCACTGACCAGCGCTGGATCCACCTCAGCGAATCCGCCCTGCGCAGGATGGTCGACGACCTGCATCTTGAGGGCATCGTCGTCGACCCCTCGGGATCATTCTCCGGCCGGACCGCCGAGCACCAGGCGGCCTGACAGATCAACCGTTCGATCGCCGGCCACAGAATATGATCTACGGCAGGGCCGCCCAGGTTCGCGCATCACGACCGACGGGAAATCCATGGAACTCGTGACCCACAGCCCCGGCGACGGCGTCTACCCTCCCACCGGTGACTACGCTCACGCGATCGAAGTGCGCGGCGCCGAGCGTCTGGTGTTCCTGGCCGGCACGATGGGGCTCGACCCCTCGGGAGTGCCGGGCGCGACACTCGACGACCAGCTCGTCCTCATCTGGTCGAACATCCGGGTCATCCTCGCCTCCGCCGGCATGACCGTCGACAACATCGTTCGGCTCACCAGCTACCTCAGGGACGCCTCCTACGCCGGAGCGAACGCGAAGGCCCGCGTCGAGGCGCTGGGCGGCCGGGTCGTGCCGACCACGGCCATCGTCGCCCAGACGCTCGACAGCGAATGGCTCATAGAGATAGAGGTGACGGCGGCGAGCTGAACGGCGGGCCGATCCGGCACCACCGGTACGTAAATACGATCATGTGTTGTCTTACGGCGACGTGAATATTCACCGCTCCTGGATCCGTCACATGGTCTTTCCATCATCCCCCTCTTAGCATCATGGTCGTGGTCACGACACGTGGGCGAATTCATCGCGTAAAGAAGTGGCGAAAGGGACAGGAAATCCCTCCGCCGGCCAAAAGCAAGCGCCGTCCCATACAGGTCAGCGTGATGTCGGAGTCCTCTTTCACCATTCGAGGACACGGCGTGCACAGCGTCTTCGAGGAGAGCCTGCGCGCGATCGACCTGATGCCCGATTTCGAGCGGGTCACCGGAATACGCGCGTACGGCAGGAACGTGGTCCTCCACGTGCACACGATGGGCATGTTCGCCCTGCTGCGACTGCTCGCCCACCGCGGGCCCCGCCTGATCAGCGCGCACGTCACCCCGCAGACGCTTCTGGGCAGCATCAAGGGCGCCCACCTCGTCGACCCCCTCACGCGCAGGTACATGAGGGCGATGTTCAACCTGGCCACAGCGGTCCTGTCGGTCAGCGAGGCGACGACGCGGGAACTGGAGGAGATCGGGGTACGAGCCCCGATCGTCCTGATGAGCAACGCGATCGACGAGAGGCGCGTCCAGCGCCATATCGGCAGGCGCGGCGAACTGCGCCGGTCGTTCGGGTGGGACGAACGTCCCGTCGTTCTCGGCGTGGGCCAGTTACAGCCGAGAAAGGGCGTCGAGGAATTCATCTCGTGTGCCCGCGCACTACCCGGGATGAATTTCGTCTGGGTGGGCGGGATGCAGTTCGGAATGCTGTCCGACGCCCGTCACGACGTGGCCCATCTGCGCGCGAACGCCCCGGAGAACGTCACGTTCACCGGGCTGGTCCCCCGCGACGAGGTGTTCCAATACTGCGCCGCGGCGGACGTGTTCTTCCTGCCGTCGAGACACGAGACGTTCGGGCTGGCGACGCTGGAGGCGGCCACCGCCGGGCTGCCGCTGGTCCTGACGGATCTTCCTTGTTACCAGGAGTGGCTCAAGGACGCCTACCTGCACGGCGAGACCGTGGCGGACTTCGTCGAGCTGCTCCGGTGCCTTCAGGACGAGGGCACGCGCGCGATGTGGGCGGAGAAGGCCCTCGAGACGGCCGCCGTCTACGACTCCCGGACCCTCACCACCGGCCTCCGCGACGCCTACCTCCTCGCCAGCCCCCAGGTGTCCGGCTGACACACCCCGAGGGTGTGGCGTCACTGCTTGTCGTGGATCGTGACGGCGTACCCGTCCGGGTCGGTAAAGGTGAACGTGCGGCCGAACGGGCTGTCGAACGGCGGCGTCACGATCGGGACCCCGGCGGCGTCCAGCGCGTCGTGCATCTTCTGCGCGTCGGTGGCGTGCAGCCACAGCGCCACGCCGAGCCCCGGGCGGCCGTCCCCGTCCAGGTCGACGCCGGGCAGCGGCTCGCGCACCGCGAACGGGACGGGTGTCGTGGCGAACACGATCGCGCCGGGCGGGCTCGCCGGGGTGCGGCGCAGACCGAGCCGGTCTTCGTAGAAGGCGGCGGCGCGCTCCAGGTCGCGCACCTGCAGGGCGATGAAGTCGGGTCCGGTGACGGTCATATCTCTCTCCTCAGCTATGTCAGTATCCTGACATGGCTCATTGTGTGTCAGGATACTGACATGAGTCAAGGCGAGATGCTCGGTCCGGTGGACAGCGCCGTCGGCTACGTCCTCAAACAGGTCACCGTGGCGCTCCGCAACTCCATGGACGTGGCGCTGCGCCCGCTGCACCTGACGGTGTCGCAGTACGCGTGCCTGGAACTGCTCGGACAGCGCCCGGGGCTGTCGAACGCCGAACTGGCCCGCGGCGCCTTCGTCACCCGCCAGTCGATGAACGTCGTGCTGCGCGGGCTCGAGGACCGCGGCCTGGTCACGCGGCCCGCGACCGCGCTCCGCGGCCGCGAACTGCCCACCGTGCTCACCGATACCGGCCGCGCCCACCTGCGCACGGCCAGCGTGACGATCCGCGAGATCGAGAAGAAGATGTGCGCCGGCCTGACACCGGCCCAGCAGGAGGAACTACTCGCGGCCCTCGCGACCTGCGTCCGGAACCTCGCCCCTTAGGAGGCCCTAGAACTCGCGCACATACCTGATGTGCCGGTGCACCACGTGGAAGCCGGCAGAGCGATAAAGGCTCAGCGCACCGGTAGGGCTGTCAGCGTCGACGGCGAGCGCGGCCCGCGCGAAGCCCTGCCGCCTGGCCTCCGCCAGCGTCGCGCCGATCAGTGCGGTGGCCAGCCCGCGCTTGCGCCACGCCTGCCGCGTACCGATCGTGGAAATCCACGCCTCCCGGTGCCCCGTCGCCTCGGTATCGGCCTCGAAGTAATGCGTGAGCAGAATCGCCGCGACGTGATGCGGGGCGGCGGCGATGGCCAGGAAGGACAGGTCGGGGCGGAACGAGCGCGTCCCGGTGTACCACTGCCTCCACGACTCCTCGTTCTGCTGATCGCTGCCCCAGTGGTCGGCGAAGGACTCGTTGCGCACGCGGAGCGCCTCGGCGTCGTAGACCGAGCCGAAGCCGGCGATGCGGACCCCCTCGGGGATCGTCACCTCCGGGACATCGTCCACCAGGTCACGTCTCATGACGAAGAACCAGCGCTGCGGCATGAACCTTTCCTGCTCGAACAGCGCCGCCTTACCGGTATTGCTCTCACTGACATCGGCGTGCACCTCAAAAGGCCGCCCAGGGTGACGCGCCTCGCTCAACCGCGGCGCGGCCTTCAACGCCCACAGCGTCAACTCACGACCGATGCCACGACGCCGGTACGCCGGATGCACGACCCCGTCGAAGAACACACGATGCGATGGATCACCGGTGGGACCGCATCGCAGCGTGCCGAAGGCGATCAGTTTGTCGCCGTCCCACACCGCACGGGTGCCGCTCTCGACGTCGAGCAGCGAATCACCGAGCTGCTCGGCGAGGTCCCCGGAATCGTAAAGCTCACCGGTCTGATCCACGCCCTCCGCCGCCCCCAACAGAACGGCCCAGTCCACCACGTCCTCGGCCCGCAACGACCCCCAGCGCAGACCCACGATTCCACTCACCCTCGGGAGCCTATGCGGCCACCCCGAACCCCGACCACCGAATTTCACCCCGTCGAACAGACAGGACCAGCCTTCTGCCAAACCGCCCCGACACGATCCCCTCAAAAGGAGCTTCGCACGAGCTTTTTCCGTTACCACAACGCCGGTCAAGCCACCAACACAGGGAATCGCACTCTATTGATGTCCAGGACCGCGTAATGACCATGGAGCAGCGAACCCGCTGATCATCAGGCCCCGGCGTACGAACGCTCTCCCAGCTCACCCGCTCGCAGCCCAGTACGAAACGCATCCCACTCAGCCGAGACAAAGAACAGCCACGGCCCGTCCGGCACCTTACTATCCCGAATAACAACGAACGGGGGCGCCATCTGGCAGGGAGCGTCTACCTGGTCCCACTTCGGCACAGCGTCTTCAGCGCGACCATCTTCGTCAGCGACTCCACTGCCATTAGGCCAAACGAACGCCACTTCGACACAGTTCGATTCCGTACCACTGTGACGCGACTTCCGCCATCGAGGCGCCGTCAGGTCCATGTCTCCATCACCTTCGCGATCAGCTCGATCGACGCCCTCTGCGGCAACGCCTCCGCACGCAACGCGTCGAACCGATAGGCGACCTTCGCCAAGTCTTCCACACAGTCGACGGTTTGGCCGCCGAGGGCGTTTTCAAAGTAGCCGACGTCGGCGGACCCAGGGATGGAGAACAGCACTATCGGCCCGTTGAGTCCAGGATGCGCTCCCACGGTCGACGGGATGACCTGAAGAGTGATCCTCGGATGCCTCGCGGCTTCGATCAGGTGCTGAAGTTGCTCTCGCATCACGTCCTTCCCGCCCACAGGCCGACGTAGGACCACCTCATCGATGACGATGACGAGCGCCGGAGGTGACTTGCCCTGAAGGATCTTCTGCCGCTCCAATCTCTCGGCGATCTTCGCGTCAATGCGATCGTCCGTCTCGCCCGCACTCCCTGCTTCCATAAGAGCTTGAACATACCGAGGTGTCTGCAACAAACCTGGCACGTTGATCTGCTCGAAATTCCGAATCGAGGAGGCTTCGCGTTCCATCTCGAAGTACGAGCGTGCCGAAGCACGATGCACTGCTCGCCTGACCAAAGGCCATATACGGATGAAGTGACCGTCGGTCTTTAGTGCCTGGTCACAGCCTTCAGCGAAATCCTTCTTGGGATTCCGCTTGGCGTTTTCCACGGCACTGACTTGGGCCGCCGAATAGTTGATGAGAGCCCCGAGCTCCTCCTGGGTCAACCCCGCCTCCTCACGAACACGTCGTAGCTCTGAGGCAAAGAACTCCAGAGGGCTTCCGCTGGGGTCGTGGTCGTGTACGAGTGTCATCTCCAGGCCTCCCGGCTCTCTACAGGTCGACAAAACCCTCCACAGGACACTCGCGAATCCACAGAAGGCTCCAGGATCGGCCCGGACGAGACATTAGCACTTGTCGTCACCGATCCCTTACACAACGCCACCATCGTCGGCAACCTTGGAAGTCCGCGCAACGGTTTCCTTGAAATCCAGTTCGAAAGGTGGACAGGTCAGTGACCGATTCCTCGTCCGAGATCGTCGGGGCGCTCGACGCCCTGGCTCGCGCCTTGGACCCGAAGCGCTTCTCGGCTCTGGTCGTACGTGGCTACGCGCTCCCGTTCCTCCGGGTGGTCTCGCTGGAGGCTCCGTCCCTCGCCGAGCGGATCACCGTGCGCCTCGACGAAGCGGGCGCGCCCTCCTTCTGGTGGAGCTGGAACGAGCGCATGGCCCCGGTGCAAGACGTCAGCCACGCGGCGGAGCACCTGTCCAGAGTGCTCAGCCCGGCGACCACGTCCGCCAAACCCGTGAACCCGGAGAAGACCGAGACGGCGGATCACACATGAGGTACGAGATGGGACGCGGGCAGGGGTTGCTGACAGAGCCCGTCGAGCAGCGGTTCGTGGCGATGCTGAGCGATCTTGGAGAAAGGCTGCGCGCTGATGGCCTGCGTACGCTCCTGATCAGGAAGGTCGGCCTCAGACTGCGCTCACCTGGTGGCGTCCGCGCCACGACCTACGCCAGCCCAGAGTTGTCAGTTCGCATGCCCGGAGACACCCGTACAGCACTCATAGCCGTCGAACCTGGCCGATGTGGACCTGCCCTGCACGTCGCGTTTCCAAGCGGAGGCGTCCCGGCCCTCCGCCTGCGACCGACCGACGTAGACCTCCTCACAAGCGCTCTTCGTCAACTCTTCAACGCCTCCTCCGACTGAGCGAACCTCGTCGGCTAAACGTGACCGGCGCCGACACGGCCTGGGGTGAAGATCAATACTTCACGAGCCGGACGGAAGAACGCGGCAGCCAAAAACAAAAAGGTCAGTCGGGAATGAAGCCGTCAACCTTGGCGCGATCGGCCAGGGCAGCGCGCGGCAGCTCCATTTGTCGGCACGGGCACGCGATCTCTGTCGATCGCGCGGGCGACGTCCTCGATCGCGTCCCGTACGTATTCGTCGGTGATCCGGTTTTCCTTGGTGTCGTAGATCTCATCGGACGCGCCGTCGATCTCGGCATCACGGTCCGGGACCAGTTCGATGTCTTCCGGTGGCCAAACCATCTCGTGCTCGGTCATGGATTCTTCCTCCTCAGCGCGATCAGCACTGCGTGAATTATCACTTGGTACTTGTCGGTAGAGCTGCCGATCGCTTCAGACAACTGAGCTGGGAATCAACCTCGCCAAGGTGGTCTCGATACAGAAAGAGCGCGGCAGCCAAAATTAGACAAAGACCGGGCAGAGTGAAGACGTCAACCTAGGCACAAGTCGGCCAGGCGGGGCGCGGCAGCTCCATTGGATGGTCGGCGCGGAAAGGTTGCTAGAAGCCTAGGCCGAGGAGGGTGGTGTGGGCGTTTTCTGGGGTGTGGGTGTGTTTTCTTAGTTTTGTTAGGGAGGGGACCTTCTCTGTTTTGAGGATTTCGATGAGGTGCCGGGCCAGTCGGGCGCCGTCTACTTCGCCGGGGGCGCCGGCGTCGAGGGTCCATGAGCGTACGGGGTGGTCGGTGCGCAGGGACCAGCCTTGTTCCTCGTTCGGGGAGAAGTGCTTGAACCAGCCAACGACGGTCAGGCGTTCGGCGGAGCGGATGGAGAGGGTCTCGCGGCCTCCGGCGAATATGGTGACGGCCACGCTTCTGCCGATCGCGAGAGTTTCGGCGGGCAGGGTACGGAGGAATGCCGACAGCGGGCCTGGCAGTGCCGACCACCGGGGTACGCGCCAGGCGCCCGGCGTGTAGAGCCCTTCGTTGGCGGCGTCCAGGTATTCGATGACGAAGCCGCCCGGTAAGTGCGGCGGCTCTCCCCATTCGGACGCGGTTCGCCGCCATTCCTCGTACGGCTGTGTCGGCTGGAGGGAGAGCTCCGCGCCGGTCCCGGCGGCGCGGAGTTCGAGCGATTCGGTGCCGGGGCGGCGCCAGCGCAGGAAAGGGGCTCCCCAGTCCGGCGACGGCTCGTACCAGGGGCCTGTCGGGCCGTGGCCGCCGGCGCTGTTGGCAGGTCCGATCGCGGCCTCGGCCGCCTCGGCGTGCCGGTGGAACGCGGTGGCCGGGTGGAACGCGGTGGCCGGTTCGCCGTCCAGGGGAATGGAGATGACGAGCCCGCGGTACTCCCGGGCGCCGGTGTGCCGCCGCTCGTGCTCCTGTACCGGGACCAGCCTGCCACGCCTCTCTGCCAGCGGCCGGAGGGCCTCGCCGGACCAGTCGCCGGGGTCCGCCTCGCGCCACAACCACCCGGCGAGGTCGGCCGTCCTGGCGAAGGCGGCGGTGTCGTCCTTCCTCATGGGCGCGATCTTAGTGGCCGGCTCCAGAAAACCTTCGGGGGTTGATCATGCTGCGGGGGCGGCAGAGGAGCCGGTCATCCCGGGGTTCGGACGGTGCGGGGGGCGGCGAAGGACTGGCGGTCGCCTGACCAGGCCGCTCGGGGTACGGCCGCCTCCAGGCGGTCGAGGTCGGTGGGGGACAGTACGATCTCGGCGCTGCCGGCGTTCTCGGCCAGGCGTGCGGCGTGCCGGGTGCCGGGGATCGGGACGATGTCGTCGCCCTGCGCCAGTAGCCAGGCGAGCGCCAGTTGCGCCGGGGTCACCTCGCGGTCGGCGGCCAGCCGGCGCACCTCGGCGACGAGTGCCTGATTGCGTTCCAGGTTCTCGTCCTGGAACCGAGGGTCGCCGTGGCGGAAGTCGCCGGCCCCGAGGGTGCCGGTGGTGACGGCGCCGGTCAGGAAGCCTCGGCCGAGCGGGCTGTAGGGGACGAGACCGATGCCCAGCCGCCGGGCCGTGGGCAGCACGTCGTCCTCGATGTCGCGCCACCACAGCGACCATTCGTACTGCGCCGCGCTGATCGGGTGGGTGGCGGCCGCCCGTTCGAGCTCGCCGGGGCTCGCCTCGCACAGCCCGAGGTGGCGGACCTTGCCCTCGGCGACCAGGTCCGCCATCGCGCCGACGGTCTCCTCGATCGGCACGTGCGGGTCGACACGGTGCTGGTAGTACAGGTCGATGTGGTCGACGCCGAGGCGGGCCAGGGACGCTTCGCAGTAGGTGCGGACGTTCTCGGGCCGGCCGTCGACCCGTACGCCGTCGTCGCCGCGGATGATCCCGAACTTGGTGGCAAGGACCACCTTGTCGCGGCGTCCGGCGAGCGCCCGGCCGAGCAGCTTCTCGTTGTGGCCCCGGCCGTAGCTCATGGCGGTGTCCAGTAAGGTGACGCCCAGGTCGACGGCCCGGTGCAAAGTGGCGATCGACTCGGTGTCGTCGGCCGCCCCGTAACCCTGGGACATGCCCATGCAGCCGAGGCCTGTCGCCGAGACGGTGAGACCTTCCCGCCCGAGGGTTCGTGTGTTCAAGACGTTCATGACGCCACCGTAGCCACGGCTTATACTGGTATCCACAGGTTGTTTTTCCTAGTAATGAAAGTACCAGGATGTCCCACTCCGCGATCCGGGCGAAAGAGCTGGGGGACCTGCTGCGTTCCCGCCGCGAGCGGCTCCGGCCCGCCGACGTCGGCCTGCCCGCGGGGACCCGGCGCCGGACGCGCGGGCTGCGCCGTGAAGAGGTGGCCCAGCTCGCGGCCATCTCCTCGACGTACTACACCTACCTGGAGCAGGGCCGCGAGGTGCGTCCGTCGCGCCAGGTCCTCGACGCGCTCTCGGCGGCGCTGCGCCTCGACGCCGCCGAGCGGAGCCACGTCCACGAGCTCATCCACGGCGCCCCGCCCGCCGAGACGCGCGCCGCCGCCGAATCGCTCCCACCCTCCGTCGTCTCGCTGGTCGACCGGCTCGACCCGTGCCCGGCCTATGTGACCGGCCGGTGCTGGGATGTGCTGGCCTCCAACCGGGCCGCCCGTGCGCTGTGGACCGACTGGACGGCCCGCCCACCGGAGGCCCGCAACATGCTCTGGTGGATGTTCACCGATCCCGAGGCCCGGAAGGTCATGGTCGACTGGCCGGGCGAGGCGTCCGCGCTGCTCGGCCGGTTCCGTACAGCCGCGGCACGGCATCCGGGCGACGCCGGCTTCAGCGCGTTGCTCGATCGCCTGCGCGCGGCGAGCCCCGAGGTGCGGGACTGGTGGCCGCAGCACAAGGTCACCCCTCTGAGCTCCGGCACCAAGCGGCTGCGCCATCCAGCCCTCGGAGAGCTCGAGCTGAACCACGTCGTGCTCCAGCTCGCCGACGAACCCGAGCAGAAGCTCGTCACCTTCATCGCCACGGACCAGGACCAGGCCCGGATCTCCGCGCTGCTGCGGTAGGACCGGTCAGGCGGGGGTGGGACGGCGCGGGGTCACCAGGCCGGTCTCGTAGGCGAGGGCCACGGCCTGGGCGCGGCTGGAGAGGGCGAGTTTGGTCATGGTGCGGTTGAGGTGGGTCTTGACGGTGGCCTCGCTGACGCACAGGCGTGCGGCGATCTCCCCGTTCGACAGCGCGTGGCCCACCAGTTCGAGTACCTCCACCTCCCGGCCCGTCAGCGTCTCCAGGTCCCGGGAGGTGTGGACGACCTGGTCGGCGCGGCTGGTGTAGGTCTCGATCAGGCGCCGGGTGACCGTGGGCGCGAAGAGCATCTCCCCGGAGGCGATGGTCTGGATGGCGGTGAGCAGCCGCTCGGGCGGGGTGTCCTTGAGCAGGAAACCCGACGCCCCGGCCCGCAGCGCGTTGTACACGTAGTCGTCCAGGTCGAAGGTGGTGAGGATCACGACCTTCGGCCGGGGCTCGGCGGACTCGGCGAGGATGCGCTCGGTGGCGGCGACCCCGCTCATGCCCGGCATCCTGATGTCCATGAGGATCACGTCGGGGCGGGCCGAGGCGGCCAGGCGTACGGCCTCCTCGCCGGTGGCGGCCTCCCCGACCACCTCGAGCTCGGGCATGGCGCGGATCAGCGCCGCAAGGCCGGCGCGTACGAGGATCTGATCGTCTACGACGAGGACCTTGGTCATTCGGATGTCTCACCGGCCGGAGTAGGAGGATGCTCGTCCGCGGTCGCGGACGAGAGCGGCAGGGTCACGACGACCTCGAACCCGCCTCGCGGCCGGGGCCCGGCCACGATGGTTCCCTTGTAGAGCTTGACCCGTTCCCGCATCCCCATCAAGCCGTGCCCGCCGGAGTCGGTTCCGGATCCCGCCCTGCCCCGGCCGTCGTCGGTGACCCGCAGTTCCAGCTCCGCGGGACGGTACGAAAGGGTCACTTCAGCCCGCGCGGGACCGGCGTGTTTGAGCACGTTCGTCAGGCATTCCTGGACGACCCGGAACGCGCACAGGTCGATGCCCGGCGCCAGCGGCCGCGCGGTCCCCCGTACGGTCACCTCCACGGGCACCCCGGCGGAGCGCACCCGCTCGGCGAGCTGGCCGAGCCGGTCCAGGCCGGGCGCCGGGTCGTAGCTGACGCCGTCGTCCTCGGGTTCGATGCGCAGGACCGACAGCAACCGCCTCATCTCGCCCATGACCTCGCTGCCGGTCTCGGCGATCGTGGCGAGCGCGTCGCGGGCGGTGCCCGGGTCGGAGGTGAAGACGTACCGGGCCAGCCCGGCCTGCACGGAGATGACGGACATGTGGTGGGCGACGACGTCGTGCAGCTCGCGGGCGATGCGCACCCGTTCCTGGGTGACCGCGCGCCGCGCCATGTCCTCCTGGTCGTGCCTGAGCCGCTCGGACAGGCTCTCCAGGCTGTGGCTCTTCTCGGTGAGGGTCCGCGCGGTGTTGCCGAAGCCCCAGGCGACGCCGATCAGGACGCACGCCTGCACCGTTCCCGCCAGCAGGAGGCTGGCCGGCACGGTGAGAAAGGTGTGCGCCCACATGGCCAGGGTGATCGCCGCGCCCACGGCCGTAACGCCGGGCGCCCGCCGGGCGGCGACCGTGTAGAGGGCCAGTAGCGGCGGCATGGTGTTGAACCCGTAGTAGTAGCCCAGCGCGTGGTAGACGAATGCCGCGCCGCAACTGACCAGCAGGATCGTGAACGGTGCCCGCCTGCGTAACGCGAGCGGGAGGTTCACCACGACGCTCAGGGCCATGGACACCCGGTCCGGCGGCAGGTACGCGAATCCCGCCGCGGGGTCCCCCAGTCCGAGCATCTCCGGATTCCGGGCCACCACCGCTTCGAACGCCAAGGTCATGCCGGTGATCACGACGGCGAGCGCGGTGTCGGCGACGAGCGGGTTCATCGCGGCGATCCGCCGCACCGACTCCACCGCCCTTGTCACCATCGGCGCATGGTAACCGCCCGGGCACCGATTCCTCGTCCTCCGCGGGATTGAGGACCCCTGCCACGAAGGTTACGGGCCCGGGGTCACGTACCACGAGGGTTTACCCGCGACGGCACCTGAGGCCTCCCAGAACATCAATCCGGTGCTGGACGACCCGGGGACCCGGCGTCCGTAGCGTCCTGCGCAGAAGCCGGCCGGCCATCGTGGACCGGATCTCCCGAAGGAGAACGCGTTGCGTCGTCCCCGTATCCCCCGTCATGCGCTGCGCGCCGTAGCGGCGGCGGCCCTGCTTCTCGCGTCGCCGGGTCTTCCCGGCGCGGCCCTGGCGAGCGCCGGAAACGCTGGAACAGCCGGAACAGCCGGAACAGCCGGACAGCCCGAGCCTGTGGAGCGGACCGAGGCGGCTGCCGTCGAGCTGGCCCGGGACTCGGGCCGCAGGGTCGAGGTGATGGCGCTGCGCACCGAGAACCGCCAGGTGTTCGCGAACCCCGACGGCAGCCGCACCTCCGAGACCGCCGCGCTGCCCGAGCGCGTACGACGCGGCACCGGCTGGGCCGACGTGGACACGACGTTGCGCTTCGCGGCGGACGGCACCGTCCAGCCGGTCGCCACCGTGCTCGACCTGGCCTTCTCCGGCGGCGGCACGGCCCCGCTGGCGACCATCGGCGACCAGGGCCGTTCGGTCGCGATGACCTGGCCGGGCGCGTTGCCGAAGCCGGTGCTGGAGGGGGACACCGCGACGTACGGGTCGGTGCTCCCGGGGGTCGACCTGAAGGTCACCGCCTCGGTGCTCGGGTACTCCGAGGTGCTGGTGGTGAAGACGCGGGAGGCCGCCGCGAACCCGGCGCTGGCGAAGATCCGGTTCGGGACGAGCGGCACCGGGGTCTCTGTGCGCGCGACCCCGGCGGGCGGGCTGAGCGCGGTGACCGGGGACGGCACCGCCGTGTTCCACTCACCGGCGCCGCGCATGTGGGACTCGTCCGGGTCCGTCCTGGCCCGTCCCCTCACCGACGCGCCGAAGCTCGACGGCCGGCAGGCGCTGATGGGCGTCCGGGCCGCGCCCGGCGAGGTGACGCTGACCCCGGACCAGGCGCTGCTCACCGGCCCGGACACCACCTACCCGGTGTACATCGACCCGCAGTGGTCCGGTTCCAAGCAGGCCTGGACGTACGTGGACCGCGCGTTCCCGAGCCAGGAGTACTGGAACTCCAGCCACATGGCGGAGGCCGGGAACTACGGAAGCGGGATCAAGCGGTCGTTCTTCCGGATGGACTCCAACAACGTCAACGGCAAGCACGTGCTCAAGGCGACGTTCCGGATCAACCAGATCAAGTCGTGGGGCTGCACCTCCGACCCGCAGGCCGTGCAGCTGTGGCTCACCAGCGGGATCTCCTCGTCCACGACGTGGAACCACCAGCCGTCCTGGTCGGACTGGCAGGACAGCGTGTCCTCCGACGCCGGATACAGCTCCTCCTGCCCCGACAAGGGCGTCGAGTTCAACGTCACGGCCACCATCGTGAAGGCCGCCAAGTCGGGCTGGCCGAACACCACGTTCGGGCTGAAGGACTACGACGACACCGGCAGCGGCACGTGGGGGTGGAAGGGGTTCAGCAGCGCCCCGAAGCTGGTCATCGACTACAACACGCCGCCCTCGGCGCCCTCGGGCGTGAGCACCTACCCGGCCACGCCCTGCGTCACCGGGGCAGGGCGCCCGACCGTCAACGCGGGCGACACCGAGAACCCGATCAGGCTCAAGGCGAAGATCTACGACCCGGACAAGGCCAACGACGGCGTGCGCGCCGAGTTCGTCCTCCATCACTACAACACCGCGACAGCCGCCTGGGACGACGTCACCACGACGATGCCCGGCGACGGCAAGACCGCCTACAAGTACACGACAGCGGCGACCGACCACTCCGTGACCCTGTCCGGCCTGGTCAACGGGCAGGCGTACTCGTACAGGGTGAAGGCCTACGACGGCACCGACTCCAGCGCGTGGAGCGCCTGGTGCGAGTTCACGGTCGACACCGTGGACCCGGCGCAACTGCCGAAGGTGACCTCGCCCGACTACCCCGCGGGCACCCCCGACGACTGGAAGGGCGGCGTCGGCTCGGCGGGCGGGTTCACGTTCGCGCCGGGCGACGGCGAGACCGACGTGTCGGCGTTCCGGTTCGCGCTGGACGACCAGAGCCTCGCCACGCCGGCCACGCAGGTCGCGATCCCCGCCGGGCAGACCTCCGTCACCGTCCCGGTCGCACCGCGCCACGACTGGCTCAACGCCCTGTACGTCTTCCCGGTCGACCGGGCCGGCAACGTCGGCAAGACGCCCGCCGTCTACAGCTTCTACGTCAAGGCGGGCGCCGGCCCGGTGGGCCGATGGCGGCTGGACGAGACGGGCGGGACGACGGCGGCCGACTCGGCGGCGGCGCCGCACCCGGTGGCCCTGACCGGGGGCGTCTCCTGGGTGGGCGGCCGGTCCGGGGGCGCGGCGCGGATGGACGGGACGACCGGGTACGGGGCCACGTCCGGGCCGGTGGTGCGCACCGACAAGGGCCTGACCGTCTCGGCATGGGTCCGGCTCACCGGCAAGACCGTCAACTCCTCGGTACTGAGCCAGGCGGGCGCGCGTAACTCCGGCTTCCAGCTGTACTACTCCTCCGGCTACGACCGGTGGATCTTCGGCAAGTACGCCACCGACGTCGACGGCACCGCGCTGGCCCGGGCGACCAGCGCCGCCGCGCCGCAGCTCAACGTCTGGACCCATCTGACCGGTGTCTACGACGCCCCCGCCAAGCAGGTCCGGCTGTACGTCAACGGGACGCTCCAGCCGGCCCCGGCGGCCTTCACGTACACGCCGTGGGACGCGAACGGGCCGCTGCAGATCGGGCGCACCAAATGGGAGGGCGGCTTCCACGAGAACTTCGCCGGCGACATCGACGACGTCACCGCCTGGGACCGGATCCTGTCCGACGACCCGCGCACGGTTAACGACCCGATGCTCGGCAACGAGATCGCGGCCCTGGCCAAGCAGCCGCCGGCCGCGCTCGGCCTGTGGACGCTGGACGAGGGGACCGGCACCGTCACCGCGGACACCTCGGGCTACGGCAGGACCGCCATCCTCAAGGACGGCGCCACCTGGACCGGAGACGGCCTGAACGACACGGCCGCGCTCCGCCTGAACGGCACCACCGCCTTCGCGTCCGCTCCGACCGCCCCCGTGCGCACCGACCACAGCTACACGGTGTCGGCCCGGGTGCGCCTGACCGGTGACGACACCTGCGCCATGCCCACCCACACGCTGACGGCCGTCGCGCAGGACGGTGTCAGGAACAGCGGCTTCTACCTCGGCTACCGGACCTTCACCGAGAACGGCGCCACGGTCTACCGCTGGTCGTTCACGACGGCCTCTAACGACACCGACTCCTTCACCATGACGCACGCCAGGTCCGCCGAGACGGTCGGCTGTTCCTCGCTCGACACCTGGACCCTGCTGACCGGGGTGTACGACGAGGTGGCCAAGGAACTGCGCCTGTACGTCAACGGGCAACTGGCCGACGTCCGGCCCGTCGCGGTGTGGAACGCGGGCGGCGCCCTGCAGATCGGCCGGGTCAGGAACAAGGGGATCTACGTCGACTTCTTCGCCGGCGACGTGGACGACGTCCGCGTCTACGCGGGCACCCTGACCGACCGCCAGGTGCTCAACCTCGCCATGAACCTCCCGATCGACAGCTGAACCCGGCTTTCGCCCGGCATGTCCCGCACCCCCCTCAGTGACGAACCCGGAGGAAAGCCGTGCTCGGTTCTTGGCGAGGCCTGGTCAAGGTCGCCGGAATGCTGGCTGTCGTGGTACCCGCCACGCTGATCAGCCCGGTGGCCGCCCGAGCGGTGGGCGACCCCGCGTGGCACACGGCCCAGGAGCAGCGTCCTGTTCCCGGCCACGAGCTCAAGGCCCGCGCGCCGATCGCGGACCCCGGGGCCAAATACGACCTGACCGGCGCACCGCCGGTGACGTGGCCTTCGCCGGGGACGGCGCTCGTCCGGCTGCCGGCGACCGGGACCCCGGACCCGGCGGGTACGGACGGCGACGGCGCTAGGACAGGGGCGGCGGACAGCGGGAAGGCGCGGGCCGGGGATCTGCCGGTCTGGCTGGGCCCAGCGACCCAGAAGGGCGGCCGGGATCCCGTCGAGGGGGCGGGATCCAGCCGCAGCGCCACGCTCGCGGCAGCGCCCGCCATGCGGGTGACCACGCTGGATCCGCGTACCTGGGAGATAGCCGGGCTGGGCCTGCGGCTGACGCCTCAGGCGGCGCCGTCCGGGCCGGCGCGTATGGCGGTCGAGGTGGATTACTCCGGGTTCCGGTACGCCTACGGCGGTGACTGGGGGTCGCGGTTGCGGCTGGTCCGGTTGCCGGAGTGCGCGGCCACGACACCCGACAGGGCCGAGTGTCAGACCCGGACGCCACTCGCGACGCGTAATGACGTCAAGACCGGCCGGTTGTCGGCCGATGTCGAGTTCGCCTCGGCGGCACCGATGACGCTGGCCGCCGTGGCCGCCCCGTCCGGGTCGGCGGGCACGTACGAGGCCACCTCGCTCTCGCCGTCGGCGACCTGGAACGTGGGCAACCAGAGCGGGGCCTTCTCCTGGTCCTATCCCCTGCGGTTGCCACCGGCCCCGGGCGGGCCGACGCCGAACATCGGGTTCGCGTACTCCTCGGGGAGCGTCGACGGCCGGACGGTGGCCAGCAACAACCAGGCGTCGTGGATCGGGGAGGGGTTCGACTACTCCCCCGGGTTCATCGAGCGCCGGTACAAGCAGTGCGCCGAGGACGGGGTGACGCCCAAGCGGGGCGATCAGTGCTGGCGGTACGACAACGCCACGATGTCGCTGAACGGCCAGGCCACCGAGCTGGTACGCGACGACGCCACGGGCACCTGGCAGCCGCAGAACGACGACGGGGCCAAGGTCGAGAAGCTCGGCGGCGCCGACAACGGGGACAACGACGGCGAGCACTGGCGGGTCACCAGCCCGGACGGCACGCAGTACTACTTCGGGCTGAACCACCTGCCCGGGTGGGCCACCGGCAAGGCCGAGACGCAGTCGACCTGGACGGTGCCGATCTTCGGTAACAACGACGGCGAGCCGTGCCACAAGGACAGCGGGTTCTCCGACTCGTGGTGCCAGCAGGCCTGGCGATGGAACCTGGACTACGTCGTCGACCCGCACGGCACCGTCAGCACGTTCTGGTACACGCCGGAGAGCAACTACTACCGCCGTGACGTCACCACGCTGACCAACGGCGAGCCCAACGGGACCCCGACCCGCTACACCCGCGGCGGCTACCTCAAGCGCGCCGACTACGGCCAGCGCTCTACAACCGTCTACACCGCCTCCGCCCCCGCGCGCGTCGTCTTCGACACCGGCGAGCGCTGTATCCCCACCTCCGCCTTCGACTGCGCCGAGGGCAAGTTCACCAAGGACAACGCCAAGTACTGGCCGGACGTCCCGTACGACCAGAAATGCGACTCGGGCGAGAAGTGCCTGGACAACTACTCCCCCACGTTCTGGACGCGCAAGCGGCTGACCGGCGTCACCACGCAGGTGCTCGTCTCCGGCAGCACCTACAAGGATGTCGACACCTGGACCCTCGACCAGGAGATGCGCGCCCCCGGCGACGGCACCGCGGCCGGGCTGTGGCTGGCCTCGATCCAGCACACCGGCAAGGCCGGCGGGTCGGCCACGCTGCCGCCGGTGCGGTTCGCGGGCGTCCAGAAGCCGAACCGGGTCGACGCCCTGGAAGGCCGGCCACCACTGACCAAGTGGCGCGTCTCGGCGATCGACAACGAGACCGGCGGCGCCCTGTCCATCACCTACTCCGGCGCCGACTGCACCGCGGGCAATACCCCCGAACCCGACACCAACACCCGGCGGTGCTACCCGCAGTACTGGTCGCCCGAGGGCGCCACCGAGCCCATCCGCGACTGGTTCCACAAGTACGTCGTGACCCAGGTGCAGCAGATCGACCGCACCGGCGGGGCACCGGACGTGGTGGACACCTACGAGTACCTCGGCGGCGGCGCCTGGCACCACGATGACGACGACGGGCTGACCAAGGAGAAGTACAAGACCTGGTCACAGTGGCGCGGCTACGGCAAGGTCCGCGTGCTGCACGGCGCCCCCACCGGGCAGCGATCCCAGGCCGAGTTCACCTACTTCCGCGGCATGGACGGCGACGAACTGTCCGGCGGCGGCACCCGCCACGTGACCGTGACCGACTCGGAGGGGGCGGCGGTCGCCGACGCCGAGGCACTGCAGGGGCAGACCCGCGAGCAGATCCACTACGACGGCCCCGGCGGCGCGGAGAAGATGGGAGAGATCACCGGCTACTGGGTCAGGCAGACCGGCAAGCGGGTGCGTTCCTGGGGCACCGCGACGGCGAGCATGGTCCTGGTCGACAAGGTCCGCAGCCGCGCGGCCCTGGCGGCGGGCGGGTGGCGGCGCACCTCGTCCGACACCGACTACAACACCGACGGCCTGATCACCCAGATCAGCGACCTCGGCGACGAGTCGACCGCCGCCGACGACCAGTGCGTCCGCACCACCTACGCCCGCGACGACGCCCGATGGATGATCTCCTACGCCTCGCGGGTGGAGACGGTGAGCAAGGCGTGCTCGGCGACACCGTCCCGGCCCGGCGACGTGCTGTCCGACATGCGCAAGTACTACGACGGCAAGGCCTTCGGCGCGGCTCCCTCCAAGGGTGACGTCACCAAGACCGAGAAGCTCGGATCGTGGAACGGCGGCCCGCAGTACGTCACCCTCGGCAGCACCACCTTCGACGCGTACGGCCGGCCGCTGGTCGTCACCGACTCCGCCGGCGGCACGACCACGACGGCGTACACCCCGGCCACGGGGCTGGTGACCGGCACCCAGGAGACCAACCCGGCCGGCCACGTGACCAGAACCGAGGTCGAGCCCGCGTGGGGCCTCGCCACGGCCGCCATCGACGTCAACGGCAAGCGCTCCGACCTGGCCTACGACCCGCTCGGCCGGCTCACCGGTGTGTGGTTGCCCGGCCGGGCCAAGGCCACGTACGCCACGACCCCGAACATGCGGTTCGGCTACCAGATCCGCACCGACGGGCCTACCGCCGTCTCCACCGCGACCCTGCGCAACGACAGCACCTACATGACCGGGTACGCCCTGTACGACGGGCTACTGCGGGCGCGGCAGACCCAGCAGCCCGCCCCCGGCGGCGGACGACTGGTCAATGACACGTTCTACGACGCGCGCGGCCTGGTGGCCAAGTCCAATGACGACTACTACACCGAGGGCTCCCCGGGTACCACGCTGTGGACCCCGGCCAGCGACGACGACGTCCCCGGGCAGACCGTCACCCTCTACGACGGCATGGAGTGGGCCACCGCGGAGATCTTCCGCAAGCGCGGCACCGAGCAGTGGCGCACCACGACGACCTACGGCGGCGACCGCGTCAGCGTGGATCCCCCTGTGGGCGCCACGCCGATCACGAAGATCACCGACGCCCGGGGCCGTACCGTCGAGGTGCGCCAGTACAAGGGCGACGGGCCCAGCGGCGCCTACGACGCGACCAAGACCACCTACGGCGCGAACGGGCAGCCCACGACGGTAACCGACGCGGCGGGCAGCGTCTGGCGGTACCTCTACGACCTGCGGGGTCGCGTCAAGCAGGTCGACGATCCCGACAAGGGCACCGCGACCCTCGCCTACGACGACCGGACCGACGAGTTGCTGTCGAGCACCGACTCGCGCGGCAAGAGCGTCGCCTTCACCTACGACGTGCTGGGGCGCATGACCGCCGAATACGCCGGCACCGACGCCACCGGCGTCAAGCTCGCCTCCTGGACCTACGACACGTTGCCCGACGGCACGGTGGTCAAGGGCCAGCCGACCTCTTCGACGCGCTACGTCAAGAACTCCGCCACCGGCGGCACTGACGCCTACACGAGTGCGATCACCGGGTACGACAACGCCTACCGGCCCACCGGGACCCAGACCGTCATCCCCGCCGCCGAAGGCGCACTACAGGGCACCTACAGCACCACCACCGACTACAACCTCGACGGCACCGTCCACCGCACCGTGCTGCCCGCCGCCGGAGGCCTGCTCGGCGAGACGATGCTGTACGACTACGACGAGCTCGGCAATCCCACCACCACCCGCGGCCTGACCAACTACGTCACCTCCACGACCTACTCCAAGCTCGGCCAGCTCCTCGACATGACCATGTCCACCGGCGGCAAGCGGGTCAAGGAGACCAACTACTACGAAGAGGGCACCAACCGGCTCACCCGCTCCCTGTTCGAGCGCGAGACGGCCCCGATCTCGATCTCCGACGCCAACTACAGCTACGACGCCTCCGGCAACATCAACAAGATCGCCGACACCCCCTCCGGTCAGAGCGCCGACGTGCAGTGCTTCAAGCAGGACTATCTGCAGCGCCTGTCCGAGGCCTGGACCGCCACTGACGGCTGTGCGGCGAGTACCCCTTCGCAGGCGATCGTCGGCGGTCCCGCGCCGTACTGGCAGTCCTTCTCCTACGACGTGGTCGGCAACCGCACCAAGGAAATCGACCACGCCACGACCGGCGACGTCACCAAGACCTTCACCTACGCCGGTGCCGGCAACCCCCAGCCGCACACCCTGACCTCCGTCGCCTACCAAGGCGGCCCGCGCAACGGCCAGACCGACACCTACGACTACGACCAAACCGGCAACACCACCGAACGCGGAGACGGCCGCGTCCTGGAATGGGACGTCGAAGGCCACCTCGCCAAATCCACCGACCCCTCCGGCGTCAGCACCTACCTCTACGACGCCGGCGGCGAGCGGCTCATCCGCCGCGACCCCACCTCGACGACCCTCTACGTCGCGGGGATGGAGGTCCGACTCGACACGACCACCGGCGCCAAGACCGCTACCAGGTACTACACCCACGGCGACCAGGTCGTGGCCTGCCGGACCAACCAGGGCGTGACCTGGCTCGGCGCCGACAACCACGGCAGCGCCGACACCTCGATCACCGACAACGCCGCCCAGACATCCGACCGCAGGCGTTTCACCCCGTTCGGGCAGATGCGCGGCGTCCAACCCGCGTACTGGCCGGGCGAACGCGGCTTCGTCGGCGGCACCATCGACACCAGCACCGCCCTCACCCACCTCGGCGCCCGCGAATACGACGCCGAAACCGGCCGCTTCATCTCCGTCGACCCCGTCTTCGACAACACCGACCCGCAAAGCTGGAACGGCTACGCCTACTCCGGCAACAACCCGGTCACCACCTCCGACCCGAGCGGCCTGCTCAGGGACAGCGGTGGCTACGTCCCGATCCCGAACCCGAAGGACACCGGGATCATCGGCGCCATGTCCGGCATCTCCGTCGGCGGCGGCCACTACATCCACCACATCCCGCCCGCGACGCACCCCAAGCCGCACTGCGGCACCTGGGACTTCGGGTGCAAGGCCAAGCAGGTCTGGCACGACCACAAGGGCATCATCGTCAACATCACGGTCGCGATCGTCGTGACCGTCGGCTGCGAGGCGGCCACCGGCGGCGCGGGCAGCGTCGGCTGCCTCGCGGCCGGCGGCGCCGCCGGGAACCTGGCCGAGTACATGGTCACCAAGCCCCCGGACCAGTGGAGCCTCGGCGGGATGGTGAAGACCGCCACGGTCGGAGCCGTGATCAACGTGGCAGGCGGCGCCCTCGGCAAGGCAGCCGCCGCCGTCGTCGGCAGGGTCGCCACCACAGCCGCCGGCAAGGTCGTCGCCGGCGCCATCGGAAAAGCCGCAGGCAAGGCCAAATCCGCCATCGGCAAGGGCGGCGCCGCAGCCTCCGAAGGCGCGGAAGGAGCAGCGGCCAAGGGCGCCGGCAAAGCGGCAGGCAAGGGGGGCGAAAACCCCCGCGCCGAGTCCGGAGGGTCCGGCGGCGGCTGCAACAGCTTCGTCGCCGGCACCAAGGTCAAGATGGCCGACGGCACACTCAAGCCGATCGAGAAGATCAAGATCGGCGAAGAGGTCCTCGCCACCGACCCCCTGACCGGCGAGACCACAGCCAAGGCCGTCCTCGCCACCTACTCCGGTCTCAGCTACCTCACCCTCGTCCAGGTCACCGTCGACGCCGACGGCAAGAAGGGCAACGCCGCCGGCACCATCCTCACGACCGAACACCACCTCTTCTGGGACGCCAAGGACCATACCTGGGTCCGCGCCGACGAACTGACCACCACCGACCGCCTCCGAAACCCCGACGGTAAGCCTTTGCCCGTCGTAGCTGCCTCCCTCCGGCAGGACCATCCAGTCGTGTACGACATCACGGTCGACAAAGTCCAGACCTTTTACGTTGCGGCGGCGGACACATCGGTACTGGTCCATAACTGTCCTGTTAACTGGGGACTGCCCAAGGGACCAAGAATCACCGTGTCTACGAACGGCCGGTTAGTGCCGGCGGGTATCAAGGCGGCCAATCGTTTTCTCGGGAAGCGACTGCCAAAGGGAGTCCTATCAGACGATTCCGTGGTCCGGCACGAAACTTTGGATGAACTCACAGAGGATCACGTCAGAACGCGCCTAGGTGAAAACGCCATCCAAGGAGCCAGGGCCATTGAAAAGATCGACCAGACACACGCCGTCGACATGGTGCATTCCCTTCTAGGGATGTTCTTCGGCGCCGGCGGCTGAGTTGGAAGTTGCTCACGGTGCTCGCGAACGTGTCGTAACCTCGCGTAACGGGCGGTCAGAAGCGCGAGTCCAGCTTGTCCAGAGCAACTTGTAGCCAGAGGCGGCCATGATCGGTTCGACCCGGTCGTGGCTGTCAGTCGGCTGAGAAGTTGAATTCGCCGGATTTGGCGCCGGTGATGAAGGCTTGCCATTCGGTGCGGGTGTAGACGATCACTTCGCGGTCGGGGTGGTGGCTGTGGCGTACGGCGACGCGGCCGGTGCCGTCGGTCAAGGGTCCTGCTTCGACGCATTCGGCGTCCCCGTTGGGGCTGTAGGTGCTGATGTGCCAGGCGACACTTGCCAGTTCCTCAGGTGCGGCCATGGGAGCGTCTCCCTCTCGATCAAGCCATGCGGTCAGCCGTGGCGGCGATGAGTGCCGCTGACTCTTCTGGAGTCAGTGCTGCCTTGTGCAGATAGTCGTACGCTTGAGCGAAATTTCCAACCCGGTCAGACTCGACATAAATACAACCGGCACGCGTCTCCGTGAACGCTATGTCCGAATATGGGACCGCCATGCCAAAGATCATGAACGGTCCACGTGGGCTGGCGTGGGCTCCGGCGCTGAAGGGCAGCACCCGAATGGCGATATTCGGCCGCGCCCCGAGGTGGACGAGGTGCTGGAGTTGCGTACGCATCACCGGCGCGCCACCGACGACGCGGCACAACAAGGCCTCGTCCAATATGGCGGCGAATCGCATGGGTTCCTCTCTGGTGAGCACCTGCTGACGGATCATGCGAAATCGCACCCAGCGCGCGACGTAGGCCGGGTCCGCTTCCGGGTCAGCCGCCCTGATCACGGCTTCCGCGTACTCGGCTGTCTGAAGGAGACCAGGGATCACCAGCACGTCGAACGAGCGCAATGTCTCGGCACGCGATTCCAGCCAGGCGTGATCGATGACCTTTCCCGAGGTCTCTCCGGCATAGTCGTCCCACCAGCCTTTCTGCCAGATGTCGCGGCTGAGCCGTTCCAGGCCGTCGCGGACGTCGGGGTCGTCGACTCCGTAGAGGTTGAGCAGCGCCAGCACATCGGGTACCCGCGCCGGGGTGAGGCCCTGCTCCCATCGGCTGAGCGCCGCCTGGTCGCGTTGGACGTGGTCCCCCGCCTCCCGGAGCGTCAGCTTGGCGGCTTCTCGTAGCTCGCGAAGTTGCTTGCCGAGCCATTGGGCACGAAGTGTCGGGCCTTTCCTCGGTGCCACGCGCTCTCCCTGTTGATCCTCAAAATGGATGATTTGGCCGATTGCAGCCATTTCTCAATTCAGTTTTCGCTCAATATTGCGCAGCGGTCGAACAGCTGTCACTCTACTGCTGAGGGCTCCATTACGCAGTGCGATGGCGCGAACTCACAAAGGTATGAATAAGGGCCGGGGTGGGTAATTTGTCCATTGACTGGCCCTTTGCCGATGAATACCAGAGAAAGGAGTGATTCGATGGATCAGCGAACCGATTCCAGCGTGCCGACTGTCCATCACGGCGACGGGGAGTACACGAACGGGCCCTGGTCGCGGATGGAGAGTCAGGCCCGGTTGTTCGCGTTGTTGCGGTATGCGGATGAGGAGTGCGGGGACGAGGGGGGCGTGGAGTTGTACGGGGTGCAGTTGCCTGGGGGTGCGGCGGCGACGATCACCGTGAAGGGGCGGCCGCACGGGTGCTGGTCGAGTATCGATCGGGCGGCGGACCGGCTCGGGCTGGACCTGGTCTGGCTCGATCCCAGCGCCGGCCGCTGACGCCGACGGTCAAAGCCGGGCCCGCGCCCCGGCCACGGCCGGTTCCGATCACCAGCGCCTGCTGAACGTTCCCATGGATTGGTGACTATAATTCTGGTCATGACGACGATTCCGTTGGCTGATGCCAAGGCGCGGCTGTCCGCGGTGCTGGATGAGGTTCGCGACACGCACGAGCGGGTCGTGATCACGCGTAACGGCCGCCCGGAGGCGGTCATCATGTCGGTGTCCGATCTGAACGCGCTGGAGGAGACCTTGGACCTGCTGTCCACTCCGGGGGCGCTCGAAGAGATACACGAGGCGGAGAGCGAGATCGCCCGTGGTGAGGCGACCGGCGCCGATGAGCTGCGCCGCTTGATGGCCGAGCGGGCGCGCATTGACCAGGCGGACATGTGAGCGACGAAGCGTACGCTTTGTCGCTGGCCCGTTCGGCGCGCCGCGTCCTGGTCGAAGGTCCCCCACGGGGGCTCCCTCTGGCGGTGGCGACGGCGGTGAGCGAATTCTTGACGGGACCGCTGCTGGACAACCCCCAGCGAGTCGGCAAGCCGCTCACTCGGGAGCTGAGCGACTACCACTCCGCCAGGCGTGGCGCCTACCGGGTCGTCTACCGCGTCGACGAGGACAGCCGGATCGTTCACGTCCTGCGGGTCGACCATCGCTCCGACGTCTACCGCACTCACTGAGCGTGGGAGTGCGCATGGCGGGAACTGGAGGGCGGGAGTGGGTGGAGAGGGATAGGTTTGGGGGGTAAGGGGCGGCTCTTGGACGTGCTTCCTTCTTCATCTTTCAAATGGCTCTAGCGCGTCCGCTCTCCGCCCCTTCGTCATGTCCTGCGGGAGGGGGTGGCCGTGGATCCGGTGGCCGAGGTGCTGTTGCGGAGGCGGCGGCGGGTGGCGGCCGGGGTGATCGCGGCTGAGCCGTTCTCGGCGGAGACGACCGGGGGACGGCCGCATCGGGGGGCCGTGTTGAAGCCCGCGGTGGGCTCGGGCGTGGTGGCGCTGGAGGCGGAGCTGTTGCAGGCCGGGTTCCTGCTGTCCGCCGAGCTGCACCAATGGCTGGCCGGTACCGATGCCACCGAGCTGAGCAGGGTGGGGCACCATCTCGTGCGCGCGATCCTGGCCGAGCTGGGGGCGGACGTCCAGCATGTCCCGCTGTTTCGTGACTTCCCGAGAAGCGTGCCAACGGACACCGCCGAGTTCTACGTCCGGCGCGTATTCACGCTTCTGCTCCAGGAGTCGGAGCGGCCGTGCGTGCTGTGCGGGACGGCCGGCACCGTGCACCCCGTCGCGCCGTGCGCGCACCTGGTCTGCCGGACCTGCTGGGACGGCGCCGTCTTCAGCGCCTGCCCGATCTGCCACCGCCGCGTCGACCCGGACGACCCCTTCCTGCGCCCGGCGGACGATCCGGTGGCCGAGGCCACCACCGCACGGGCTCCCCGGACGCAACTGACCGTGCTGGGGTTGTGCGAGGACGCGGAGGCGGCGTCCCGTGACCTGCTGGAGGGCCTGCTCGCCCGGCAGACCCCCCTGTCGGCGGAGGACCGGGCCGACGTCATGACGCTCGTCGAGCGGAACCGGCCCGCCTCGGGCGGGTGGCTGCCCGAGACCATCCCGCTCCGGGAGACCCGGGCGACCGTCCTGGCGGCGCTGATCGCGGACGGCGATGCCGATGACCTGCTCGCCCGGCACACCGACACCGCGACCGACGTGCTGCGCCTGCTGTACGCGCTGATGGGCGGCGACCCGGGTTTGCGCACTCCTCCGCCGCGCCGTACGACGCTCCCCCGCGGCCTGCGGCGTGCCCTTCTCGGCCGGCTGGACGCGATGCCCATGGCACGCCTGACCGAGGACGTGCTCCGCTACACAGGGCCGTGGACCCGTATGGCCGAGGTCCTGCACCCGCACGAGCACCACCTGCGGTTCCCCGGCGCGGCGCTGGCGTTCGCGGTCCTGCGGGGGACGCGGCTGGACGCGGAGACCCCCTTCGGGCGGGCCATGCTCTCCCAGGCCGCCCGCCACCCCGGCGTCCTGCGGGTCGACGGCCGCCGGCTGCGGACCGTCACGTTCGCCGCCCAGGTCGAGAACGCCCTGCGGGACGGCGACCTCGCGACGGCCCTCGCCCTGCTGGCGCGACGCCCCGGCGAGCTGCTGCGGCGCCTGTCCCACCTGCTACGGCTGGTCCAGCCATCAGGTTCCACGAGGGCGAGCGAGCAGGGCGCCCTCGCGCCTGGTGTCCCCGTACGGGACGTCGTCGGGGCGGGTTCGCTTCTGGCCGTGCTGGAGGAGGCGGTACGGAAGGTGGCGCCCGGGGTGGTGGTGGCCACGCTCGGGCAGGTGCGGACGCCATCGGGTGGCACCCGGTTGTTCCAGCCGCGCGGCGGTGCCCTGTTCTGGGCGCAGCCCGACTCCCGGCCCGAGCTGCCCGCCCGGCTGGTCGGTGACGTCGCGGACGTGCTCACCCGTGAGATGCTGCGGCGCGCCGGCACGCTGCCGCCGCTGGACAGGGTCGTGCTGGACGAGGGGCTCACCGACCTCATCGCCCCGGCGTCCGAGCGGAGCGCCACCTCGGCCCTGGTACGGATCGCGCGCGGCGGCCTGCAGCCGATCCCGCGCGGGGAGCGGATCCGGCTGTTCCTGCACTGGACCGAGCCCGAGGGCACCCGCGTCGACCTCGACCTGTCGGTTGCGGTGTACGACGAGCGGTGGGAGTTCGTCGGGCTGTGCGACTACACCAGCCTGCGCATTGGCGGCGACGCGGCGGTGCACTCCGGCGACCTGACGTCGGCCCCCGGGCCGCTCGGGTCGTCGGAGTTCGTCGACCTCGACGTGCGTGCCCTGCGCGAGCTGGGCGGCCGGTACGTCATGCCGGTCGTGTTCAGCTTCGACGACGTTCCGTTCGACCAGCTCGTCCGCGGGTTCGCCGGGTTCATGGAGAGCCCCGCGGGCCTGTTCGACCCGCTCGCGGTCCGCCAGCGCTTCGACCTGGCCGGACCGGCCAAGACCCTGGTCCCCCTGGTGGCCGACCTGTGGTCGCGGACCATGCGCTGGGCCGACCTCAACCTGAGCACCAGGGGCCGGGGCCACGACGTCGACGGGTACGCCGCACAGCTCGCCCGGCTCGGGTCGGCGCTGGAGGACTTCTACGGCCTGGGCGAGCGCGTCACCCTGTGGGAGGTGGCCTGCTGGCACGCCGCCGCCCGCGCCGGGGAGGTTCTCGTACGGCGGGGCGACGGCGCGCCCCTGCGCTACGCGAGGCGCGCCGGTGAGGACGCGTGGGCGTTCGCCTCCCGGCTGATGGCGGCGCGCGATCCCGACGGCACCGTGGACGGCCCGGTGGGCGCGGCCTCTCTGGCGGCGGTGATCGACGGGGACGTGGCGCTCGCGCCCGGGGCCGAGGTCTACGCGCTGTACCCGGACCGGCTGGAGGGCACCGGCCTGCGACTGCTGGACGCCGCCGACCTGCTCAGCGGCCTGGCCGTGGAACCCGAGGAGGTCGGGGGCGGTGAGGTGCTCTCCTCGGCGGGGTCGACCGCCGGCGCGGTCGAGGTTCAGAAGCGGTAGTCGAGGCCAAGTAGGCGACCGTCCTGCTCCAGGGGCGATCGTCGCGGATCACGCGGTTGCGGGCGGATCACCCGGTTGCGGAGGGTTCAGAAGCGGTAGTGGAGGATGCGGCCGATTCTGCGGAGGAAGTAGAAGCGGTTCATCACGGCGAGGGCGGCGCGGTAGCCGGCGGGGAAGCGTTCCACCTCGGGGACGTCGGAGAAGAAGAGCTCTGAGACCAGGTGGAGGCGGGGGTTGGCGGCGGTGAGTTCGGCGGGGTCGTCCAGGCCCCAGTGGAGTGTGGCGCCGGTGGCCCTGAGCTGCGGCTGGAAGCGGCTCAGTTTCACGGCGAGGTGGCTGATGGCGTCGAAGACGATGTCGCCGGAGGGGAACCGGCCGGTGATCCCGCGCAGCAGGGCGTCGACCTCGCCCGGGGTGAGGTACATCATCAGGCCCTCGGCGACGACCAGGACGGGGCCGTCAGCGGGGACCGGTTCCATCCAGCCCGGGTCGGTGGCGGGCAGCCCGATCATCGTGTAGCCGGGGCGGGGCGGGAACAGGCGCTCGCGCAGCGCGATGATCTCGGGGAAGTCGACGTCGAACCATCGCACGGTCGGCGGCGGGTCGAGGCGGTAGACGCGGGTGTCCAGGCCACAGGCCAGGTGAACGACGGTCGTGCCCGTGGCCGTGTCGAGATGGGCGGCCGTCGGGTCTGGGGCCTTGTCGATGCGGGCGGCCGTCGTTTTCGGGGCCGCCGTGTCGAGTTGGGTGGTCGTTTCCGGGGCCGTGTCGGAGTGGGGGGCCGTCGCGTCCGGGGTCGGGGGTAGGTGGGCGGCGGTGATGGTGTCCAGGGTCTTGGCCCGGATGGCCACGCCCAGGGCATCGGTGGAGCGCATCTTGAGCTTGTGGAAGTCGTAGTCGAGGCGCTCGACCGCCTGCTCGGCGAGCGGGTCCCGCAGGACCGGGTCCTCCGAGCGGCTGTGCACGGCGCGGCCGTACAGGGTGATGAGGAGGGTCTCCTTCTCCTTGGTGAGGCGAGTCTCCTTGGTGAGGTGAAGCTTCTCGTTCCCCATGCCTTCAATGTAGCCCCGGCGACCTCCCCCTCCCCGGCCACCGTACGAGGCGCCGTATTCCCGGTTAACGGTCTAGAGCGCATAATGGCTAGAGCCCGTCGATGGACAGCAACCTGTTGTGAGTGGTCGCGGGGACACCGGTCAAGACGTCCGTCTCCGCCTCATCGATCATCCATTTCACGATGGTGGCCACCGGCTTGTCGCCGTACTTCTCCTTGTACAGTGCGGCGATCCCAGTGGCATAGGGAGCAGCGAAGGAAGTCCCGTCGCCGATCTTGCCGCCGCCCCCTTTCCGGGCCGAGACGACCGCGTAACCCGGCGCGAGCATGTCGACGCAGGGGCCGACGTTACTGAACGAGGCCAGCGCGTCCCGGTAGGTTGTGGCACCGACCGCCAGCACCCGAGGGGCGCCCGCCGGAGACACGTTGCAAGCGTCGGCGCGGCTGTTCCCGGCCGCCGCAGCCACAAAGACCCCGGCGTCGGCCAGCTCGGTGACCGCAGCGTTGGTCGCGGCGGACTTCGAGCCGCCGAACGAGAGGTTGGCGACCGCCGGTTTGACGGCATTCGCCGCGATCCAATCAAGCCCGGCGATGATCCCCGAGTAGGTCCCGGACCCATCACAGCCAAGGACGCGGACCGGAACGAGCTTGACGCCGGTGGCCACACCCCAGGTCGTGCCGCCCACGATGCCGGCCACCTGAGTGCCATGCCCCAGACAGTCGGCTGTGCCCTTACCGTCCTGGATGACGCTGTAGCCAGGAACGATGCGACCGGTGAACTCGCTGTGACCCGCCTCGATGCCACTGTCGAGGATGTACGCGGTCACCCCGGTTCCATGGTGTGCAGGCTTGAAGACGTGGTCGAGCGGCAGACGACGCTGGTTGAGGCGATCCAGACCCCACGAGTAGTCAGGGACCGCCGGAGGCGGACTGCCCGACGACCCCGCCATCCCCTCTTGCGGATCGAAAGCCTCAGCGAGCGCGTCCTCCTCGATCGCGATGACCTGAGGACTGAGACGCACCTTGGTCAGCTCGGCAGGCGTCAGCCGCACCGCGAAACCGCTCGCCACGAGCTGATAGCTGTACAAGGGGGTGACGCCTAAAGGAACGATCACGTCCGAGGTGCCCACGCCCGGTTTGAGCCGCACGATGTACTGACCGGCTATGGCCGAGGCGGCGGGGGCCCTCGTCACCTCGACCATCCCACGGTACGGTGCCGCCTCAGCCGGGAACATCACCAAAATGCCGAGCAGGAACGACAACCCCGCCAATCCGCGTAGCACGCTCCCTGTGCTCACGCGGATGACTCCTGCCTGACGCGTCCTCATCGCGGCCACTCCATCCCCCGGCCGCCATCTCACGATCGGCCCGACCACAACGATAACGATCAGCTACAGCGAGTAGTCGGCACTGGCCTCTCACGACATGGACTCACCCTGGTCAAGATCACCTATGTCGGACACCCGTTCGAGAGGACCGACATGATCAACCACCCCCGCATCCCTCACGGTCTTCAAGAAGCGACGCCAGCCGGATCGTTCCTAAAGAAGATCGCATTCATGGACACGCAATCACTCAACGCAGAAGTCTCAAGGCCGTACACGACGACGCGAACAACAGGGGGTGGCCGAGGTCGGGTTGGTCGGCAGGGCCGGTAGGCCTTGAAAGAACTGCCCGAGCCGAAGGTGAGGACCTTTTCAGCCTGGCCCGGCGCCGTATTCGGCCTGGCTTGGCGCCGTACAGGGCGCCGGATCCCCAGCGGAGCGCCGTCGGCGCACGCACGCCCTTCCGGGGGCGGTCGAACGCACGCCCGGAGCCGGGCGGTCCGGCGCGGGGCGTGCGTTCGATTTGGCTCCCTGGTGCTGCTCGTCGCGGCGGGCGCTTCTCCCGCGCCATGCCCGTTCCGTGACGGGTCAGGAACCAGGGCGATGGGAGTTCTAGCCCTCGCGCGTCTTGGTCATCGTGTTCCTCCTTTCTCCTCTACGTCTCCGCGGCGGTTGCGGAGAGGGACGCCCGCGAATCCGGGGTTCAGCGGGCAAGTTCGGCGTTCATGGGACTGGGCGACCGCAGCGCGCGGGTCCAGGTGAGAGCGGGCTGGGCGCCGATGACGACGGCCGCCGCCCCGGCCACGGCCACCGTGACCGCGGGGCCGATCACGTCGGCCAGCGCGCCCGCGGCCAGCGTGCCCAGGCCCTGTGCAGTGATCAGCCCGGACGACATGACCCCGAGGCCCTGCGCGCGGCTCTCGTCCGGCACGATCCGCACGAACGACGCGCCCACCTGCAACTGGTAGCTCATCGCCAGGGCACCGCAGAACGCGAAGATCACAATGGAGGCGACCAGCCCAGGGTGGAACACGCAGAGGATCAGCGGCAGGCCGGTGATCGCGCCCAGGAGCCCGACCGTCTTGACCCTGATCCGTTCCGGTACCAGCCGGCCGAAGACGAAGGCGCCGATGACGCTGCCCACGGGATCGCTGGCCAGGATCAGGCCGACCGCGACCGATCCCGCGCCGAGGGTGGCCGCGTACGGGGCGGCGAGGCCCTCGGGCGCGACGTGGAAGCCCGCCAGCCAGCACAGCGCGGTGAGGGAGCGCAACCGGGGATCACGCCACACCACCATGAGCCCGCTACCAGGCGAGATGCGTTTCCGGTCCTCCCTTGCCATCGCCGGGCGATGACGGCACCCGAACGCGATCAGGAGCGCGGCGGCCACGAACGTCACCGCGTCGATCGCCAGTCCGCTGGACGCGCCGACCCGCGCGACCAGCACGCCGCCACCAGCGAATCCCGCGACCTGCGCCGACTGGATGATGATGTGGCGGATCACCAGCCCCGCCGTGTACCTGTCACCCGTGAGGACGTCGGCGAGGAACGCGAGTTGCGCGGCCTTGTACGGGCCACGCAGGAACGTCACCGCCGACAGCAGCGCGCACATCGGCAGCAGCGGCATGCCGGGGATCGCCATCAGGCCGAGGAACGCCGCGCACAGCAGGTCCAGGGTGATCATCACTTCGCGACGCGGATACCGGTCGGCCAGGCCGCCCAACAGGACGCCGCCCAGCATCGAGGGCAGGAACGTCAGGGCGTAGGTCAGCCCCGTCAGGCCGGCGGAGGATGTGCGCTGGTAGACCAGGATCGTCAGCGCGACCCGGGCCAGCTGGTCGCCGATCCAGGAGAGCAGTTCCGCCGCGCACAGGGCGCGGAATTCGCCGACCGCCAGGACCACCCGAAGGCTCACACGATCCGCAGAATCCATCATCGTCCGCTGACAACACCTCTCCGCGGCCCGGCTGGGGGAGATATTCCACGCAGTTTTGAGCAACCCCTCACGTGTTGTTCGAGCGATTCTCCAAAAACCGCCGGCGCGATATTCCGCCGTCTGATCCGAGTCTTTCGGAGCGACCGGAAACGATCAACGCTCGATTCTCGAACGCTCGATTAGCCGGGCTAATCGGCTGGCCGGGGCTGATCGGCGCCGAAGCACCGCCGGTAGGTGGCGGCGAGCCGGGCGAAGGCGCGGACGGCGGCGTTGTCGGCCGCCGTCAGCCAGACCGGGACGATGACCATGGGCGGCATGTCGGAGATCGGGACCACAGTGAGGCCAGGAAAGGGAAAGCGTTCCAGAAGGGGGGCCACCGTGCAGTGGAGGCCACGGCCTCGGGCGACGAGGGTGAGCACGTCCTCGACGAGGATTTCGGTTCTGCCGGTCAGGGTGGTGAAGTCGTCGGCGGTGAACGTCAGCGGGCGGCCCGAGGGCGTGAACCGGGGTGTCCATCGGTCGCGGAGAAGCGAACTCTCGGTGGCCGGGAATTCCACCAACTCGTGGCCCGCGAGATCCTCCAGGCTCACCGCCAGGCGCCCGGCCAGCGGATGGCCGGCCGGGAGCAGAATGCCACGCGGCACCTCGGCGAGCACCGGCCCGACGGTCAGATCGTGCGCCCGCACCGCCCGCCCGTCACCACCGGGCGACCACACCAGCGCCACATCGACGTCGCCGTTCTTGAGCGCGCCCGCCGGGATGAGGGTCTCGCGGAACGTGCTGGCGTTGAGGGTGACCGTGCACGGGGCGTGCTGGGCCTCGAAGGCGGTGGCCACGCGGGTGGCGAACTCACCGCCTATGGTCGGCGCGTAGGCGACGCGCAGCCGCCTGCCGGTGTCCAGCGCGGCGGCCTGGCACTCCCGCAAAGTGCGGACGAGCTCGTCGTACCCCTGCGTCGCGCCCTGGCGGAACCGCTCCCCGAGAGCGGTCAGCCGGACCTGCCGGCTGGTGCGCTCGAACAGCGCCGCGCCGACCTCGCGTTCGAGTGCCTGGATCGTCTGGCTCACCCGCCCCTGGGAGAGGTGCAGGCGTGCCGCGGTCCGCCCGAAATGGAGTTCCTCGGACAGTGCCAGGAACGTCTCGACCCCGCGCAGTTCCACTACGACCACCTGACCGTCGGCCGGACATCCGAAGCGCGGCGCGCCGCCGCGATCACGCCCCTCCCCCGTCGCGCACGCCGAGGGTGCGGGCGGCGTGCTCGATCCACGTGGCCAGGAAGACGTCCCGGTCCAGGTCGCCAGGGGTGTGCCCGATGAGGATGTTCAGGAGCGGGAAGTACGTCAGCGACGAGATCAGCACGGTGGCGGTCGCATGCGGGTCGGCGGCCTCCACGAGGCCGAGCTCACGCTGGGCGGCGATCCACTGGGCGCACTCGTGGTAGAGGCTCGCGACCACGCCCTGCCACATCCGCTCGAAGATGTCGGGGAACCCGGTGAACTCCCGCAGCATGATCCGGACCAGGTCCCGGTCGGCCTCGATGACGCCCCAGACGACGGTCGCCATCAGGTGGAGCGCCTCGCGCGGGTCGGCGGGCGCCCGCGCGACGGTTTCGCGGTTGCGCTCGGTCATCGTCTCCAGGTTCCGCTGGACGGCGGCCTCCAGCAGCGCCTTCTTGGAGGGGAAGTGCTTGTAGAGCGCACCGGATCCCGCGGTCAGCCCGCAGGCGACCTGGATGTCGGCCACCGACGTCGCGTCGTACCCCCTGGTCGCGAACAGCCGGATGGCCTCGGTGAGGATGCGTTCCCGCGTCAGGCCAGGGGTGGTTCTCGCCATAGTGAGAGAGTACTCTCTTTCTATGGTCGAAGTCACCGTGCGAGAGGTCATCCGCTGCACGCCGGAGGAGTTCCTGGAGTTCGTGATGGATCCGGAACGGTACGCGGAGGTCGACGACAAGATCGGGCCGATCGACTGGGTGCGCCGCACCGGCGACGTCACCGAGTTCAGGTTCCGGCCCGCCCTGCCGGGGGTCCCCGGGCCCGCTCCGAAGCTGGTGTCACAGATGCGGCTCACCCCGGGCGAGCGGGTCGATGTCCGGTACGCGCCACTGCCGCGCAACAGGCTCAACCACCGCCTGTCGCGGTTCGCGGCGAGTTTCGCCGCCGAACGCATCGACGGCGGCACCCGGGTCACGCGGACGATCTCGATAGATTTCGCCCCCTTCGTGAGGTGGATGCTGGAACCGATCCTGCGCCGCCGCCTCCCTGCGGACATCGAGAAGGAGATCCGCCAGGCCAGGAACCGCCTCGAAGCGGAAGCAGGTTGAGCGCGGGGACCCGGACGACGACGGGCCGCGGCCTTAACTAGGCTGCCAGATGTGGTGATCCCGGCACGACCCACGGTCCGCGACGGCGCGCCGGCCGTCATCGGCATCGTCCTCGTCGCGCTCGGATCATGGCGGGCCGCCACCTGGCAGCAGGCGCCCCGTCCGCTCGACGCGTGGGCCTTGCTGCTCATCGGCGTGGCCGCCGGCGTCCTCGCCTGGCGGCGCTCGGCCCCGATGCCGGCCCTGACCGTCAGCACGGTCGCCACCAGCGGCTATCTCCTTCTCGGCTATGCGTACGGCCCGATCCTGCTGTGCGCGGGGTGGGCGATGTTCGAGGTCGCCCGGCGGCGGCCATTACGGTCGTCCGCCGTGACCGGGGTGATCGTGGCGCTGGTGTCGGTGGCCGCGGTGCTGCCGAGGCTGTCCGGCGAGGTGCGCCTGCTCGTGGTGGCGCTGGCGTTGTGGGCCGGGTGCTGGCTGGCGCTGCCGTGGTCGCTGGGCGCCGTCGTGTACGTCCGGACGATGGCGGCCGATCAGGCACGGCGCGACCTGGTCGAACGGACGGCGCTCGAGGAGCGGATCCGGGTGTCCCGGGAGGTGCATGACGTCGCCGGGCACGGGTTCGCGGTGATCGCCATGCAGGCCGCCGTGGCCCTGGTCGTGCTCGACGAACGGCCCGAGCAGGCGCGCGCCTCGCTGGAGGCGATCCGCGCCACCAGCACGGCGGCGCTGGACGAGCTCCGCGGCGTCCTGCACCTGGAGCGGCCGTCCGAGCCGGTTCCGGGCGACGGCGTGCGGGACCTCGTGCCCCTGGTGGAGCGGGCGCGTGCCGCCGGGCTGCCGGTGGACCTGCGGCTGGGCGACGTCGAAGGCGTGCCGGCCGAGGTGGGAGAGATCATCTACAAGGTGGTGCGCGAGTCGCTGACCAATGTCATGCGGCACACCGGGCGGGCCGGGGCCACGGTCACCGTCGGCCACGAGAACGGGCGACTGGCGGCGGCGATCGTCGACCGGGGAACGGGCCCGGCCCCCGGCGGCGCGGGTCAGGGCTTGCCGCCCGGCAGCGCGGGTATGAGCCCGGCGCCCGGCGACGCGGGTATGGGCCTGGGGCCCGGCGACGCGGGTGTGGGTCTGGCGCCCGGCGACGCGGGTATAAGCCTGCCGCCTGGCGACGCGGGTCTGGGTCTGGCCGGGATGCGGGCGCGCGTCGAGGCCGCCGGGGGTGGCTTCACCGCCGGTGCCCGGGACGGCGGCGGCTTCGCCGTGCGGGTGTGGTTCCCCTCGCCGGGGGGTGCCGGGTGATCCGGGTGGTCGTGGCCGACGATCAGTCGCTGGTGCGGATGGGGCTGTGCGTGCTGATCGAGCGCGAGCCCGACATCGAGCTGGCCGGTGAGGCGGGCGACGGTTTCGCGACCCTTGAGCTGGTGCGCCGCACGCGCCCGGACGTCGTGCTGCTGGACATCCGGATGCCCGGCATGGACGGGCTGGACGTGTCACGAGCGATCACCGCCGACCCCGGCCTGTCCGGCACCAAGGTGGTGATCGTGACGACGTTCGAGACCGACGATTACGTCATCGCCGCCCTGCGGGCCGGCGCCGGCGGGTTCGTGCTGAAGGACGCCGACCCCGCCGACCTGATCCGGGCGATCCGGGTCGTCTGGGCCGGCGACGCGCTGCTCTCCCCGTCGGTCACCCGCCGCCTGATCGGCCTCCTGAGCGGGCACGTGACCGGCGGCATCGCGCCGGGCCCGTCCCTGGACGCGCTGACCGCGCGCGAGCGCGACATCGTCGCGTGGGTGGCCACGGGCCGGTCCAACGACGAGATCGCCGCCGAGCTGTTCATCAGCCCAGCGACGGTCCGCACCCATGTCGGGCGCGCGATGCTCAAGCTTCGGGCGCGCGACCGCGCCCAGCTCGTGGTCTTCGCCGTCCAGGCCGGGCTGACCGTTCCGGGGGTACGGAAGGGCTGACGCCGAGCGGGCCCGCCGCCGCGATCGCCGCACGGGCGCGGCATCCGGGTCGTGGTGTGCGTCACCACCGATGGCGCCTCCGGCCGTGGCGTGAAGTCGCCGTCCATGAGGCATCCGGCCCACGCGCGGAGTCACCGCCGGCCGGCGGCGCGGTAGCCGTCGCGGGTGGCGATCACACCTGTGACCAGTGCCGTCAGCACACCGACCAGCTGGATGACCGAGCCGATCGACACGCTCGCCCCGTGGTCGCCCACCAGGTTGCCCACCCCGGTCGGGCTGATCAGGAACCCGACGATCACGAACAGCCCGAGAAGGCTCCCGACGGCCGGCGACCACCGCCACGGGGTGAGGCCGACGAACAGGGCGCCCGCCAGCAGGATCAGAATCCCCGGCGGGATGGCGATCGGGAACTTCACCCCGGACGCCCAGAGGATGCCGATCCCGGCGGCCCCGACGACAAGACCCACGATCGTGTACATCCGTGCGTGTGCTTTCATGCCGCCAGCCTGCCCGCGCAGCCGTCCCACGGCGTCCCCTCCGGGCGGCAGCGAGCGTACGAAGATCTGCGTACGTCCCAAAGAAGCGCTGTCGGCGCACGCCCTCCCGCGCGCCCCTCACGACTGATCATCTTCAGGAACGTTGGCCGTTGAAACGACGAATACCCCACTGCGTGCCGATGATCTCCTCTCGGCCGAAAGCAAGGGGCCAAGCCGGAGGACGGGCGGGTCGGCAGGGCCGGTAGGCCTTGGAAATACTGCCCGAGCCGGAGGCGAGGACCTTTTCGGCTGGGCTTGGCGCGTCTGGAAGGCACTGTGTGGGGTGGGGGTGGCCGTATGTGGACGGGGGTGGGGGGTGGGGGTGGCTTTACAGGGGCGTGGTGGTGACCTTACGTTACGAACAGGTTACCCATAGTGTTTCTGGAGGTGAGTCACATGCCTGAAGGTGGTAGCGGGCGAGAGCCTGACCCGCAGGTGGCGTTCACGAACGTCCTGGCGGCGGACGCGGGCGAGACCGACGAGAGCCCGGGGGTGGCGGAGCGGGCCGTGACGACCGCGCGCGCGGGCGGGCACCTGCCGCCGCACGCCGAGCGGGCCGTCGACAGCAGGCCGCTGTCCCAGCGGTTCACCGAGCCGGAGGAGTAGTCGACATGGAGCTGCACTTCCGTAACCGCTACACCTCGAAGGTGTGGGTCGCGATCATGTTCTACAGTCCCGACGTCTGCCGCGACGACGGTAAGTGGGGCACCCGGGGCTGGTGGGCGATCGACCCGGGTGGTGAGGCGTACGTCCTCAACACCAGCAACCGGTACGCCGCGTTCTACGCCGAGGCCGCCAACGGCGCGATCTGGACCGGCCCGTACGGCCCGATCTACGTCTACCAGAACGCCTTCGACTCCTGTATCAACATCGGCAGCACCGCGGCCCGGCGGGTCGGCACCCGCCTGGTCGACCTGAACGGTTCCTCGGTCTACTACGTGAACCTCACCGCCTGACCGGAAAGCGTCCGCGAGCGGCCCCGGCACCGCGCCTTCGGGGCCCGCCCGCACCGCACCACACCACACCGGACCGGACCGTCCAGCGCGGGCGGGTCAATGAAGTTTGGGGTCGAGGGCGTCGCGGACGACGTCGCCGAGCATGAGGAAGCTCAGCACGGTGGCGGTGAGGAACAGGGCGGGGAAGACCAGCAGGTGGGGGTACTCCGCGAAGAACACCTGGGCCACGTTGAGCTGCAGCCCCCATGACACGTCGGGGTACTGGAGCCCCACCCCGAGGTAGTCCAGGGTCGCCTCGCCGGAGATGACGTTGCCGACGTTCAGCATCGCGACGACGAACACCGGGGCGATGGCGTTGGGCAGGATGTGCTTCAGCATGATCCGCAGGTCGCCGGCCCCGAGCGCCCGCGCTGCCTGGACGTAGTCGGTGTCCCTGATGGCGATCACCTGGCCGCGCATCAGCCGGGTCATGGTCGTCCACCCGAGGAGCACCAGGACGATCGTCATGGCCCAGATCCCGTGCCCGGGGAAGGCGACCAGGACGACGGTGGCCCCGAGGACGAACGGGATGCCGAAGAACACGTCGGTGACCCTGGAGATGATCGCGTCCAGCGCGCCGCCGTAGTAGCCGCCGAGCAGGCCGAGGGCGACGGCGATCAGCAGCGCGAAGACCGTGACCGCGACGCCGATGAGCACCGACGCGCGGGTGCCGTGCACGATCTGCGACCAGTAGTCGCAGCCCTGCAGGTCGTACCCGAAGATCGCGCCACCGCCGGGCCCTTTCTTGGACATCCGCAGGTTGCAGTGCTCGTTCGGTCCGAGCCGGGCGAACAGCGAGGGGAACGCGGCCATCGCGCAGGCGACGACGAGGATCACCATGGACAGCCAGAAGATGACCCGGCGGCGCAGTTCGAGCCAGGCGTCGTGCCACAGCGAGCCGCGGACGTCCCGCGCGGGCCGCGCGCCGGGCGCGGCCCCCTCCACGGAGGCCTTGAGGTCAACCACGGCGGATCCTCGGGTCGAGCACGCCGTACAGCAGGTCGACGAGCAGGCTGGCCACGATGAAGATCATCACCAGCAGGGTGGTGACGCCGACGACCACCGGGCCCTCCTGGAGCTGGATGGACTGGAAGACCTGCTGGCCGATGCCCGGCAGGTTGAAGATCCCCTCGGTGACGACGGCGCCGGCCATGAGGTTGCCGATGTCGACGCCGAGGTAGGTGACGACGGGGATGAGCGAGTTGCGCAGGGTGTGCCGGCCGATGATCCTCGACCGCCGCAGCCCCTTGGCGGCGGCGGTGCGCACGTAGTCGGCCCGCAGGTTCTCGACCACGCTGGTGCGGGTGAGCCGGGCGACGTAGGCCAGGCCGAAAGAGCCGAGGACCATGCCGGGCAGCAGATAGCTGGTGGGCCAGCCGTCGTCGGTGCCGGCGGTGGGGAACAGCCCGAGGTTGAGGCCCAGCACGATCTGGGCGGTGTACCCGACGACGAAGACCGGGACGGCGATCACGAACGTGGTCCCGGCCAGCACCGCGGTGTCGGCGAGCTTGCCCCGGCGCAGCCCGGCGACCACGCCGAGGCCGATCCCGACGACCAGCTCGAAGATCCACGCGGTGGCGGCGAGCTGCGCGGTCACCGCCCAGCGGTCGGTCAGCAGCTCGCTGACCGGCTGGCCGGTGAAGGTCTCCCCGAGGTCGCCCCGCAGGAAGACCCCGGCCATGTACAGGCCGTACTGCACGATCAGCGGGTCGTTGAGGTGGTAGTGGTCGCGCAGCGCCTGGAGCACGGCCTCGGGGACGGGTTTGTCCCCGGCGAGCGCCAGGATCGGGTCTCCGGGGAGGGAGAACACCATGGCGTAGATCAGGAACGTCGTCGCCACGAAGACCGGGACGGCCTGGAGCAGGCGGTGGACGGCGTACCTCACGGCCGCTCCCCCACGGGGGACCCTCGGCGGCCGGGGGCCGCCGGCGGGGTCCCCTTCATGCGCATCCTTACTTGACCGTGATCGTGTCGAGGTTGGGGCTGTACGGGTCGATCGTCACGTTCGTGATCTTGTTGGAGTAGCCCGCCTGATCCTGCCAGTTCCACAGCGGGATCATCGGCATCTCGGCGAGCGCCACGTCCTCGGCCTGCTGGTAGAGCGGGATGCTGGCCTCCATCGTGGCCGCCGAGTTGGCCTTGGCGATCAGGTCGGTGAACTGCTTGTTCTCCCAGCCCATCCGGTTACCGGCGCCCCACATGGATTCGAGGTAGTTCTGCGGGCTCGGGTAGTCCATGACCCAGTTGTTGCGGTACGGGCCGTCCTCCTTCTTGGCGCGCAGCGTGGCCAGGTAGTCGGCGGCCGGGATCTTGCGGAACTGGATGTCGGCGATGCCGAGGTTCTCCTTGAGCTGGTTGGCCACGGCCTGCATCCACTGCTCGTAGCTCGGGTCGGCGTTGGAGAAGTACAGGTTCAGCGTGCCGGTGAGCCCGCCGGCCTTGTCGAACAGCGCCTTGGCCTTGGCGGCGTCGTACACGCACGTCTCGCCGCAGGCGTCCTCGCGGTACCCCGGCACCAGCGGCGCCACCAGCGAGGACATCGGCTTGAAGGTGCCGTTGTACACGGCGTCCACGATGCCCTGCCGGTCGATCGACATCGAGATCGCCTTGCGCAGGTCGGCGTTCTGGAACCGCTTGTCGAACACCGGGAAGCCGAGGTAGTCCATGGTGCCGCTGGCGGTGGGCACGAACCGGTCGCCGAGCAGCTTCTTGGCCTCGGTGGCGCTCGCCGGCGGGATGGTCTGCAGCAGGTCGACCTTGCCGGCCCGCAGGTCGGTGTACGCGGTGTCGCGGCTGGCGTAGATCTTGAACTGGACCGCCGCGGACTTGGCCGGACGGGGCCCGGCGTAGCCTTCGAACCTCTTGAGCTTGATCTGCTGGTTGTGCGCCCAGTCGCCGTCCAGGGCGAAGGGGCCGTTGCCGATCGGCTTCTGGTCGTAGGTCTTGAGGTCGGTGAAGGCGGCCTTCGGCATGGGGGCGAAGCCCGTGTAGGCCAGGGTGATCGGGAACTGGCTGAACGGCGCGGTGAGGTGCACCTCGAGGGTGCTCGGGTCGACGACCTTGAGCCCGCTGAGCTTCTCGGCGGTGGGCTTGGCGCCCTCGGCCTCGGGGTTGAGCTTGTCGTACCCCTCGATGTTGGCGAAGTAGTAGTTGTTGGTCCAGGCGTTGGGCCCGTAGGCGGCGGCGTTCCAGGCGTCGGCGAAGCTGTCGGCGGTGACCGCCTCGCCGTTGTGGAACTTCTGCCCCGACTTGATCTTGATGGTCCAGGTCTGCTGGTCGTCGCTGGTCACCGACTCGGCGGCCCGCATCTGGGTCTGCCCCTTGGCGTCGATCACGACGAGCGTGTCGAACAGCGCCTGCAGCACCGTGATCGAGTAGCTGCTCGACGTGTTCCCCGGTGTGAGGTGGTCGGGCTCGGTGAGCGCGACCGAGAACGTGCCGGCCCCGGGGCCGGTGCTCTTGCCCGCCTGGTCACCACCGGTATTCTCACTGGAACCCCCGCAGGCGCCCAGGGTGAGCACCGCCGTGAGGAGGACGGCGGCACCTCGCGCCTTTTTCAGGACCGTCACTGTTCCTCTGCCTCTCCGTCGCTCCGGCGTGATGCCGGAGAGGCTAAATAGCCGGGCAGGGCTCTACATCGGAAGGTTTACGTATTCCCGGGAAAGATCTCGGTCGGGCAAGCTGAGCGTGGAGGATCAATGGATCAGATCACCCTGAGCGCACGCCACCTCCACGCGTTCACCGAAGTCGGGTTCCAGGTGGCCGGAGGGTCGGGGGCGCACGGCGCCATGACCGCGCTCCGGAAGATCATCCCGGTGGAAGCGTACGAGTTCGTCGCCTTCGACCCGGCGACGGGCCGCCACCGCAGCCTGGTGTCGTCGGGGTACGCGCGGGTCGACGAGGACGCCGCCGAGGAGTACGCGCGCCTGGACCCCTACCGGCGCGCCATGGCCTCCCGCGTCCCGCTGCCCATGGGCTCCCCCGGCACCGAGCTGTACTACCGCAGGCATCTGGAACCGTACGGGTGGCGCTCAGGGCTGACCGCTCCCCTGTTCGTCGGCGAGAGCAGGTACACCGGGCTGCTGCACGTCAACTCCCGCGAGGCGCTGCCGCCCGAGACCACCACGGTGATCAACGCGGTGTCCGGCACCCTGGCGCACGTCACCGACCTGACCCGCTGCGTGATCGACCCGGTCGGGCTGCCGCCGGGGTTCCACGCCGTCGCCTTCGAGCGCGGCGGGCGGCGGCGCGCGGTCGCCGGGCGGCCCGCCTCCGAGGCGGTGGACCGCGAGCCCGCGATGGCCGCCCTGGCCAGGGACTTCATCGACTCGCGCGAGCTGTCGCGGCGCGGGCTGTGGCTCGACCCCTCCGGCCAGTGGCGTGAGGTCCGCGTCCACCGCGCGGGGGTCGGCTTCCACGGCGCGATCCAGGGGGCGGTGATCGCCGAGCGGCCGTGCACCCTGCCCTACGACCTGACGGCCAGGGAGATCGGGGTGCTCACCCGGGTCGCCCTGGGCGACTCCAACCCGCAGATCGCGGCGGCGCTGGTGCTGAGCGTCCGCACGGTGACCACCCACCTGGAGCACATCTTCGCCAAGCTCGGCTGCGACAGCCGCACCCGCCTGACCACCAAGGTCCTCGGCGAGGGCCTGTGCCGCCTCGACCTGCCCTGACCCCGCCCTGGCCTGCCCTGACCCCGTCCTCGCACCGGCCGCGACCCGGTGCCGCCCCGCCTCGCCCCGCCCCGGCCTCGTACGGTCGTCAGCGGGCGACCCGCAGGTTGGCCTGGGGGCCGTGGGCGGCGGGGTTGAGCAGGTCGATGTGCATCTCGAACCAGACGTTGTTGGTCCCGGTCTCCCGGATGAAGCCCCAGCGGTGCGCGAGCGCCTCCAGCAGGAGCAGGCCCCGCCCCCCGGTGTCCAGCGGGGAGGAGGGGCGCCACCCGAAAGGGGGGTCGAGGGAGCCGGCGTCCTGCACGGCTATGCGCACCCAGTCGGCGGAGTAGGACACGCTCAGCGTGAAGGTGCCGCCGTCGCCCGAGTCCGAGTGCACGACGGCGTTCGTGGCGATCTCGCTGGTGAGCAGGACGCAGTCGTCGTGCAGCGGATGCCCGTTCCCCAGCGCGGACGACACGAGCCGCCGTGCGCGTGCCACGGCGTCCGGATCACCGGCGAGGTGCAGGACGCGATCACTGTCCGAATCCGTCCTGCCATATCCTGATGAAGTCATGCGACCCCCCGGTTACTGATTTGCCCGCACCTTGTAAGGACGCCGGGGTCATCAGTAGAGATGTCGCCAAAAGGTAGGAGTCTGGTGCCCGCCGAGCGTGCCCATATGGCCTAGGAGAGGGTCACTCCGTGGCCGGGGTCCGGCGGTGACAGGGCCGAGTGGTCCTCCTCGACGATGTCACCGGCCGAGCGGACGATGAGCGGGTCGGGGCTGCCGACGACCTCCTCGTCCTTGTTCTGGTAGTCGAACAGGCTGAGGACGTGGCGCATGGCCTCGATGCGGCCGCGCTTCTTGTCGTTGCTCTTGATCACGGTCCAGGGGGCGTCCTCGGTATCGGTGTTGTGGAACATGTCCTCTTTCGCCCTGGTGTACTCGTCCCACTTGTCGAGCGAGGCGAGGTCCATCGGGGACAGTTTCCACTGCCGGACCGGGTCGACCTGGCGGATGATGAACCGGGTGCGCTGCTCGCGGTGGGACACCGAGAACCACAGCTTGATCAGGTGGATGCCGTCGCGGACCAGCATCTTCTCCAGCATCGGCGCCTGGATCATGAACTCCGCGTACTCCTCAGGCGAGCAGAATCCCATGACCCACTCGACCCCGGCGCGGTTGTACCACGACCGGTCCATCAGGGCGATCTCCCCGGCGGCCGGCAGGTGGGCGACGTACCGCTGGAAGTACCACTGCGTGCGCTCGCGCTCGCTGGGCTTCTCCAGCGCCACGACGGTCGCGCCGCGCGGGTTGAGGTGCTCCATGAACCGCTTGATCGTCCCGCCCTTGCCCGCGGCGTCGCGGCCTTCGAAAAGGATCACCAGGCGCCCGCCGGTGTCCTTGATCCAGTACTGGAGCTTCAGGAGCTCGATCTGCAGCAGCCGCTTGGACTGCTCGTACTCGCTGCGTGACATGCGCTCGGTGTAGGGGTAGTGCTCGCGCCAGGTGTCCACCACGGTCCCGTCGGCGTACAGCAGGACCGGATCGTCGTCGTCGCTGGAGTCGACCCATAGCCCGGGGGTGCGGTCGAGCAGCTCGCTCGACTCGACGGCCTGCGGGTAGAGAACTTCCGAGGGGTCTGAGTCCATATCTCTAACATTACCTACGTTCGCGCCGGTCAGACGGGCCGGTGACGGCTCGGGCGGGCGGCGCCCGGCCGCCGGCGACCGGGCCGGAGGTCTCGATCGAAGTACATAGCGGGTCAAACAAGTCCTGCCACCGCCACGCGGTGCGACCATTGGAACGCAATGATCAGGTAGGTCGACGCATCCGTCTTCGACAACGGCAGAGGGGGGCGGATGGCTCTGCAGATGGCGGTCATCGACCACCGCGATCCCGGCTGCACCCTCGTGGAGATGACCGGCGCCCTGGACGCGACGAGCGGCCCCGCCGCGCAGGCCCGGCTGCGCGAGCTGATCGCCGGCGGCCGTGACCGGCTGGTCCTGGACGTGAGCGGTCTCGGGTTCTGCGACTCCGGCGGCATCTGGCTGCTGCTCGACGTCCACCGCCGGGCGGACGCGGCCGGCGGCTGGGTCCGGCTGGCCGGCGTGACCGGCTTCCTGTCACGCCTGTTCTCGATCACCCAGCTCCACGCGGCGTTCACCATCGACGCCGACGTGGCGGCCTCGCTGGCCGCCGTGGCCGCCGAGCGGAACAGCCCCGTCTCCGACTCCTGAACCGCGCGCCGGCGGTCAGGGGCGTTCGGCGGCGGCCTTGATCCTGCTCAGGGTGCCGCGCATCCCCTCCACCATCAGGGACTCACGGTCCCGGCCGAGCAGACCGGTGGACAGCACCGCGCGCACCGGCCCGATCGGCGACCCGATGTGCTCGCGCCACTCGTACAGCAGGGTGCCCGTGCCGTCGGGCACCAGGCGGTAGCCCCAGCGCATCCGCGACAGGTCGACCTCGAAGGTGAACCGGCGGGGCCGCTCCCACTCGACGACGGTGCAGGTGGTGGCCCACCGGATCAGGCCGCGCCGGTTGCGCCCCCGGAAGGAGGCGCCGACGTGCCCGCCGCCGACCCCGGCGAGCCACCGGCCGCCGGTGCTCTCGGGGCTCCACTCGCCGTAGCGGGTGACGTCGGTGACCAGGTCCCAGACCTTCTTGGGGGGTGCCTCGATCCTCGTGCACACCTCGTCCACTGCGGTGTCCTCTCAGCTCGGCCGACGGCCTCGGCCGGTCCTGGCGCGTCGTCCTCCAGGCGAAACCTACGTCCACGGGCGGGCCGGGGGAACACCGTGGGCGGTGACAGGTCAGGCCGGGGCGAGCAGGCGGACCGCCTCCAGGGCCAGGGCCAGCTCGACGATGTCGCGCGGCCGGGACACCGACCGCCCGGTGAGCTGCTCGACCCGCCGGATGCGGTTGAAGACGGTGTTGCGGTGGCAGTAGAGCTGCCCGGCGGCCCGCGCGGCCGAGCCCTCGCACCGCAGCCAGGCCGACAGGGTGGCCAGCAGGACCTCGCGGTCGGCCGGGTCCAGCGCGAGCAGCGACCCGAGGACCTCGGTGGTCAGGCGGCCGGCGAGCTCGGGCTGGCTGACCACCAGCGCCGACGGCAGCCGGCCGTCCAGGCGGGCGACCTCGGGGCCGCAGCCGGAGCAGGTGCGCATGGCCAGCTCGGCGAGCCTGCGTGCGGTGGCCAGCTCGCCGAGGCCGCCGACGACCGGGCTGACGCCCGCCGGGCCGTACACGACCGGGGTCATGCCCTCGACCAGTTCGTCCAGCGTGCCGTCGCCGAGCGCGACGACGGCCACCTCGTGCTGGGTGCGCATCCGCCACAGCAGCCGCATCGGGCCGAGCGCCCCGGGGTGGGCGTTCCTGGCGGAGGCGGGGCCGCCGAGGCCGCCCTGGCAGCTCGGGCACCCCTGGCCGGGCCGGTGGCCGTAGTGGTCGTGGCGGGCGGGCAGCCTGATTGTGACGACCGCATAACGACCGCGCTCGGGAAGGTCGAGCGCCGCCGCGGCCGAGCGTGCCACGGCCGCGTCGCCGCTGCCCTCAAGGAGGTCGTCGAGCAGGGCGTTGACCCGCTCGTTGCTGCGGCCGAGAAGCTCCTTCTCCCGCCGCCGGTAGGTCTCGGCCGCCATCAGGGCCTGCCGGTCGATCGCGTGCCAGACGTGGGTGGCCGTGCGCACCAGGGCGCCGAGCAGCTCGGGGTGCTCGCGCTCGATCAGTTCCACGAAGCCGGCCCAGGTGACCTGCGCGGCCAGGCGGTACATGCGCATGAGGGAGTCCATCGGCAGGCCCTGCTCGGCGCGGCGGCCGGCCATCTGCCGGGCGAAGGCGATGTCACGGCGCTCCTCCGGCGGCTGCAGGATCGCCTCGATGCCGATCCGCAGGCCCTCCTCGGTGCTCTTCCAGTGCTCTTCGAAGGTGACCAGCCGCCGGTAGACCTCGTCGCCCTCGCGGACGCGGGTCACCAGCTCCTCGGTCAGCTCGGGCAGCCGTTCCAGCAGGCGCGTCGCGGCGATGCACAACACGTGGCGGACCTTCTCGTCGACGTGCTCGTTTCGCTTGGCGGCCATCCTTCAGAGACTGCCACCCGCTCCCATACGGAACAAGGTTCGGTTTCGTTTCGTGACAACCCGTTGTGCGGGCGCACAACGGCCCTCCCGCGGTGGTGGGCACCGGTCCCGACTTCACCGCCGCATCTGGACGACGGTGCGCGTACGGCGTTGTGTGTGCCGCACCGACTGTCAGGAGGAAACAACATGGCGGCCACTGCGCCCCCGCCCGGTGACGCCGGGCTGGAGGTCAGCGATCTGGCGGTGAGCTACGGCCCGGTCCGCGCGCTGCGCGGGGTGTCCCTCCGCGTTACTCCCGGATCGATCGTCGCCGTCCTTGGCGCGAACGGCGCGGGGAAGACCACCCTTCTGCGGGCGATCTCGGGGACGCTGCGTTTCCACCGAGGGGCCGTCGGCGGCGGGGTGGTCACCTGGGCCGGGACCCGGCTGACCGGCCTGCCCGCCCCCTCGGTCGTGGCGCGCGGGGTGACGCAGGTCCCCGAGGGCCGGCGGGTGTTCGCCCGGATGACCGTCGAGGAGAACCTGCGGGCCGGCGCGCTCGGCGCACGCGGCGGGTCCAAGGGCGCGGCCCAGGCGCGGGAGCAGGTGCTGGAGCTGTTCCCCGTCCTCGGCGAACGCGCCCACCAGCGTGCCGGGCTGCTGTCCGGGGGTGAGCAGCAGATGCTGGCGATCGGCAGGGCGCTGATGGCCCGGCCCTCGATGCTGCTCCTGGACGAGCCCACGCTCGGGCTGGCCCCGCTGATGGCGGCCCGCATCGCCGAGACCGTCAAGGAGATCAACGCGCGCGGCACCTCGGTCCTGCTCATCGAGCAGAACGTGGCGCTGGCGATGTCGCTGGCCTCGCACGCGTACGTCCTGGAGGTGGGCGAGGTGGTGCTCGACGGGCCGTCCGCCGACCTCGCGGCCGGGGACGAGGTGCGGCGGCTGTACCTGGGCATTGCCGAGGCCGCGGGCCCGGCGGCCGCGGGGGAACGGGCGGCCGGGCGGCGGACGCTGTCGAGGTGGTCCGCGTGACCCCCTCATACCAACCGGACGGTATGCCGCTGCTCGACGTCCGGGACGTCACCGTCCGCTTCGCCGGGCTCACGGCCCTGGACGGGGTCGGCTTCGCCGTCGCGCCGGGCACCGTGCACGCCGTCATCGGGCCGAACGGCGCGGGGAAGTCCACCTTCTTCAACGTCCTGTCGGGGGTGTACAAGGCCACGTCCGGCAGCGTCCGCCTCGACGGCGCCGAGCTGACCGCGCTGCCGCCGCACCGGGTCGCCGCGCTGGGGGTGGCCCGCACGTTCCAGAACATCGCGCTGTCGCGTCACCTGCCGGTGGTGGACAACCTCATGCTCGGCCGCCACCGGCTGACCCGGGCCGGGTTCGTCTCCTCCGGGCTGCGCCTGCCGCACGCCCGCCGCGAGTGGGCCCGCCACCTGGACAGGGTCACCGAGATCGCCGGATTCGTGGGCCTCGGCGACCGCCTCGGCACGCCCGTGGGGCTGCTGCCGTACGGGGTGCAGAAACGGGTCGAGCTGGCCCGCGCGCTGTGCATGGAGCCCCGGCTGCTGCTGCTCGACGAGCCCGTGGCCGGGATGAACGGCGGCGAGCGCCTCGACATGGCCGAGCTGATCGTCGCCGTCCGGGAGAGCCTCGGCATCTCGGTCCTGCTCGTCGAGCACGACATGGGCATGGTCATGCGCCTCGCCGACCGGGTCACCGTCCTGGACTTCGGCCGCCGCATCGCCGACGGCACCCCCGAGGAGGTGCAGCGCGACCCGCACGTCGTCCGCGCCTACCTCGGCACGAGCCCCGACCAGGAGGACATGTGATCACGTTCCTGGAGCTTCTCGTCAACGGGATCTCCATCGGGGCCGTCTACGCGCTGATCGCCCTCGGCTTCGTCGTCATCTTCAAGGCCACCGAGGTGGTCAACTTCGCCCACGCGTCGCTGCTGCTGGCCGGCGGCTACCTGGTCGCCCGGCTGCAGCCGCTGACCGGCTTCTGGGCGGCGCTGGTGATCGGCGTCGCGGCGGCGGCCGTCGTCGGGGCCGCGATCGAGTTCCTGATCATCCGGCGGGCGAACGTGGCCTCGCACAGCGTGCTAGCGATCGTCACCATCGGCGTGGACATCGTGCTCACCACCGAGCTGACCCGCCAGATCGGCACCGAGATCCTCGCGCTCGGCGACCCGTGGGGGGACTCGGTGGTCCACCTCGGCGAGGTGACCGTCGCCGAGACCCGCATCGTGGCGCTGTTCACCGCGGCGGCGCTGATCACGCTGTTCCTGCTGGCGTTCAAGTACACCGGCTGGGGCATCGCCATGCGGGCCACCGCCGAGGACTCCGAGACCGCGGCGCTCATGGGGATCCGGCTCGGCCGCGTCTCCCTGAGCGCGTGGGCGGTCGCGGGGGCGCTGGCGGCGGTCGCGGCGGTGTTCCTGTGCGTGTTCCCGACGCCGGGACTGGACCGTGGCACATCGCTCGCGGCGATCAAGGCCTTTCCCGCGGCGATACTCGGCGGGCTGGACTCCACCACCGGTGCCCTGGTCGGCGGGCTGATCGTCGGCGTCACCGAGGCGCTGATGACCGGGTACCAGAACCAGCTCGCGTTCCTCGGCCGGGGCATCGGGGACGTCGCCCCGTTCCTGGTCATGGTCGTCATCCTGCTCCTCCGCCCGGCGGGGCTGTTCGGCATCAGGGAGACCGCGCGTGTCTGACCTCCACGAGACCGCCGCGACCGGCACGGAGGCGCGGGCCGTGGCCGTCCGCCGCCGGCTCACCCGGCCGCTCATCTGGGTCGCGGCGGCGGCGCTGGCCATCGCCGTCCCGTTCTACCTGGAGGGGTTCTGGCTGCAGACCGGCCTGTTCGCGATGTCGGCGGCCGTCGGCGCCATCGGGATCAACCTGCTGACCGGCTCCACCGGGCAGCTCTCCATGGGTCACGCCTTCTTCCTGGCGATCGGCGCGTACGCCTACGTGTACTTCTCCGCCGACCCCGAGCAGGGCGCGCGGCAGGCGCTCGGCGGGCTCGGCCTGCCCACCCCGCTCGCGGCGGTGCTCGCGGTGCTGACCGCCGGAGTGGCGGGCGGCCTGTTCAGCCCGATCGCGGGACGGCTGAAGGGCGCCTACCTCGGCATCGCCACCCTCGCGCTGATCTTCCTCGGGCAGCACCTGCTGTTCAACGCCACAGCGGTCACCGGCGGCTACAACGGCCGCGCCGTCCCGCCGCTGCACCTGTTCGGGCTGACGTTCGCCGACACCCCGGCGCTGGTGGTGATGGACGTGCCGTTCGGCGCGCTGGAGCGGCTGTGGTTCCTCGGGCTGCTGCTGGTGCTGGGCGCCGCCGCGTTCGCGCGCGGGGTGCTGCGCGGTCGTCCTGGGCGGGCGATGAATACCATCCGCGACCACGAGATCGCGGCGGGGGTGATGGGCGTCCCCGTCGCCCGGTACCGGGCCGGCGTCTTCGTGCTGTCCTCGATGTACGGCGGGCTGGCCGGGGTGATGCTGGCCCTGGTCTTCCAGCGGACCGTCCCCGACTACTTCGGCGTGTTCCTCTCGCTGGACTACCTGGCCATGATCGTGATCGGCGGCCTGGGGTCGATCGGGGGCGCGGTCATCGGCGCGGTCTTCGTGTCGATGCTGCCCCAGCTCCTCACCCGTTACAGCGACAGCCTCCCGCTGATCGCCGAACCCGGCTCCGGCGGGGTCTCCCCCGCCGAGGCGGCCCGCATCCTGTACGGCGCCGCCGTGGTCTCGGTGGTGCTGTTCCTGCCCGGCGGCCTGGCCGGGCTGTTCGCCCGGCTCCGCGCGGGGGGCGGCGGCCGTACGGGCCGGCCGGCCCGCGCGCGGGGGCTCCGGTTCTCCTCCTCACCCACTCCGACCCCTTCTCCCGACACCAGGAGCTGACATGGGCAAGTTCGGCATCCGTACCGGCGCGGCCACGATGGCCGCGCTCGCGCTGGCGCTCAGCGCGTGCGCCAGCGGCAAGGCCACGGGCGGTGAGCCCGCCACCGGCGGCGACGGGGTGAAGACCGGCCCCGGCGTGACCGCCGACAAGATCTCGCTCGGCATGCTCACCGACCTCACCGGCCCCTACGCCTCGCTGGGCAAGAGCATCACCCAGGCACAGCAGCTGTACTTCGAGCAGGTCAACGCGGCGGGCGGGGTGTGCGGGCGCAAGCTCGAGGGCATCGTGCGCGACCACGGGTACGACGCGCAGAAGGCGGTCGCCGCCTACACCGAGATCGCGCCGAAGTCGGCGGCGATCACCCAGTTCATCGGGTCGCCGATGGTCACCGCGCTCAAGCAGCGCATCGAGGGCGACCGGCTGCTGACGATCCCGATGGCGTGGGCCACCAGCCTGCTGGGCGGCCAGGCGATCCAGGTGACCGGCACGACGTACGACATCGACATGATCAACGGGGTGGACTTCCTGGCCAAGGAGAAGGGCATCAAGTCCGGCGACAAGATCGGCCACCTGTACTTCGAGGGCGACTACGGCCAGAGCGCGCTCAACGGGACCAAGTACGCGGCGGAGAAGCTCGGCCTGACGGTGGTCGAGCAGAAGATCAAGGCCACCGACCAGGACATGAGCGCGCAGGTGTCGGCGTTCAAGGACGCGGGCGTCAAGGCGATCATGGTGTCGGTCGGGCCCAAGCAGGCGGCCTCGCTGGTCGGCGTGGCGGTCGCCAAGGGGATGGACATCCCGTTCGTCGCCAGCAACTCGGCCTACAGCCCGCAGCTCCTCGGCACGCCGGCCGCCCCGGCGCTGCTGAAGGACTACTACATCATGACCGCGGCGGCGCCGATGAGCTCGCCGCTGCCGGCCATCAAGAAGCTGGTCGCCGACTACCAGGCCAAGTACGCCGGGCAGCCGGTGGACAGCGGGGTCGGCGCCGGCTACTCCGCGGCGGTGATCGTCGGGGACGCGCTCAAGCAGGCCTGCGCGTCCAAGGACCTCAGCCGGGAGGGCATCGTCAAGGCCCACCGCTCCCAGCCGTCGTGGGAGGGCGGGTTCGGCACGCCGATGGACTTCTCCCAGATCGACCGGCCCGCCTCGCGCGCGTCGTTCATCACCAAGCCGGACAAGGCGGCGGTCGGCGGCGCGGTGGTCTTCAAGGAGGCGGCCATCTCCGACCTGGCCAAGGACTACCAGGTGCCGGTCGGCTGACCCGGCCTTGAAGCCCACCGGCGCCCGGGCGGCACCGGTGGGTCACGGGCCCGCGGTGCCAGGCGGGACGCGGGTCCAGGTGGCCGGGCGGGTGGTCAGCGGAAGACGCCGGTGTGGCCGAGGGAGTGGCGGCCGGGCTGCGGGTAGACGGCCAGGCCGTGCGGCCCGGCACCCACCGGGATCTTCCGCAGGAGCCGGCCGTCGCGGGTGTCGAACACGTACACGACGCCGTCGTAGCGGCCGGCCAGCCACAGGCGGCGGCCGTCGGCGGAGACCCCGCCCATGTCGGGCGACCCGCCGCCCGGAATACGCCAGGTCGCGACGGGCCGGCGCTTGGCGAAGGAGACGACCGACACCGACCCGGCGCCCCGGTTCGACACGTACAGGTTCCGTGAGTCCCTGCTGACGTAGAGCCCGTGGGCGCCGGCGCCGGTCCTGACGAAACGCCGCACCTTGAAGCCGCGGGCGCCGACCAGCCACACGCCGCCGGCCGCCATGTCGGCGACGTAGAACGTCCTGCCGTCCGGGGAGAGCTTCACGTCCTGCGGCATGCTGTGGCGGGCCGGCAGGCCGACCACCTTGGCCACCTCGCGCCGGGCCAGGTCGACGACCACCAGGTGGCCGGAGAACTCGCAGCTCGCCAGGAACGTCGAGCCGTCGAGGGTGAAGTCGGCGTGGTTGATGCCCCGGCACGGCACCTCCATCGAGGCGCGCAGCGCGAAGGTGCGCGGGTCGCGGAAGTCCAGCCGGTTGAGCCGCTCGGCCATCACCAGCGCGGTGGTGCCGTCCGGGGTGAAGTACAGGTTGTAGGGGTCCTCGACCGGGATGGCCCTGCCGAGTTTTCCGGTCGCCGGGTCGATGGGCGTGAGCGTGTTGCCGTCGTTGTTGTTCACCCAGAGCGTCTTGAGGTCCCACGAGGGGACGACGTGCTGGGGCCGCCTGCCGACCCTGAAGGTCCTGATGACCCGGTAGGTCTTCGGGTCGATCACGCTGACGGTGCCGCTCTCGCTGTTCGGCACGTAGACCCGCGAGGGGAACCCGGCCACGACGGGGCTGAGCAGGCCGGGCCGGTCGTGGGCGTAGACGTCCACGGACGGCGCCCTCTTGGCGCCGCCGTGCGGGACCGGCGCGGCGGCGGCCGTCGAGGGCGGGGGCGCGTGCGGGATCGCGGCGTCGCGCGACAGGGCGACGTCACCGGAACAGGCGGTGAGGGCGAGGACGGTGCCGGCCACGAGCAGCCGGGCGGCCCGCCGGGCGTTCCCCGTCATACGTTCGGTGCCGCCGGTGTCCGCCGCCGCATGGTCCGCCCCTCCGCGTCCGCCCAGGGCCGGTGCCGGCCACGGCAGCAACGCTAGGAGGGCGACGGTCAGGGAACGCCCAAACCAGCGTCATCGGCGGGTCCCCTTTGCCACCTGTCCGGGTCAGTCCGGGAGGTGGCCGGTCCTGGCGATGTCGCCGTACACGCGGGCGCTCGGCTTGACCGTGCGCCGGAAGGTGGACCGGTCGACGGCGATCAGGCCGAAGGCCGGCGCGTAGCCGAGGAGCCATTCGAAGTTGTCGAGCAGGCTCCAGTGGAAGTACCCGCGCACGTCGGCGCCCTCGTCCATGACCGACCTGAGCGCGCGCAGGGCGCGGGTGACGTACTCGGCGCGGCGCGTGTCGTCGGCGGTGGCGACGCCGTTCTCGGTGACCATGATGGGGGTGCCGCCGGTGATCTCGGCGGCGTGCCGGACGGCGCCCGCGACGGCCTCGGGGTAGTACTCCCAGCCGATCTGGGTGGTCTCGGCCCCGTCGGGGACCGGGAGCCGTCCGTCGGGGCCGATCAGCTCGCGGGTGTAGACCTGCACGCCGACGAAGTCGTCCCCCCTGGCCGCCTCCAGGAAGACGTCCTGACGGAGCCGGGCCCATTCGTCGACGGCCTTCCCGGCGTCGCCGACCGGCTGGTAGTCGACGGCGCAGACCGTCCAGCCGGCCGACAGGCCCGGCACCGACCGGAGCACCTCCACCGACCTGCGGTGCGCGGTGACGAACGCCTCGACGGTCTCGGGAGCGGGGACGGCGGGGCCGGGGGGCGCGCTTCCCGGGGCCAGGTCGTACTCCAGCGTCGCGGCGAAGTTCGGCTCGTTGATCGTGCAGACCCAGCCGACCCCTTCCGACACCACGGGCAGCACGGCCTCGGTGAAGCGGGCGAACCGGTCGGCAGCCTCCGGGCCGGTCCACCAGCCGGAGCGGCGGAACCAGCGGGGGACGGTGATGTGCTGAAGCGTCACCACCGGCGACACGCCCCGCTGGAGGCATCCCTCGACCATGCGCCGGTAGTGGTCCAGGGCGGCGCGGGAGAACGCGCCCTCCTCCGGTTCGATGCGGCTCCAGTCCAGGCTGAACCGGTAGGAGGTCAGGCCCAGGTCCGCAAGCAGGCCGACGTCCTCGCGCCAGCGGTGGTAGCTGTCGCAGGCGTCCCCGCTCGGCTCGGCGAACGGGCCGCCGGGGGTGTGCTCCAGCTCCCAGAAGTCGCTGGCGACGTTCCCGCCCTCGATCTGGTGCGCGGCCGAGGACGCGCCCCAGAGGAATCCCTCGGGGAACGCGCCCCCGCCGTCGGTCGTCATCTCGGTCAGCCCCTCGCGTGCCGGTGGTGCGTCGATCAGGCCCCGATTATCCAGGCCACCGATCCAGCGGGTAAGGCATTACAAATCCCGATATTTCTTACTTAAGTAGGATCAAGCCGCTTTCGGCTTCTCCGGCCTTCGTACCGGGGTTATGGTGCTGTCCGACTGCACTTGTCAGACGGTCGGGAGCGCCGGTGGACACCGAAGGCTGGGCGGTCAGCGTGCCGTCCGGATACCGGGCCGGGAACTGGCGGGTCACCCGGCCGATCGCCACCGGGAGCTGGGCCAGCGTCTACGAGGCCAGGCACGACGACGGGCGCACCCTGGCGGCCCTGAAGTTCCTGCCCACCGGCACCGTCACCCGCCGCCAGCTACGCCACCTGCACGACATGGCCCAGCGGGAGATCCGCCTGCACCGGACCCTGCAGCACCCCCGGCTGATCTCGCTGCGGGAGACGCTGGAGATCGACGACGCGGCGCGCCCCGAGCTCGACGGCGCCTGCGTCCTGGTGATGGACCTGGCGGCCCGCTCGCTGGCCGACACCCTGCGGGGCGGCGCGCCGGTCCCCGGGGCGCTGCGGCTGGTCACCGGGATCTGCGAGGGCCTCGCCCACATGCACGCCGAGGGCTGGGTGCACGGCGACCTCAAGCCGAGCAACGTCCTGGTCATGCCCGACGGCTCGGTCCGGCTCGCCGACTTCGGGCTGGCCACCGAGATCGACGGCACCCACGGCTACCTGCCGCCGGCGGGCTCGATGGACCACCTGCCCCCCGAGCGGTGGAACGAGCCGCTGACCGAACGCGGGCACCCCATCAGGACCTCCGCCGACATGTGGGCGCTGGGCGTGACCGCCTGCCAGCTCCTCACCGGCCACCTGCCGTTCCTCGCCCCCACCCCCCGCGCCCGCTACGTCGCCGCCGCCGAGTACGCCGCCGGGGCCCGGCCGCTGGCGCTGCCCTCGTCGCTGCCCGAGGCGTGGCGCTCCTGGATCGGCGACTGCCTGGCGCCGCACCCCCGGTCCCGGCCCGGCGCGGCCCGGCAGCTCTACCGGCTGCGCGCCATGACCGGCACCGTCCCCGACCCGCACCCGAAACGGCGCCGCACGGCCGAGATGGCCGCGGTCGCCGTCATGGTGCTGGCGCTCGGCACGGGCGCGAGCGGCAACTCCTCCCCCGCCGACCCCTTCGCCCAGTGGCTGCGCACCGGCTCCGACATCCCCCGGCAGTACCGGGCGCTGATCGTCCAGGCCGGCACGATGTGCGGGGAGCCGGGGCTCAGCCCGGCGCTGGTCGCCGCCATGCTCAAGGCGGAGAGCGGGTTCGACCCGGACCTGTCCGACGTGGCCAAGAACGAGTACGGGATCGCGCGCTGGACACCGTCGGTGCTGCAGTACTACCTGCCCCCGGGCAAACGCGGCACCGTGCCCGCCCCTCCCCTGTCGGCGGAGGACTCCATCCCGGCCGTCGGCCGCTACCTGTGCGTGCGGATGCCGTTGCTGTCGGGCGTGCGCGGGGACCCCGGCCTGCTGGGCGCGGCGGCCTTCCGCAGCTCCGACGAGGCCGTGCGCCGCGACCACGGCGTCCCCCCGCGGTTCCAGGCGCACATCGAGCGGGTGCGCCGGTACCGGGCCGAGTACCTGCCCTGACCGCCCGGCGGCCGGCCTCACCCCTCCAGCCGATCCAGGTGCCTCTCGGTGACCAGGTCGAACCGGAGGGCGATGGACACCAGGGCGGCCCGCTGCCAGTCGGCCTTCCCCGGCCCGTCCGCCGCCTTGACGCGCAGCTTGGTGCGTGCCAGGTAGTCGATGTGGAAGTTCACCGCCGCCCGGGTCAGGCCCGCGCACCCCGGCACCCCCCGCAGCCGGTCCAGCACCTCGGGCACGGTCGGGATCACCGACGAGGAGCAGTCGCGAAGGCGCGTCTCGCACAGGGCCACCAGCACGAGGAAGTACTTCGCCGACTCGTCCAGCGGGAACGCCGAAATCGTCGCGTCGCCGCCGGACGGCAGGTCCTGCGCCTCGCAGTCGATGAAACTGTGCTGGGAGGCGAAGACGAGGAACGAGCACGACCCGTCGGTCACCGGCACCACCACGCGGGCGAACTCGAACGGCACGGGGGCGTTCACCCGCCTCGGCGGCACCTTCACGAACTCGCCGCCGCCCTCGGGGTTCTCCACGACCAGGGTGGCGGTGCGGCTCAGGTTCGTGAGCAGCCAGTAGTCGTCCACCGCCCTGATGACCCCGGCCCGCCGGGACACCCCGGGGTGGCCGAGCGGGAAGTCGACCGGCGCCGACCGGCCGCCGCGCCCGAACACGACCTCGCGGCCGGGCTGGACCTCCAGCGGCGGCGGCCCGCCGGCGGCCGGTCCGGCGCCGGGGCCGTTCTCGATCTGGAGCAGGACAGTACGCATGCGCGGCACCCTCGCGACATCCTGGAAGCTTCCAGGTACCCCCGCCCACACCCTACGTCGCACAATGACGTCGTTCGCAGAAGACGGCACCGGCGACAGCGCGACGCAACGGGAGGCGTAGATGCCGAGGACGCGGCACGTACAAGGATCGTCGGTGGTGTGGGCGGCGGCACTGTTCCTGACCATCGCCGGCACGGCGCCCGGCGCCGATCCCACACCGCCCAAGGACCCGGCCGTCACGACCGGCACGACCCGGACCGGCTAGTCCGTCACCACGAGGGGCCCGCCGGGTGCCGTCACAGGCACCCGGCGGAACGGTCACGGCCGTCCGGCGGGACCGGTCACGGTCACCCGGCCGATCCACCACAGGCACCCGGCGGATCCGTCACGGGCGGTCGCCGGATCCGTCACGGGCGGTCGCCGGCGCGGTCCACGATGCCGGAGGCCAGTTCGGTCACCGTCCATACGCTTCCCGCGCGGAAGGCGATCTCGCCGTTGATCTCCTCGCCCCGCAGCCAGACCATGCGCGTGCCCAGGTACCGGAAGGTGCCCGGTTCCAGGATCACGTACCGGCGGGTCACCGGGCCGGTGTCGCGGAAGACCCCGAGCCCCTTGCGGCCCGACCCGTCCTGGACGTCCAGCTCGATCCGGACACCGGGGATCCTGGCCAGCGCCCGGTAGATCGCCGCCTCCAGCTTCGGCGGCATGACCGCCTGCTGCCCGAGGTAGACCGAGAGCACGCGGAACGCCCGCGCGTCGGCGTCCTCCGCGCCGGCCGTGCCCCCGGCGGTCTCCACCGGCAGGTTGATCCAGTGCAGGTCCGCGCTCACCCGGGCGAGCAGCTTGGCGGGGTCGGTGGGCAGCTTCCTGAGCCTCTCCGCGTACCGCTGCGGCGAGAGGTCGTCGTCACCGGGATCCGGCGGCACTTTCGAGATCCTCAGCCGCCCGTCGTCGCCGAACACCGCGGCCCGTTTGCCGTCGTAGCGGATCCACTCTTCCTGGACGCGGCCCGCGTCCGGGCCGTTGGCCTGCTTGTCCATGCTCCTGGAGTACTGCCACTGGTCCGGCCTCGGGGTCGGCGAGGTCGAGCGCGACCCGGCGACGAGAGCCGCCCGCTCCAGCGTCACGGCGGTGCCGGCGTACCTGCCCGCCGCGCTCGGAGGCGCGCCGCCGGTCTGGCCGGGATGGGCGAACACGGCCACAAGCGCGGCCACGGCGGCGAACGCCGCGGCGAGCAGCAGCGGCCGGGGGAAGGCGCGGAGCCCGCGCCCGCGCGGTCCCGCCGCGGCACGGGCGGCGGAGAACCGTCCGGCCTCCGGGCCCTCGGACATGAAGCGGGCGCGCGTGGCGGAGAGCCGGCCGGCGTCCGGCAGGGGGGCGTCCGCGCGCAGTTCACGAAGCGTCTTCAGATCATCCACGGTCCTGCTCCTCGTCGAAAGCGGTGGGGTCGACCCCGCCCAGCGCGGCACGGGTCCTCTTCCTGGCCCGGTGCAGGCGCGACCGCACCGTCCCGACCGGGATGCCGAGCGCGTGGGCGACCTCGTCGTAGGTGAGGTCGGCCCACGCGATCAGCAGCAGCACGTCGCGGTCGCCCGCCGACAACCCCGCGAGCGCGACCGCCAGGTCCCGGTGGGCGGCGGACGCGCTGACCTCGGCGTCGACACGTTCGGTGTAGCTCTCGGCGACGACGTCCACGCCCGTGCGGGCCATCGCGCGGTAGGACCTGACCTCGGCGCGGCGGTGCCTGCCGATGAGGTTGGCGGCGATCCCGTACAGCCACGGGCGGGCGTCCGGGCGGGTCACGTCGTAGTGCCCGCGTCGCCGGAAGGCGGCGAGGAAGGTGTCGGCCACGACGTCGTCGGCCAGGGAGTCGCCCAGCCGCCGGGTGACATAGCGGTGGAGTTCCGGCGCGTGCCGGTCGAACACGGCCGCGAAGACGTCCGGTGCGTCCTGCGACCGCCGGATCAGCTCGGCGTCGCCGGTCAGATCCTCCGCCGTCTCGGCGCTGCGCGCGTCGGCGATCAAGTAGGACTCCGCTCGTGGGGCCTCGACTTTCCGAGGCGGGGTCATTGTCACCCCTTATCACCCGTTCGCCGGAAAAGAGTTCACGCTGATTCCGGCCGGCGCGAGAGGGGATCTTCCCCCCATGGCGCGCGGGCCCGAGGGGATGGTCAAGCGGAGGGGATGTGGGTGAAGCGGGCCGCCGCGCGCAGGTCCCGCTCTATGCGCGCCGCCGCCGCGCGCAGCGGCGGGAGCACCTGCTCGCGGGCCTGCCATGCGGTGCGGCGGCCGGCGTGCATCGAGACGTTGACGGCCGCGACCACCCGCCCGTCCCGGCCGCGCACCGGGACCGCGACGGAGAGCAGCCCCTCCTCCAGCTCCTGGTCGACCAGGGCGTACCCGTCGCGGGCGGCGGCGGCGAGCAGCGCGGCGAGCCGTTCCTGCGAGGTGACCGTGCGCCGGGTCAGCGGGCGGGGCCGTACGCGGGCCAGGAACGCCGCGCGCTCGGCCGGGGGCAGGCCGGCCAGCAGCACCCGGCCCATGGACGTGGCGTACGCGGGGAACCGGGTGCCCGGCGTGATGTCGACGCTCATGACGCGCACGGTGGGCACGCGGGCGACGTACTGGATGTCGTCCCCGGCGAGGACGGCCATCGACGCCGAGTCGTGGGCCCGCCCGGCCAGCCAGGCCAGGTGGGGCTGGGCGATCTGCGGCAGCGCCAGCCTGGACAGGCAGGCGAAGCCCAGGTCCAGGACCCGGGGCGTCAGCCGGTACAGCCCGTCCTCGGTCTCCGCGTAGCCGAGGTGGACCAGGGTGATCAGGGAACGCCGGACGGTGGCCCGCGCCAGCCCGGTGGCCCGCGCGAGCCCGGTGGCCCGCGCCAGCGCCGTCAGCGTCACCCCGCCCGGTGTCCCGCCGGAGGCGGGCGCCCTCTCGAACGCCACGACCACCCCGAGCCCCCGCGCCAGCGACTCCACGAACTCCGGCCCCGCCCCACCGCCCGGAGCCCCGGCGACCTCCGGCCCCTTCTCCGCGGCGACGAGGTCGGACGGCTCCGCGGCGACGCGGGCGGACGTGCCGTCCCGCTCCGCCGGACACGGCTCAGCGGGCGCCGGATCCGGCTCGGGCGCGCAGGCCAGGGCCCGTTCCATCGCGGCGACGGTCGTGCGGAGCCGGGGCAGCACCCGGTCGCGGAGCGACCCGGCGGTGTGCCGGCTGGTGTGGCTGACCACGCTCGCGACGCAGGCGACCCGCCCGTCCGCGTCGCGCACCGGCACCGCGACGGCGACCAGGCCGGGCTCGATGAGCTGGTCGTCCAGTGACCAGCCGTTCTCCCGCGCGTCCGCGATCCGCCGCTCGAACGACTCCACGCCGCGCCCGGCCCCTCTCGGCATGACCGGGAAGGACGTGCCGCCCGGATCGCCGGCCCTGCGGGTCCGCCAGCGCCGCCAGTCGTCCTCGGACCAGCCGGCCGCGAGCAGCGCCCCGATCGCCCCGCATTCGGCGGGGATCAGGTCACCGACCCGGAAGGTCACCGACATGGCGCGCCTGCGGGTCGCCTGGTGGACGAAACGGGCGCCGTCGCGGTCGGGGACGGCGAGCGAGACCGATTCGTCCAGTTCATCGGCGAGCCGGTCCGCGAGGGGTCCGAGCAGGCCGGGCAGCCGGGACGCGGCCAGGTAAGCGTTGCCGAGGCCCATCAGCGCGGGGGTGAGCACCGCGTCCCGGCCGTCCGGCCGCACGTAGCCCATCCGGGCGAGGGTGGCGATGATCCGGTCGACCGTGGACCGTGCCAGGCCCGTGTCACGCACCAGGTCGCCCATGCTCCGCCTGCCCCCGGCCAGGTCCAGCCGCCTGAGCACCGCGAGCCCCCGCACCAGCGGCCCCACCACCTCGCGTGGCGGCGGGGCGGCCGCGCGGGGGTCTGCCGTGTGCTCCACGCCGGAGACCTCCGCCCGCCACGGTGCCGTCCCGGCGATTGACAGTCCCACCGCTCGGGGATCAAACTCGGTCCTATTATAATGAACTAAAGTTCACCAGGCGAACAACCGCCACCGGCCCGGCACCGGCGGCCCGCAGCGCGAGGGAACGAGACATGACGGACACCCGCACACGTCCCGCCGCGAAGGCCCCCGAGGTTCGCGATGATCCGCCGGGGCGCGAAAGCGAGGGCGGGCGACGTGGCTGACATCCGCCCGCTCCCCGAGGCGGTGGCGGACCTGGTCCGCGACGGGGACACCGTGGCCATGGAGGGCTTCACCCACCTCATCCCCTTCGCCGCCGCCCACGAGGTGATCCGCCAGGGCGTCACCGACCTGACCCTGGCCCGGATGACCCCCGACGTGATCTACGACCAGCTCATCGGCGCCGGCCTGGTGAAGAAACTGATCTTCTCGTGGGGCGGCAACCCGGGCGTCGGCTCACTGCACCGCTTCAGGGACGCCGTCGAGAACGGCTGGCCCCGCCCCCTGGAGCTGGACGAGCACAGCCACGCCGGGATGGCCAACCGCTACGTCGCGGGCGCCTCCGGCCTGCCGTTCGCGGTGCTGCGCGGCTACCGGGGCACGGACCTGGCATGCGGCTCCGGCACCATCTCCACGGTGACCTGCCCCTTCACCGGCGAGGAGCTGGCCGCCGTCGCCGCGCTCAACCCCGACGTCACCGTGATCCACGCCCAGCAGGCCGACCGCGACGGCAACGTCCTGATGTGGGGGCTGACCGGGGTGCAGAAGGAGGCCGTGCTGGCGGCCGGGCGGGTGCTGGTCACCGTCGAGGAGATCGTCGACGAGCTGGTCCCGCGTCCAGGCGGGGTCGTGCTGCCCGGCTGGGCGGTCACGGCGGTCGCCGAGGTGCCCGGCGGCGCCCACCCGTCGTACGCGGCCGGATACTCGGTCCGCGACAACGACTACTACCAGGCGTGGGACCCAATATCCCGGGACCGGGAGCGGTTCACCGCCTGGCTCAGGAGGAACGTCCTGGACCGCGAGGGGGCCGCCACCCGATGACCGACGCCCCCGAATCCGCCTCTCCCGACGAGCTGATGACCGTCAACGCGGCGCGGGCCCTCGCCGGGGCGCGCACCTGCTTCGTCGGCATCGGCCTGCCCAGCGCCGCCGCCAACCTGGCCCGCAGGACCATACGCCCCGACCTGGTCCTGATCTACGAGTCGGGCGCCGTCGGCGCCAAGCCGGCGCGGCTGCCGCTGTCCATCGGGGACGGCGAGCTGGCCGAGACCGCCGACGCCGTGGTCTCGGTGCCGGAGATGTTCAACTACTGGCTGCAGGCCGGGCGGATCGACGTCGGCTTCCTCGGCGCCGCCCAGATCGATCGGTACGCCAACATCAACACCACCACGGTGGGCCGTGGCCCGGACCGCCCGGCGAGCCGGCTGCCCGGCGCCGGCGGCGCGCCGGAGATCGCGGCCGGGTGCGGCGAGGTCCTGATCGTGCTGCGGCACTCCACCCGCAACTTCGTCGACCGGCTGCACTTCGTCACCTCGGTCGGCCACGGCACCGGCCGGGGGGACCGGGAGCGCCTCGGCCTGCGCGGCAGGGGGCCGGTGGCCGTCATCACCGACCTCGGCGTCCTGCGGCCCGACCCCGAGACCGCCGAGTTCGTCCTGACCGAACTGCACCCGGGCGTCACCGCCGAACAGGCCCGCGCCGCCACCGGCTGGCCGCTGAGGACGGCCGCCCACGTCGGCACCACCGCGCCCCCGACCGCCGCCGAGCTCACCGCGCTGCGCGCGCTCACGAACGCGTGAGGGAGGACCCCATGACCGCCGCCCATCACGGCCGCCCCGGCTCCAGGTGGACCATGACCGGGGCGCCGCCCGGCCGCCCCCGGTGCGCGGGCGCACGAAGGCGAGGCGGAAAATGACGGAGGTGTACATCGTCGACGCCGTCCGCACGCCGTTCGGCAGGTACGGCGGCGCGCTGTCCGGCGTACGCCCCGACGACCTGGCCGCCCACGTCGTCCGGGCCCTGGTGGAGCGGACGCCGCTGCTCGACCCTGCCAGGATCGACGACGTGTTCCTCGGCAACGCCAACGGCGCCGGAGAGGACAACCGGGACGTGGCCCGGATGGCCGTCCTGCTGGCCGGGCTCCCGGTGACCGTCCCCGGCGTCTCGGTGAACCGGCTGTGCGGGTCCGGGCTGGAGGCGGTGGTCCAGGCGGGGCGGGCCATCGCGGCCGGCGACGCGTCCATCGTCATCGCGGGCGGGGTCGAGTCGATGACCCGGGCACCCTGGGTGCTGCAGAAGCCCGGCAAGGCGTTCCCCGCCGCCCACCAGGAGCTGTACTCGACCACGCTCGGCTGGCGCATGGTCAACCCGCGCATGCCCGCCGAGTGGACCGTGGCCCTGGGCGAGGGCGCCGAGCTGATCGCCGACCGGTACGGGATCACCCGCGAGCGGCAGGACGCCTTCGCCCTGGCCAGCCACGAGAAGGCGGCCCGCGCGTGGAAGGACGGCGCCTACGACGACGAGGTCGTCCCCCTCCCTGCCCCGGGCACGGCGGCGGCCACCGGCATCGTCCCCCTCGGCCATGACACGCCCGGCGCACCGGCGAGCACCGCCGGGACGGCCGGGACGCCGGTTCGCGCCACCGGGACGCCCGTGAACACCGCCGGGCCGCCGCGTGACGAGTCCATCCGCGACGACACGTCGCTGGAGTCCCTGGCCAGGCTCAAGCCCGCGTTCCGCCCGGACGGCGGCACCGTCACGGCGGGCAACTCCTCGCCGCTCAACGACGGGGCGGCGGCCCTGCTGCTGTGCGACGAGGACGGGCTGCGCGCCGTCGGCCGCGAACCGCTGGCCCGGATCCGGGCGTCCGCCGTGACCGGCATCGAGCCTCGGTACTTCGGGCTCGGACCCGTCGAGGCGGTGGGACGCGCGCTCACCCGGGCGGGGACGAACCTGGCCGATCTGACCGTGTTCGAACTCAACGAGGCGTTCGCCGCCCAGTCCCTGGGCTGCCTGGACGCCTGGCCGGAGCTGGACCCGGCGATCGTCAACCCGCTCGGCGGCGCCATCGCCATCGGCCACCCGCTCGGCGCCTCCGGGGCCCGCCTGGCGGGCGCGGTCGCCCGCCGGCTGGCCGCCGCCGGCTCCGGCACGGGCGTCGCGGCCCTCTGCATCGGTGTCGGGCAGGGCCTCGCCCTGGTCCTGGAAAGGTGAAGCCCATGCCCACCACGCCCCACCCCCGGCCCGCCGCGGCGCCGGACGCCCAGGAGGTCATCAGCGCCGAGATCGTCCAGGCGCGCCAGGCCTACGCCAAGACCGTCGAGGACGGCGCGCCCCGCCGCGACCACCCGGACCGCGACTACCCGCCGTACCGCAGCACCACCCTGCGCCACCCCCGGCGCGCTCTGGTCACCGTTTCCGACCCCGACGCGGTCGAGCTGAGCGGCCCGGTGTTCGGCGTCACCGACGTCACCGACCTGGACTCCGACCTCACCCGGCGGCACACCGGTGAGCCGCTGGGCGAGCGGATCCAGGTCACCGGACGGGTGCTGGACCGCGACGGGCGCCCGGTACGCGGCCAGCTCGTCGAGATCTGGCAGGCCAACGCCTCGGGCCGGTACGGCCACCAGCGCGACCAGCACCCGGCGCCGCTGGACCCGAACTTCACCGGGGCCGGCCGCTGCCTGACCGACGACCAGGGGACCTACGCCTTCACCACCATCAAGCCGGGCCCCTACCCGTGGCGCAACCACGACAACGCCTGGCGGCCGGCGCACATCCACTTCTCGCTCTTCGGCACGGCCTTCACCCAGCGGCTGGTGACGCAGATGTACTTCCCCGGCGACCCGTTGTTCCCCTACGACCCCATCCTGCAGTCGGTCACCGACGACGCGGCGCGTAACCGGCTCGTCTCCACCTACGACCACGACCTGTCCACCCCGGAGTGGGCCCTCGGGTACCGCTGGGACATCGTCCTGGACGGCCCGGCCGCCACCTGGATCGAGGAGGGCCGATGAGCTCCCCCACGGAACCGCTCGCGCCCACGCCGTCGCAGACCGTCGGCCCCTTCTACGGCTTCGCGCTCCCCTTCGCGGGCGGCGGCGACATGGCCCCGACCGGCGACCCCGGCACCATCACGCTGCACGGCAACGTCTACGACGGCGCGGGGGCGCCGATCCCTGACGCCCTGCTGGAGTTCTGGCAGCCGGGTCCCGGCGGGTCGCGGGCCGGCGCCCCGGGGTCCCTGCGCCGCGACCAGGTCGACGGCACGATCATCGGGCGCACCGGCCTGGACTTCACCGGTTTCGGCCGGGTCGGCACCGACGCCGACGGCCACTACGCCGTGCGCACCGTGCCGCCGGGCGGGGTGCCGTACATCTCGGTGTGCGTCTTCGCGCGCGGCCTGCTGCATCACCTGTTCACCCGCGCGTACCTGACCGACCCCGGGGCCGATCCGCTGCTGGCCTCGCTGCCCCCGGACCGCCGGGCGACCCTGCTCACGACCCTGGAACGCGACGGCGTCCACCGCTTCGACATCCGCCTGCAACACGACGGAACCCACGAGGAGACCGTCTTCCTCGCCTTCCCGGCGGGCCCCGCCTGAGCCCCGGCCCGAACTGCCGCCCGGCACGTGGTTCCCCGCGCGGACGGCCCCCCGGCGCGTCGTTCCCCGTACGGGGCCCGGCCGCGCGGTAGAACAAAGGCGAGGCCGTGACCTGGGAACTCTTTCTACCGAGCGCCCGGGTGGCCGCCAGGCGATCGTCCGACCACAGGGAAGACCCGTGCGCCCACCACCACAACCCCCGGCCGGCCACCCCGCCGGAACACCCCGCCCGCCCGGCGGGCGGTCACGGCCCGGGGCCGGGCGGCCGTGAAGGGACGCGGCTGGCTCAGGGCCGGTCTCTGCTTCCTGATCCTCTACCACCTGGTCTTCACCGGGCTGTGGCCGCTCCTGCTGCCCCAGTCGTTCTACGACGGCTTCCCGCTCCCCCGCCACGCGTGGGTGGCGATGCTCCCGCCGTTCAACGAGCACCTGCTGCGGGACTTCGGCGCCCTGAACATCTCCATCGCGGCGATCCTCGGCGTCAGCGCCTTCACCATGGACCGCCGCCTGGTCATGACGGTCCTGGTCGCCGGCGTGGTGTTCGCGATCCCTCACATGATCTTCCACGCGGCCCACCTGGACAACTTCCCGCCCCCCGACGCGATCGCCCAGACGATCCTCCTCGCCCTGATGGTGGTACTACCGGTGGTGCTGCTCCCCCTGGCCTACCGCCTGCCCCGAGTCGACCGGCTCAACTGACCGGGGCGTCCTCGGCGGCGGGGGCCGGCGGACGGCTCGCGAGCATGGCGGCCGATCGCGTCTGATGGCGGTGGGCCCAGTACCTGGCGGCGATGAAGACGAGCGAGCCGGCCCCCGCGATCGCCCAGCGGGTCTGCGCCGACAGCGACGTGACGGCGGTGACCGACAGGAAGATGTAGGGGCCGTCGATCAGGCCGTCGATGACCGGGTGCCGGCGGATCCAGGGCGAGTAGCGGTCCCAGATGATGATGGTGAACGCGAGCCAGCCGAACATCACGCCCGCGAAGACGCCCATGGCCCAGCCGTCCGAATCGGCGAAGCCCAGGGCCACCACCACGGCGACGGGGACGCTGAGCACGCGGAGCCACATGGGCGCCTTGCCCGCCGTCGTCCGCTCCGGCTCGGCCGGCCGATCCGATTCCAGTGTCATGGGAACCCTCCTGAGAAGCGGATCCTCGATGATCAGGTGGCCCGTGCACCCCGATCCGCGTTCCAAGAGATAGCGCCCGCCGCTTGCACCGCGCTTTCAGCCGCTGACATCGGATGTCACGCTCCCGGCCTCCCGCCGGGGCTCCCGTGCCGCGAGGGGGGATCGGGCGGTCGGGCCGGCCGGAACGGACCACCCGGGGGCCGGGCGGTCCGTCGTGTGCCCGTCAGGTCACAGCGTGACGCAGCAGGAGCAGCACTGGCTGCAGTAGCACGGCGGGGAGACGGTCGAGGCGCCCATTTCGCCCATGCCGTGACCGGAGGTCAGCGACTCGACGACCAGCCCGCTGGCTCCGAGCTCGAACACGTCGACCGGGAGGTTCTCCAGGTCGAAATCGAGCTTCCGAGAGACGCTCATCATTGCTTCCTTTCTCGATATGCGGAGTGTGACGCCAGGTCCGGACAAGGCATTCGAAGTATCGTCAGAAAACGGCCGCGCCGCATCCGCCGGGACAACCCACGCGCAGCCGGTCAGCGAATGGTCCTGAATAGTTCTGAACGGACCAGTTCCCCCGGCCGGCCTGCCGTGACCCCGGCCCGGACCGGCGTTCCCCCTCCTCGCGGCCAGGGCGGTGAGAGCGTTATCTGGTCCTTTCCGAACTATTCAGGACCATCCGCCGGACGCCCGAGCGCGGTCCGGCACGGCGGATGCGGCCGGAATATCCGATGAACATGATGGATGTGTATTGCGGATATGACGACCCTGTCAATCCTCGGACCAAGAAATGGAAGGGGAAAATGAGCGTTTCGCGGAAACTCGATTTCGACCTGGACAACCTGCCGGTCGACGTGTTCGATCTGGAGGGCGGGGGGCTCGCGGCCGAGTCCCTCACCGCCGGGCACGGCATGACCGAGGTCGGCGCGTCCTGCCCCACCTGCGCCGGCGGAGCCGTGTGCATATGCTCCTGCTTCTCGCTGTGAGCTGACCGATCGTGGGGGCGGGCCGCCCCCGGGCCGGCGGCCCCCCCCCACCCCCCACCGGCGGCCCGCGCCGGTGGGACCCCCCCAATGCACGCCATGGAACCGGATGGCACGCCGTCATGGTGAGGCTCGCTGACGGGATCGGTGGCGCGGTACGTGCCGCCGGGTGCGATCTCGTCAGTGGCCTCGGCAATGGCGCGCACCGGACGGCGAGCCGAGAACGAGGAGTCGTACGGCTCCGGCTCTGGGGGTGTTCTCTCTGCAAGTGTTACTCGTCGGCCTTTCGCCGTTGACGTCCCTGGGCATCGAGACCGTGCTCTCGCGGTCGTTCGGCGTCCAGAACGTCGAGCACCGCGAAACGGCTTTGGAACGCGCCGCGAAAGGCGACGTCGACCTGGTCATCCTCGATCCGTACGGGCCGACGCTGAGCGACGGCCTGAAATTCTGCCAGCGGCTCAAGGAGCTCCGCCTCCCGCCGCAGGTGCTGGCGTTCTCCGAATTCGGCGCCACGCGCGATCTGACGTACTTCTACCTCGCGGGCATCGACAGCTTCATCTCCTCCAGGGAGGGGCCGGAGCGGCTGGCGGCGGCGGTGCGGTCCACCCTGGAGGGCAAACGCGAATGGATCCTCGGCACCCCCGACCGCCGTGAGACCAGGGACAGGGAGCTCGACGGCCTGAGCGATCTCACCCCCCGGGAGCTGGAGGTGCTGTGGATGGTGTCGGACCGCTACACCAACGGGCAGATCGCCCGCTCGCTCTCCATCAGCCCGAACACCGTGAAGAACCATGTGGCCGCGATCCTGCGGAAGCTCGGGGCCAAGCGGCGCACGGAGCTGTTCTCCGGGGCGCCGCACCGCGTGTAGCGCGGCTCACGGGAACGGGTGGGGGTGGGCGTTCACGTCCTCGGGGCGGAGCGGCCGGTCGCGGTACCCGAGCAGCCGGGGCACCTCGTACAGCCGGGGCAGCCCCTCGACGCGCCGGTGCCGGTGCCCGAAGGTCATGGGCAGGGTGCCCGGGATGATGACCTTCACGCAGGAGAACCCGCCGGCCCGGTGCTCGGGGGCGGTCTGGTCCACGACGATGACGTCCAGGCCGCAGTCCAGGTACCGGCCGACGAGTTCCAGCAGGTCGTCACGCAGGTCGGCGTTGCCGAAGGCGGCGGGCCCGGCCGGCTCCGCGAAGGACGCGGTGCGCGTGGACCCGGTCAGGAACGCGAACCGGTCGAACACCTCCGGGTCGGCGTTCACCACCGAATGGTCCCCCATCGCCCGCACCAGCGACGGGTCACCGGCCATCTCGCGGGCCCGGGCGCGCTGCTCGGGGAAGGTCTGGACGAGCTGGGTGAGGATCGGGCCGAGCTCGCGCAGGGCGTTCTCGGCGGCGGTCTCCGGGTGGAGGTGGGACCCGGCCGCGCAGATCGCCTTCGGCCGCCCGGGCTCGCCGCCCGGGTCGACGGCCATCACCCAGTAGGAGGGGATCCCCTGTTCGAGCGTGGTGTCGAAGATCATGGTCTCGTAGCCGGTCTCGGCCCTGATGGCGTCCACGATCGTCGGGATGGCCCGGTCGCGGGCCGAGTGCGGGTCGACGCGCGGCACCCCCATCCTGGCGTACCAGGTCATCAGGAAGGCGTCCCGCTCGGCCACCTCCAGGATCCCGTACAGGATCGCCTCCTCCAGGCAGCCGCCGAGCGCGCAGCCGTTGGAGATCTCGTACACGAACCTCGGGGACTCCGCGTCGGTGTGCGGCACCCGGTAGTAGGCGTACGCCTCGGGCACCAGGACGGGCGCCTTGCGCGCGAACGAGTACGCCCACACCCAGCGGTAGGGGCGGTCCTCGTCGAAGGGCTCGAACGGGTAGCCGGGCAGCCGGTAGCTGCTCTGCGGGTGCGCGCCGAGCGTCCGGGGGTCGACCGCCTCGCCGGCCACCTGGCGGTGGCTCGCCCGCACGACCGTCCGCTTGCCGCCCGGGGCCATGCCGCCGTACCGCTCCAGGGCTTCGAGCAGGGCGGTCAGCTCGCTGACCCGGTAACTGCGGGTACGGCCGTATCCGCTCTCCACGCCGCCGTCCCGCAGCCCCATCGGCGCCGCCGCGAGCACGATGCCGCCCTGGCTGTCCCGGTACAGGTCGCGCACGAGGCCGCTTTCCGCGTCGACGTAGGTCTTCCTGAGCGCGGGCATCTCGTCGGCCACCGACCGCGTCCGGTAGGTGCCCGGCGCCGGTTTGGGCCTCGGCTCCAGCTCGATCCGCGCCCGCTCCGCGTCGTCGTCCGGCAGCCCGCCGCACACGGCGCAGAGCGGGTCGGGCAGGAAGCGGTGGGCCGTCACCTGGAGGGTCCGCAGGTCGAGGTACAGCATCGCGCCACGCGTACGCGCCGAGCCGGGGCCGGGGGCCGATCCGCCGACCGTGTCGGCCCCGTCGGCCCCGTCGGCGGCCAGCCGGGCAGCCCCGTCGGCCCCGTCGGCCCTGTCGGCCCCGTCGGCCCTGTCGGCCCTGGCAGCCCTGGCAGCCCGGTCGGCCCCGTCAGCGGCCAGCCTGGCGGCCTCGTCGGCGACCAGTGCCGCGACGAGGCCGGCGGCCAGTGGCGTCAGCCAGGACGACGGGCGGCGCCGGATCGCCTCCTCGTGCCGCCGCCATACCGCGTCGTGTCCCTCGGGGTTGCCACGGGCCAGCCGCCGGCGCAGTTCCGCGCATTCGACGCATCCTGGGGTCCCCGGGGACTCGACCGGCCCGATCACGACGCGGCCCAGTTCGGCGCGCACCGGCAGCCACGGCAGGCCCCGGACGGCGCACGCCGCGCGCACCTCGGGGTACCTTTCGGCGTCCCAGCCGTCACTGGCGGCCACCACCAGCGGACGGCCGCCGGGGATCGCCGACGCGGCCGCCCGATCGGCGCGGCGGGCACCGGCGCCGGCCGCGATCGCGCCGGCGAGCACCCCCTCGCCGAGCAGTGCGATCTCCGGCGCGGGCCGGGTCTCCTGGGCGGGCGTCTCGGTCTCAGTCATCAACGATCACCACGTGGACGGTGTAGGGCATGATGGCGCCGACCTCGGGATCGTGGTCGAGCGGTACGGCGATCGGGCGGTGGCCTCGTGCCACCAGGGCGGCGGCGAGACCGGCCGCGTCCAGCGGTGGCCCGCCGGGCAGCGGGCGCGTCGCGGTCCCCCGCAGGCGTTCCGGGATGCCGCGCACCGGCGGCGGGGCGTAGGCGGGCTGGCCGTTCTCGCGCGCCTGGTAGCGCAGGAGCGCCTGTTCGAGCGCGCCGGTCACCGCCTCGGCGGCCGACGGCGCGGCGGCGCGCCCGGCGGGCACCGCCCCGAGGTAGCAGACCACGGCTGGCACGCCGAGCGGGCCCGTGACGTCGTACACCGTGACCGGCTCGCCGATGGCGGCCAGCAGCGCCCGGTAGCGGTCCCCGCGCGCGTCCAGCGCCGCGCCGGCCAGGTCGACCCGGGGGTACGGCGCGGGCGACTGAGCCAGTCCGTCCATCGTGAGGCGCTCGCACTGGCCCGCCAGGCCGCGCGTGACGGCCTCGTCCCAGTCGTAGGCGGCGGCGACGCCCGGGGGCGGCACGTGCACGGGGGCGGCGGCGACACCGGGAGGCGGTACGTACGCGGAGGCGGCGGGGCGCAGCGCCGGGAACGCCCGCGTGACGTCCACGAGGTGGGTGCCGCTGTCGGCGATCCCGTACCCCTGGACGTGACCCGACAGCCGCCCGCTCCTGAGTCCTGACAGCGTCTCGCCGGGGTCGGCGCGCGGGCCGGGCGGCCGGCCGGCGACGGAGTGCAGCCTGCGCGGGTCGAGCATCAGCGACGCGTAGCCGGCGAACGCCCTGAGCGCGGCCTGGTAGCGCGCGGCGGCGAAGTCCAGGCCGGCCCCGGTGACCCTGAGCGCGGGCGCGCCGGGACCCAGCAGGCCGGCGGGGTCGGAGACCTCGATCTCGCAGACATGCAGCGGGATCTGGGCGAAGTCGCGCTCGCCAGGCGCGCCGAAGACGCCCACGTGGTCCCCGGCGCAGACCGCCGCGCGCCGCGAGAAGGTGTCGTCGTCCAGGCGGGCACCCGCGCGCAGCGACGCGACACGGTCGGCGACGCCGGGCACGACGGGGGCGGGCATCGCGAACGGGTGCGGCACGAACGCGCACACCTCGCCGTCCAGCGTGGCCAGGTCGACCCGGGTCACCTGGTTCCTCGGCGGCGCGGCCGACCCGGTGATCGACCGAAAGACACCATGCACAAGCTGCCCGGCCACCACCGCGGCGGCGGCCTCGTCCGGCACGGTCTCGTCCGGCACGGCCCTGCCTGGTGCGGCCCTGCCTGGTGCGGTCGCGTCCGGCGCGGTTCCGCCCGGTGCGGTCGCGTCCGGTGCGATTCCGGCCGGTGCGGTCGCGGCCGGTGCGATTCCGGCCGGTGCGGTCGCGGCCGGTGCGATTCCGGCCGGTGCGGTCGCGGCAGGTGGGGGGTCGTCGGGGGGCGAAAACGCCTCCGGTGAGGTGCCGGGGCGGGGTGGTGGGGTGGTGACGGGGTGGCGGGCCAGGAGGCGGTGCCGGGCCGACGTCCAGCTCAGGCCGTCGCGGCCGCCGAGGCCGGCGGTGCCGATCCACGCGTGGCCGTCCAGGACCAGTGCCTGCGCGAGCAGGACGCCGCTCTCCTCGCACAACCGGTCCAGCAGGCCCGCCCGCTCCACCATCGGCCGGTCGGAGGCGTGCAGGACCAGGTCCACCCCGTCGATCAGGGACCTGACCGCCTCGCCGGTCTCCCCGCGCGGCAGGTCGCCGTCCGGCCACGGCCGCTCGCCCCGCCACCCGCCCCCGAGGGCGCCGAGGCCCGCCAGGTCGGTGGGGCACTCCGCGGTGGTGACCACCCGGACCTGCCCCAGCCCGGAACGGACGGCGGCGACGGCGACGGCCCGGCAGAGCCGCCCGGCGCCGACCACCAGGGTCACCTTGTCCTCGTACTGCCGGAAGACGGCGTCGGGGAAGTCGCGGAAGTAGCCGACGAAGCCGGCCTCGGGGCGGAGCGGACCCGCGCCTGACGCCACGTCCGGTGCCGTGTCCCTGACCACGTCGCGCTCGATCAGCGTCGTGACCAGCTTCCTGACCAGGTCCGCGCGCTCGGCCGGGAGGTCGGCCGTGAGCTCGGCGAGGGTGTGCCGCCCGTCAAGGAACGGCGCGAGCCGGTCGATCAGGGAGTGGACCGAGCGCCCGGTGAAAGCGGACGCACCGTGGTGGGTGAGGATGTACGCCCCGTCGGAGGTCTCGGCGTAGTAGGCGTCAGGGCGCAGTAGTAGTCCCACGGTCCTCTCCTTGGTGGCTCGTGGCGGGGGCCGGGTTCTGTCGTACAGGGCTCGTGCCGGGGGCGGGGTTCGGTCGTTCCGGGCTCGTGGCGGGGGGCGGGTTCTGTCGTACAGGGCTCGTGCCGGGGGCGGGGTTCGGTCGTTCCGGGCTCGTGGCCGGGGCCGGGTTCTGTCGTACGGGACTGGTGGCGGGGGGCGGGTTCTGTCGTTCCGGGCTCGTGTCGGGGGACGGGTCTCGCGGGCGGCTGCCGAGCAGGAACTCGCCGACGCTGCTCTCGGTGAGGTAGTCCGCGCCGGTGGCCTCGGTGAAGGCGCCGGCCTCACCCGCGCCGAGGCCGCAGGCCGCCAGCCCCATGGACGTGGCGACCAGGTACATGGTCTGGTACAGCACGCCGACGTGCTTGAGGACGAGGGAGTACGGAAGCTCCTCGTACGTCAGCATCAGCCGGCCGAACCTCGCCGCCACCACGAGCAGCACCTGCGGCGGGGCCTGCATCATCGCCGCGGACGTCGCGGTGCGCAGCAGCCGCCCGACGGACGGCTCGGGCCCGCGGACCAGGCGCAACCGGTGGTCGTGCGGGTCGTAGTGGTACATGCCCGGGTCGAGCCCGGCGGCGCGGCGCACCACGGGGTACAGCTCCAACTCGTAGGTCGACCCGCCGGACGGGTGCGGGCGGCTCACGTACTCCACGCCCTCGCGGGTGAAGGAGTGCCGCACCCGGGCGCAGCGGTACAGCAGCTCGCCGAGCTGGTCGGCGGTGATCGGGGCCTCGTCGTCGTGCTCGCGGATCGAGCGGCGTTCCTCCACCACCGCCGTCAGCGGGCGGTCGGACACGCGCAGCGTCGCCATGTCCGGCCGGTAGAGGTCCACCACGGGCCCGGGGTACGGTTCCCGTCTCGCGGGCAGCGACTCGTGCAGGCCCTTGGCCCAGGTCGTACGGCCGAACCCGCCGGAGTAGCCGCCGTCGCCCATCCGGCTGCGCGCGTGGAACCACAGCTCGTGGGGACGCCACTGCTCCACGTCCCGGCCGGTCTCCCCCGACGCCGCCACGACGAGCCCCGCCCGGAACAGGTCCCGCACCACCCGCCTCACTGCCGCGTCCGGCAACGCACCCCACACGGCGTCCGGCAATGCACGACGCACGACGTCCGGCACCGACCCCACAACCGCGTCCGGCACGGAGCCCGCGACCGCGACCGGCACCGAGCCCACGACCGGCACCGACGCCGCGATCGCCTCCGGCACCGAGCCCGCGACCGCGTCCGGTGTCGAATCCGGGGCGGCGTACGGTGAAGCAGGGAGGACCAGGGCGCCGATCAGGGACATGACGCGCGCGTCGTGCACGAGCATCCGCGCCCGTGCCAGCGGGGACTCGACGACGAGCCCGTCGCCCTCCCGGCGCATCACGGTGAACCGCGACAGCACCAGATCGGGAGGAAGCGCCTCCGGCGCCTTGGACTCGGGGCACAACGGCTGCATCGTGTACAGATCGCGCCCCCGGTGGCGCACCGTCGTCACGATCCAGCCGCCCGCGCGGAGCGTGCCGAGGAAGGCGGGCACCTCGCCGGGCCCTCCCACGGCGAGCAGCTCGCCCGTCGTACAGGCTCCGCGGGCCAGCAGGTCGAGCACGGCGCGCTTCACCGCGCCGGGCGCGCCGAACGCCTCGCTGTGGTGGGAGAGCCCGCGCCGCAACAGGAGCAGCTCCCCGCCGATCGTGGCCAGGAACACCCCGGGCCGCAGGCTGAGCACCTCTTCGACCGCCGCCATCACCTCAGCGCTCATCGCGAGCTCGCCTCACGGGGGGCCGGCTCGCGGGGAGCCGCCTCACGCGGGGCCGGCTCGCGGGGAGCCGCCTCACGGAGAGCCGCCTCACGGGGGGCCGCGTGCGGTGCGGGTTCGGTCGGGACGGACGGGCCGGTCGGGACGGACGCCGAGACGTCGTAGCGGTCCTCGACCGCGTTCGCCGCCAGGTGGCACAGCAGGAACCGCTCGGCCGGGGCGACTCCGAGCCGGGTCAGGTACAGGTAGGTGAGGTTGAGCATCAGCCGGTACCGGAGGAAGTCCGCGGAGACCCGCGTCCGCTCCCAGCGCGGATCGCCGAACAGCCTCCGGTGGAACGGGCTGAGCCCCGCGAGCCCGCCCTCGGCGGGCGCCGTGTCCCCCATCGGGACCAGGCCGTCCCGCACCAGCAGCCCCGCACGGCCGCGGTACGGCGTGAGCGTCGTCACCCATTCCCCGACGAACGGTACGTTCCGCCGCCCGTCCGCGAGGGTGGCCACGACCGCGTCCACCCGGTCCACCAGCGCGTCCGCGTTCCGCGCGTAGTGCTCGTCCCAGGCGGGACGCAGCCCGGCGCCCTCGGGGAAGCCGCACAGGAACCCTTCGGCGTGCGAACGGAACGACACGAACGCCTTCGTGATCCCGGCGCCGGACAGCGCGTGGGCAGTGGCGATCATCAGGTTGAAGCCCAGCGCGAGCCGCGCGGGCCCGCTGACCTCCTCGATCATGCCGAACGCCAGCTCGGTCGTCCCGGCGTGGAAGTCGGCCAGCAGGTCGGCCGTCTCGGGGTTGCCGAGGACGTCCTCCCGCCGGTCGTAGGGGGCGACGCGGAGGGAGTTGTCGGGATGCCACGGCGTCAACGGGCCCTGATCCCCCTCCAGCTCGGCGAGCCGCCGGTGGGCGGGAAGCTCGGCCTCGGGATCGCGCCGCCGCACCGACGGGCGCCTCGCCAGGAAGCCGCCGATGACCTCCTCGGCGGCCGGGCGCACCACCTTCTCGAAGGTCGCGGCGCCGGCGCGGACGTTCAGCCTCAGGTGCGGCCCGCGTCTCCAGTGCCGGGTGAACGACATGGCGCCCACCTGGCCGGCGAGCCGGCGGAACAGCGGCCGGACCCCCTCCAGGATCAGGGCGTCCTTGTCGGCCTCGTAGTAGTAGACGTGGATGCTGCGCCACTCCACGATGTCAGCCCCCCTCTTCGGCGAGCACCGCCACCGCCTCGGCGGCGAGCCTCCGCAGGGCCGCCTCCGTGACGATGGACAGCCCGAACCTGTTGCAGATCAGATGGGCGCAGATGTCCAGGACCGTGGGCACCCCGCCCCCGGGCGTCGCGATCCCGCCCCGGCCTTCCCAGCCGCGTGACGGCGGGACGAACGCGCCTTCGGCGGCCAGCGCCGTGAGCGTGTCCCGCAGCGTCCTGGCCGACCGCGCCCAGTCGGCCAGCGTCCCGCCGGGCGGCGGGTCCTGGACGGCGGCCAGGGCGCGCATCCGCCGGGCGAGCCCGGTCACCTTGTCCCGCCGCGCGTCGTCCCCATCGGGCGCCCGCCGCCGTCCGCCGGTCCAGGACGCCCGGCCGCCCGGGCCGAGGTCGCCGGTCCAGGACGCCAGGCGGCCAGGGTCGGGTTCGCCGATGAACCAGGTCAGCAGGATCAGCGCGCCGGCGGCCGTGGCCCGCCGGTCGGCGGGCACCCCCAGGGTGACGACCCTCAGCGCGATCCGGCTCGACTCGGCGAAGTGCCGTTCGACCGCCTCGATCGCGGGCCCGTGCCCGTACCGGTCGTGCTCGCGCCGGTAGGGGATGAACGAGACCGAATTCGGCGGGTGGGGACGTTCGGAGTAGGACGTGAGGTGCTCCCGCTCCGCCAGCGAGCGGGCCATCCGCGCGTACTCCTCGGGATCGGGGTGGCCGGCGGACGGGTACCGGGCCAGGTGGTCCCCGAACCTTTCGGCGACCAGCCGCTCGACCTCTGCCCGGACGCCGCCGGTCCGCCGGTCGGTGACGCCGGAGGCGTCCGCAGCGTCGGCGGCGCCGTCGGTGGCCGGCAGGACGCGCAGGCGGAGGTGCGGGCCACCGTCCCAGTACCGCAGGAAGAAGAACTCGCGCGCCAGCCCGGCCGCGTCGAGCTCGGCCACCAGCGGGGCGACGACGCCGGTGATGAGCGGGTCCAGGTCGCCCTGGTAGAAGACGTGGGCGCTCACCCAGGCGGACTCGTGCGCGGCGGACTCGGCGAGGGCGGCGGACTCGGCGGGAGCGGCGGGGGCGGAGTCGGAAGGGTTGACCTCGGAGGGGGCGACCTCCGAGGCGGCGACCTCCGAGGGAGCGACCTCCGAGGGAGCGGAATCGGAGGGGGCGGTCCGCTCAGGCACCGCCGGCCCCCGCCGGCTCGGAGATCTCGACGATGAGCTCGGTGACGCGGGGGTCGGCGCCGGCCGGGCCGAGCGCGTCCTGCGGTCCCGGCAGGGCCTCTTCGAAGACCACGACCGGTCCCGCGCCCTTGAGCGTCCGCTCGAACGCCATCACCAGGTACCAGTTGGCGAAGTCGACGTAGACCGGTTTGTGGGACTTGTCGAGGATCCACCGGGTGGTCGGCACCTTCGAGCCGGTGAGCGGGTCGCCGTCGAACACGCGGACGAAGCAGCGCTCCGGTATCCCGTGCGCCCGCAGCCACACCACGATCCTGACCAGGTAGCTCGCGTCGGACTCGCCCTTGCCGCGCACCGGCACCTGGCCGGTCGCCGCGACCCAGCGCGCCCGCCGGATGGTGACCCTGCCGACCTCGACGCGCGCGTGGGCGGTCACCGTCTCCGGGACCGACCAGGCGTCGGAGGAGGCGAGCAACGGTGTGCTGGGACGCATGTAGTACGTGACGCCGAACGCCTGGGCCAGCAGCCGGGCGGCGGCCGGGAGCAGGACGTCCGCCATCATCCCGAGGTGCAGCGTCCTGACCTCGGCGCCGAGCCCTCGCGCGGCCAGCCGCGCCAGGTCCGTCGCGGGGTCGTGGACGATCTCCAGGTCCGACAGCGGGATGCGCTCCCCGGCCGGGCGGGCGCTCTCGGTGAACGGGTAGTCGATCTCGTAGGGCACGCTCGGCAGCCGTACATTCGGGGAAAACGCGAACATCCCGCCGAACTCCGCGAGGACGGGCTCGCCCGGGGCCGCGTCCCAGGTGTGGTCCGGCGGCGTGCCGCCCGCCTGGCGCACCAGGTGCAGGGTCCTGCCGCGGCCGCGCCCGAAGCCGCCGTGCGCCGCGTTGACGACGAGGCGCAGGGTCGTGTCGTCGCCGAGCACCTGCAGGTAGCAGGCCATCGACGGCGGCGCGGTGATCCACTCCGGCCAGGTCGCCGCCAGGCTCGCGAGGACGGCGGGATCGGCGCGGACGACGCCGTCCCCGTCGGCCGGCGGCAGCAGGGCACGGTGCAGGGCCGCGCGGATCCGGCCCAGCTCGCGCAGCCGGGCGAGGTGGCTGCGTCCCAGGTCCGGGGCCGGGGCGAGGGTCATCCGCAGGAGCCCGGCGAGTTCACGCACGACGGGGCTCTGGTCGGCCTCGTCGCGCCGCAGGTCCTCCCCGATCGCCTCGTGCAGCAAAAGGAAGCGCACGCGGGCGCCCGGGCCGAACCGTTCCGCGCAGTAGGCGCCCAGGGCCACCCGCAGGGGCAGCGCCGGGTCGAGCGCGCCGAGCGCGCGCCGTACGACGTCGAGGTCCTCCAGCGCCGGGCGCCAGACGGGCATCGAGAACTCGGCCACGACGCCGGTGTGGACGGCGTTCTCCCGCATCACGTCCAGGGGGCGGGTCAGGTGGCCGGACGGCAGGCCGGCCCGTTCGGCGAACCGGCCGAGCGCGGCGCCGAGCTCCCGCTGCCGGAGGGTGTGCCCCGCCACGTCGGCGACCGCCGCCGGGTGGCGCAGCCGCCACCGGACGTCGTCCACCAGCGCAACGGTGCCGGGGTCCCCGCCGTTCGCGGTCAGCCAGGCGGACAGCTCACCCAGCGGGTCGGCCGAGAGGTCGGCGACCGGCGACCGGTGGTGCAGCAGCCCGGCGTCCACCAGGGTCGACAGGAACGGCTCGACCGGCCCCTCGCCCCGGTCGCCGGCGTCGAGCAGGTCCCGCAGGCCGCTCATGGTGTACGAGGCCCCGCCGCCGAGGATCCGCAGGCACTCGCGGACGGCGGGCGTGGCCGGCACGGTGACGATCGGCTCCCCGGGCGCGGGGCCGAGGAACCTGACCGTGCCCTCGTCCAGGGTGGCGCTCGGGTTGAGGCGCAGCGGCATGGCCTGCGCCACCCGAGGGTCGGCGCACAGTGCGGTGACCAGCCGTTTCAGCAGGAACCCGTTGACCTCCAGCACGCCGAGCACCGGGCCGCGCTCCGCGAACCGCGCGCGAGGGCCGCCAGGCGACCACGTTCCCGCCCCGCTGACGGTGAACGTGCTGAACGGGCTGGTCTTGGCGGCGGCCCGCGCCGCGTACTTGGCCAGCCGGGTCAGGGACTGCCGCCGGGGGCGGCTCTTCTCGTCGGCCAGCCACTTGGCCGTCTCGCCGTACAGCGCCGGGCTGGCCTGGGACAGGGCGCGCTGGAAGCCCGGGTCCCCCACGATCTCGCGCAGCGCCGCCTGCTTGATCTCGGCCTCCCAGGCCAAAAACCTCGGCAGCCGGGCGCTCAGCCGCTCGCGCTCGCCCAGGGTCTCGACCCAGGACGCCACCCGGCCGGCCATGCCGGCGGGCAGCACGGCGGCCACGTGCTCGTTCCACTCCCGCTCCGACGGCCGCCGCCCCCGGTGCACCGCGCGCCGCAACCCGACCAGCACCGCCCGGCCCGCGACCTCTCGCGCGGGCCCCGCCTCCGGGTCGCCGTCCCGCGAGGGCGGGGCGTCGGAGACGGCGACCCCCGTACAGCGCGCCCCCTCCGGCGCGGAGACGACCGGCGAGGCGGCGGGGCGGGAGGGTACGGCCGTGGTGGCGGGCCGGGAGGGGACGGTTCGCGCAGGAGGGGATTTCAGCCCGCCGATGACCGCGTAAAGCTCGTCCGCCAGGATGTCGCCCTCGGCGGCGAGCCGTTCACGCAGTTCGGCGATCTCGCGGACCCGCGTGGACGAGTCCTCGAAACGCAGCCGCTCCATGGCCGACATCGGCAGGCCGGCCACCCGCACCACCAGCGGCGACGCCACCCTGACCCCATTCGGCAGGACGAATTTCTCCTCCACAGGACGAGCCGGCCCTTTCGCTAGTGCGGTTTCCGCGAACCGTCGCCGGGCCGCCCTCGTTTCCCCGCCACGCGCACCCGGAGGCAGGGGCGGCATTGTTCGAAAGGGCCGGTCGGGTCGGCGAAGATGGTGAATGAATTTCTTTGCCACAGCAGCGTGTCAAGTATTTCCATTCGCCGGCTCGGCCACATCCGCCGATGTCGACCACCCTCAGCCAGTCCCCGGCTGGTTCTGACTGGTCCAGACCGGACTAGACGCGTTCACGGGCCGGTTCACGGGCCGCGCCGGCCGCACTTCCGGACGCGGACCACCGAAGGACGCGGACCACCGAAGGACCCGGACCGCCACCGGCCGCCCGGGCTACGCGCGGGCGCGCAGGGCCTGGGCGAACCAGTCGAGCACCGGGGCCACGGTCTCGGGGGCGGGCCAGCCGTTGACGACCGCGAGCAGCCGCAGGTACCGCTCCCTGCGCGGGTCGTTCGCGGTCTCCAGCAGCGTCAGCAGCCGGCTCCGCAGATCCTCGTCGTCGGCGCGGCCGGACACGCGCGCGTACTGGGCCGTGACGGCCGCGACCACCGGATCGGCCTGCGGCGACGCCGGGCCGGCACCGGCGGCCAGCGCCGGTCCCGCGTGGTCACGGACGATCGCGGTGGCGTCGCGGCCCGGGCCCGTGGCGCCGCCCTGGGCGCGGTCGGCCGCGAGGTATCCGGCCATGCGCCGCACGACGGCCCGGAAGCCGGGGTCCTGGGACAGCTCCGCCAGCTCGACCCAGGCCTCGACCTGCTCGGCGGCCGGGTCGCCTGGCAGCTCGGGGGTCATCGAGCGCATGATCCCCGCGAATCCGGGTTCGCCGTGCAGCCCTTCGAAGGCGGTGCCGAGGAACTCGCCGATCAGGCGGCGTCGTTCGTCCTCGGAGAGCGTGGCCAGCTTGTGCATGAGATCCATCTCCTCTTGGGTGGACCCGCGCTCGGCCACCGCCACCAGCACCGCGCGCCGCAGGCGCAACGTCCTGATCTGCACCGCCAGTGCCTCGGCGTGCGCCGCGGCGACCTCGGGGAGCGAGATCTCCCGGTCCGCGACCCTGCGGATCGTGGGCAGGTCCAGCCCCAGTTCGCGCAGCGTCCGTACGAGGTCCAGGCGCGCGACGGCGTCGATGCCGTAGAGGCGGTAGCCGGCCGGGCTTCGGAGGGCCGGCGGCACGATCCCCCGGTCGGAGTAGAACCGGATGGCCTTGACCGTGAGCCCGGTCCGCCTGGCCAGTTCGCCGATCGAGTAGAGCGCGTCGCCGTCCATGTCCTCACCCTCACGTCTCCCCTTGAAGGAGACTCAAGCCCGCCCGCCCCCTTGGGCGAAAGGGGCGTTTCCAGCCGTTGACGCGACCGTAGCGCGTATGTAACATTTGGCCAACACTGTGCAAGATTCTTGCAATCAGATGTTCTTTTTCTCGCTGTTCCTCGCAACTTCAGGGATGCACTGCGTCCGTGCACCTACCCCCCATCCGTGTGCGGCGAAGGCGAACGCCTTGCGGCCCCGACCCTGTCGTGCCTGACGAGAGAGAAGAACGCGAATGAGAAAACCACACAGACCGGTACGGCTGGTGGCGGCCATCGTCGCCGCCGGCCTGTTCGTCATGGGGGCGGTCGTCCCCGCCTCCGCCGCGGGCGGACCCAACCTGTCCCTCGGAAAGTCGACCCTGGCCAGCAGTTCCACGGGCGGGCAGGTGGTCGCGGCCGTCAACGACGGCGACCAGAGCACGTACTGGGAGAGCACCAACAACGTCTTCCCGCAGTGGGCCCGTGTCGACCTCGGCACCGCCACCAGCGTCGACCAGATCGTCCTGAAGCTGCCCCCGCCGTCCGTCTGGCAGACCCGCACCCAGACGCTCTCCGTCCAGGGCAGCGCCGACGGCTCGAACTTCACCACGGTCGTGCCCTCGGCCGGCTACACGTTCAACCCCGCGACCGGTAACAAGGTCACGATCAACTTCACCGCCGCGGCGTACCGGTACTGGCGTGCCAACATCACCGCCAACACCGGCTGGCCCGCGGGGCAGATCTCCGAGTTCGAGATCTACGGCGCCGGCGGCGGCGAGAACCAGAACCCGACGGCTCCCGGCAACCTCGCCTACACCCAGCCCTCGGGCACCCAGATCAGGCTGACCTGGACCGCCTCGACCGACGACGTGGGCGTCACCGGCTACGACGTCTACGCCAACGACCAGCTCCGGGGCAGCGTCGCCGGCAACGTGCTGACCTACACCGACACCCAGCAGGCGTCGGCGACCGTGACGTACTACGTGCGGGCCAAGGACGCGGCGGGCAACCAGTCGGCCCCCAGCAACTCGGTGACCCGCACCGGCAGCGGCACCGGCGATCCCGGGACGAACCTGGCGATCGGCAAGGAGATCGTCGAGTCCGGCCACGTGTTCACGTTCGCCGCGGCCAACGCCAACGACAACAACCTGGCCACCTACTGGGAGGCCAACTCCGGGGCGTTCCCGAACACGCTGACCGTCAAGCTCGGCGCCAACGCCACCGTGAACTCGGTCATCGTCAAGCTCAACCCGGACGCCTCCTGGGGCACCCGCCAGCAGAACATCCAGGTCCTGGGCCGCGAGCAGAGCGCCACGACGTACACCAACCTGGTGTCGGCGGCCACCTACACCTTCAACCCGGCCTCCGGCGGCAACTCGGTCAAGATCGACTTCGCGGCGACCGTCGCCGACGTCCAGCTGAAGTTCGCGAGCAACAGCGGCGCGCCCGGCGGCCAGGTCGCCGAGTTCCAGGTCATGGGCTTCCCCGCGCCGAACCCCGACCTCACGGTCACCGGCGTGACGTGGACCCCGGCCTCGCCGAACGAGACCAGCGCGATCACCCTGTCGGCCACCGTCAGGAACTCCGGCAACCTGGCCTCCCCCGCCGACAGCGTCAACCTCAACCTCGGCGGCGCGCTGGTCGGGACCGTCGCGGTCCCCGCGCTGGCCGTCAACGGGACCGCCACGGTGACGCAGAACATCGGCACCCGCGGCGAGGGCTCGTACGCGGTCAGCGCCAGAGTGGACGCCGACAACACCGTCTTCGAGCAGAACGAGAACAACAACCTGTTCACCGCGGCGGCGCCACTGGTGGTCGCCCAGGCCCCCGGCCCCGACCTGCAGGTCCTCGGCGTCACCACCAGCCCGACGAACCCGGCGGTCGGCGCGGCCGTCACGTTCACCGTGTCGGTGAAGAACCGGGGCACCACCGCGACGGGCGCCACCACGGTCACCCGGGTCGCGGTGGGCGGCACCACGCTGAACACCAACACCCCGTCGATCGCCGCCGGCGCGACCACCAACGTGGCCATCGGCGGGAGCTGGACCGCCACCAGCGGCGGCGCCACCATCACCGCCACCGCCGACGCGACCGGCGTGGTCACCGAGACCAACGAGACCAACAACACGTTCTCGCAGGCCATCGTGGTCGGGCGCGGAGCGGCGGTCCCGTGGGTCGAGTACGAGGCCGAGACCGCCCGCTACCAGGGCACCCTTCTGGAGGCCGACCCGCTGCGCACCTTCGGGCACACCAACTTCGCCACCGAGTCCTCGGGCCGCAAGTCGGTGCGGCTGAACAGCACGGGACAGTTCGTCGAGTTCACCTCGACCAACCAGACCAACTCGATCGTGGTGCGCAACTCCATCCCGGACGCGCCGGGCGGTGGCGGCATCGACGCCACCATCAGCCTGTACATCAACGACACCTTCGCCCAGAAGCTGACGCTGTCGTCGCGGCACAGTTGGCTGTACGGGAACACCGACGGCCCCGAGGCGCTCACGAACAACCCGCAGACCGACGCACGGCGGCTGTTCGACGAGTCCCACGCGCTGCTGGCGTCGTCCTACCCGGCCGGCACGAGGTTCAAGTTGCAGCGCGACGCCACCGACACCGCGTCCTTCTACATCATCGACATGATCGACCTGGAGCAGGTGGCGCCGGCCGCGAGCCAGCCGGCCGGCTGCACCTCTATCACCACCTACGGCGCGGTGGCCAACGACGGCCTCGACGACACGGCCGCCATCCAGCGTGCGGTGACCGACGACCAGAACGGCGTCATCAGCTGCGTGTGGATCCCGGCCGGGCAGTGGCGGCAGGAGCAGAAGATCCTCACCGACGACCCGCTGAACCGGGGCCAGTGGAACCAGGTGGGCATCAGCAACGTCACGATCCGCGGCGCGGGCATGTGGCACTCCCAGCTCTACACCCTGACCGAGCCGCAGAACGTGGTGGGCGGCATCAACCACCCGCACGAGGGCAACTTCGGCTTCGACATCGACAGCAACACCCAGATCTCCGACATCGCCATCTTCGGCTCGGGCCGGATCCGCGGCGGTGACGGCAACGCCGAGGGCGGCGTGGGCCTGAACGGCCGGTTCGGCCTCAACACCAAGATCACCAACGTGTGGATCGAGCACGCCAACGTGGGCGTCTGGGTCGGCCGCGACTACGACAACATCCCCGCCCTGTGGGGTCCCGGCGACGGGCTGCAGTTCTCCGGCATGCGCATCCGCGACACCTACGCCGACGGCATCAACTTCACCAACGGCACGCGCAACTCGCGGGTGTTCAACTCCTCGTTCCGCACCACCGGGGACGACGCGCTGGCGGTCTGGGCGAGCAAGTACGTCAAGGACACGTCGGTGGACGTCGGGCACGACAACCACTTCGTCAACAACACCATCCAGCTCCCCTGGCGGGCGAACGGCATCGCCATCTACGGCGGCTACGGCAACACCATCGAGAACAACCTGATCTACGACACGATGAACTACCCCGCCATCATGCTGGCCACCGACCACGACCCGCTGCCCTTCTCCGGGCAGACCCTGATCGCCAACAACGCGATCTACCGGGGCGGCGGCGTCTTCTGGGGCGAGGCCCAGAAGTTCGGAGCCATCACGATCTTCCCGGCGAGCCAGGACATCACCGGGGTCACCATCAGGGACACCGACATCTACGACTCGACCTACGACGGCATCCAGTTCAAGAACGGCGGCGGCAACGTGCCGGGCGTCGTGATCACCAACGTGAAGATCGACAAGTCCAACAACGGCGCCGGAATCCTGGCCATGAGCGGTGCCAGGGGCAGCGCGACGCTGACCAACGTCACCATCACCAACTCGGCCACCGGCAACATCGTCAGGGAGCCGGGCACCCAGTTCGTGATCAACGGCGGCTGATCCCCACGTGATCACCGGCGGCTGACCCCGCTCTCCTGCCGGTCCCGTGCGCCCACCGGCGCCCGGGACCGGACACCCACCGGCCAGGTGGCGCGCTCCCCCATCCGGGGAGCCCGTCCCTGGCCGGTCGGGTTATATGTGCCGAAGTGCATGGACGCGGCCCGCCCGCGGCCGGATGCTCGGCCAGGGGGACGCGACGGGGCTGACCGCCTCCACAGCGAGCCCGAGGGGCCGGGCGGCGATGGCACAGGATGGCACGCCGCTCAGGTGGGGACCGCTCGCGACGGACGCGGTCATCCGCGTCTCCCACGCTCGGTCACCGACACGAACGGGGAGACAGGAATGGTCAAGCACAGATGGGGAGGGACGGATGCCCAGGCATCGGTCGTCGAAGCCGCTCGTCCAGGGCCGGGTCCCGCACGCGGCCACTCGGCGGGGCCCGGCAGGCTACAGACGGGCGGCCAGAGCGCGTCGCACGGTGCGACGGGGCCCGGCGGCCTCCCGTCCGCTCACGACGTCTGCGGGTGCGGCGCCGACGGGGGCACCGGCGTGAGCACGCGGCTCCGGCTGAACCTGGTCGGGACGTTCACCGTGAGCCAGGACGGCCGGACCTGGCCGGCCACCAAGGTGGGCAGCCGCAAGGCGCGCAGGATCCTGGCGCTGCTCGCGGTGGAACGGGGCCGGCTGGTGTCGCTCCACCGCGTCGTCGAGGCCCTGTGGGACCAGGCGCCGCCACGGCGGTCGGCCGAGAACGTGGCGACGCTGGTCAGCAGGCTGCGCACGACGCTCGACCCCGAGGTGATAGCGGGCGGGCGCACCGGCTACCGGCTCGGGCCGGCGGTGGGGGTCGACGTGTACCAGGCCGGGGACCTGGTCACCCGCGCGGAGAGGATGCTGAGCGGGCACCAGCCGGTCTCCGCGGCCTCCGCCGCCCGCCGGGCCGTGGACCTGCTGACCACGGCGGAGGTGCTGGAGGACGAACCGGACGCGTTGTGGGCCGAGCCCGCGCGCAGGCTCCAGGGCGACCTGCTCCGCCGGGCCCGGCACGCCGCCGCCGAGGCGGCGCTGCGGACCGGTGACCTGACGTCGGCCCAGGCGGCGGGCGAGGCGGCCCTGCGGACCGACCCGCTGGACGAGATCGCCTGCCGGCTGGTCATGCGCGCCCACACCAAGGCCGGCGACACGGCGCGGGCGCTGGCCGTCTACCAGCGGCTGCGCGAGGCGCTCGCCGAGGAGCTCGGCGTGGATCCCGCGCGGGCCACCCGGGACCTGCACATGGAGATCCTCCTGATCCCATGAGCGCACGAGAACCGGACGCCGGGCGCGGCCCGCGACGAGGAAGGTCGCGGTCCACTCCCGGTCACAGGCGGGCCAGCAGTTCCCGCACCGAGGACGCGATGGTGCGGACGCTGCGGAACGTGTCCGCCGAGATCATCTCGGCGGGGAACTCGACGGCGAAACGCCGCTCGAATTCATCGATGAATTCCACCATCTGGAGTGAGGTCACTCCGGCCTTTCCGAGGTCCGCGTCGATATCCCCGAGGGGTGCGGTGTCATTTCGCTCGATGCGGTCGTTCACGACATTGAGAATTTCCCGGGTGACCTCGTCCATGAAATCGAGCCTAATACACGCGGGGCGCGCCCATCCAGGCGGAACGGGCGCCGGAATTTCGGAGGGTGAATGGTGAACAGGGCCTGCGGGGTGCACGATTATCCGGGTGCGCCCGCCTCTCGGCGCACCGTGCTGGCCTGTCTCGACGACCAGGTCCGCGTCCGGGGCGACGACCCCTATCTCACCGCGTCGGCGGGCGAGGGCGGTGAGACGGCGACGCTCTCCTTCCGCCGCCTCGACGCGCTGAGCCGGGGGCTGGCGCACTGGTTGCGGCACGAGCCGCGCACCCGCACCGGCGAGGTCGTCGGGCTCATCCCGAAGAACGACGCCGCCTCGGTCGTCGCCCTGTTCGGGGCGCTGCGCGCGGGCTGCGCGATCCTGTTCCTCAGCCCGCACGAGCCGGAGGCGCGCCTGCGCGCCCAGGCCGGCACGCTGGGCGTCCGCACGGTGCTCCGGCCGCCCTCGGTCCCGGCCGGCGTCTACCCCGACGCGATCCCCGTCCCCGACCTCCTGAGAACCGTCGACCATCCCCCGGACGACACCCGCATCCGGCTCGCCGGGCCGGACGGCTCGGACGGCTCGGACGGCTCGGACGGCTCGGACGGGCCGGACGGGCCGGACGGGCCGGACGCCGGGCTCCGTGGATCCGCGGACGGCGAGGCCGGGCCGTCCGGCGCGGACGACGCGTTCTTCTTCGGCACCTCCGGCTCGACCGCGGCGTCCAAGCTGGTCGCCCAGTCGCACCTCAACGCCGTCACGAACGCGGAGGCCGTCGTGCGCCACCACGGGCTGCGGCCCGGCCACCGGATACTCGGGTGCCTGCCCGTCCACCACGTCAACGGCGTGCACTTCACGCTGCTCGCGACCCTGGTCGCCGGCGCGCACGCCCTCCTGGCCCCGGGGTTCGACCCGTTCTCCTACCCCCGGCTGCTGACGGAGTTCCGGCCCCGGGTGGCCAGCGTGGTGCCGAGCATCCTGGAGGCGCTCACGCGCACGTGGCGCCGGCCGTCGCCGCCCGCGTCGTTCGCGTACTTCCTTTCGGCCGCCGCCCCGCTGTCGGCCGACACCGCCCGCGCGGTCGCCGGGAAGCTGAACACCCGGATCGTGCAGGGCTACGGCCTCTCCGAGACGACGAACTTCTCCACGACCATGCCGCCGGACCTGCCTGAAGAGCAGCACCACCGGTTCACGACGGGCGCGGACATCCCCTCGGTCGGCGTGGCGCTGCCGGGCAACGAGGTGGCCGTGCTGGACGAGCGCGGGCGACGGGTGCCCGAGGGCGTACGGGGCGAGATCTGCATGCGCGGCCGCACCGTCATGACCCGGTACGCGGGCAACCCGGCCGCCACCGCGGAGGCGTTCGCCGGCGGGTGGTTCCACTCCCAGGACCTGGGCTTCGAGATCCGCGACGAGGCGGGACGCGTCTTCTTCGTCATCACCGGGCGGACCAAGAACATCGCCAAGGTGGGCGGCGAGTCGGTGTCCCTCGACGAGATGGAACGGGTCCTGCGGGCGGTGCCGGGCGTCCAGGACGCCGCGTGCGTGGCCGTCCCGCACCGGCTGCTCGGCGAGGAGATCATCGCGGCCGTGGTGTACGCGCCGGGCGCGCCCGAGGCCGACCCGCGCCCGTACCTGCTCGCCGTCTTCGCGCCGGCCGCGCTGCCGTCCCGCTTCGTCCGGCTGGCCGCCATCCCGCGCACCCCGACGGGGAAGATCCGCCGCCCCGACCTCGCCGAACGGCTCCGCACCGGGGACGCAGGGGGCTAGGCGGGCGCGGGGCCGGGGCGCAGGGGTTTGCGCAGGTGGACGTAGCGCCTGCCGGTGCCGTCGGAGTGGACGGGGCCGTGCTGCTCGAAGCCCAGGTGGGCCAGCAGCGCCCGGGTGCCGGTGAGGTCGGGGTTGGCCTCGGCGTGCAGGGCGTCCGCCCCCAGGCCCCTGGCCAGCTCGATCGCCTTGCGCACACACTGGACGCCCACCAGCGACCCCTGCTCGAGCAGCTCGGGCTTGACCGCGAGGCGGCTGAGGTACATGAGCCTGCCCCCCTCCGGCAGGTCGAGGCCTGCGGGGTCGAAGGGCGGCCGGTCGGTGAGCGTGAACATGGCGACCGCCTCGGTGCCCCGCCTGAGCAGGTGCACGGCGCCGGACCGCACCCGGGACTCGGTCGTCTCGATCACGCGGGCCGGCACCGGCGTGCCGGTCCGCTCGGCCTGGTAGGCGTCGCAGGCGACCAGCAGGTCGTGCAGCTCCCTGGGGTCGGTGCCGACCTCCCAGGTGTCCACGGCGGGCGTAGAACCGGTCATGTCCGTCCCCGTTCCCCTCGCTCCCGGGCGCCCCGGCCGCGCCGTGCGGAATTCGTGCGTGGTGCGATGACCGTAAGTCTGCCCGGGATCCAGGCGCGCCGAGGGGAAGTCCTGGCGGTTGGGGGCGTCCGGCCAGGCCCCGGTCTCCAGGCAGATCCCGGCCCTCGGCCACCGGAAGTGGTCGGCCGAGTAGACGCCCATCCCCGGCTGGTCGGTGACGACCCGCATGGCGCGTCCGCTGGCCTCGTGCGTGAGGTCGGCCGCCCACCCCGGGTCACCGAGCGCGTAGAAGTGGTCGAGCCGGTCGTCTCCGACGGGCCGCGCCGTCCTGCGGTCCAGCGCGGTGCCGGTGACGTCGCGGGGCGGGCCCGGGAGGGGGATCAGCTCCGGGTCGAACCCGACGACCCGCGCCGAGTTGACCGCCAGCAGGTGCCCGTCCACGGTGCCGCCCGTGCCGGACAGGTTCCAGAACGCGTGGTTGGTCAGCCCGGCGAACGTGCTCGCCGTCGTGGTGGCCGAGTAACCGAAGGTGAGGCGGCCGTGCCGGTCGACCTCGTAGCGGGCCTCGGCCGTGAGCGCGCCCGGGTAGCCCTGGTCGCCGTCCGGGCTGTCCAGCCGGAGCCGCAGGACGAGCCGGTCGCCGGTCGTCTCGGCCTCGGCGTCCCACACGAAGCGGTCGAACCCCAGCGGGCCGCCGTGGACGTGGTGCCGCCCGTCGTTGCGGTCCAGCTCGTGGACGACGCCGTCGAGCGTGAAGGTCCCGTTCGCGACGCACCGGCAGTAGCGGCCGACGGTGGACCCGACGTAGGCGTTGACGGCCGGGTCCTCGTAGGCGGCGAGATCGGGGAGCCGGACGACGACGTTGGCGGCGTGCCCGGCACGGTCGGGGACCAGCACTTCGACCAGGGTGGCGCCGTAGGTCCACACGGTGATCGCCAGGCCGTGCCCGGTGTCCAGGGTGTAGGCGTGGACCGGTGCCGGGCCCGCGCCGGCGTGCCCTCGTGTCGTGCCCACCGTCGCGCGCGAAATCCTCACCTGGCACCCCCCCCCCCGCCCGATCGGCGTGCTCCGAATGTTCATGATATTTCGTTCGCCGCACCTTCACATGCGACAAAATTGGAGAGAAGGCGAAACCGTCGGGGGTGGGCGTGATCAGGTTCGGGCTGCACTCGGGCCAGCAGTACCGCACCTTCGACGAGGCCCTGCTCCTGTGGCGGCGCGCCGAGGAGCTGGGGTACGACTGGGTGTCGGTCTTCGACCACTACCGACCCCCGCTGGGCGGCCCCAATGGCGTCTGCTTCGACGGGCCGACGCTCCTGTCCGCGCTGGCGGCGCACACGAGCAGGGTCCGGTGCGCGATCCTGGTCTCCTCGGTCACCTGGCGCCATCCGGCGGTCGCGGCCGCCATCGCCGCCACCCTCGACCACGTCTCCGGCGGGCGGCTGGAGTTCGGGCTCGGCGCCGGCGGCCCCGACCTGGGCTACCAGCAGTACGGCATCCCCTTTCCCGAGCCGCGTGTCAGGCTGGAGATGCTGGAGGAGTACTGCCAGGTCGTGCGCGGGCTGTGGAGCCGGGAGCGCACGACCTTCCACGGCCGGCACTACGACCTGGTGGACGCCCGCCTCTCCCCCAAGCCGCTGCAGGCCCGGCTGCCGCTGGTCATCGGCGGCGGTGGCGAGAAGCGCACCCTGCGCGTCGTGGCCCGCCACGCCGACGTCTGGAACACCCTCGCCGGCGACCCCGGGGAGTACCGGCGCAAGCGGGAGGTGCTGGCCCGGCACTGCGCCGAGGCCGGGCGGGATCCGGGCGAGATCCGAGGGTCGATCACCTTCAGGGCCGTGCTCGCGGCCGACGAGGCGCGGGTGGGGCTGCGCCGGGCCGAGCGGCTCGCGATGCTGCCCGCCGGCTCGCCGGACCTGGCGGAGTACGTGACCTTCGGCACCCCGGAGGAGTGCGTGCGCGACCTGCTCCCCTACGTCCGGCTCGGCGCACGCGACCTGCTGCTCGGGGTGCGCCCGCCCGTCGACTGGGAGACGGTCGAACTGTTCGCCGAACGGGTCGTCCCCGCCCTGCGCGCGGCGTCCGCGCCGACCGAATCTTCCGCACCGCCCACATCGACCGAACCGACCGCGCCGCCCGGACCGACCGCAGCGTCCGCGTCGTCCGCATGAGGAAGGGGTGAGGTATGGCGAACGGCAAGCTCGTGCTCGGCATGGTGCATCTGCGTCCCCTGCCCGGCACGCCGTTCCACGAGCACGGCGACCTCGACCGGACGCTGGCGGTCGCGGTCGAGTCCGCCCGCGCCCTGCACCAGGGAGGCGCGGACGGGTGCCTGGTGCAGACCGTCGAACGCGTCTACGGCGTCGCCGACGAGTCCGACCCGGCCAGGACGGCCGCCATGGCGCTGATCGTGCGCGAGATCACGCGGGCGACCGGCGACGGCTTCCAGGTAGGGGTGCAGCTCATGCGCAACGCGATCAAGGCGTCGCTGGCCGTCGCCTCGGTCGCCGGGGGGACGTTCGTCCGCGCGGGCGCGCTGGTGGGCAGGACGCTCACCGAGCACGGCATGGTCGTGGCCGATCCGCTGGGCGTGGCCGAGTACCGCAACAAGATCGGCGCCCAGGGGGTGCGGGTCTTCGCGGACATCGACTCCGGGCATTTCACCTGGTACGGCCCGCCCAGGTCCACCGGCGAGGTGGCCTCGGCGGCGGCCAGGGCGGGCGCCGACGCCGTGGTCCTCGGCCGCCCCGACGAGACCCGGACCCTGGAGATGATCGCCTCGGTACGCGCGGCGCGACCTGACCTGCCGATCATCCTCGCCGGCCACACCGACCACGGCAACGCGGCCCGGCTCCTGAAGGCGGCGGACGGGGCCTTCGTCGGCACATGCCTGGAACGCGACGGCTGGGGCGGAAGCATCGACCCCGACCTGGTCCGGTCATACGTGGACATAGTCCGCAACCTCGAACCGGAGAACGGGTGAGCCCCGGCATGTTGCTGCGAGAGGCGGCGGCGCTCGCCGAGGATCTGCGTGAGCGGGTGCCCGTGTTCGCCGGGCGGGCCGCCGGTCTGCTGTCCGCCTCCGAGTGGTCCGCGGTCCGGCAGGTGTACCTGGTCGGCGACGGCGACTCCTACCACGCGGCGTGCGCGGCCGAGATGGCGTTCGAGACGATCGGCGGCGTCACCTGCCGGCCGATGAGCGCGTTCCGGTTCGCCGAGTACGGCTCCGGGTGGATGCGGGACCCCGGCGGGACCCTGGTCGTGGCGGCCACCGCCTCGGGCCGCACGCCCGCGGTGCTGGACGCCCTGCGGCGGGCCCGGGAGCACGGCGCGCCGACCGTCGCGATCACCGGCACGGCCGGTTCCCCCGTGACCGAGGTGGCCGACCGGGTGCTCGCCGTGGAACTGCCGGACAAGGAACCGGGCCCGGGGGTCCGCAGCTACCAGGCGACCCTCCTGGGCATGCTGCTGCTCGCACTCCGACTGGGCGACGCCGGCACACTACTCGGCGAACTCACCGCCCTCGCGGACGTCGTGACCGCCACCGACAGAGCACTGACCGCCCACACGGACGTCGCCGGGTGGGTGGCGGCGGCTCCGGTGATGGTCGTCGCCGGTAGCGGTCCGAACCATGGCACCGCCCAGTACGCGGCGGCGAAGCTGGTCGAGGGTGCCGGGGTCATGGCGATGGGTCAGGACCTGGAGGAATGGTGCCATGTCGAGCGGTGGGCCTACCCCCTCGACATGCCGGTCTTCGTCATCGCGGTGCCCGGCCGCTCCCACGCGCGGGCGGTCGCCATGGCCGCCCGGGCGCGCGAGCTCGGCAGAAGGGTCGTCGCCGTCGCCCACGCCGGGGACGGCGCCATCGCGCCGCACGCCCACGCGCTGCTCCCGGTCGCCCGCCCAGAGACGGGCGACGTGCGCGAGGCCTTCTCCCCGCTGGTCTGCCACGTCTTCGCCGCCCACCTCGCCGCGCACGTCGCGACGACCCTGGGCCGCCTCCCCTTCCACGCCGACCGCGCGGTCACGTGAGGCAGCGGCCCCGGGGTCGTGGGGTCATGTGAGGCGGGCGGTGATGGTTTTGGGGCGTTGGTATTCGGTCAGGGCGAGGACGCTGAGGTCGGTTCCGTGTCCGGAGTGCCCGCGTCCGCCGTGCGGTAGTTCGGCGGTCTGTTCCAGGTGGCAGTTCAGCCACACCTCCCCGCCGTTCACCGCCGCAGCGATGTCCAGCGCCGCCCCCAGCCCGGTGCTCCACACACTGGCGGCGAGGGCCTGCGGCACGCCGTTGGCCATCCGTACCGCCTCGTCCGGGTCGCCGGCCGCCTGGACGGTCAGCACGGGGCCGAACACCTCGCGTTCCACGGCCGGGTCGCCGGGTTGCAGGCCGGCGAGCACCGTGGCGGGCCGCCAGTAACCGCCCGACTCGTCCTCGCCCGCCGCCACCTCCCCGATGTGCCGGACGCTTGCTCCGCTCGCCTCCATGATGCGGTCGAAGCGGGCCGCCTGGGCGGCGTTGTTGAGCGGCCCGAAGTCGATGCCCGCCCGCAGCGCCGACATGGCCTCGGCGAGACGCTCGACCGTCTCGGCGTGGTTCTCGCGCAGGGTGATGACCCTGGCGGGCGCCGCGCAGCTCTGGCCGGCGTTGTAGGTGGAGGCGCGGGCGAGGTCGGCGTAGGTGTGTCCTGGCGCGTCGGGCAGCACGATCGCCGGGCAGTTGCCGCCCAGTTCCAGGCTCACCTTGCGCAGCCCCGCCCGGCTCACCACGTCGAGCCCGCCGGCGACGCTCCCCGTGAACGCGACCACGTCCACCTCGGCCTCCACCAGCAACCGGCCGGTGTCCCGGTCGCCGGCCACCGTGGTCAGCACGCCCGGCCCGAGTACCTGGGCGGCGTGGCGGGCCAGGAGCCGCCCGCTGTCGGGGGTCGTCTCGGCGGGCTTCAGGACGACCGCGTTGCCGGCGGCCAGCGCGGGGGCCAGCCGCCACATCGCCATCAGCAGCGGATAGTTCCACGGGACCACGGCCGCGACGACGCCGAACGGCTCCCAGCGCACCCAGCTCTCCCGGCCGGGGAGCCGCCGCCCGGCCGCCGGGGCCAGATCCGCGCGCGCGGCGCCCGCGTAGAAGCGCAGCACGTCCACGCTCTGCGCCACCTCGGCGAGCGCGTCGGCGGGCGGTTTGCCCGTACCGGCCCGTTCGGCGGCGGCGTACTCCCCGGCGTTGTCCTCGATCAGCCCGGCCAGCCGCAGCAGCAGGAGCGAGCGGTCGCGCGTGGTGTGCGCCGCCCAGCCCGGCTGGGCGCGGCGGGCGTCCGCGACGGCGCGAGCGACGTCCCCGGCGTCACCGGGACGCGCGGACGCCCGCGCCCGCCCCGTGCGCGGGTCGTAAAGGATCGCGGACGCGGTGCCGGGGGGATCGGTGGTCAGGGGTGCTCGGCGCATGGGACGACCTCGATCTCGTAGGCGGACGCCGTCCCGGGGGCGCCGGGCTCGGCGGTCAGAACTGCTCGACGCACGGGACGACCTCGATCTCGTAGAGGGTGGGCCACAGTTTCCCGGTGACGAAGAGCCGGTCGCCGGACGGGTCGTGTGCGATTCCGTTCAGCACGGCGCCGTCCGGGCAGCGGTCGCGGGGGTAGGGGTTGAGGCCGGACAGGTCGATCCAGGAGGTCACCACGCCGGTGCCGGGGTCGATGCGCGCGACGCGGTCGGAGTACCAGACGTTCGCGTACAGCTCGCCCCCGGCCATCTGCAGCTCGTTCAGCCTCGTCACCGGGGAGCCGCCGCTGGTCACCCGGGCCAGGGACCGCTGCGCGCGCCCGCCGGTGGCCGGCCGGTACAGCTCGTCGGTCCCGTCGCTCATGATGAGCTCGCCACCGTGTTCGGCCAGGCCCCAGCCCTCGCCGTCGATCCCGAACTCCCCGATCCGCGCCAGGTCGTCCTTGCGGTGGACGAAGCCCCGCTTCTGCCGCCAGGTGAGCTGGTACAGCAGGTCGCCCACCAGGGCGATGCCCTCCGCCCAGTACTCCTGGCCGAGCGGCCTGCGGTCCAGGACCCTGCCGGTGGCCGCCTCGACCCTGCGCAGCTCGGACCGCCCGTACAGGCCCACGCTCTCGTAGAACACGCCGTCGTCCCAGACGAGCCCCTGGGTGAAGGCCTGGGGGTCGTGCGGGTAGCGCCCGCGGACCCGATAGGTGTACTCCCGGGGCGCCACGACCGGACCGGTCGTCTCGTCGCGCATGGCGGTCATGTCCGGTTCGAGGTGGTATGGGCGAGGACGACGCCGGGTCGGGTGGGGCCGGGTTCGAGGATGGTCTCCCGGATGAACCAGTCCGTGGCCTCGGCGAGGACGCCCTCGGCCTCGCGGCGCGTGTGCCCGGAGACCAGCAGGGAGCCCATCTCGTCGATGCTGAGCGCCGCCGGCCCCAGCACGTCGCCCTCCGCCACACCCAGGCGGTAACCCTGGACGCCGTCGACCGGGCAGGCGCGGGGGATCCGCACGACCGTCCCGGGGCGGGGCGGGAACAACGCGAGCCCGGCGATCCTGGCGGGCGCGGCGGGCAGCGGGGGCAGGGACCGGCCCGCGACGGCGCGCACGTACACCTCGGCGAGCGAGACGCCGAACCCGAGCTCGACCGCCTCCTCGATCCTGCCCCCGCCGAGCCGGCAGGCGATCTCGTTGAGGACCAGGCCGCCGCCCGGGGTGACGAAGATCTCGGCGTGGAACAGCGAGACCGGCTCGGTGGGCAGCGCGGCCAGCGCCCGGCGGGTCAGGTCGCACAGCGGCGCGCGCAACGGGTCGTCCCGGTCCAGCATCACGCTGCGGAGCGGCTCGCCGGACAGGACGCCCAGGCACGAGGTGTCCCCCTGGGTGGACGGCCAGATGAGCGCGGGTTCGCCGCCGATGACGATGCCGTCCACGTGCGCCATCTGATGGCCGAGGTACCGCTCCACCATCAGCGGCGCGCCGTGATCCTCCCCCAGCCCCGGCGCCCGGCCCGCGTAGCCGAGCAGGTCCGCCTCGCCGCGCAGGACCTCCACCCCGATGGAGGCGCCTCCCCTGCGGGGCTTCACCACGACGGGGTACCCGTGGTCGCGGACGAAACCGGCGAGCGACGTCAGATCGGGCGCGGCGGCGAAGGGCACCACCGGGATCCCCGCCGCCCCCAGCAGCTCCTTCATGCGGATCTTGTCGCGGTACGCGGTCGCGGCCGCGACGCCCTGCCCGTGGACGCCGAGGCTCTCGCGCAGCCGCGCGGCCCGGAGCAGGTCGAACTCGGAGGTGGTGACGATCCTGTCGAAGCCGTACTCGGCGTGCAGGCGCATCACCTCGTTCTCGACCAGAGGGCTGTCATGGAACGGGTCCATGAGGCTGACGTGCGCGTACCCGGCCCGCGCCTGGGAGGACGCCCCCCGCGCGGCCGTCGCGTCGCTCAGCAGCACCACCTGGTGCTCCGGCCCGATCCATCGCGGGTAGGGGCGGGTGGACAGCGGCGCCCGGTTCATGACGAGGACGTTCACGCCGGGAGCCCCTCGTCGCGTCCCGGGCCCGCGTCCCGCTCGCCGAGCCGCTCGCAGATGCCGGCCACCGTGCGCGCCTGGAAGAACACGCGGACGCTCACCGGGACGCCGGTCTCCTCGCGGATCCTGCGGATGAGCCGCGTCGCCATCAGCGAGTCGCCGCCGGCCGCGAAGAAGTCGTCGTCGGCACCGATCCTGGGGACGCCGAGCACGTCGGCGAACAGCGCGCAGAGCGCCTCCTCCCGGGCCGTACGGGGCGCGCGGCCAGGACCGGCGCCGGCGCCGAGGTCCGGCTCCGGCAGGGCCAGGCGGTCGACCTTCCCGCTCGTGGTGAGCGGCAGGCGGTCCAGGAACACGAACAGGGAGGGCACCATGTGGTCGGGCAGGCCGGCGGCGAGGTGCGCGCGCAACAGGGCGGCCCTCGGGACGGACCCGCCCGCCGCGACGACGTAGGCCACCAGCCTCCGGTCCCCCGGGCGGGGTTCGCGTGCCGTCACGACGGCCTGGCGGACCCCCGGGCATCCCATCAGGGCCGACTCGATCTCGCCGGGTTCGACGCGGAACCCGCGCAGCTTCACCTGCTCGTCGGCCCGGCCGAGGAACTCGATCTGGCCGTCGGCGGCCCGCCGTACCAGGTCGCCCGTGCGGTACATCCGCGAGCCGGGCGGCCCATAGGGGTCGGGGACGAACCGCCGCGCCGTCAGGCCCGGGCGGTTCAGGTAGCCGCGCGCCAGGCCGGGCCCGGCCACGTACGCCTCGCCGGGGACGCCCGGCGGCACCGGGCGCATCCGGTCGTCCAGGACGTGGACCCGGGCGTCGCGGACAGGACGGCCGATCGCCGGGGTGCCCCCGCCCGACAGCGGGTCGCTCATCGTCGCGCACACGGTCACCTCGGTCGGCCCGTAGGCGTTGACCATGCGGCGGCCCGCCGACCACCGGGCCACCAGGGGTCCCGGGCAGGCCTCGCCGCCGACGACCAGGCACTTCAGACCGTCCAGGCCGTCGGGTTCCAGGTCGGCGAGCGCGGCCGGGCCGATGAGGGCGTGGGTCACCCGGTGCTCGCGCAGCGCGGTGGCCAGCGTCTCGCCGGCCATCAGGTCCGCGCCGGGCACGACGAGCGTGCCGCCTGAGGCGTAGGCCATGAGCAGTTCCAGGACGAAGGCATCGAAGCCGGGCGAGGACACCTGGAGGATCCGGCTGCCCGGCCCCGGCCGCAGCCCGTCCACCAGGGAACGGGCCAGCGCGGCGAGCCCGCGATGGGTGACGACGACGCCCTTGGGCCGGCCGGTGGACCCCGAGGTGTAGATCACGTACGCGGCCAGGTCCGGCGACCACTCCCCTGCCCGGCCGCCCCCACCGGTGCCACCGGTGGCGTCCGTAAGGGTTCCCCCGGCCGGGAATCGGGCGGTGTCCGGGGTGGACCCCTCACCTGGAGATCCATCGGCGTCCAGGTCGGACGCCTCGCCCAGCGGCCCGGCGATGTCCAGGTCGGAGCCCTCGCCCGGGGACCCGGCGGTGTCCGGGTAGGAGCCCTTGTCGTCCAGGGTCACGATGGGCCCCTGCCAGCCCCCGAGCGCGGCCCGGGGCTCCGCAGAAGTGATCACGCAAGTGGGGTTCGCGTCCGCCAGCATGAACGCGGTCCGCGCGGCCGGGACGGTCACGTCGATCGGCAGGTACGCGGCGCCCGCTTTCGCGACCGCGAGGATCGCCACCACCATGGCGGCGCCGCGCGGCAGGACGATGGCGGCGATCGCCTCGGGGCCGAGGCCGCCCGCGACAAGATGGCGGGCCAGCCGGCCGGCCACCGCGTCGAGCTGCTCGTAGGTGAGCCGCAGGTCCCCGGACTCCAGGGCCGGGGCGCCCGGCGCGCGAGCCACCCGCGCCTCGAAGATCCGGTCGAGGCGTGCCGGGGTGACCGGCTCCACCCACGCCTCGAAGATACGGTCGAGGCGCGCGGGAGCGACCGGCTCCTCCCGCGCCGCCGTCCCGGCGTGCTCGGACTCCTGGCTTGTACGCATGCCCACCTTCTGTCGGTCTCGCGTCGCGGCACGGCGGATCCGCCCGCCCTCGAAGGCTGCCAACCGGCTTTGCATTCCGGTTGCAGAGCGCGGGCGGCCGTCAGCGGGTGCGCTCGGCCCAGCGGACGACGGGGGCCACGGCGAAGCCCAGCGCCGCGAAGACCGCGGCGCACACGAGCCAGCCCAGCGTGCCGCCGCCGAAGACGAGGCCGGTCAGCGCCGCCGGGGCGATGACGTGCCCGAGCAGGATGCCCATCGAGTGCGCGCCCTGGTACTGCCCCTGCGCGTGCGGCGGGGCCAGCGCGAAGGAGATGCTCCAACCGGCCGCCGACTGGCGCAGTTCGCCCATCACATGCGCGAGTGCCCCGGCGACGAGCAGCGCCACGGCCACCGGCGCCGGCGTCCCGGAGGAGCCGGCGAACAGCAGGCAGGCCACGGCGACGCAGATCCCGCCCGACCGCGACGCCCTGGCCGCGCCGGACGGCGTGTCTGTGCCCCGGGAGGCGCGCACCTGCAACGCCACGACGGCCGTCGTGTTGAGCACGAACAGCACCGCGACCAGCCAGCGCGGCGCCTCGGTGCGGGCGGCGATCCACAACGGCACCACGAGCTGGATGAGCACGAAGTGCGTGGACGACAGCCCGTCGACGACGGTGTAGACCAGGAACGGCAGGTCCCGCAGCGCGACCAGCCGTGGCCCGCCCGCCGGGGGCCTGGCCGGCGGCGGGGACGGCGCCCGGACGCAGATCGCCGCCGCGACCAGGTAGGTGGCCGCGTTGCCGAGGATCATCACCAGGTACGCGGGCCTGGTGTCCACCGCGATGCCGAACCCGGCGCAGGCGGCGCCCCCGGCCAGGCCCACGTTGGTGACCGCGCGCAGGTAGGCGCGGGTGCGGACCCGCTCGCCTGCCGGGACGGCGCCGCCGATGAGCGAGCCGCGCGCGCCTGCCGCCCCGGAGTCGGTGACCGCGATGAGCGCGGAGACGACCAGGAACGCGGGGAAGGACCCCACCAGGACGAGCGCCGCGCCGGCGGCGGACTGGGCGAGCAGGAACCCGACGAGCATCCCCCTCGGCCCGTACCTGTCGGCGAGGTAGCCCATCGGGGTGCTGACCAGCGTCGACACCAGCGCGGCCAGCGTCAGGCCCGCCCCGACCTGCCAGACGGCGAGCCCGGCGGACCGGGTCAGGAAGAACGCGGCGCACGTCATCCACAGGCCGTTGCCGAACGTGTTGACCAGCGTGGCCGCCGCGAGGACGCGGGCGGCGCCCGGTTCCGGGGCCATCGCGCGCAACCGCGTCAGGCGCGGCCGGGTCGGGGAAGGCCGGTCGTCGACCGTCTGCCGGTTCACGCGACGATCCGCAGGCGCCGCAGGTGCCGTCGCGGGACCGAGGGGTCGACCAGCCCCGCCGTGCGGCCGTGGAACAGGAACGTGTTGTCGATGACCACCAGCGAACCCGGGCGCCATCGCGTGCCGGCGGCGCCCCCGGTGTACATGGCGGCGAGCAGGGCGCGGATGGCCTTGTCGACCTCGGCCGCGCCGGCGCCGCCGGTGTGGGTCCACTCCAGGGGCTGCGAGCCGAAGTCCCGGAACGAGAAGACCGGGCGGCCCCCGGCGTACCGCAGGATGGCCGGGCCACGCTCGTTGCGGCGGTAGCGGGTCCGCGAGAGCACGTCCGCCTGGGCGGGCGTCAGCCGGCGGGCCACGTCCGCCATGGGGACCAGGACGGTCTGTGTGCCGGTCGCGGCACCGGGTTCCAGGCACATCAGGACGATGTACCGGGGTTGCCCGGCGGCGGGCCGCCCGCTGCCCTCGCTGTGCAGGGTCAGCGGGCTGGCCGCGAACGGCTGGAGCGCGACGTCCGGGGTCGCCTCGTGCTCGGTGACCAGGTTGAGGATGACGTCGTCCTCCACGTACGGCCGGACGGACGGGTCGGTCTCGGGCATCGCCCGGCCGAGCAGCGCGCCGAGGGCCAGGAAGCGGTCGTTGGTCAGCGGCCGGTCCAGCGCCGCCACGGCGAGCCCCCGCCGGCCCAGTCCGGCAAGCAGCGCTCCCCCGCCGGCGTTCGGGAAGTCGTTCGCGCGGGCCGTGCGAACCGGCACGTCCGGGGCGGGCAGCTCCGACCTGCCGTCGAGCAGTTCGCGCCGCGCGCGGACGTGCGGGTCGCCGGGCCGTTCGGCGAAGACCCCCTCGACCACGGGCCGGGACACGCGGGCACCTCTCTGGGACGTCTGGTCGTCTTCGCGGGACACGTCATCGCCTCCCCGGGTCGTCCGATCGTCCTCGGGGGACGCGCAGGCGCGTCCCCGGGTCGTCTGGGCGGGTGTCTGGGGCATGTCATCGCCTTCCCGGGGTCAGGGTGAACGCGTCGTGGATGCGGGAGATCGCCGGGGACAGGTCCTCCCACGGCTGGGCCGTCGTCACCCGGACCGTGCCGCCCGACAGGCAGAACGTGAGGACGCCGGGGAACACCGCGACGCCCGTCCGCCGCAGCACGTCGCGGAAGCACAGGTAGGAGTCGTCCCACCCGGGGAAGTCGACGGCCGCGTTGATGGAGTACCGGGGGCGCACCACCGACACCGACGCCTCGGTGAGCCCGGCCAGGGCGGCGTCGCGGACCACGGTCAGCTCGGCCTCGCGGGTGAGCCGGTCGTGCCGGTACGCCTGGTAGGCCGCCCGCAGCCGCCGGGGGTCGAGCCCGTAGGCGCCCTCGAACTCGGCCACCTCGGCGGCCCCCGGTTCCAGGACGCCCGTGACCAGCCAGCGTTCCATCCGGGCGAGCACCTCCACCAGCGTGTACAAAAACGACGGCGGCCCGCCGAACGTCGTGGAGGCGTGCTCGTAGTACGACTCGACGAAGGCGGGGTCGGCGAGGATCCAGCCGATCTTCAGGCCCGGTGCCGACCACATCTTCGACAGGCTGGAGACCCGCACGACGTTCGCCGAGGCGCGCAGCGGCGAGAACCGCCCGGAGGCGCCCAGCCACTCGTGGCACTCGTCCAGCAGGATGATCGTGGACGGCGACGCGGCCCGGATCAGCCGGGCCAGGTCCTCCTCGGCGATGCCCGCCCCGGTGGGGTTGGCCGCCGTCTGGAGCATGACAAGCGGCGTGGCGGGCGTCAGCGCGGCGATCAGCCCGTCGACGTCCACGCGTCCCGACGTCGACGGCAGCGGCACGAGCCGGGTCGCGCGCCGTCGCGCGATGGCCTCCACCAGCGGCGGGTAGTTCGGGATGCCGCACAGCGCCGGAGCGCCGGTCGCCGGGGCGCCCAGCAGGACGAAGTCGGCGAGCGTGCTGATAGCGAACGTGCCGCCCATGGTCAGGGCCACCCCGCCCGCCTCGTAGGGCGAGCCCTCGATGCGCGCGTTCTCGTACGCGGCGACCGCCTCGCGCGCCGGGATCCGGCCCCTGGAATCGGAGTAGCCGTACCAGTCGCGGTCGAGGGCGAACCGCAGGCAGTGCTTGAGCGTGTCGGGAAGGCCCCACGCCCGCTCGTCCACCGACCCGCCCGACAGGATGAACTCGGCGTCCCCCCGCAAGTCGCCGTACAGGTCGTCGCGGAAGAAGGAGTTGAAAAGCTCCTTGACGAAACGGACGGTCGCGCGGGACGCCAGGACCTCCTCGGCGTCCACGGCCCGCCGCACCCGGCTGGCGCGCCACAGCCCGGCCAGTTCCGGGCGGCGGCTGTGCGGGCCCAGCTCGTGCTCGACCCGGCCGAGCCACAGGTCGCGCAGCTCGAACGGGTCGCCGGCGTCGCGGGCCCTCGCGTACACCTCGATCGTCCGCTCGTCGACGCCCGGGTGGAACTCCTCGCGGACGCCCTTCATGTCCGCCGCGCGCAGGGCCGCCGCGTGCGCCGACGCCGGCAGGCCGGGCGACCGCCGGCGCGGCGCGGTGTCGAACAGCCGCCCGGTCTCCCGCTCCGCCGTCAGGGGCGCGAGGAGCCCGGCGGACGTCACGGGGCGCTGGACCGCGGGACCTTCGGGGGCACGCGAACGCCCCGCGCCGCCGTTCACCCGAACCGGTGCGGGGAATGAGGGCAGCCCAGCCCTTCCAGCTCCTCGCCTCCGGTCGCGGCGACGCCGCAGATCCGGCAGCTGATGGTGCCGAAGGAGGTCAGCAGCGCGGAGTACTCGGTGAGGTCCTGCCGCTCGGGGCTGTCCAGGAGCCGGTGCGGCGCGCCGACCGCGAGGATGACATGGTCGGTGACCGCGCCCACCGCGTGCGGCACCGCGCCTCTGACCATGTACACCTGGCCGGGCGCGGTCGCGGTGATCGCCCCGTCGACGGTGATCGTGCCGTGCCCGCCCACCACGATCAGCAGATGGTCCCCCGGGTGGGTGTGCGGGAGGAATCCCTCGCCCGCGGGCAGGTGCAGCAGGTCGGCACCGAGATGCCCGGAGGTCACCAGCGAGCGGCCGGTGGCGGCCCTGGTCTTGAGCACCCGCGTGGGGTGGGGCGTCATGTCGATCCCGAGCCACTGTGTGGTGCCGTCCACGCCCCCGTCCGCGGCCCAGTCACAGATCAGCAGCGGCGCCTCGAAAACCCCGCCACCGGGTCTCTCCTCGACCATTCCCCGTTCCGGCATTTCTCCTCCGCGATGATTCGGTCGGCCGATCCCGGGGCGTTTCCCGATGACCGGTCACGGCATTCCTTCGGCTTTTCCGGAACCGCGCCGAAAGGCGACCGGAGGCCGTGGAGTTCCGAATCTCTCACCCGAGGTTGCAGTGTCGTTGCACTCCCGGAAACCGGGCCGGAATAGCGCCGGGCCGCCTTTCCTTCACGAATATCGAGGCCACCGGCCGGACCGGCGAGCCTCGACTCCGCCTTCACCCTGCGGCCGGGGTCAGCGCCAGCTTCGTCCGCAGACGGCCCTCAGGTCCCAGGCGGACGGCACGTCGAGACCGGTGAGCGCCGGTGAGAGGATCGGCGCGCCGGTCGGGCGCACCAGGAGATTGGGCAGGTGGCCGTCGCGGGTGAGCCGCCCGGTCGGTTCGTCCAGCCGGAAGCCGAGCGAGGGAAGGGCCGCGCGCCGGGCGTCGCCGATGTCGCGCGCCCACATATCGATGGACGGACCTGGCAGCACCGACAGGGCCGCCGCCAGCAGGTCCGTCCAGACGTCGTCGCCGGTCGCCTCGCACTCGACGATCGTGGTCGGCGCCCCGTCCTGCGCCGGTCCTGGCCGGTGCGCGACCAGGTAACCGGCCGGCGCCCTCGCCCCTGCGGCCCCGGCGCGCCCCCGTCCGGTAACGGGCGGTTCCGGTCCGATGCCGTCCCGCTCCGGTCCGTGGCCCGGCGGTTCAGGTTCGGTTCCGGGAGGTTCCGCGACGAGGTGGAAGTAGCGGGCGAGCGGGTTCTGGTTCCGCCACGTCAGGTACTCGAGGTCGCGTACGTGCCGGATGCCCGCCTGGGACGGGAGCCCCGTGGCGAGCGCCGCCATCGCCCCCAGCCCGTCCGCCCCGGCCGCCCGGATCCGCAGCCCGGACCGCACCCCCCACAAGACGGCTGGCGCCTGGGAGGCGGTCGGGGTCTGGGAGGCGGTCGGGGTCTGGGAAACAGCCAAGGTCGGGGAGTCGGCCAGGGTCTGGGAGAGGGTCGGGGGCGCGGAGGCGGTGGGCCAGGGGCCGATGGCGCGCCAGCCCTGCATGAGCATGGCGGGCCCGGCCGGCTGGTCGCCGAAGTCGAGCAGCCAGGGCACCCCGTCGCCGCGCAACCGATCCACCAGGTCGTCGAGCATCCGCCCGAACAGGGGACCGCCGCGATGCGCGGGCGCCACCACGGTGTCGGCCAGGCAGGGCAGCATCACCCGCGCCCCGCCCACCTCCCACATGGCGCCGAAGGCGCCCACCATCCCGGCCAGCTCCGCGCCCGCCCACGCCAGCGTGACGTACCGGTGGTCCAGGTAGGGGTTACGCCGGTACTTCCAGTCGAGGTAGTCCCCGTTCCCGCGCGGTCCCCCGCCCCACAGCAGCTCCTGGAACCGGGTGACCTCGTCCCGATGACGTGGCTCGTACGCCGTGATCCGGTAGGACGTCATCGCCGCGCCCCGGCGGGGACGTCACGTCGCGGCATGGTCGCCGGCCGGTTGTCGTGCCGCGCGCTTGTCGCGGACGAACCCCGCGATGCGCTCGATCGTCCGGAAATGGTCCAATCGCAGGTCGGCGGACCGGACCTCGATCCCGAACTCGTCCTCCAGCAGGGCGAAGAGCCGCATGAACCCCATCGAGTCGATCAGCCCGCTCGCGACGATGTCGGTCGTGTCGTCCGGCGGGTCCACGAACATCGAGTCGCGCATCAGCGCCGCGACGCGCCCGGCGACCGAATCGTCCCCTCTCATGCCCCGACCTCCCTCTCCAAGGACCCACGCGTATCCGCGCACCGATCGGCGGACCCCGGCCCGGCCGGGCGCCGATCGGCGTCCGGGGACCCGTGCCCGGACGGGCGCCGAGTGGCGTCCAGAAAGCGGTGTTCGATCGCGCGGTGGTCGGTCTTCCCGTTCGGGGTCATCGGCATCGAGTCGAGGACCAGCCAGCGCGTCGGCACCATGTACGGCGGCAGGGTGCCCGCGAGCTCGGCCCGCAGTTCGGCCGGGCCGCGACCCCCGCCCGGCACGGGCACGTACGCCGCGCAGATCTCGGTCCCCTCGAAGCCGTCGCCGGACACCGCGACCACCGCCCCGGCGGACAGCCCGCGCACCCGGCCGAGCGCGACGGCGATCTCGTCCAGCTCGACACGGTGACCGCGCGCCTTGACCTGGCGGTCCGCCCTGCCGTGGAAGTGGAAGACGCCCTCGGCGTCCATGGCGGCCAGGTCGCCGGTGCGGTACCAGCGTTCGCCCCCGGGGGCCTCACGGAAGGCGGCGGCGGTCGCGGCCGGATCCCGCCAGTAGCCGGGGCTCAGCCCCGCGCCGGCGATGTGCAGGTCGCCGACGACGCCGGGCGCGAGCGGCGCCAGGTCCGCGCCGAGCACGGCGAGCCGCTCCCCGGGGATCGCCCGGCCGATCGGGACCGGCGGCGCGCCCGGCCCCGGGACCGACGTCAGGGTGTGGTGGCTGCTCGCGATCGTCGTCTCGGTGGGACCGTAGACGTTGGTCAGCTCGACGTGCGGGAGCCGTTCCATCCAGTAGCGCACGGCGGCGGCCGGGAACACCTCCCCCACCCAGATGAGCCGGCGCAGGTCGGGAAAGTCCCCGTACGCCACCACGTCCCGGCGCGCCATCTGCACCAGCACGGACGGGACGGAGAACCACTGCGTCAGCCCGGTCCGCCGGAGGAAGTCCGCGGTCAGGCTCGGCAGCAGGTTGGCGTGCGGCGGCACCAGGTACAGCCGGGCGCCGGAGGTCAGCGCACCGAAGACGTCCCACACCGAGATGTCGAAGTGCAGCGGCGCGTGCCCCGAGACGCGGTCGCCGGGCCCGAGCCCGAAGCGCGTGTTCGCCCACGACGTGAAGTGCCGCACGCTCGCGTGGGTGACCGGCACCCCCTTCGGCTCGCCCGTCGAGCCGGACGTGAACATGATGTAGGCAAGGTCGCCGGCGTCGCCGCGCACCGGCGGCGGCTCGGCGGGGCCGTCGTCGAGGCCGACCGGGACCACGGGCGGGCGCACCGCCGCCGGCGCGGTGAAGTCCTCGGGGACCGGGCCGAGCCACAGCACGCCGCGCACGCTCGACGGGCCCGCCTCGTCCAGGCACCCCGCCACCAGGCCGGACACGCCCGGGTCGGCGACCACCCAGCACGGCCCGCACCGGCGCAGCACCCGGCCGAGCCTGCGGGCGGGGCTCGCGGTGTCCATCGGGACGTAGCACGCCCCCGACTTCAGGACCCCGAGGACGGCCACGATCGCCGAGACGGACTTCGGCACCATCAGGCAGACCCGGTCGCCCGGCCCCACCCCCTGGTCGACCAGGGCCCGGGCGAGCCGGTTCGCCCGGTTCTCCAGTTCGCCGTACCCGCACTCGGCGGCGCCGTCCACGACGGCGCGGGCGCCGGGATCGCGCTCGGCCTGGGCGGACACCAGCAGTTCGAGTCGGCCGCGACCGCCTCGGTCTCCCCAGCTCATCGTCTCGGTACCCTTCCGGTCCGGTGTCGTCGTACCCGGCCGGTGAGCGGCCGGGCGGTGCGTCAGGCCAGCTTCAGCATCGTCAGCGATGCGACGTAGACCCCGTCCAGCAGGGCGACGAAGATCCCGGTGTGGGTGTCGGGCCGAGGGGTGTACAAGCGCAGGTCGACGGGGACCCGCAGCCGGTGGACCTCGCCCGCGCCCACCTCGGCGCCCGTGCTCCAGGCGGGCGGCAGCCCGAGGGCGCTGCGGGCCTTGAACGCGAACCCCGCGCCTCCGCGCACGGTCTCGCCGCCGAGGTTGGCGATCTCCCTCTCGACGTACGCGGTCGTACCCCGGGCGGCGTCCACGTCCAGCACCCCGCTCATGGTGATGGACGGGTCGCCCGGTTCCGTGGTCCACCACAGGTCCCCGCACCGCCGGCAGACCAGCGTCGTCACGTGGACGTCCTCCTCGACGCGGTGCCGGAGGCGGAGCAGGGCGGCCGTCGCCCTGCCGCAGTTGGGGCACACCTCGTCGGTCCTGCCGACCTGACGCAGGCCACCGAAGGCGCCGCCGGCGAAGTCCCATCCGGAGGTGTATATCCGGCCGGCCAGCGATTCGGCGGCGCGCCGCTGCACCTCGGCCAGGTCGGCCGCGACGGCGGCGGCCGATCGGGCCGTCCCGGGGTCGAGCAGGTCACGGCAGATCTCGCGGACGCGCGCGCGGATCGCGTCGACCTCGGCCTCGTCGATCTCCAGCCCGAACCAGCACAGGCGTTCCAGCCGGGGCACGACCACACCGTTCAGCCGCCGCAACGACGCGACCACGCCCTCGTCCTCCCGCCTCCGCGGACCACCGCCCGTACCGCGACCCTCAGGGCCGGCGTCAGAACGCGACCCTGCGCCGGGGCCAGGATCGGGACCGGGACGCGACCCGCTGCCGAGGTCGGGGCCAGGACCAGGACGCAGGGTGAGACCAGGGTCGCCCAGCAGGCCGAACCTGGTCAGATCACCTTGGATCGGATACCCGTGCTCGTTCATGCGGCGGACCACCTCGCCGAGCGGCACACCGTCCGCCAGCGCGTCCTCCAGCTCCACCTGGGCGCGGGCATGCTCCAGGTGGAGGCCCACCGCCCCGATCACCGCCACCGCCGTCCCGTCAAGGAAGCCGAGCCCAAGACCGATGTCCGTCGGATAGGCGTTGACCCCGACGGCGACGGACGCGCAGCTCTGCGCCATCACCAGCGTCGCGTGCAGGTCCCGTGCGGGCAGGCGGTCCGATTCGCCCAGGTCTCGGCGGAAGCACCCTTCGCCCCGCAGGCAGGGCGTGGCCCGCAGTCCGGGGGCCACCGGCCGGGGCACGACGTCCAGGGCGTCCGAGCGCCCGCAGATGATGCCGTCGACCAGGCCGGCGCAGCACTCGCGGCCGTAGGTGCGCAGGACGAGGAGCCGTACCCGGTTCGCGCGTACGTGGCCGAACTCGGCGAGTTCGAGCGCGTCCGCCTCCCCGGCGCCGGGCAGCATCGGGTGCGAGCCGACGAACACCCTGTCCTCGCCGGCCGCCTCGACGGTCAGCGTGCGGTAGACCAGGCAGGCCAGCGACTCCTCGGTGCGGCCCGTGACCACGCCGACGGGACTGCCCGCGGCCCCGGGCCAGTCCCCGGCCTCGGACAGCTCGCCGGCGAGCCCCACGACCGCGACCGTCTCTTCGGGACGGGCGGCCAGCTCGGCGGTCAGGCGTCCGGCGGGAACATGCCGGTGCGGGCGGCCGGTCGCGGTGGCGAGCATCCACCCTGCGGCCGCGCCGAACTCGCCTCCCGCCGACAGCACCAGCCCCGGCCGGGCCTCCGGCACGACGGTAGGCAGCACGCCCTGCGGGAACAGCGACACGTACCGGTCCAGCGCGGGCCCCTCGAGCAGCGGGAACGGCCGATCCACCGTCCACTCCCCGGCCCGCCGCAGGAACTCCCCCCGGTCACGGCACAGGCGGACGGCCGAGCCCACCGTCCCGACGACGCCGCCCACAATGCCTCCCCCGCTGACCGCTCCCGAATCGGCATCCGAAACCCTCGGCGACCGTCCTCGAGAGTCCCACCCGACATTGCAGCGCCATTGCAGCCGAATATCGGGGACGACCGGCCCGGTGGACCGCCTGCCGGCGAAGCCGTTCAGATTTCAGCGAGGTACCCGGCCTGGTGACGCTTTCATCATCCTGACCCGGACCGGGGTATTCATCAGGACAAATCACCATAAAACCAAGCAATACCCATCACCGACCTCGGTCGCATTTCACCATTCCGGCGCGAGCGAATCCCCGCTCCTGTCACGAGCCGATCACAGTGCGCGCATCGGCATTTCCCCTTTCCCTCGATCGTGGAATCGTCGATGACGTCCGCTGCGGAAAGGGGAAGAAATGGCGAATGAGCCGGTCGGTTACGCCGTTCTCGATCTGGAGACCACCGGCCTGCGGCCCTCATGGCACGACCGGATCGTCGAGGTCGGCATCGTCCATCTCGACCCGTCCGGGGAACCCACCGGCGAATGGGGCACGCTGGTGAATCCCGAGCGCGACCTGGGCCCTCGGCACATCCACGGCATCGACGCCGCCGACATCCGCCACGCCCCGAGGTTCGCCGAAATCGCCGGGACCCTGACCGGCCTGCTGCGCGGCCGTGCCCTCGTGGCGCACAACCTCCGATTCGACCTGGGCTTCCTGCGACACGAGTTCGCTCTCGTCGGTGCGCCGCCCCTTTCCCTTGACGGGCTGGGCATCTGCACGATGACCGAGGCCACCCGGTTCCTCCCCCGCGCCCCGCGCAACCTCGCCGGGTGCTGCGCCGAGGCCGGGATCCCCCTCGACGGTCACCACGACGCGCTCGTGGACGCCCGCGCCACGGCCGGCCTCCTGCGTCACTACCTCGATCTGTCCCGTCCCGCCTCTCCGTGGCACCCGCACCTGCGTCACGCGGCCGGGGCCCGCTGGCCGGCGATCCCGGACACCGGCACGCCGTGGGTCCCGCGGGGCGTGGCCGCCGAACGCGACGACCACTTCCTCGCACGTCTTGTCGACCGCCTCCCCCGGGCCTTCGAACCCGCGCAGGCCGACGCCTACCTCGCCCTCCTCGATCGGGTGCTCCTGGACCACCACATCTCCGCGGGCGAGGCCGACGCCCTGGTGGAGCTCGCCACCCGGCTCGACCTGTGCCGCGCCGACGTGGAGCGGCTGCACAGCGACTATCTGGCGGCGCTCGCCCGGCTCGCCCAGGCCGACGGGGTCGTCACCCCCGGGGAGCGCCACGAACTCGAACTCGTCGCGCGCCTCCTGCGGATGCCCGCCCAGGCGGTCGCCGACGCCCTCGCTTGCACGACCCCCGCCGTGCCGCTCACCCGGTACGCCCTCCGGCCGGGCGACCTGGTCGCCTTCACCGGCGACATGGACGGCGGGCGCGAGGCCTGGGAGGAACGCGCCTGCCGGGCCGGTTACGTGTCCCACCCCAACGTGACAAAAAGGGTCCGCCTGCTGGTCGCGGCCGACCCTGACACCCTGTCCGGCAAGGCGCGCAAGGCCCGGGGCTACGGGATCCCCATCGTCACCCCCGCCGCCTTCGCCCGCCTGATCGAGTGACCCGGGCAGGGGTTCCGGTGCTCGCGTGTGATGGTGGGGGGCCGCCGCGCGCGTAGGGGGTGGTTATGCTTGCGCGCCAATGGACGCGGTGAAGTTCCTTCTCCTTGTCGTGCTGTTGCTGCTCGGGCTGGCATGGCCGGTGGGCGTGGTGGCCGTCCTCGTGCTGGTGGTGTCGGCCGTGCTCGCCCTTCTCGGTGAACGCCGGGCGGCGGGCCGCGCGGGGTGGACGCTGGCCGCCGCGGCGGCGTGCACGGCGGTCACCGCCTACGCGTACGGGCTGAGGACGACCACCGCCGGGGCGTGGACCGACCCCGACGACCGCTGCGCGCTCGCGAGTCCGGGAACCTACGCGTACGGCCACCGCGGCCCCGCCGGCGGATCGCAGAGCATGTGGCCGCTGCACGACACCACGTGCGGCGCCGATCTGGTCCCCGGTTTCGTCAACCCCCTGGTGACCGGGGCGGTACTGCTGTTCGCCGTGCTCGTGGTGTACATGACGGCGACGAGAATCAGGTCCCGCCACCGTCTGCGGACCGGCTGACGGCGTTTCACCGAGACAACGTTGTCAAGATCGAACGCGCCTGGTCAGAGCGGTTCGCGGCCGTGGGGGGTGCCGGGGGTCAGGTGGAGGAGGCGACGCCGCGGCCGGCGTAGGTGTCCGGGGCGAGGATCAGGGCGGCGGCGCCGGCCAGGCCGGCGGAGTTGCCGAGGGTCGCCGTCGTCACCGTCAGCCCGCGCAGGAAGGCCAGCCGGCCGTGTTCGGCGATGGCCGCGCGCAGCGGCGGGAAGAGCAGGTCGTGGGCGGCCGCGACGCCGCCGCCGATCACCACACGGGACAGGTCGCAGATGGCCGCCGTCGAGACGATGCCCGCCGCGAGCGCGCGGCCGGACCGCCGGAACGCCTCGCCCGCGTACGGGTCGCCGGCCCGCGCGGCGGCCGCGAGGTCCTGCCCGGCCGGCGCGGGGACGGGCGCCTTCCACCCGGCGCGCAGCGCCCAGGCGACCATGCTCGGCCCGCTGCTCATCGCCTCGACGCAGCCGCACCCGCCGCACGGACAGGGGGGGCCGTCCAGGTCGACGACCATGTGGCCGATGTGCCCGGCGTTGCCGCTCGGCCCGCAGAACAGGCGCCCGGCCTGGATCAGGCCGCCCCCGACGCCGGTGGAGACGACGATGCCCAGCAGGTCGTCCACGCCCTGCCCGGCGCCCCGCCAGTGCTCCCCCGCCGCCGCGCAGCCGCCGTCGCCGGCGAGCCGGACCGGGACCCCGGGGACCAGTTCGGCCATACGGCCCAGCAGCGGGAAGCGGCGCCAGGCCGGGATGTTGACCGGGCTGATCGAACCCTCAGGCAGGTGGATCGGGCCGGCCGAGCCGACGCCGACGCCGGCCACCCGCGCCGTGCCGGCCGCCGCGAGCACCTCCGACACCAGAGCGGCCACCGGGCGCCAGACCGCCTCGGGGTCGGTGGACCCGGCCGTCGGCCGCACCCGGCGTTCGGTGACGGTCCCGTCGGCGGTGACCAGGGCGGCGGCGACCTTGGTCCCGCCGATGTCGACGGCGAGGGCGAGATCGGACACGAGAGGACTCCTATGGCTTGGACAACGTTGTCACAATAGCGGCGGGTACCGATATGGTTCCGTCCATGGCTAGCGACGCCGGTAGGACGAGGCGGCCCACCATGACGGATGTGGCGGCCCGGGCCAAGGTGAGCCTGAAGACCGTCTCGCGCGTGGTGAACAACGCGCCGCACGTCCAGCCCGAGCTCGTCGAACGGGTGCTCGCCGCCGTCGCCGAACTCGGCTTCCGCCGCAACCTGCTGGCCAGCTCGCTGCGCTCCGGGCAGACCACGGCCACGATCGGGCTGCTGATCGAGGAGATCGCGAACCCGTTCTACGCGACGATCGCGGGAACCGCCGCCGAGATCGCCCGGCAGCACGACACGATGCTCATCATCGCCAGCTCCGAGGAGGACCCGGGGCGCGAGCGGCAGCTGCTGCGCGACATGTGCGCCCGCCGCGTCGACGGGCTGCTCGTGGTGCCGGCCGGCGACGACCACTCGTTCCTGCGCGCCGAGGTCGAGCTCGGCACCCCCATGGTCTTCCTCGACCGGCCGGCCGGCGGGCTGCTCGCCGACACGGTGCTGCTCGACAACCGAGGGGGCGCGCTGGCCGGGGTGCGCCGGCTCGTCGAGGCGGGCCACCGCCGCATCGGCATCCTGCTGGACTCGATCGGCGTCTACACGATGCGCGAGCGGCTCGACGGTGCGCAGGACGCGCTGGCCCCTGCCGGTGTGCCGTACGACACCCGGCTGGTCCGCGACGGCGTCCGCGATCCGGCGGCGGCCGCACGCGCCGTCGCGGAGATGCTCGAACGGCCCGATCCGCCGACCGCCTTCTTCAGCCTGAACAACCGGATCACCCTCGGGGTGATCGAGGAGCTGCACCGGCGCGGCAGCGACGCCGCGCTGCTCGGGTTCGACGACTTCGACATGGCCCGCCTGTCGCCGTACCCGCTGACGGTGATCGCCTACGACACCCGCGAGCTCGCCAGGGCCGCCGCCGAACTGCTGTTCCGCCGCATCGGGGGCGACCGTTCGTGGCCGCGTACGATAGTGCTCCCCACCGAGTTGGTGACGCGGGGCGTCCCCCCGCGCTGAACCGTGCGCGACCGGTCCAGGACGGCCGCGTACGGCAGGGCCGATGGCCCGCGATCCGGCGCCGCCCTGGCGGCCCGGACGGTGCATCGTGTGAGGTGGGACACCCTGTACGTCCCGGATGCGTCACGAAACGGCTACATTGAAACGGCCCCAGTTGACATGCCCGTAACACGGGAGGAGTCTCTACCCGCTGCCTGCCTGACAACGATGTCATAGCCCGATCGGAGGAAACCACCATCGTCATGCGCGTCAACCCTTTCCTCCCTCGGGATCGTGTCCGGCCAGGAACTCCACCCGGGCGCGACCACCCCCGTCGACCGGCGCTGGGGAGAACCACGTCTCAGGCCGCGGTCGATGCCGCCTGAGCTGATGACGACCCCGGAGGCAAGAATGTCATTGGTGACGTCGCGCGAGCCCCTGCGGCCGGACGCGCACGGATCCCTCCGGCGGCCCAGGGACGGCGACCCCGCCGCCCCGCGGCCGTTCCCGGCACCGGCCAGGAACCGGGTGAACGGCTCATGAGCGACGCACCCGTCCTGCTGGAGATGCGTTCGATCACCAAGGAGTTCCCCGGGGTCAAGGCGCTCTCCGACGTCAACCTGATGGTGCGGGCCGGCGAGATCCACGCGATCGCCGGGGAGAACGGCGCCGGCAAGTCCACCCTGATGAAGGTGCTCAGCGGGGTGTACCCCTACGGCACCTACTCCGGTGAGATCCTCTACCAGGGCACCGAGAGCCGGTTCGCCGACATCCGGGCCAGCGAGCACGCCGGCATCGTGATCATCCACCAGGAGCTCGCCCTGGTGCCCGGCATGTCCATCGCCGAGAACATCTTCCTCGGCAACGAGCCGGGCCGAGGCGGCGTGATCGACTGGAAGATCGCCAACCGCCGTGCGCTGGAGCTGATGGCCCAGGTCGGCCTGGAAGAGGACCCGGACACGCTGATCAAGGACATCGGCGTCGGCAAGCAGCAGCTCGTGGAGATCGCGAAAGCGTTCGCCAAGGACGTGAAGCTGCTCATCCTCGACGAGCCCACCGCCGCCCTGAACGAGGCCGACTCCCAGCACCTGCTGGAGCTGCTGCGCGGCTTCCGGCAGCGGGGCATCACCTCGATCATCATCTCCCACAAGCTCAACGAGCTCGCGCAGGTCGCCGACGCGATCACCATCCTGCGGGACGGCAAGACGATCGAGACCCTCGGCGTCAAGGCCGACGGCGTCGACGAGGACCGGATCGTCCGTGGCATGGTCGGCCGGGAACTGCACAGCCGGTTTCCCGACCACACCCCCGACATCGGCGAGGTCTTCTTCGAGGTGCGCGACTGGACGGTCCGGCACCCGATCTCCGCCGACCGCCTGGTGGTCAAGGGGTCCAGCTTCACCGTGCGCCGCGGCGAGATCGTCGGGTTCGCCGGCCTGATGGGCGCCGGGCGCACCGAGCTGGCGATGAGCATCTTCGGCCGCTCGTACGGCACCTACGTCTCCGGGCAGATCTTCAAGGACGGCAAGGAGATCGTGCTGAGGTCGGTGTCGGACGCCATCGACCACGGCCTGGCGTACGTCAGCGAGGACCGCAAGTCGATCGGCCTGAACCTGCTCGACGACATCAAGACCTCGATGGTCGCCGCCAAGCTGTCCAAGGTCTCCACCCACGGCGTGGTCGACCCGGTGCGCGAGCACCGGGCGGCCGAGGGCTACCGCAAGAGCCTGCGCGTCAAGGCCCCCACCGTCGACGAGGCGGTCACCACGCTGTCGGGTGGCAACCAGCAGAAGGTGGTGCTGGCGAAGTGGATGTTCACCGATCCCGACCTGCTGATCCTCGATGAGCCGACCCGGGGCATCGACGTGGGCGCCAAGTACGAGATCTACGGCATCATCCAGCGGCTCGCCGAACAGGGCAAAGGCGTCATCGTCATCTCGTCGGAGCTGCCCGAGCTGATCGGCCTGTGCGACCGGATCTACACGGTGTTCGAGGGGACCATCACCGGCAACATCGACCGGCGGGACGCCGACCCCGAGCTACTGATGAAACAGATGACCTCAGTGAAGAAGGCACAGCGATCATGAGCCGCATGAAAGCACTTCAGAAGTCCCTGTTCGGAGGAACGACCTCCAACGCCCGGCAGTTCGGGATGATCTTCACGCTGGTGGCGATCGTCCTGCTCTTCCAGATCCTGACCGACGGCCTGACGCTGAACTCCGGCAACCTCGTCTCGCTGGTGAGCCAGTACTCCTACATCCTGATCCTGGCGATCGGGATGCTGATGGTCATCGTCGCCGGGCACATCGACCTGTCGGTGGGCTCGATCGCCGCGTTCGTCGGCATCGTGGTCGCCAAGGTCATGCAGGACTACTCGATACCGTGGTTCCCTGCCATCCTGATCGGGCTGGCGGCCGGCGCCGTCATCGGCGCCTGGCAGGGCTTCTGGGTGGCCTACGTCGGAGTGCCCGCGTTCATCGTCACCCTGGCCGGCATGATGCTGTTCCGGGGCGGCAACCAGTTCATCGGCAACGCCGACACCGTCCCCGTGCCCGAGGGGTTCCGCGTCATCGGCGCCGGATTCCTGCCGGAGGTCGGCCCGAACACCGGGTACAACAACCTCACGCTGCTGCTCGGCCTGGTGCTGTGCGTGGCCGTCGTGGTCCGCGAGTGGCGGGCGCGGCGCACCCGGCGCGAGATGGGCGCCGACGTCACCCCGATGTGGATCTCGGCGATCCGGGTCGGCGTCCCGATCCTCGTCGTGGTGTTCGCGACCCTGCGGTTCGCCGGCGGCCGGGTCGGCACCAGCTTCCCCATCTCCGGGATCATCCTCGGCGTCCTTGTGGTGATCTACGGGTTCGTCACCCGCAACACCGCGGGCGGCCGGCACATCTACGCGGTCGGTGGCAACGCCCGCGCCGCCGAGCTGTCCGGCGTCAAGCTCAAGCGGGTCAACTTCCTGGTGATGATGAACATGTCGGTCCTGGCGGCCCTGGCCGGCATGATCTTCGTCGCCCGTTCCGCCGCCTCCGGGCCGCAGGACGGCATCGGCTGGGAGCTGGACGCGATCGCCGCCGTCTTCATCGGCGGCGCGGCCGTCTCCGGCGGCCTCGGCACGATCAGCGGATCCATCGTCGGCGGCCTGGTCATGGCCGTGCTGAACAACGGCCTGCAGCTGATGGGCGTCGGGTCCGACCGGGTGCAGATCATCAAGGGCCTGGTCCTGCTGCTGGCCGTCGCGCTCGACGTCTACAACAAGAAGCAGGGGCGCTTCTCGGTCATCGAGTCGCTGACACGACCGTTCCGCCGGGACACACCTCCGGCGGATCCCGCCTCACCCGTGGCGGCGGGCCAGGAACAAGGCAAGAGTCCGGTGGCCGGTTGACGGCCACCGTTCGACGGACGGCAAGCCTCCGCCCCCGTCCTACTTCTACGAAGGGCATTGAAATGCGCAATATCCTCGCCAGGGGCGTGGCGGCCGGTGCCGTCGCGCTGCTGGCACTCACCGCCTGCTCCACGCGTTCGGACGACACCTCCGCGGGCGCCAGCGGCTCGGCCGCCCCCGCGAAGGGCTTCGCCGCCGACTCGCTGATCGGCGTCGCGCTGCCGGCGAAGACGTCGCAGAACTGGGTCCTGGCCGGTGACCTGTTCACCAACGGCCTGAAGGAGGCCGGCTTCAAGTCCGACGTCCAGTACGCGGGCTCCTCCACCACCGTCGCCGACCAGCAGGCGCAGATCTCGGCCATGGTCACCAAGGGCGCCAAGGTCATCGTCGTCGGCGCGACCGACGCCGCGCAGCTCAGCACCCAGGTGGAGGCCGCCAAGGCGGCCGGCGCGACCGTCATCGCCTACGACCGGCTCATCAAGAACACCCAGGGCGTCGACTACTACGTCGCCTACGACAACTTCAAGGTCGGCGAGCTCCAGGGCCAGGCCCTGCTCGACGGCATGAAGGCCAAGAAGGACAAGGGCCCGTACAACATCGAGCTGTTCTCCGGCTCCTCGGACGACAACAACTCGGCGGTCTTCTTCGACGGCGCGATGAGCGTGCTCAAGCCGCAGATCGACTCCGGTGACGTGAAGGTCGGCTCCGGCCAGACCGCCATCAAGCAGACCGCCACCGACGGCTGGAAGGCGGAGAACGCCCAGCGCCGGATGGACTCGCTGATCACCTCCACCTACACCAGCAAGACGCTGGACGGGGTGCTCTCCCCCAACGACACTCTGGCCCGCGCCATCATCACCTCGGTCAAGGGCGCCGGCAAGCCGATCCCCGTGGTGACCGGACAGGACTCCGAGCCGGAGTCGGTCAAGTCCATCGTGGCCGGCGAGCAGTACTCGACGATCAACAAGGACACGCGCAACCTGGTCAAGCAGACCATCCAGATGGTCAAGGACCTGCAGGCCGGCAAGACCCCTGAGGTCAACGACACCAAGTCGTACGACAACGGGGTGAAGGTCGTCCCGTCGTTCCTGCTGCCGCCGCTGATCGTGACCAAGGCGAACGTCGTCGAGGCCTACGCCAACGACCCCGACCTGGCCCCGCTCACGAAGTAGCGAACCAGGTCAGGCAGGCGAGCGGGTCCCCGGGAGCACCACACCGGGGGCCCGCTCTCGTTCGCCCGCGGTGGCCCGGGCCGCCGAAAATCGTTCGCCCCCCGCCCCCGCCCTGCGCCACCATGGCCGTAGGCGCAGGGATTCGGAGGGGCGGATGGCCATGCTGGGATCACGTGGCTCCTTCGAGGACCCGCCGTCCGCCCGGAGATCGGCCGTCCTGCTGGCGCTGCGCCACTACGGCAGGGAGCTGCTGCGCCAGTGGCCGGTCGCCCTGCCCGCGCTGTTCCTCCCCGCCGCGGGCAACACCTGCCTGTTCTACCTGGCGCCGCTGGCGGTGGGCGGGATCGTGGGCCGGCTGTCCGCCGGCGAGGACGCCACCCTCGCCGTGCTCCTGCCGTACGTGCTCGCCTTCGGCGGGCTGCTGCTCGCGGGCGAGATCCTGTGGCGGGTGGCCCTGCACTTCGTGAACCGCGCGGAGGCCCGGGGCATGGAGCGGCTCGGCGTGACGGGCATGGACGAGCTGCTGGCCAAGGACGCCGCGTTCTTCCACGACAACTTCGCCGGCGCGCTGACCAAGCGGGTGCTGAGCTTCTCCGGCGGGTTCGAGGGCTTCATGGACACGCTCACGTTCTCGATCGTGGCCAAGGTGGTGCCGCTGGGGTTCGCCTCGGTGGTGCTGTGGCGGTACCACCCGCTGCTGGTCGTCGTCCTGGTGGGCCTCATCATGGTCACCGGTGTCCTGGTCGCCCCGCTCATCCGCCGCCGCCAGCGGCTGGTGGACCTGCGTGAAGCCGCCAAGGTACGGGTGTCGGGGCACGTCGCCGACGTGCTGTCCAACATGGACACGGTCCGCGCGTTCGCGGCCGAGGACCGCGAGGCCCTGGAGCACCGCTCCCGGCTCGCCGAGCAGCGCAGGCTGACGGTCCGTTCCTGGGACTACGGCAATCTGCGGGTGGACACCGTCGTCGCCCCGCTGTCGATCATCACCAGCACCGCCGGCCTGCTCCTCGCCGTCGCCCTGCGCGGCGGCCTGGGCGTGGAGGCGATCGTGGTGACCTTCAGCTACTACACGACCTCGATCGGCATCATGTTCGACTTCAACCAGATCTACCGCCGCATGGAGAGCGTGCTCACCGAGTCCGCCCAGTTCACCGAGCTCCTGCTCACCCCGCCCGGCGTGACCGACCCCGACGAGCCGCAGCCGCTGCGCCCGGCCGACGCCGGGGTCCGGTTCGAGCGGGTGAGGTTCGCGCACGCCGGCAACCCGCTCCTGTTCGACGGCCTTGACCTGCGCATCGCCACCGGCACCAAGATCGGGCTGGTCGGCCGGTCCGGCGGCGGCAAGACCACCCTCACCCGGCTGCTGCTGCGTCTCATGGACATCGACGGCGGCCGGATCCTGATCGGCGGCCAGGACATCGCCCTGCTCCGCCAGGCCGACCTGCGCAGCCTGATCGCCTACGTCCCGCAGGAACCCGCCATGTTCCACCGGTCGCTGCGCGACAACATCGCCTTCGCCCGGCCGGGTGCCACCGACGCCGAGATCCGCCGGGCCGCGCGGGCGGCGCACGTCACCGAGTTCGCCGAGGCCCTGCCGGACGGCTTCGACACGCTGGTCGGTGAGCGCGGCGTGAAGCTCTCCGGTGGCCAGCGGCAGCGTGTCGCCCTGGCCCGCGCCATCGTGCGCGACGCGCCGATCCTGTTGCTGGACGAGGCCACGAGCGCGCTGGACTCCGAGAGCGAGATCCTCGTGCAGGAGGCGCTGTGGGCCCTGATGCGCGACCGCACCGCACTGGTGGTCGCGCACCGGCTGAGCACCGTCGTCCGCATGGACCGCCTGATCGTGCTCGACCAGGGCCGCATCGTGGAGCAGGGCGACCACCGCGAACTGCTCCAGGCCGAGGGGCCGTACGCCCGCCTGTGGCACCACCAGTCCGGCGGTTTCCTCGCCGAGGAGGACGCCTCGGACGCCGTCCACCGCTGACGCGCGCGCCGCGAGAATCCGCAAAGAGGTGTCAAGGTCCCTGCAAGCGATCCCGCCTACAACTGAATGGAGACGGAAGAGCCCACCATCCACGGGGACTGAGGACCATGAAGAGCTCACCGCGCCACACCGGACTGAAGATCGCCTCCGCCGCCGGGCTGCTGTCCCTGGCCATCGTGGGCGCGGCCCCGGCCGCCGGTGCCACGTCGGCCACCGCGTCCCGGTACATCTCCGGCACTCTCGTGATCGAGACCAACGACTACGAGCCTGGCTTCTGGGCCGACGACGAGCACTGCAAGACGACGATCCGGCTGTCGCGCCTCGTCACGGACGCGAGGGCCGTCAGCTACCGCCCCTCCGCCAAGTGCGGCGGTGAGATCCGCACCGAGGTCTTCGCCACCCACAAGATCGCGTACGGTGGGAACATCCTCACCACCGGGCGCGTCGACTTCTACGAAGGCGCCAGCTCCAACACCAACGAGCTGTCCCACAGCGTCGCCTACCAGTTCTACCTGTGGGCCGGCGAGTCGACCACGCGGTCGATCAAGGTCTGGAACCTCAGGGAAGGCGAGCGACGCGACTGGGCGCTCGTCACCTACCACGTCACCAACGCCTGACGGCCCGGCGGCGCACGGCCGGGGGGCTCAGCCGCTACGACCTCTGTCCGCAGTGAAACGGAGAACGATATGAAGCACGTCAGGTTGGGCGACCTGGAGGTCGGCCGGATCGGACTCGGCACGATGGGCATGAGCTTCGCCTACACCGGCGCCGGCAGCGACGACGCCGAGTCGATCCGCACCATCCACCGGGCCCTCGACCTGGGCGTCACGCTCATCGACACCGCCGAGGTGTACGGCCCGTACACCAACGAGGAGCTCGTCGGGCGCGCCCTGAAGGACCGCCGCGACCAGGTCGTGCTCGCCACCAAGTTCGGCATGATCTCCCACACCGGCCGGAGGGGGCTCGACAGCGGCCCCGGCAACGTGCGCACCGCCGTCGAGGGGTCGCTGCGCCGCCTGGGCACCGGCCACATCGACCTGTACTACCAGCACCGCGTCGACCCCGGCACCCCCATCGAGGACACCGTCGGCGCCCTCGCCGAGCTCGTCGCCGAAGGCAAGATCCGGTACATCGGGCTGTCGGAGGCCGGGCCGGCCACCATCCGCCGCGCGCACGCCGTCCACCCGATCACCGCGCTCCAGACCGAGTACTCCCTGTGGACGCGCGACCCCGAGCCCGAGACGCTGCCGCTCCTGCGCGAGCTCGGCATCGGCCTCGTCGCCTACTCGCCGCTCGGACGCGGCTTCCTCACCGGCACCATCAGCTCCACCGAGCAGTTCGGCGACGACGACTTCCGCAAGGACAACCCCCGCTTCACCGGCGAGAACTTCGAGCGCAACCTCCGCAGCGCGGCCGAGGTCGAGGCCGTCGCCGCCGAGGCGGGCGCGACGCCCGCCCAGGTCGCCCTCGCGTGGCTGCTCACCCGGGGCGGGGACGTCGTCCCGATCCCCGGGACCAAGCGCGTCTCCCGCCTGGAGGAGAACACCGCCGCCGACACGATCGAGCTCACCCCTGAGCAGGTCGCCAAGCTCGACGGCCTCACCCCCGCCGCCGGCCACCACCACAACGAGGCCCAGACCCGCCTGATCGGCCTCTGAACGACACCGGCCCGGGACGGACGGCCGGGACGGAGGCCGGGCCCGGGGAGGACGGCCGGGACGGGTGGCGTACCGGTCACGGGCACGGCGGCCGGTACGCCAAGCCGGGGAAGTACTGGTCCCACTCGGCCGTGGTGATCGCCGGGTGGGTGATCCGGCAGAGCCGGGTGGCGAGCCGCGCCGGGTCGGTCTCCCACAGCAGCACCGTGCGGTCGTAGCCGCCGGTCGCCAGCGTGTGCCCGTCCGGGCTGAACGCGACCGAGGACACGCGGTCGGTGTGCGCCTCCAGCGAGGACCGCTCCCGGGGACGGCGGACGTCGGCGAGGTCCCATAATCGCGTGACGCGGTCGCTGCCCGCGGTGGCGAGGGTGCGGCCGTCCGGGCTGAAGGCGACCATGCTGACGTTGTCGGTGTGGCGGGCGAGCGTGGTCAGCGGCGCGGCGCGCCGGGGGTCGGCGACGTCCCACAGCCGGGCGGTGTCGTCGTACCCGGCGGTGGCCAGCGTGCGCCCGTCCGGGCTGAACGCCAGGGCGTTGATGCCGTCGGTGTGACCGGTCAGCGTGGCGAGCGGCGCGGGCCGCCGGAGATCGGTGACGTCCCACAGGCGCGCGGTGCGGTTCCAGCCGGCGGTGGCCACCGTGCGCCCGTCCGGGCTGAAGGCGACCGCGTTCACCCCCTCGGTGTCGCCGGTGAAAAAGGACAGGTCACGCGGCCGGCCGGGTCCGGACACGTCGGTGAGGCGCACGGTGTGGTCGAGGCTGGCGGAGGCCAGGACGCGCCCGTCGGGGCTGAACGCCACGGCGTTCACGTTCTCCTTGTGCCCGGTGAGGGTGGCCCTCGGGGCGGGGCGGCCGGCGTCGGTGACGTCCCACAGCCGTGCGGTGCCGTCGTTGCTCGCGGTCGCGAGGGTGCGGCCGTCGGGGCTGAACGCCGTGCCCCAGATCTCGTCCTCGTGGCCGGTCAGGACGGAGCGCAGGCGGGGGTGGACGGGGTCGGTGACCTCCCACAGCCGGGCGGCGTGGTCCTCGCCGACGGTCGCCAGGGTGCGGCCGTCGGGGTTGAACGCGATCCAGTAGACGGCGGCGCTGGGGACGGTGAGCGCCGGCCCCGGCAGGTCCCACAGGCGGGCGGTGTAGTCGTCGCTGGCCGTCGCCAGCGTGTGCCCATCGGGGGTGAAGGCGACCGAGACGGCGTTGCCGGTGTGGCCGGTGAGCGTCGTCACGAGCCTCGGGTGCCGGGGGTCGCCGACGTCGGTCAGGCGGATGGTGTCGTCCAGGCTGGCGGTGGCCAGGAGCCGCCCGTCGGGGCTGAACGCCACCGACCTGGCGACGTCCCGATGGCCCCTGATCACGATGCTGGTGCCGGCGGCGACGTCCCACAGCCGGGCGGTGCCGTCGTTGCTCGCGGTGGCGAGCAGGCGCCCGTCCGGGCTGAACGCGACCCAGGCGACGGCGTCGGTGTGCCCGGTGAGCATGCGCGGCCGCCCCGGGTGCCCAGGATCGGTGACGTCCCACAGCCCGGCGGCGTGGTCGAAGGAGGCGCTCGCCAGCGTGCGCCCGTCGGGGCTGAACGCCACCCCCACCACGCCCGCCGTGTGGCCGGCGAGCGTCGCGCGCAGGCGGTGGCCGGCGACGTCCCACAGGCGGACCGTCGTGTCGGTGCTCGCGCTGGCGAGCGTGCGCCCGTCCGGGCTGAAGGCGACGGCGTTCACGTCGTCGGCGTGGCCCAGCGCGGCCAGGTGCCGGGGGCGGCGGGGATCGGTGGTGTCCCACAGCCGGGCCGTGTGGTCCCAGCCCGCCGTGGCGAGCAGGCGCCCGTCGGGGCTGAACGCGGCGGCGTTGACGTTCTCGCGGTGGCCGGTGAGCACGGCCAGCGGCTGCGGGCGGTGGGGGTCGGCGATCCGCCACAGCCGGGTGGTGGCGTCGCGACCGGCGGTGGCGAGCAGGCGCCCGTCGGGGCTCACGGCGACCGCGTTGACGCGGTCGGTGTGGCCGGTCACCCGGGTGGCGTAGGGGGTGGCGAAGGTGCTGAGCAGGACGCTGCGCGCCTCGTCGGTGGGCGAGAGCCGGTAGGCGGCCAGCGCGAGCTGCGCCGACAGGGCGGGGTTGGCCGCGCGCAGTTCGACGGCGTCCCCTGCGACCTTCTGCGACAGCGCGATGTCGCGCTGCCCGGCGGCCATCCGCCCGTTGGCCACCGCGTAGACGGTGGCCGAGCCGGCGACGACGAGCAGGACGGCCAGCAGCGCGACCAGTTCCCGCAGGCGGCGCGCGCGGCGGCGGGCCGCGTCCTGGTCCCTGGCCTCGGCGGCGACGCCGGCCGCGAGGAACTCCCGCTCCCGCGCGGAAAGGACGGGATCCTTGGCGGCGGCCCAGTCCCGGGCGACGGCCAGGCGGGTGCCACGGTAGAGGGCGCCGTCGTCGCGGCTCTCGGCTTCCCACGCCCCCGCCGCCTCGGTGATCTGGCGGTGCAGGCGCAGCCCTTCCCGGTCCTCGGCCAGCCAGCCGCGGAGCCGGGGCCAGGACCGGATCAGCGCCTCGTGGGCGATCTCCACGTTGTCGCCGTTGCGGGTGACCAGGCGGGCCCTGGTCAGCTCGTCGAGCACCCCGTCGTCGTCGGTTCCGGTCAGCTCGTCACCGGCGACGCGGCGTTTGGTGTCCTCGGTGCCCTCGCCCAGGGCGGTGAGCCGCAGGAAGATCTGCCGGGCCACGGCCTGCTGGTCCTCGCTCAGCGCGGTGTACACCGCCTCGGAGGTCTGCGCGATGGCGTGGTCGATCCCGCCGGTGGACTCGTACCCGGCCAGGGTGAGGGTGTTGCCCCGGCGCCGCCGCCAGGTCTCCAGCAGGGCGTGCGAGATCAGCGGCAGCACCCCGGGCTGCCCGGTGGCGTCGGCGATGAGCCGCGACACCAGCGCGCCCTCCACCCGGTAGTCCATCTCGGCGGCCGGCCGGGTGATGGCCTGGCGCAGTTCCTCGGCCGTCATGGGCCCGACCAGGATCTGGGCCCGCTGCAGGACGTCGGCCAGGTCGGGGTGGCGCGCGCAGTGGGTGTAGAAGTCGGTGCGCACGCCGAGGACCACGCGGGTGCGGCTGCCGGGCTCCCTGGCCGCGCTCACCAGCGCGTCGATGAACCGGGCCTGCTCGGCGGGTCCGGGGCAGAGCGTGAACACCTCCTCGAACTGGTCGACGATCAGGACGAGGTCGCCGTCCCTGCCCTCCTTGGCGAGGAGCTGGCGGACGGCCAGCCCGAGGTTGCGGGGATCCTCGGTGAGTTCGGCGAGCAGCCCGCCGGGGGTGACGCCGAGACGGGCCGCGAGTTGTACCGCGCATTCCTGGAGGGGATGGGCTCCCGGGGTGAGCAGTATCGCCGGGCGCGGCCGCACAAGGGGAAGCAGACCGGCCCGCAGCAGTGACGACTTCCCCGATCCTGAGGCGCCGAGCACCGCGAGGAAACGGTGTTCGGACAGGCTGGACCTGATCTTCTCCACCAGGCGTTCACGGCCGAAGAAGCGGTGGGCGTCCTGCGGCTCGAAAGAGGAGAGGCCGACATAGGGCGGGCTTTCTCCCGGTGTTTCGCCGCCGCCCGGCGGATTCATTTCCGCGGCCAGTGCGATCCACCGCTCCTGCCATTCCGCCGAATCCACTCCGCAGGCCCGTACGAAGGCCAAAGTGACCGCCATGCTGGGCAGTTTCCGGCCTCCCGCCGCCTCGGACAGGGTGCCCGCGGAGTAATGCGCGCGTTTCGCGAGTTCGCGGTACGAAGGGCCGCCGGCCTTTTCCCGTAATCGTCGCAGGTCGGCTGCGAACCGTAACAACGCGTCGTCGCCGACGTCCAGTGGCCGTTCTCGGCGAGGCATCGCCACCCCCGTTGAGATCCCCTGAGCCGGGCTTCATTGTTCAGCAGTTGTTGTTCGGTGTCCACCGCGTGATACCGAACAATCCGCCGGCCTTATACCTGCACTCATGACAGTGAGCGAACACCAGAAGAAAAGGAGAGTCATGGTCGCGGCAAGACGCCTCGCCGGCGTGGCCGTGGCCACGATGGCCGCCACCACCGTGCTCACCGCGCCCCCAGCCCAGGCCGCCGCGCCTGACGGATGCTGGGGCACCGGGCCGACCGTCACCGACACGCTGGGGCAGCGGTGGCCGACCCGTTTCTGCAACAACTACCGGGCGGGGGACGTCCACAATTACGTCGAGGGCCGCTGGCAGCCGATAGGCAGGCTCTACGCGGGGGACAACTGGTTCGTCTGCCAGGCGCACGGACCGGAGAACCCTCCGGTCGGCGCGGCGCTCAACGACATCTGGCTCTACACCGAGGCCGACGAGGTCTGGGCGGCCGGCGGGTGGGGCGGGTTCCCCGCCACCCACGTGTCCGGCGGCGTCAACTACGGCCCCGTTCCCGGCCTCGGCTGGTGCCCCTGGGAAGAGGACGTCACCCCGGCCAGGTCGGGGGGCTGAGCCATGTCACCGCGCTCCCGCCTGACGCTGGCGATGCTGATCCCGCTCGTGCTGTGCGCCGGCGCGCTCACGCCCGCCGCCGCGCAGACCCCCACCCCCGGCCCGGCGACCGCGAAGACGCAACCGTCGTCACCGGAGCAGGCCCGCGACCGCGCCCTGCGCCAGGCCGTCGCGCTCGGCGACCATTCCTACTACGACGCGGACAAGGTCACCGACGACGGCCGGTCACGGCAGGGCGTGAGCCGGCTGGCCACCGCCGCGGCGTTCCCGGCGGCGCCGCCGCAGCCGGACACCGGCGACTGCCTGGCCAAGCCGGAGGCCGCACGGAAGGAGGGCTGGACCTACAACCGGCTGATGTGGTGCCAGACGGTCGGCTACCGGGCCAACTACACCAAGCGCAACCCCCAGACGGGGGCCGAGGTCTACATGGGCAGCGTCGAGGTGTTCTGGGAGATGGTGGCGCTGGGCAGCAACACCGATCGGGCCATCCGGGTGTTCTGGCGTCCGGTGGCCGGGTCGGTCGCCTACATCGCGTGGACCACTCCCCCGCCCACCGGGCAGCCCTTCGCCGTGCACGCCGAATGCGCCCAGGCCGCGCCGTACTGCTCCGGCACCTCGCCTGCGGCCAGTAAGACCTGGGCCGCCTGGAACACCACCACCGCGTGGTCGTCGTGGGACCTGCGGTCCCCCGCGCAGTCCGGCGACTCCAGCCGGGAGAAGATCACCGTTCCCGACTGGCACCTGGTCACCGACGCCACGTCACTCGAATATCCCCTCAACCCGCCGGGCAAGACCCTCGACCTGCCGTTCCGCTGCGACTCCGCGGACTACTTCTCGCGGTTCGGCCAGGCGTTCGACAAGGCGTGCGTGTTCACCGTCGTGATCCCGCACCTGCAGTACAACATCTCCAGCAAGAAGCACGGAGCCGTCGCCCAGCACATCCAGGACGCCCAGCTGAGCCCCGACACCAGCTACCCCGTGGAGTCGCACCGCAAGGTGATCCCCGGACGCTGGGAGCCCGACCCCGACCCCGAGTTCGGGTCGCTGCACCGGGTGGCGGGCACCAGCGTCATCGCCGCGGCGAACACGACCTGGAAGAACTACGCCTGCAACCGCAACGGCCCCTACAACGCGACGACCGGGCTACCGCCCAAGACCCCGCAGGAGGCGGCCGAGGGATGGCAGTGCGACGAATACCCCTTCCGCTCGACCGCCGAAGGCGCGAGCAGCGGGACCTGGGACTTCTCGGTCCGGTGGGTCCCGGCCTCGCAGAACGCCTCGGCCGGCGGGTCGCTGATCGCCTTCTTCTTCGACGACCGCATCCTGCACGTCAACGACCCGTTCTGGGTGAAGATCAACCCCTGATCCGCGCCCGCGTGGACGGCTCCTCCCGAAATCCATCCCCCTTCGAAGGGTGAAATCCATGTCCATGAACATTGCCCGCAAGGTGGCCCATGTCGGCGCGGCGGCGGCGCTGGTATCGCTGGCGGCGGTGACGACGGCCTCGCCGGCCGCCGCCGACCTGGGCCCGCCGCCCGGCTGCCAGCGCGGCTACTTCTGCACCTCCGGCGGGCCCGACAGCCCGACGAGCTGGTCCACGGCGGTCAACTGGTCCGGCCGTACCATCGGCATCTTCCTGTTCAACAACGGCTTCAGGTCCCCCGGCGTCGACCACGTGGACGTCACGTACTACCGGGCCCAGGACGGTTCCGGCCCCTACACCAGGTGCATTCACTACTATCCCGGTCCCGGCCAGTACTACGTGTACACCCCCAACGACCCTGTCGAGATCGTCCGGGTCCGCTGGCGCGGAGAGTGCTGACCGGCCTGGCGTAGCATCGCGGCCGTAGCGCCCGCACGGCCCACCGCACCATCGCGGCCCGTAGCGTCATCGCGGCCGTGGCGCCAGGGACGATAGGACGGGCCCGGGAGAATCCATCTCCCGGGCCCTTTCCCGCGCCGGGCCTCCCGTGCGACGACCACCGAGCGGCCCGGTCCGCAACTTTCGCCCGACCGCTGAAAGTTTCAGCCGCGCGACCTTCTTCTCCCAGCATGGTCAGGGCGGACCGGCCACGGTGTTTGAGGTCCGGCGGCCCGCGTGCCTACGGTGCTGACATCCGCACAGTGATCCGGTCAAGGAGTCCATCATGCGTGCCCGCCTAGTCCCGGCCCTGATCCTGGCTCTGCTCGCCCTGGTCGTCACCGCTCCCGAGGCCCGCGCCCAGGTGCTGGGCGGCTTCGACTTCTCCCGGGCAGAGGTCTCCGTCACGGGCCTCCAGGTGCCCTGGGGGCTGGCCTTCCTGCCGGACGGCAGCGCGCTGGTGGCCGAACGCAACACCGGACGCATCATGCAGGTGCGGCCGGGCCAGACGCCCACGGCGGTCGCCACCATCAACGGGGTGAGCGCCTCAGGCGAGAGCGGCCTGCTCGGCATCGCCGTGTCGCCCACCTTCGCCCAGGACAACTGGCTGTACGCGTACTTCACCAGCACCACCGGGGACAACCGCCTGGTCAGGCTGCTGCTGAACCAGCCACAGACGCAATCGGTGCTCTTCTCCGGGGTCCCGAGCAACACCTTCCACGACGGCGGGCGCATCGCCTTCGGGCCGGACGGCATGCTCTACGTGGCGACCGGCGACGCCGGCAACTCCGCCAACGCGCAGAACCTCAACAGCCCCGCCGGGAAGATCCTGCGCATGTCGCCCACCGGCGCCGTGCCCTCCGACAACCCGATCGCGGGCTCCCGCGTATGGACCTACGGCCACCGCAACGTCCAGGGCCTGACCTGGGACCCCCAGGGCCGGATGTACGCCGCCGAACTGGGGCAGAACACCTGGGACGAGGTCAACCAGATCGTCGCGGGCTCCAACTACGGCTGGCCGACGTGCGAGGGCACGTGCAGTAACTCCTCCTTCCGCAACCCGATCGTCACCTGGACGACCGCCGAGGCCTCGCCGAGCGGGCTGGCCTGGGCGAACAACACGCTGTTCGTCGCCGCGCTGCGCGGCCAGCGGCTGTGGGCCGTACCGCTGACCAGTACGCCCAGCCTCCCGTCGGCCGAGTTCGTCTCCACCTACGGCCGGCTCCGCACGGTCGCGGTCGGCCCCGACGGCTGGCTCTGGGTGACGACCAGCAACCGGGACGGCCGCGGCACCCCGGTCGCGCAGGACGACCGCATCGTCCGCGTCCCGCCGGCCACCACCAGCGGCGACACCACCCCGCCCTCCGCGCCCTCCGGCCTGGCCGCCTCCGGGACGACCGCCACCGGCACCACCCTGACCTGGACCGCCGCCACCGACAACGTGGGCGTGGCCGGGTACGATGTCCTGCGCGCGCCGGGCGCGTCCGGTGGCACCTTCACCCTGGTGGGGACCTCGGCCACCACCTCGTTCGCCGACACCGGGCTCACCGCGAGCACCACCTACCGCTACCAGGTCCGGGCCCGCGACGCGGCGAACAACATCTCGTCGGTGTCGAACACCGCGACCGTCACCACCACCACGGGCGGCGGGGGCACCGGCGGATGCTCGGTGGCGGCGACCGTCCAGACGCAGTGGGGGAACGGGTACGTCGTCCAGCCGGTCACCGTCACCAACACCGGCACCTCGGCGATCAACGGCTGGACGGTGACGTTCACGCTGCCGAGCGGCCACACCGTCACCGGCTCGTGGAACGCCACGCTGACCGTCAGCGGGCAGACCGTCACCGCGAAAAGCGCCGGGCACAACGGCGCGCTCGGCGCCGGCCAGAGCACCACCTTCGGCTTCCAGGCGAGCCGCCCGAACGGCACCACCCAGACCCCGTCCGGCTACCAGTGCACGAGCCCGTGAGCCTCTGAAAGGAGCGGGCGCGACCGGCGGGGGCCGGTCGCGCCCGCCCGGTTGCCGGGGCCGGTTCTCACTCCATGCTCCGGGAGGCTTCGCGTGTCCTGATCTACAACTGGGCGCAGACCGCCTTCACCTCGGTGTAGGCCTCCAGCGCCTCGTGGCCCATCTCCCGGCCCCAGCCCGACTGCTTGTACCCGCCGAAGGGCAGCCCCGCGTCGAAGACGTTGTAGCAGTTGATCCAGACGGTGCCCGCGCGGATCTTGCGGGCCAGCAGGTGGGCCTTGGAGATGTCCCTGGTCCAGATGCCGGCGCCGAGACCGAAGGAGGTGTCGTTGGCCTGGCGGGCGATCTCGTCCAGGTCGGAGAACGGGGACGCCACCACGACCGGGCCGAAGATCTCCTCGCGGACCACCTTCATGTCCGGACTGGCATCGGTGAGCACGGTGGGCTGGACGAAGTACCCGCGCTCGCCGTGCCGTTCGCCACCGGCCACCATGCGCGCGCCCTCGCTACGGCCCGAGTCCAGGTAGCCGGTCACCCGGCGGAGCTGCTCGTCGGAGACCAGCGGCCCCATCTGGGTGTCGGCGTCCAGCCCTCGGCCGAGCCTGATGCCGCGGGCGATGCCGGCCACGCCCTCGACCACCTCGTCGAAGCGGCTCTGGTGGACGAACAGCCGGGACCCGGCCACGCAGCACTGGCCGTGGTTGAAGAAGATCGCGTTCGCCGCTCCGGGGATGGCCAGCTCGGGGTCGGCGTCCTCGAAGACGATGTTGGGGCTCTTGCCGCCCAGCTCCAGGGTGACCTTCTTCAGGTTGCCCGCCGCGGCGTGCACGATCAGCTTGCCGACCTCGGTGGATCCGGTGAAAGCGATCTTGTCCACGCCATCGTGCGCGGCCAGCGCCGCCCCGGCGGTCTCGCCGTACCCGGGCAGGACGTTGACCACGCCGTCGGGCACCCCGGCCTCGGCGATCAGCTCGGCCAGCCGCAGCGCCGACAGCGGGGTCTGCTCGGCGGGCTTGAGTATCACCACGTTGCCGGTCGCCAGCGCGGGCCCGAGCTTCCAGGCGGCCATCAGCAGCGGGAAGTTCCAGGGGATGATCTGGCCGACCACGCCGATCGGCTCACGCAAGGTGTAGGCGTGGAAACCGGCGTCGGGCATGTAGGGGACCGACAGCGCGATCGTGTTGCCCTCGATCTTGGTGGCCCAGCCCGCCATGTAGCGGAACAGGTCCGCCGCCAGCGGGACGTCGGCGGCGCGCGCGACGGCCAGCGGCTTGCCGTTGTCCAGAGACTCCAGTTGCGCCAGTTCCTCGGCGTGCTCGTCGATCAGGTCGCCGATCCGCCAGATGATCCGGCCCCGCTGGGCGGCGGACATCCGGGACCACGGGCCCTCCTCGAAGGCCCGGCGCGCGGCGCGCACCGCCCGGTCGACGTCCTCGGCGTCCGCCTCGGCGATGTGGGCCAGCGTCTCGCCGGTCGCCGGGTCGGGGGTCGCGAAGGTCTTTCCCGAGGCGGCGTCCACCCACCGCCCATCGATGAACAGCTGCCGGGGGGTCGCGATGAAGCCCTCGACGCTCTTTTCCAAGGTCACCGTCATCGGCGTCGGTTTCCCTTCCGTTCCGGTGGGCGCCCGGCCGGCGGCCTGGCCACAGGGGACCGGCCGGTGCAGTAATCACACTGAGACTACTCCCGGAGTGAGAGAAGGCAAGGGACCCGGCTGGGGCGGATCAGGCTCCGGCTGAGGGGTGGGATCCGGGACCTGGCGAGGCGGATCAGGTTACGGCCGGGGGGTGGGATCCGGGTTACGGCCGGGGGTGGGATCCGGGTTTCCGCCGGGTCAGATCTGGTTGAGGCCGCCGTCGACGTAGAGTTCGGCTCCGATGACGAAGGTGCTCTGGTCGCCGGCGAGGAAGAGGACGACGTTGGCCGCCTCGTCGGGGCGGCCCATCCGGCCCAGGGGCACCTGACCGGCGAGGAAGCTCTTCAGCGCGGCCGCCTGCTCCTCGTCGGGGGCCAGGCCGGTCATCGCGGGGGTGTCGATCGGACCGGGGGTGACGGCGTTGACCCGGATCCCGCGTGCCTTGAGCTCGTTGGCCCACGTGCGGGCGAAGGAGCGGACGGCGGCCTTGGAGGCCGCGTAGACGCCGAACGCCTCCGCGCCGGACGTGGCGGCGGTCGAGCCGGTCACGATGACCGAGGCTCCGTCGTTGAGCAGGGGCAGCGCCTTCTGCACGGTGAACAGCAGACCACGGACGTTGATGCCGAACGTCTGGTCGAAGTGGTCCTCGGTGACCTGCTCCAGCGTGGCGAGCTCGCCGCCGCCGGCGTTGGCGAACAGCACGTCGATCCCCCGGCCCTGGTCGCGCACCGTCTCGTACAGCCGGTCGAGGTCCGCCGGCACCGACACGTCACCCTGGACGCCGATCGCACCGGCGCCGATGGTCTCCACGGCGGCGTCCAGCTCGGGCTTGCGCCGCCCGGTGACGAACACGTGCGCGCCTTCCGACGCCAGGCGGACCGCGGTCGCCAGGCCGATGCCGGTCGTGCCGCCGGTGACGACGGCGGCGGTCTTTCCTTCGAGCTGTCCCATGAGAACTCCTCATTCCCTTCGGCGGAACCCGGCCGGGGCGGAATCAGGCCGATCTCCCGGCCGAACCGGTGAAACTTCAGTACCGATCGGTACCGAAAAAGACGCTAGCACAACCCTGCCCCCTTACGTACCGATCGGTACCGATATAGGTATACTGGCGGCCATGGGCAGCGAGCAGAAACCGGCGATGGGCCGGCCGAGGGGCTTCGACGCCGACCAGGCGCTCGACCGCGCGCTGTCGGTGTTCTGGGAGCAGGGCTACGAGGGCGCCACGCTGACCGACCTGACCAGCGCCATGGGCATCACGCGCACCAGCATGTACGCGGCCTACGGCAACAAGGAGGAGCTCTTCCGCAAGGCGCTCGACCGCTACACGCGGGGCCCTGCGGGATACGTGGCCAGGGCGCTGGAGGAACCGACGACGCGCGCGGTGGCCGAGGCCCTCCTGCGCGGGGCGATCGACGCGACGACCTGCCCGGACCGTCCGGCGGGGTGCCTGGGCGTGCAGGGCGCGCTCGCCGCCGGCGAACCGGCGCGCGGCGCCCGTGACGCGCTGATCGCCTGGCGCCACGACGGCGAGGAGACCGTCCGCGAGCGCTTCGAGCGGGCCAGGGACACCGGTGACCTGCCCCCGGACGCCGACCCGGCCGACCTCGCCCGGTACCTCACCACCTTCGTCTACGGCATCGCCGTCCAGGCGGCGAGCGGCGTCCCCCGCGCGGACCTCGAACGCATCGCCGGCAAGGTACTGCTGAACTGGCCTCCGGGCTGCTGAACCGGCTTCCCGGTCCTGAACCGGCCTCCGGGCTGCTGAACCGGCCTCCGGCGCCGCCCGGCCGACGCGCGTGTGCCTCACGGGTCAGCGGGTAGCGGGCGCCCATGAGCGAGCGCGGTGTCCCGGCCGCGGAGGCCAACGCCCCCGACCGGCTGACCGACCTGTCCAGAAGGTCCTGGTGGCAGGTGCTCAAGCGCACCGTCAGGGAGTTCCAGGACGACAAGATCACCGACTGGGCCGCCGCGCTGACCTACTACGCGGTCCTGTCCATCTTCCCTGCGCTGCTGGCGGTCGTGTCGCTGCTGGGGCTGTTCGGCCGGTCGGCGACCAAGGCCATCTCCGACAACCTCGGCGCGATCGCGCCCGGGCCCGCCAGGCAGATCATCGACCAGGTACTGCAGGCGCTGCAGAGCAGTCAGCGCGCGGCCGGGATCGCGACGGCCATCGGCCTCGCGGTGGCCCTGTGGTCGGCGTCGGGATACGTGGCGGCGTTCATGCGGGCCTCCAACATCATGTACGAGATGCCCGAGGGACGGCCGATCTGGAAGACGCTGCCGCTCCGGCTGGCGATCACCGTCGCGCTGGTGGTCATGATGGCCGCGGGAGCGGTCGCGGTGGTGTTCACCGGCGGCCTCGCCGAGCAGGCCGGGCGGCTGCTGGGCATCGGGGAGACCGGGCTGACGATCTGGACCATCGCCAAGTGGCCCGCGCTCGTGATCATCGTGATCATCGTGCTGGCGCTGCTGTACTGGTTCGCGCCCAACGTCGAGCACCCCGGCTTCCGCTGGATCACCCCCGGGAGCACGGTCGCCGTCATCGGCTGGATCATCGCGTCCGCTCTGTTCGGCTTCTACGTGGCCAACTTCGGCTCCTACAGCAAGACGTACGCGACCCTGGCCGGGGTGATCGTCTTCCTGATCTGGTTGTGGATCACCAACATCGCGGTGCTGCTCGGCGTGGAGTTCGACGCCGAGATCGCCCGGGGCCGCGCCATCGCCGCCGGGCGGCCCGCCTCACAGGAGCCCTACGTCGAGCCGCGCGACACCCGGAAGATGAGCCCGGACGAAAAGCCCTGAGCAGGCTGGGGGTCACTCGCGCGGGGGTGGCCGCGGCCGGGTCGGCGCCGTCAGGTGCGACGAACCCGCCCTCGGCCGGCAGGGCGACCTGCCGGTACGTGGTCACCTTTCCCACCTCGGGCATGCGGGGCCGGCGGGCCATGGAGCCGCCTCGCGGGACGATCAGTGGGGTGGGTGGAGGTGGGTACTTAACAGGGCGGGGGCTTTTCGGCGCGCGCTGGGCGGGGGGACGATGAAAGGGTACGACTTTCGGGGGGCGGCGCTGGAGCTCGGGGTGCTGGTGGGTGAGGACGGGGGCGCCGACGCCTCGGAGCGGATCCGGATCTCGCTGAGCATGCTGAACCGGCACGGGCTGGTGGCCGGGGCCACGGGGACGGGTAAGACCAAGACGCTCCAGGTCATGGCGGAGCAGCTCGCGGCGCAGGGGGTTCCGGTCTTCCTCGCCGACATCAAGGGCGACCTGTCGGGGTTGGCCTCGCCGGGCGTGGCGTCCGAGCGTGTCACCTCGCGGGCCGCCGAGGTGGGGCAGACGTGGCGGCCCGTGGCCTGTCCGGTGGAGTTCCTGTCCCTGGGTGGCCTGGGAGACGGCGTCCCGATCCGCGCCACCATGACCGCCTTCGGACCGACCCTGCTCGCCAAGGTCCTCGAACTCAACGAGACGCAGGAGTCGTCGCTCGGGCTGATCTTCTACTTCGCCGACAAGAACGGCATGCCGCTGCTGGACCTCAAGGACCTGATCGCGGTCATCCGGTACCTGACCGCGACCCCGGAGGCGCTGAGCGGGATCGGCGGGCTGTCGACGGCGACAGCGGGCGTCATCCTGCGCGCGTTGACCAACTTCGAGGCGCAGGGGGCCGAGGCGTTCTTCGGTGAGCCGGAGTTCGACGCGTGCGACCTGCTCCGGCTGACCGGGGACGGCCGCGGGGTGATCTCGGTGCTCGAGCTGCCCGCCGTCCAGGACCGGCCGCGGCTGTTCTCCACCTTCCTGATGTGGTTGCTCACCGACCTGTTCCATGTGCTCCCCGAGGTGGGCGATGTCGACAAGCCCAAGCTCGTGTTCTTTTTCGACGAGGCGCATCTGCTGTTCGACGGGGCGTCCAAGGCGTTCCTGCAGTCGATCGCCCAGACCGCGCGGCTGATCCGGTCCAAGGGTGTGGGCGTCTTCTTCGTCACCCAGACGCCGCAGGACGTCCCGGCCGATGTGCTGGCCCAGCTCGGCGCCCGTGTGCAGCACGCCCTGCGCGCGTTCACCCCGCAGGATGCCAAGGCGCTCAAGGCCACCGTGTCGACCTTCCCGACGTCCTCCTACGACCTGGAGCGGGTGCTCACCGGCCTCGGCACCGGCGAGGCCGTCGTCACCGTCCTGTCGGAGACGGGCGCGCCGACCCCCGTGGCGTGGACACGCATGCGCGCCCCTGAGACGCTCATGGCGCCGTCGAGGCCGGACGTGGTCCAGGGAGTCATCGCCGCCTCTCCCCTGCAGCGGAAGTACGGCACGGCGGTCGACCGCCAGTCGGCGTACGAGATCCTCTCGGCGAAGCTGGCCACGCAGCAGCCTGCCGACGCTCCCGAAGCCCCTGGCGGGCCGGCTCAGAAGGGCGAGAGCGAGCCGCGACAGACCGTGCTGGAGAACGTGCTGGAGTCGAAGGAGTTCCGCTCCCTGGCACGGTCGGCGGCCTCCACCCTCGGCCGGGAGATCACCAGGTCCATCTTCGGCACGGCCCGCCGCAGGCGCCGCTGACTCAGGGCGGGACGGCGGTTCGTCACGCGCCCGCGGGGACCACGGTCGGACCGCCGCTCAGAGCACCACAGGCTAACGTCGGCGGCGCCGTTCGATGATCTTCGCGTGCACGAGGGTTCCGGCGAGTTCGATGAGGAGCCGGGGGTCGGCGGCGGTGTCCTTGGAGTGGATCTTGACCTTGGAGTACGTGCGGGTGAGCCCGTCGGTGTCGATCGCGATGCCCGGCGGGCTGACGATGAACAGCTTGCAGTGCAGCAGCTCCGCCTCGATGCGCAGGACGCTCGCGGTGATCACCGCTTGGGTGAAGTCGAGGGTGACGCGGCACAGTTGCGTGCGGAGCTCGATGCGGGCGGGCACGCGCCACCGCCCCTCCTTCACGTACCTGCCGCCCCCCTGCTCGATCACGATCACGTCGTCGGCCGCGAACCCGAGATCGGCCGTGAGTCCGGCCAGCTCACCGAGCGTCCGGGCCCCCAGGGCACGCTCCAGCCGGATGTCGAGCTCCTCGGCGTCGAGCCGGCCGTCCCCGGCGGCGACGCGCAGCGCGTCCACGACACGGTCCCGATCCCCGTGCGATGCCCGCAGATCGGGCAGATCATCCGACATGGCAAGCACGCTAGCAAGGTAACCGCCGTCGCCGAACCCGGAGCACCTCACCAATCGAGGACCCCGGGCCGCGCGGGTGGGTCGCTCGTCGGTCGTGCGCGGGCCGGCGGAACGCTCGTGGATTCTCCTTCCGAGGGTCAGAGGCTGCGGAGGACCGAGACCACGATGCCCAGCACCACGGAGTCGTCACCGTCGATGATGTCGTAGGCGGGATTGCGCGGTTCGAGAAAGATGTGGCCGCCGCGCCGGCGGTACACCTTGACGGTGGCCTCGCCGTCGATCATCGCGGCGACGATCTGGCCTGAGTGCGCCTCGGGCTGCTGCCGTACCACGACGATGTCGCCGTCGCAGATCGCGGCGTCGATCATCGAATCGCCCCGCACACGCAGACCGAACAGGGTGCCGCGCCCGGTGAGGTCGCGGGGCAGGGTCAACCTGTCGTCCATGTGCTGGTCGGCCACGATGGGGGTGCCCGCGGCGATGTCTCCGACCACCGGCACGGTCACCGAGTCCCCGGCCGGTTCCGGCGCCGAGGCTCGCAGGAACGCACGCACGTCGATCGGGCGGGTCATCGCCGCGCCCCGGCGGAGGAACCCCTGCTCCTCCAGGCTCCTCATGTGCTTCGACACCGATGAGGACGACCGCAGCCCGACCGCGTCGCCGATCTGGCGGGTGCTCGGCGGGTATCCGTACCTGACCACCCAGTCCCGGATCGCGGCCAGGATCCGCTGCTGGCGCCGCGGCAGTGCCGAGAAGTCCAGGTACTCGAAGGCGTCAGGATCGTCGTAGGTGGTCACCCGGGAAATGGTAGAGGCCCGGACGCGAAAGGCCGGGGTCCCATCGGACGCCCGTACGCGAAAGGGCCGAGCGTCCCATCGGACGCCCGGACACGAAAGGGCCGAGCGTCCCATCGGACGCCCGGACACGAAAGGGCCGAGCGTCCCATCGGACGCCCGGACACGAAAGGGCCGGGCCTCCCATCGGACGCCCGGCCCGCCACCGGCCCCCTCCCGTCGGGCCGGTCGATCAGATCTCGCAGTTCTGCTCGGTCTCGCCGGTGCAGGTGTCGGTGTTGGCGCCGCCGTCGGTCGTGTCGTTGCCGCCACGGCCGTGCAGGAAGTCGTCGCCGGTGCCGCCGACGAGGACGTCGCGGCCGCTGCCGCCCCAGAGGGTGTCGTTGCCGGCCGAGCCGAAGATCTCGGTGAACCGGTTGACGGTGTCGTTGTTGACGATGTCGTCGCCCTGGCGCATGTTGACCATGATCGTGCTGGCGTTCACGCAGCTGACCCCGCCGGAGATCGGCTGGCAGTCGGTGTCGCTGGAGGTGACGCCCGCCCCGGTCACCTTGATGGCACCGCCGGCGCCCTCGGCCAGGGTGATCAGGTCGGATCCGTTCGTGCCGGTGACCGACAGGCCGCCGATGCTCACGCTCACGGTGATCGGTGAGGCCGCCTGGGCGGGAGCGGACAGGGCCGCCATGCCGGCGAAACCGGCGATGGTGAGGGCGAGGGCGGCGATGTGACGACGCATTTCATTCAATCCTTCGATTCGGTGGTCCCGGCCCCCGTCGGGCCGATGACCCAAGGAAAGCGCCTCACACCCCCTCCGGTCTGTGGCGAAGTGCGCGCCCGGTACCGGCCCAAATACCTACCGGACGGAGGCGGCACAATGCCTGTATGACGAGAGAACTGCCGGTCATCGACCTGTCGGGCCCCGACGTCCCCGCCCGGATCGAGGCCGCGTGCGTCGACAGCGGCTTCTTCTACGTCAGCGGCACCGGCGTCCCCGAGCGCCTGATCGGGGAGCTGGACGCGGCCGCGCGCCGCTTCTTCGCGCTGCCCGAGGAACGCAAACTCCAGATCGCGATGGCGCGCGGCGGCCGGGCCTGGCGCGGGTATTTCCCCGTCGGCGGCGAGCTCACCTCGGGCCGCCCCGACCTGAAGGAGGGCGTCTACTTCGGCGCCGAGGCCGAACCCGACGGGACCCCGCTCAAGGGCCGCAACCTGTTCCCCGACGCCGACGTCCCCGAGTTGCGCGCGGCCGTCCTGACCTACCTCGACGTCATGACCACGACGGCGCAGCGGGTGATGAGCGGCGTCGCGCTGAGCCTCGGCCTGCCCGCGGGCTACTTCGCCGACGGGTACACCAAAGACCCGACGATCCTGTTCCGGATCTTCCACTACCCGCCCGGCACGGGCGCCACCGAGGAGTGGGGCGTCGGCGAGCACACCGACTACGGCCTGCTGACCCTGCTGCTGCAGGACGACAACGCAGGCCTGCAGGTCCACACCCGCGACGGCTGGGTCAACGCCCCGCCGATCCCCGGCACGTTCGTGTGCAACATCGGCGACATGCTCGACAAGCTGACCGCCGGCCACTACCGCTCCACACCACACCGCGTCCGCAACGCCTCCGCCCGCGACCGCCTGTCGTTCCCGTTCTTCTTCGACCCCGGCTGGCACGACGAGGTCCCGCCCCTCCCCTCGATCCCCGGCCGCGAACACCGCCCCCGCTGGGACGGCCAGGACCTCAGAGCCTTCTCCGGCACCTACGGCGACTACCTGGTGGCCAAGGTCGCCAAGGTCTTCCCCGAGTTGGCCACTGAGATCTGAGCCGAGGCGTCTGTGCGGCCAAGCAGGCCGGACCCGCGGCGTAACTCAGCGGGCTCGAGCCTCGATCAGATCATGGACTTGCCGGACCACGGGATCGTGCAGGCGAGTGGAGAAGAATAACCACCGCGTCCGGGGTGATCACCATGCTCGCTGGATCCCTCGCTCTGATCAGGTGACAGAGACCTCGTCGAGCAGTTCTTTCGCGAGCACTACCGGCTGCTGGTCGATCAACCCCTCAGTCGGCAGCGCCGTTCTCGTAGTGCTCGTGCTCTTGGTGTGCGGTGGTGAACCGGCCGATGAAGTCAACGGTCGAGTGCTCCGGTCTGCTCGGGCGGAAGTGTCCGTTTCAACGGCCCACTCGTAGACCGGAACGTCGAGCGGGTACTTGGTGAGCATCCCCGTCAGCCGACGAGCGCCGATCCACTCCTCCGCCCGATCTCGGGAACTGAAGATGGCCGAAGGCCAACGCCCGCCCTCGCCCACGAACGCCCACACCGGCCGCGGATCGTCGTCCATCACCCAAAACCTTCCAGCCATACAACATCCGAACGCACCCGTAGTACCTGACGGTCGCCCCGCCGATCAAACCGTTTGGCCACCCACCAGGCCACCGGATAGAACGGCATGGTGATCCCCGACGATGCCCTCGATCCGCAAGCACTTAGCCGACTCTGGGAGCGGCAGTGGCCCGGGTGCCCGCCGGTCGCCCACTGGCTTCGCGGTCACTACCCGGACCGCTGGATCAGGTTTCACAGCCTTCCGGAGTCGAAGCGCTACCCGGACGATGAGGCGGAATACGCCATCGTGCTCAACCGCCACCACACCGTGCTGTCCGAACTCGATCCGGGCTCAGACCTCCTGGTCATCACAACCGAGTGGACGAACACTCCGGCGCTCACCCCTCAGCGGTGGCCGAGACGATCAGAAGTCGCGCCGAGGGCACAGCACTGGCAGACCCTCATCGAAGAGCCCGGCGATGATCCCGAATTTCGTACCTATACGCAGCTCTACGCCGAGACGCGACGATGGGGACCCGGCGTCATCGACGCCGTACTTCGAGCGGTCGCGAACGACGAGATCAGCAACGTGCTCCTGAGCCCTGTGGATCTCCGCTGGCTTTATCACCCCTACGACGGCGGCGCCGACGTGGTCCTGCCCACGCCGACCGAACGTGACGCCCTCAAAAACCGGCACCGCGCCTGGCTGTCCACACACCCATTGGGTCTCTGAGGGACGTGGGAACCGCGGACAACCAGCGCCGTCCACGCTTGACCACCAGCCAAGGATCCGGGTAGCTCCGAAGGAGTTGAGTGAGGAGGCTGCCACCCGCGTGACATCCTGAGCGCACTTGACTCCGACTGGCTCCCGAAGATCGGAAAAGGGGTTCCGGAGAAACTCCGAAACCCCTGCGACCAGCTAAAGCTGGTCGGGACGACAGGATTTGAACCTGCGACCCCTTGACCCCCAGTCAAGTGCGCTACCAAGCTGCGCTACGTCCCGTTGCTCACCTAGGCGAGCGAGAACAACCTTAGCGCAGATCGAGGGGTCGTGCGTACGCGTATCTCGGGGGCGGTGGGGCTTCCTGGGGCGGGGAGGCCGG
>NZ_JANZYP010000040.1 GCF_025506355.1 Sphaerisporangium corydalis
TCGCCGCTCGAGTACCCCGAAGGGCCTTTCCGCTCGACTTGCATGTGTTAAGCACGCCGCCAGCGTTCGTCCTGAGCCAGGATCAAACTCTCCAAACAATGCCTGAAGAAATCCCGGCGAACACCACCACACCCGCTATCAAGCATGAGGTGTCAACCAAAGGAACCATCCCCGCACACCACAAAAGGCGCGCGAAAGACGGAGAAAATGCATAATCATGCACTGGCTTTTAACACACTGTTGAGTTCTCAAGAAACGGACGCGTACACCATCACCCGAACCCGCAAGGATTCAAGACTCCGGGGCTTCCATCTCGTATGCCCTCATCCTACAAGGTCCGCTTGACCAGGAGCAAACCGCACCTTTGCAGGCACTTGACTTCCAACCCGGCGAACCATCTAGAATTCAGACCACCCCGTTTCCAGGGCAACCCCTCTAACTTACTCAGACTGTCCTACCAACGCAAGCGGAGGTAGGAAGATCTTTTACGAGGGGTGCCGGCACCACGTCCAACGACGCCCACGCGTCATCCACACGAGGTGGTGAGCGGGGGTGTTGGCCGATCAGGCCGACGTCCAAAAGATTAGCAGCCTCCGGCCCGCACTCGATCCATAACGAGCAACGATCCAGTAGAACCTTTGGGCCCCATGGCCAACTTCCGTCCAACAAGCGGTACAACCAGAGGATCCCGACCCTATCGAGGCAGGCCATGAGTGATCGAGCGATACCCCGCGCACTGGTCATGCTGCTCATCACGGCCGCGGCCGTTGTCACGCTCGCGGGCATCAAGGCGATCGACACGATCGTGGGCCCTGTCGTGCTCGCGCTCGTCCTGACCATCGCCGTCTCCCCCATCAGGGCCTGGCTGACGCGCAGGCACGCGCCCGGCTGGCTGGTGGTGGCGGTCCCGCTGGCCGTCGTCATCGTGGGCCTGCTCGGCATGGTCGCGGTCCTGACCGTCGCCGTGGTGCAGATGGCGGTGCTGGTCCCCGGCTACTCCAACCAGTTCAACAAGCTGGTGGCGGACGCGCAGAGCTGGGCCGCCGCGCACGGCATCGCCCCGCAGGTGAGCAAGGCGCTCCGGTCCTTCGACCCGGGCAAGATCTTCGAGTTCGCCCAGGGACTGCTGTCCAGCGTGCTCGGAGTGGTGTCCAGCCTGCTCCTGATCGTCATCCTGCTGCTGGCGATGAGCCTGGACGCGCCGGTCATCTCCCGCATCATGTCGGCCGCGTCCGCCGAGCGGCCGGCGATCACCACGGCGCTCACGACCTTCGCCCACAAGACCCGCCGCTACCTGCTCGTCTCCACGATCTTCGGCCTGATCTGCGCCGCGCTGGACGTCGTCGGGCTGTACGTCCTGCATGTGCCGCTGCCCCTGCTGTGGGGGGTGGTCGCATTGATCACCAACTACATCCCGAACATCGGGTTCGTCATCGGGCTGGTGCCCCCCGCGCTCCTGGCGCTGCTCACCGGGGGGATCCGGGCGATGATCCTTGTCGTCATCGTCTACATGGTGATCAACATCGTGGTGCAGTCGTTCATCCAGCCGAAGTTCCTCGGTGACGCGGTGGGGCTGAGCACGACGGTGACGTTCCTCTCGCTGATCATCTGGGCGACGGTGCTCGGGCCGCTCGGGGCGCTGCTCGCCATCCCGCTCACCCTGCTGACCCGCGCCCTGTTCATCGACAGCGACCCGGGCGCCAAGTGGTCCGGCGCGTTCGTGTCGGGCGAGATCCCCAGTGAGCGGCCCCGCTCGTAGGCACGGCGGACCTCAGAAGAGCAGGTTGCCGCGCCCGGTCTCGGCGAAGCGCCTCCTCAGCGCGGCGCGGCCGGCGTCGGTCAGCGGCACGTAGTGCGGGTCCCGGTCCGGCCGCCAGTACACCGGATCGGCGCATTCCCACCGTTCGCGTCGGAGGCCGTTCTTGTCCACCTTGTTGGTGGCGGTGAGCGGCATCGCCTCGATGAGCCGTACGAAGCGCGGCGCCCATTTGGTGCCCAGGTCGGGCTGGTCGCGCAGGAACGCGGCGAAATCGTCCGGGTCGAAGGCGCCGGACAGTTCCAGTGTGGCCATCACCTGATCGCCGGTGCGCGGGTCGGGCACCGCGTACACCGCGCACATCACCACCGGCGCGTACCGGGACAGGATGCGCTCGACCGGCGCGGCGGCGAAGTTCTCGCTGTCGACGCGCAGCCGGTCGGCGTCCCGCCCGGCGAAGTAGAAGTAGCCGTCCTGGTCGCGGTAACCGAGGTCGCCGCTCCAGTACCAGCCGTCGCGCAACCGCTGGGCGTCCGCCTCGGGGTCGGCGTAGTACCCCTCGAAGGTCGCGCCGCGCCGGACGATCTCGCCGATGGCCTCGTGCGCGTTGACCAGCCTCCGCGCCTCGCCGAAGATCGCGCGGGGGCATTCGCGGCCGGTGTCCGGGTCGTGGATCGCCAGGTCCATGTCGGGGCGCGGCAGGCCGAGGGCGTCCGGCGGCGTCCCCGGATCCTTGTTGATCGCGATCACGCCCTCGCTGGAGCCGTACCCCTCGATGATGTGGCAGCCGAAGCGCCGGCCGAACTCGGCCATGTCCCGCGCGGACGCCTCGGTGCCGAAGGCGGCGGCCAGGGTGTTGTCCGCGTCGTCGGGGTGCTCGGGGGTGGCGAGGATGTAGGCGAGCGCCCGCCCCACATAGTTGAAGTACGTAACCCCATATTTCCGGATATCGGGGAGGAAGCCGGAGGCGCTGAACCGCCGGCGCAGGGCAACGGCCGCTCCCCCGTGCGTCGCCATCGCGAGGTTCGCCATCACCGCGTTGCCGTGGAACAGCGGCATGGCGACGTAGGTGACCGAGTCCGGCCCGATCCCGAACGCGCTCCCGTGCGCGCCGATCTCCGCCAGGCGTCCCTGGGAGCAGATGACCGCTTTGGGGGCGCCGGTGGAGCCCGAGGTGAACAGCAGGAGCAACGGGTCCCGCGCCGCACGGCCCGCGGCGGGAAGGTCCTCGCGGCCGGTCACCGAGGCGCGGTAGCCGGGGTCGTCGGCGAGCAGGACCGGGGCGCCCAGGTCCAGGCCGTCGAGCAGGCCGGACAGCCCGGAGTCGGTGACCACGAAGAGGCAGTCGGTGTGCCGGATGTCGGCGGCCAGCTCAGCCCCGCGCCGCGTGGGGTTGATCCCGGCCACGGCGGCTCCGGCGAGCGCGGCTCCGAAGATCCAGAAGACGTACTCCGGGACGTTGTCCAGCAGGACGCCGACGTGGAAGGGCCGTCCGGGCCGGCGCGTCGCGAGCGCGAGCGCGGCCCGCCCGCGCGCCTCCCGTACGACCTCCGCCCAGGTGTAGGTCCGGTCTTCGAACCGGAGGCCGGGCCGCCCGTCGTGCGCGCGCGCCTCGACCAGTTCCGCGAAGGTCTCCACTCACCGATTTTGAGCAAGCGCTTGCTCATAGTCAACGGCACCACCGCCCGGGCAGGGTCAGGCGGAGGCGGTCACCGGAGCCAGCGGAGTCTCGGCGCCCGTGCGGACGGCGTCCTCCCGCCCGGTCCTGCGCGCCCCCCACGGCATGGCGGCGACCAGGATGGGGAGCAGCACCGCCGAGCTCATCGCCCACGGAGAGTGCAGGTTCCACCATCGCACGTCGTTGAACTGGGTCAGATACAGATATCCGACCGCCGCCCAGGTCGAGGTGCCGAGGATGACCGGCCAGGCGAACCGCGTCGGCCTGGCCACCAGGAACGGCATGAACCACATGAGGTACTGCGCGCCGAGCCGCGGGGTCACCACCATGAAGGCCAGCAGCAGGGCCGTGGTCAGGTCGATGGGATCGGCCTTGCGCCACAGGATCGTGACGACGATCAGCGTGCCGTAGATCATCCACTGGCCGTAGCGGGCGAGGTCGGCGTCCAGGGTCCAGTTGCCGCCCACCTTGAGCGCCGTCCAGCCCCACTCGCCGATGATCGGGCGCACGTCGCCGATGGTCTTGATCACCTCGGGGAGCTGGGAGAGCGACGTGCCCGCGCCGATGGGCAGGGTGACGAGGAAGAAGATGGGCGCGACGCCGGTGGTGAAGAACGCGTACAGCCGGCTCCGCAGGTCGGGCAGGAACAGCAGCATGCCGGGGACCAGCCAGATCGGCCAGCTCTTGGCGCACAGCGCGAGGCCCATCAGCAGGCCCGCGACGATCGCGTTGCGGACCGGCCGCGAGGTCCTGGCGTTCCGCGCCACGATGAAGGCGCCGACGCCGAAGGCCAGGGAGACCGGTTCGACCTGGCCGTGCACCGACGCGACCAGCAGCGCCAAGGGGTTGCAGGCGTACTGGAAGGCGCGCAGGCGGGCGTCCTTGCCGCCGGCCAGCTTGCCCACCAGAGGGATCAGGATGATGTCGGAGACCACGGTCACCAGGCGGCCGGCGATCTCCCACGGGATGTGCATCCACAGGAGTAACCCGTAGACGTACGGGATCGTCGGGAGGAAGTGCCAGCCGCCCTCGCTGCCGAGGACGGGGTCCCGGTGGGCGAGGATGGCCTCGCCCGCCGGTTTGAAGCTGTTCACGAAGTCGACCGGTTGCCAGCTGTCCTTCGCGGACAGGACCATGATCAGAACACGGACCCCGATGCCGATCGCCAGCGCGACGGCGAGGGACGGTTTCCAGCCCTTCCATTGCGCGACGACCGCGAGCACGACACCTGATGCGAGGACGAGCCCCGTGACGATTGCATAGTCCATGACGCCCACTAGCCTGCCGGACGGCAGGCCAAACCGACCACTCGGGGACGAAAATTGCCACTATCTATCCAGAATTGTTCACACAAAGAAGTGTTTTGACTCCAATGGGTGACGATGGCATGGTCAGTGTGCATTACGGGAGCGCGTTCAGGTACGCGCGGTGGCTCAGGGAGAACTCCGATCCGTTGTACCTGTCCCAGTTGATCGACCACGTCATGAGGCCGCGCAGGCTCGGGTAGACCCCGCGCGGCCGGTAGGAACCGCAGTTGGTCCCCTTCGCCAGGCAGTCGAAGGCCTTCTGGACCTCGCCCACCGTGGTGAAGCCGTTCCCGGCGTACGGCGCGGCGGGCAGGCCGATGGCGACCTGGTCGGGGCGCAGCGCCGGGAAGAAGTTCGCGGCGTTCCCCTGGACGGGGAAGCCCGCGAGCAGCATGTCGGTCATGGCCACGTGGAAGTCGGCCGCGCCCATGGTGTGCCACTGGTTGTCCAGCCCGGTGATCGGGCCGGAGTTGTAGTCCTGTACGTGGAGCAGCGTGAGGGAGTCGCGCAGGGCGTGGATCACCGGCAGGTACGACCCCGAGCGCTGGTCTGCCCCGCCGGTCCCGGTGCCGTAGAACTGGTACCCGAGCTGGACGAAGAACGTCTCCGGCGCCATGGTCAGCACGAACTTCGAGCCGTACCTGGCCTTGAGCGTCCTCAGCGCCGCGATCAGGTTCACCACGACCGGTGTCGTGGGGTTCCTGAAGTCGGTGTCGCCGGGGTTCAGTGACAGGGAGTGGCCCTCGAAGTCGATGTCGAGCCCGTCGAGGCCGTACCTGTCGATGATCGCGGCGACCGAGGTGACGAAGGTGTCGCGGGCGGCGGTCGTGGTGAGCTGGACCTGGCCGTTCTGGCCGCCGATCGAGATGAGCACCTTCTTGCCGGCCGCCTGCTTGGCGCGGACGGCGGCGGCGAAGTCGGCGTCGCTCTCGACGTTCGGGCACTCGCCGGACGGGCACCGGTTGAACCGGATGTCGCCCGAGGTCACGGAGGTGGGCTCGCCGAAGGCGAGGTCGATGACGTCCCAGGCGTTCGGGACATCGCTCATCCTGATGTATCCGGACCCGTTGGCGAACGACGCGTGGAGGTAGCCCACCAGCACCCGCTTGGGCAGCGTCCCCGACGGCGGCGGGCCGGTGGTGGGCGTGCCGGTGACCTCGGCCGAGCGCGCCGACTCCCCCGCCGCGTTGCTGGCGCTCACCGAGAACCGGTACGCCGTACCGGAGGTGAGCCCGGTGGCGGTGTACGTGGTGCCGGCGGGCGTGGCGACCCTGGTCCCGTCCCGGTAGAGGCCGTACCCGGTCGCCCCCGAGGAGGCCGACCAGCTCAGCGAGACCGTCGAGGACGTGGTGGCGGTGACCGCCAGCCCGGTGGGCACCGCCGGGACCTGGGTGCCGCCGCCGTCGCCCGCGGGCCCGTCCAGGACCAGGTCGTCGGCGTTGTAGGCGCCGGTGCCGTACCAGCCGTTGACGTAGACCGTCACCGACGTCGTGGCCGCGCCGGTGGTGAAGGCGGTGGTGAGCTGGGTCCAGGCCGCGCCGGGGGCGCCCCAGGTGCTGACGTCGGTGGTGCCCGTGCCGAGCGCGCCGAGGAAGACGTAGTTCCCCCGGACCCACGCCGACAGCGTGTACGAGGAGGACGGCTTCACCCGCACCGCCTGGGAGCAGCGGGCGAAGTCCGAACCGGCCGGGGTCGCCTCCAGCGCGGCGGCGCCTCCGTGCACGGGGCTGGTGACGGTCCGCGAGCCGGACGCGCAGGTCCAGCCGCTCAGACCGCTCTCGAAGCCGGGGTTGGCGGCGATGTTGGCGGCCAGGGCCGCCGTGGCGGGGAGCACGGCGGCGCCGAGGGCCAGGACGGCCGTGACGGCGAGCGCCCTGAGGCGGGACACGCGGCTCATCCGGTGTACCCCGCGAAGATCTTGGAGAAGTCGTACGGCGACTGGGCGATGTTCGTGCACATGTACAGGGCTCCGGTGCAGGCGTTGCGGTCGCGGGTCATCTCCCAGAAGGCCAGCTCGCCCAGATGCCTGGTCTTGGCGAACGCGACGAGCTGGCGGGCGTCGGCCTGGTCGTAGATCCGGCCGTCGTCGTTCTGGCCGACCATCGGCGTGACGCCGACCATGCGCCAGATCTGGGCGTCGGTCCTGCCGGGGTAGAGGGATTTGAGCTGGGTGAAGGTGCTCTGCGCGGCCTGGACGGCGGCGTCGCCGTAGTCGGTGGAGCGGTAGTAGTCCATCGCCATGACGTTGACGACGTCCAGCGCCACGCCGGCGTCGCGGGCCGACCGCACCACGTTCAGGCCGTCGGCGGTGAGCCCTTCGGGCAGCACGGGCAGGGTGAGCGAGATCTTCAGGCCGGGGTTGGCCTGCTGGAGCCGCGCCAGCGCCTGCGACCTGCGGGCCACCGACACCGGGTCGGCCGAGGCCGCGCCCTCGATGTCGAAGTCGGCGTACTTCAGCGCGTACGCCTTGACCACGGCGTCGTACTCGGTGAACAGGGCGTTCACATCGGAGCACGCCTGGGCCAGCTCGATGCCGCTGGCGCCGCCGAAGGAGATCTTCACGTCGCCGCCGGCGCCGCGCAGGGCGTCGATCTGGTCCTTGGCCCAGCCCTGGCGGGGGTCGTAGGCGTTGAACCACATCGCCTTGCAGGCCGAGGCGGTCACGAAGGCCAGGGTGAGGTTCTTCAGCCCGGAGGCGGACCTCATCGCGGCGAGGCTCGGGGTCGGCCAGGCGCCCATGTCGACGTAGGGCGCGTGGAAGAGCGACCCCGGGGTGCCGGGCGGCGGCGTCGGGACGGTCGGCGTGGGCGTGGGCGTCGGGGTGGGGGTGGTGCCGCCGGCGCAGGAGCCGCCGTTCAGCGTGCACCCGGCGGGTGAGCCGGTGCCGGCCGCCACCCAGCCGAACGTGGTGGACGCGCCCGGGGCCAGCGTGCCGTTGTACTCGCGGTTCTTGAACGTGTAGTGGTCGCCCGAGCGGGTCATGAGCGCGTCCCAGTACGTCCCGGCCGTGGTCCCGGAGGGCAGGTCGAAGGCGACGGTCCAGCCGTTCAGCGCCGAGGAGCCGGTGTTGGTGATGGTGAACTGGCCGTTGTAGCCGGCGTCCCAGCTCGCGGTCTTGGCGAAGACGGCGGTGTCGGCGTACGCGGTCCCGGGGACGGCGAGCGCGGCGGTGACCGCGAGGAGGGCCGTGGCGGCGGCGAGGGGCCAGGTGGCGGGGCGGAGTCTCATGACGCAACTTCCCGAGGGGAGGTACCGGGGTCGGGGCCCGCACCCCGGGGCGGGCCGGGGTGCGGGTGCGGGTGTGCGGCCAGCGCCGCCCTTGGGGGGTCGGAGCGGCGCGGGCCGCACGGTCAGCGGGTCCCGGGCGGGCCGGCGGGCCTGGATCGCAGGCGCCGGCGTGGCCTCGGGTCCCGGCCCGGCCGCGCGTACGCGACCGGGCCCGCGGGCCGGGTCAGAAGCCCGCGGTGATCGAGGTGAACTGCCAGTCGCTCTGGGCGACGCCGCTGCAGGACTCGTTCACGCCGCCGCCGGGGCAGGGGCGGTCGCGGTTGACCGACCAGAAGGCCAGCCGGGCCAGGCCCCTGGCCTTGGCCCAGTCGCGGATCTGCGTCCAGATCGCCGCGGTGGTGACCTCCTGCTGGTCGGACAGGCCGTTCATGCCGGAGATCCCCATGTGGGCGTACGCGGTGGCGTCGGACCAGCCGAAAGCGGTCTTGAGCGCGTTCTTCAGGCCCTCGGAGGCGTTCACGGTGTTCTGGTACATGTTCGCGCCGCCGCCGAAGTCGAACGGCATGATCGTGAACACGTCGATGTTGGCGCCGAGCGCCGCCGCCTGGTTGATCAGGCGGGTGCCGTAGTACGTCGGGCCGGTGGTGCTGGTGCCGAACGTGACGATCGTCTTGATGCCGGGGTTGTTCTGCTTGACGATCTTCAGTGCGTTCAGGATGCGGTCCTGCACGGCCTCGTTCTCGAACTCGTCGCTGTTCTCGATGTCGATGTCGATGGCCTTGAGGTTGTAGGCGCTGATGACCTGCTGGTAGGCGCCGGCCAGTGCCTGCGGGGTGGAGCAGTTGGGGCCGAGCTTGTTGCCGCTCCAGCCGCCGAACGAGGGGACGATGTCACCGCCGGCCGCGCGGATCTGGGCGATGGCCGTGGCGTCCGCGCCGCCCGAGATGGGCCGCTGGCTGTCCCACATCGGGTTGCAGCCGCCGCTCGCCAGGACGAACGCCATCGTGAACCACTTGACGCCGGTCGCGTTCATGACGGTCGTGGGGCTGGGCGGGTTGCCCCAGCCGAGGTAGAGGTACGGGGCGCCCTTGCCGCCTGTGGGGGTGGTGCAGCCGGTGGTCGTGCCGGTGGCCGAGCCGTTCGCGGCGGACTCGCCGACCGAGTTGTAGGCCTTGACGCTGTAGGTGTGGGTCGTGCACGTGCCCAGCGAGCCGATCGTGGCGGAGGTGCCGGTGACGGTCGCCCGGACCGTGGAGCCCTCGTACACCCGGTAGCCGGTGACGGTGCCGGTCGAGGCGGCCCAGGACAGGGAGATCGCCGAGCCGGTGGTGCCGGTGACGGACGGCGTGCCCGGCGCGCCCGGGGCCCCGGGGTTGGTGGTGCCGCCCGAGCAGGAGGCGCCGTTGAGGGTGCAGTTCAGCGGGGCGCTGAAGTTGCCGGGGCTGCCGTTGAAGCCGAAGCTGGTGCTGGCGCCGGCGGCGAGCGTCGGGGCCCAGCTCGGGTTGGTGAAGGTGTAGTGCTGACCGCTCCTGGTCATCACCGCGTCCCACGCGGTGGTCACCGCGAAGCCGGAGGGCAGGTCGAAGGCGACGCTCCAGCCGTTCAGCGCGGTGGTGGTGCCGTTGGTGACCGTGTACTTGCCCTCGAACCCGCTGCCCCAGTCCTGGGGCTTGGTGAAGGTCGCGGTGGCCGAGGCCGCGAACGCGGACCCGGTCGTGGCGACCAGTACGGCGGCCGCGGCGATCAGCGCCGCGACGCATAGACGGATGAATCGCATTGAAGCTCCTCTAACGAGCCGGTACGGCCGGGGGGCGCCGTACCGGCGGGTCCGATGTCAGCCCGTGAAGGCCTTGAAGATCGAGGTGAACTCGTAGGCCGACTGGCTGACGCCGCTGCAGGTGGGCGAGAGCGTGCCGTTGGGGCAGCCGCCGTTGTCGCGGCCGAGTGACCAGAAACCGATGCGGCCGACGTGGTTGGACTGGGCGAAGGCGAGCACCTTGCGCGCGTCGGCCTGGGTGGTGGTCTGGCCCGTGTCGTTCTTGCCGATCATCGGCGTGAGCCCGAGCAGGCGCTTGAGCTGCGCGTCGGTCTTGGACGGCCAGATCGTCCTCATCTGGCCCAGCGTCGCGCCGGCGGCGGAGACCATCGCGTCGCCCCAGTTGCCGGAGAAGCCGAAGTCCATGAGCATCGGGTTGACCAGGACGTTCAGCCCCTTGGCGGCGGCGTCCTGGAGGATCTGGACCGAGAACGGGTCCATCCCGTAGTCCTGGCCGAGGATGCGCATCGTGTAGCTGATGACCGTGCCGCGCTCGTTCTGCAACTGCTTGAGCGCGGAGTTGACCTTGTTGATGTCGATCGAGGCCTCGATGTCGACGTCCAGGTAGTTGGTGCCGACGGTGTCGAGCACCTTCTTGTAGGCGGCGAGCAACTGGGCGGTGGTGCCGCAACTGTGCTCCAGGTACGGCCCGACGGCGCCGCCGGTCGCGACGATCACCTGGCCGCCCTTGGCCTGGAGCCCGCGCACGTCGTTGATGACGCGCGTGTCGTTCAGCGGGATGGTGCCGCCCCAGGCGGGGTTGCACCCGGTGCTGTCGCCGAGCGCGAAGGCGAGGGTGTAGTTCTTCACCCCGGTCGCGTTGGCGGCGCTGACCAGCGACGGCGTGGCCATCGTGATGTCGATGTAGGGGGCGACCAGGACGCTGCCCGCCGGCGGGGGGGTGGTCGGCGTGGGCGTGGGCGTCGGGGTGGGCGTGGGGGTCGTCGGAGGCGGCGTCGTGGTGCCGCCGCAGGAGGCCCCGTTCAGCTTGCAGTTCAGGGGGGATCCGGGGCCGGTGCCGACGAACCCGAAAGCCGCCGAGGCGCCGGGGGCCAGGGAGCCGTTGTACTCGCGGTTCCTGAACGTGTAGTGGGCGCCCGACTGGGTGAGCAGCGCGTCCCAGTACGTGCCGACGGTGGTGCCCGAGGGCATGTCGAACTCGACGGTCCAGCCGTTCACCGCGCTCGCGGTGCCGTTGGCGATCGTGTACTTGGCCTCGAAGCCCGAGCCCCAGTCGGAGGTCTTCACGAACGTGGCGCTCAACGAGGCGGCCTGCGCGCTCAGGGGGACGAACACCGCGACGAGGAGGCTCGCCACGGCGGTGAGGAGAAGCAGGGGGAAGGTGCGTCGCATGATCGCTCCCATGCTGGCGTGAAGCGGGGGGTACACGTCCCGGGGGCAGGACGCGGAAGGGGGGACCAGGGCGGGCGGGGCGGTTCAGGCCGAATGTTCTCCGCGATTCAAAGCCGTCTCGGTCAGGAGGGGGGCGAGGCAAAGAACGACTCCGTTGGTCATTTCTTTTAGGAAAGTTTCCTAAGAGTTGCCGCGATCGTAGCCCCGGTCCAGCGCGCCTGCAAGACCCAAACTCCACGGTTTTCCCGCAGGCAGAGTCGTTCTGACAGGCCAGGTGAACTGGTCTATATCCCTGCCTGGCGACATATGGTCGGACCCGAATCCGCGACCTGGTGACCGGCCCCTACAACGGTCGCGACGAACGGGCGAGCGTGTACGCCTGATCGCGGGTCATGGCGCGCCCCCGGGCCACCGCCTCGTCGTAGGCGGCGGCGCCCAGGGCGGACCGCGCCGCGTCCATCGCCGCCGTGGTGTCGGTGTCGCCGCCCGGCCCGCCCGCCGCCGACGCGGCCGCACCGAACAGCACGGCCGCCCGCCCGGCGTCGCCGCCGGCGAGCACGGCCATGGCGAACCCGGACAGGATCCCGGCGAGGGCTGGCAGGTCGGGGGTGCTCCCGAGCGCGGCCAGGGCGGCCCGATGCTCGTCCAGTGCCGCGCCGACGTCCCCCCGGTCGGCCAGCGCCCTGCCGTACGCGGTCCGCGCCCACGCCACCAGCCGGGGGACGGCCCCCGAGGCGCCGAGCCCGGCGACGATGTCGCGGTGCGCGGCCAGGGCGCCGTCCAGGTCACCGGATCGCCGGGCGATTTCGGCCTCACCGATGCGCAACCGGACGAGCGCGTGCGCGGGCACGTCGCGGCGTGCGCGGGTGGTGTCGGCGCCTCCGCGTGCGCGGGCGAGGTCGGCGGCGGCCCCCGCCAGGTCCCCCGACCGGGCGCGCAGTGAGGCCAGGCGGGTCAGCCGGGAGATCGTCTCCTCGGCGCTGACCCACTCGAAGGTGAGCGAGCCCACCTCGTCCAGCAGCTCCCGCGCGCCTCGCCCGCTCGCCACCCGGACCCCGGCCAGCTGGAGCAGGGAATCGCTGAGCCCCCACTGCTCGCCGATCAGCCGGAACCCGGCGGCGGCCTCCTCCAGCAACCGCTCGGCGAGCGCGGGATCGGCCGTCATGCCGCCCCTGACCATGCGGGCGGAGCTGCGCAGCCACACGTCGTCCTCGGCGGAGTACCCCACCAGGAGCTCCGACGCCCGCTCGTGCCCGCCCGCCATGCCGGCCATGACCGCCCGGCCGATGCGCAGCATGGGGTTGACCGGCCCCTCGGCCTCCGCCGCCTCGACGATCCCCTCCATCGCGTCGGCCAGGCCGGCCAGGTGCCCGGGTCCGGCGGGTTCGGTGAGCAGGTGGCCCAGGCGGGAGGCGCCGATGGCGAACAGGCACCCGGCGTACGCGCGCGCCAGCTCCGGCGGCGGGACCGGGCCGGCGAGCGCCACCGCCTGCTCCGCCCATATCGGCCCCTCGGCGCGGTAGTGCATCCACCAGTACCAGTTCAGCGTGCCGCACAGGCGCACGGCCAGTTCGGTCTCGCCGGTGCCGATCGCCCAGCGCAGCGCCGCGTTGAAGTTGTCGTGCTCGGCGGTGAGCCGCTGGATCCACCCGATCTGACCTGCTGCGCGCAGCCTCGGCTCCGCGCGCTCGGCGAGCGCGAGGAAGTGCTCGGCGTGCGCGCGGCGGTACGCCGTGGTCTCCCCCGCCGCCTCCAGGCGCTCCAGGGCGTACGCGCGGATCGTCTCCAGCATGCGGTAACGGCCAGAGACGTCCACCTCGACGAGCGACTTGTCCACCAGGGCGGGGAGCAGCCCGAGCACCTCGCCCCCGCCGACCTGCTCGGCGGCCTCCAGGGTGGCGCCGCCGGCGAACACCGAAAAGCGGCGGGCGAGCCGGCGCTCGCCGGGATCCAGCAGATCCCAGCTCCACTCCACCACCGCGCGGAGCGTGCGGTGCCGGGGCAGCGCGGTCCGGCTGCCGCCGGTGAGCAGGCGAAACCGGTCGTCCAGGCGCTCGGCGAGCTGCCGGGCTGTCAGGGCGCGCATGCGCGCGGCGGCCAGCTCGATCGCCAGCGGCAGCCCGTCCAGGCGGCGGCACACCTCGACGGCGTACCGGTCGATCTCGAAGCCGGGCCGCACGGCGCCCGCGCGGTCGGCGAGCAGCCGGACGGCGGCGTACCCGGCGGCCTCGCCCGGCCCCGCGCCCTCAGGTGGGAGCGCCAGCCCCGGGAGGGGGGCGAGCACCTCGCCGGGCACGCCCAGCGGCTCCCTGCTCGTCGCCAGCAGGCGCACGTCCGGGCACTCGCGCAGCAGGCGGTCGGCGAGCAGGGCGGCGGCCTCGGCGACGTGCTCGCAGTTGTCCAGGACCAGGAGCAGGCGGCGTCCGGCGAGCCCGGCCAGCAGGACGGAGGTCGTGTCCTGGCCGGCGGGCGGGACCGAGGCGATGAGCAGGTGGTCGCCGAGGGCGCCCAGCACGGCGTTCGGGACGTCCTGGCCGGTGACCGGGGCCAGCTCGACCAGCCAGGCGCCGTCGGGCAGGTCGTCCTGTGCTCGCGCGGCGACCTCGGTGGCCAGCCGGGTCTTGCCCGCTCCCCCGGGTCCGACGATCGTCACCAGCCGGGATCCGGCCAGCGCCGCCCGCGTCCCGGCGACCTCCTGGTCCCGCCCGACGAAGCTGTTCGGCAGGGGCCGCACGTTGCCTCTGGGGCGCGGACGCGCGGTGCCACCGTCCACCGCGAGCCCCGCCACGGGCACGTCGTCCCCGGGGAGCAGCGACGCGGGCACATCATCCCTGGCGAACCGGGCGAGCATGCCATCTCCGGCGATCCGGGTGGGCACACCGTCTCCTCGGGGCCGGGCGGGCTCGTCGTCCCCGGGAAGCCTCCACGCGGGGAGCTCTCCGCGCAGGAGGGCGAGGTGGGTGGCGCGGAGTTCGGCGCCGGGGTCGACGCCGAGTTCGGCGGCCAGGGCCTGGCGGGTGCGCTCGTACAGGGCCAGGGCCTCCGACTGGCGCCCGCCCGCCGCGAGCGACCGCATGGCGAGGGCGCACAGCCGCTCCCGCAGCGGGTGGGCCGCCACCTCCGCCGACAGGTCGGTCTCGCGGCCGACGGACAGGCGGGCCGCCGCGCGGGCCTCGACGACGCCGAGCCGCCGTTCCTCCAGCCGCTCGGCGACGTTCGCCAGGTGCGGGACGGCACGCAGGTCGGCGAGCGCGGGGCCGCGCCACAGCGCGAGGGCCTCGTCCAGGCGGCCGTGCGCGGCGAGGCGGGTGAACGTGGCGGCGTCCACGTCATCGGGGGTCAGGTCCAGGACGTAGCCGCCGGCGCGGCCGTCGATGGCGGCGTGCGGGAGGAGCGCCGCCCGCAGCCGTTTGACCAGCGTTTGGAGGGCGTTGGCCGGGGCGGCGGGCAGGTTCTCGCCCCAGAGGGCGTCCACGAGGCGGTCGGCGGGCACCAGACGGCCCGGTTCGAGGGCGAGCATGGCCAGGAGCGCCCGGACCCGGGGCCCGCCGATGGGCACGGCGGCGCCGTCCTCGCCCTCGACCTCCATCGGCCCCAGGATGAATACCCGCACATCGGACATCCTGCCCTGCCCGAGGGCACGTCGGTCGTACCGACGGGGACGCACCTCGTGCAGGGGGCCGGTCTGGTCGGGGAGGTGGTAAACGAATCGCATAAGTGGCTTTGTGCAGGTATAACGTGATGCAACCTTCGGACCATGGAGCTGGGCGGCATGTTCTTCGGCATCACGAATATCTGGACCTACGTCGTCGGGGCCTTCCTGATCATTCTGCTGCCCGGCCCGAACTCCCTGTACGTGTTGTCGACGGGCGCGCAGCGGGGTGTACGGACCGGTTACCGCGCGGCGGCCGGGGTTTTCGTCGGTGACACGGTGCTGATGGTGCTGTCCGCGGCCGGGGTCGCCTCACTGCTCCAGTCCACTCCGATGCTGTTCAACATCGTGAAGTACGCCGGCGCGGGATACCTCGCGTGGATCGGGATCGGCATGATCCGGTCCGCCTTCCGCAGGCGCGGGGACGAGGACGGCGAGACGACGGCCGAGACGGTCGCGGACCTCGTCGACCCGTTCAGGAAGGCCCTCACGATCAGCCTGCTCAACCCCAAGGCGATCCTGTTCTTCATCTCGTTCTTCGTGCAGTTCGTCGACCCGCACTACGGCGCCCCGGCGGTGTCGTTCCTGATCCTCGGCGCGATCTGCCAGTTCTTCAGCGCGTTGTACCTCTCGACCCTGATCTTCGGCGGGGTCTACCTGGCGAGCCAGTTCCGGCGGCGGCGGAGGCTGTCGGCGGGCCTGACGTCGGGGGTCGGCGCCGTCTTCCTGGCCTTCGGCGCCAAGCTGGCCACCACCAGCCTCGGCTGACGCCGCACGCGCCCATCGGCCGACGCCACACCGGGCCCGGCCGTCCGTCAGCGCTGGTTGACCTTGAGCGCGACGCTCACCAGTGACAGGAACATCTCGGCGTCGGTGCGGTCCTCGATCTCGATCTTGATCCATCCCGCGTCGCGGCCCGGGGTGACGCGGTTGGAGTCGATGAGCACCCTGGCCCAGCGGTCGATGACCGGCACCGTGAGCAGAAGCTCGGCGGTGTGGTCGCCACGCATACGAATGATCTCCCTGCCGCGGGTGCGGAAACTTATCGCCTTGCGGGTACGACTGACGGAGAGGTCCGGCCAGCCCGTGAGCTGGACGGCCACGTCGGCGACGCATCCAGCGGAGCGGACATGCGTGCGCGAGAGCACTGCCATGCCTTCATGCTCGCGGGCCGCACGCCAACTGGAAACCCTCTGTTCTCGAACCGTTATCCGATGTTCAACCACATCACAACGCGAACACATAGTCGCAGCTCGCGTAGTTGATCCACTAAAACGATCTTTTTCGTATATGTACTGTCGAACACGACATTGTGTACGGTTGGCCACCAATGACAGAAATCCGGCGTTTCACGCAAGTTTCGGCATTCCCCGTTCAGGGTAGTCGCGGAAGCCTTAGCGTCGGTCTTCCGCCGTCCTCCTTGGGAGAAGCATGAGCGCTCCGTCCTTCGCACTCCCGAGGATCACCGCCCTGCTCCGGCAGGCCGTGCCCCGGCTCCTGGAGGGCGTGGTGGCGCCGCTCGCCGTCTTCTACAGCGCGCTCGCCATCCTCGGCCTGGACGGCGCGCTGGTCGCCGCCGTCACCTGGGTGTACGGCGGGGTGCTGTGGCGGGTGGTCCGGCGGCGGCCGGTGCCCGGCACGATGATGCTGGCGGCGATCGCCATCACCGCGCGGGCGGCGCTCGGCTGGTGGACGGGCAGCGCCGTCGTCTACTTCCTGCAGCCGGAGCTCGGCACGATCTGCATCAGCATGGCCTTCCTGGCGTCGGTGCGGCTGAACCGCCCGCTGGTGCAGAAGCTGACGCTCGACTACATCCACCTGCCCTCGACCGTCCTGCGGCACGAGCGGGTCCGGCGGTTCTTCGCCCGGATCACGCTGCTGTGGGCGTTCGTGCTGCTGGCCAACTCGACGGTCAGCATCTGGCTGCTGCTGCACCAGTCGATCGGCACCTACCTGCTGGTCCGCACCTCGGTCGTCGCGGGCATCAGCGGCGTGGCGGTGGCGATCTCGATCTACGCGTTCCGCCGCGTGCTGCGCCGCCTGCACTCCGACACCCCGGTGGTGCCCGTGCGTGCCCTCACCGCCGGCTAGGACCGCACGCCCCCCGTGCCCCGGGACCGAGTAGCGTCGCGCCGGACGCCGCCCTCCGGCGTTCCTCCTCGGTGAGCCATGGAAAGGACACGCATATGGGATGCGCACTCGTCACCGGAGCGTCGCGCGGGCTCGGCGCGGCCATCGCCGAGCGGCTCGCGCAGGGCGGCTGGAAGGTCGTCGTCAACTACGCGCACGACACCGCGGGCGCGACCGCGGTGGCCGAGCGCATCGGACCGGCGGCCGTGGTATGCCGCTTCGACGTGACCGACGAGGAGTCGGTGCGCCGGGGCGTCGCCGAGATCCGGGAGAGCGCCGGCCCGATCAGCGTGGTCGTGAACAACGCGACCGGCCCGCAGCCGATGATGCCGGTCGAGAAGCAGACCTGGGACGACCACCTCGACCAGCTCAGGTTCTTCGTGAAGGCGCCGCTGCTGCTCCTGCACGCCGTCCTGCCCGACCTGCGGGCGGCCGGCGGCGGCCGGATCATCAACATCGGCAGCGAGGTGGCCGATCTCGGCAACGCCGACTTCGGGCACTACGTGTCGGCCAAGGCCGCCATGCACGGCCTCACCCGGTCGTGGGCGCGCGAGCTGGGCCCGCTGGGCATCACGGTCAACACCGTCGAGCCCGGGTGGATCCCGGTCGAACGGCACGAGGGCGACGACTGGACCGGCTACCGGCGCGGGCTGCCGCTCGGCCACATGGGGGTGCCCGCCGACGTCGCCGAGGCCGTCGCGTACCTGGCGTCACCGGGCGCCGCCTTCGTCACCGGCCAGCGTCTCGCGGTGAACGGCGGCAACACCATGAGCTGACCCCGGCCCAGGCGGCGTCGTGGCCGGGATCACATTTCACCGGTTGTTGATTTCATCACGTGATGAGTTTATCGTGAGGTCATACACGAGCGTCGAAACGGCACCCGGGGCGAGCCATCGCCCCCCGTCGCGCCGCCGCGGGAGACCGAAATGCTCAAGTCGCAGAGTGACCACCGGGCCGCCGGCCAGGAGCCCACCGGCCGGCCGCTCATCATGACCTTCCAGGACATCACCGCCGACATGCTGCCGCTGGTCGGCGGCAAGGCGGCCAACCTGGGCGTGCTCACGCGGGCCGGGCTTCCCGTCCCCCCCGGCTTCTGCCTGACGACCGAGGCCTACCGCCGCGTCGCCGGCGGCGCGGGCCTGGGCGACGTCCTCGCGGCCCTCGCCGCCACGGCGCCCGGCGACACCGCCGCCCTGGCCGGGCTCGCCGGGCGCGCCCGCGACCTCATGCTCGCCGCCGAGGTGCCCGGCGACATCTCCCGCGCGGTACGCGAGAGCGCCGGCGGACCGGTGGCCGTCCGGTCGTCGGCCACCGCCGAGGACCTGCCGGACGCCAGCTTCGCCGGCCAGCAGGACACCTACCTCAACGTGGTCGGGCCCGACGCGATGCTCGACGCCGTCCGCCGGTGCTGGGCCTCGCTGTGGACCGACCGGGCCGTCGCCTACCGCGCCGCGAACGGCATCGACCACGGCGCCGTCCACCTGGCCGTCGTCATCCAGCAGATGGTGCAGTCCGAGGTCGCCGGGGTGATGTTCACCGCCAACCCGGTCACCGGCCGCCGCCACGAGACGGTGATCGACGCGAGCCCCGGGCTCGGCGAGGCCGTCGTGTCCGGCGCCGTCAACCCCGACCAGTTCGTGGTGAGCCCGGCCAAGAAGATCACCAAGCGGGCCCTCGGCGACAAGCTGCTGTCGGTCCGTTCGCTGCCGGGCGGCGGCACCGAGCAGGTCGCCCACGACGCCGGGGAGCCGGAGGCGTGCCTGAGCGACGACCAGGTGGTCGCGCTGGCCAGGCTCGGCGCCCGCGTCGAGGCCCACTACGGCTCGCCGCAGGACACAGAATGGGCGATCGACGCGGCGGGCACCCTGTGGCTCACCCAGGCACGGCCGATCACCACCCTCTACCCCCTGGCCGAGGGCGCGGACGGCTTCCGGGTGTACTTCTGCTTCAGCCTGGCCCAGGGCCTGAACCGGCCGATCACCCCGATCGGGATCTCCGCCTTCCTGACGATGGCCGCCTCGGTCCGCCGGCTCTACGGCCTGCCGCCCAGTGTCGCGGCGCCGTTCGCCTCGCCGGGCATGCGGGTGTTCCTCGACGTGACCAAGATCCTGCGCAGCCGCGCCGGCCGTGTCGTGCTCCCCCGGATGCTCGACGTCATGGAGTCGCGGTCGGCGGTCGTCCTGCGCGGCCTGTTCGACGACCCGAGACTCGGGCCGGCCAAGGGGTCGGCGCTGGCCGCCGTGCTGCGGGTGCTCAAGCTCGCGGTCAAGTACCGCGTCCCGGTGCGGATCGTCCAGGCCGTGGTCAGGCCGGAGACCGCCCACCGGCGCATCGCCCAGGTCGGCGACCTGCTGCGCGCGCGGCTGGCGCCGCCCGAGGGCGCGATCGCCGTCCAGCGGCTGGACCACATCGAACGCGTGCTGGGCACGCGGATCGTTCCGCTGATGCCCGAGGTGGCCCCGGGACCGGTCGCGGGGTTCCTGATGCTGGGCCTGGCGGCCCGGCTGCTGCGCGGGCGTACCCGGCCCGGCGAGCTGCAGACGGTGCTCCGCGGCCTGCCGAACAACGTCACCACCGAGATGGACCTCGACCTGTGGCACGCCGCCACCCGGATCCGCGCCGACGAGGACTCCGCCCGCGCCCTCGGCGGGCCCGCCCTGCCTGAGGGCCCGCTTCCGCCCGTGCTGCAGGAGGAGCTCACCGGGTTCCTGGCCCGGTACGGGCACCGGGCGGTGGCCGAGATCGACCTCGGCATGCCGAGATGGTCCGACGACCCCGCGCACGTGCTCGGCGTGTTCGCCAACTACCTCAGGCTGGACGACCCGGCGCTGGCCCCGGACGCGCAGTTCGCCCGGGGGGCGCGCGAGGCCGAGGCGATGGCCGCCGCGCTCGCCCGCCGGGCGGGCCCGCTGCGCAGGGGGATCGTCCGCTTCGCCCTCCGGCGGGCCAGGGAGCTGGCCGGCTACCGGGAGATGCCCAAGAACTACCTGATCGTCGCCGTCGCCGCGATGCGGGCGCAGGTCGCGGCGCTGGGCCGCGAGCTGGCCGAGCAGGGACGTCTCCGGTCCGCCGACGACGTCTTCATGCTGAGCCTGCCCGAGGTCAGGGACGCGCTCGGCGGCACCGTCCAGCGGGACCTGGTCGAGCTGCGGCGGGCGACCTACGAGCGGGAGCTGCGCCGCAGGCACGTGCCGAGGGTCCTGCTGTCCGACGGCACCGAGCCGGAGGCCGTGGGCGCGGCGCCCCCCGCCGAGGGCGCGCTCACCGGCACGCCCGCGTCCACGGGCACCGTCACCGGGACGGCGCGGGTCGTGCTCGACCCGGTGGGGGCGCACCTCGAACCCGGCGAGATCCTGGTCGCGCCGTCCACCGACCCCGGCTGGACGCCGCTGTTCCTCACGGCGGGCGGGCTGGTCATGGAGATGGGCGGCGCGAACTCGCACGGATCGGTGGTGGCCCGCGAGTACGGCATCCCCGCCGTGGTCGGCGTCGCGCACGCGACCGCGCGCATCACCACCGGCCAGACGATCACGGTGGACGGCACGACGGGCGCCGTCACCATCGGCTGACGACCGGCGGCGCCGCTTCGGGCGTCGGCACGACGGGCGCAGTGACCATCGGCTGACGACCGGCGGCGCCGCTTCGGGCGGCCACGGGCGGCCGCCGACGACCGGGCGGTGACGGTCAGGCGACCAGGGAGGTGAGCAGGGCTCGGGTGCGCTTGCCCTCGTCGCCGGGCAGGAACTGGGCCGCGGCGAAGTCGGTCACCCCGATCGCGGCGAGCGCCTCCAACTGGCCGGTCACCTCGTCCTCGTCGCCCACGATCGCGACGTCGCCGGGCCCTTCGGCGCCTTCGCGGTCCAGCATCGCGCGGTACGACGGGAGCTGGCCGTAGACGGCGAGCGTCTCGGAGGCGCGGGCGCGGGCCGCGTCCTTGTCCTCGGTCACCGCGATCGGCAGCGAGCACACGATCCTGGGCGCGGGCCGTCCCGCCTCCCGCGCGGCCTCGGTGATCGTGGGGACGACGTGCTCGGCGATGGTCTTGGGGCCGGTCATCCACAGCACCGTGCCGTCCGCCATCGACCCGGCCAGCCGCAGCATCCGGGGGGCCAGCGCGGCGACCAGCACGGGCACGCCGCCCGCCCCCGGGGTGTTCAGGCCGATGTGCCCCTTGAGGGTCTCGCCGTCGAAGTCCGCCTGCTCCCCGCGCAGCAGGGGGAGCAGGATCGACAGGTACTCCTTCATGTGCCTGGCCGGCCGGTCGAAGCTGTACCCGTACATGTTCTCGATGACGACCTGGTGCGACAGGCCGATGCCGAGCGCGAGCCGCCCGCCGAGGGCCGTGCTGGTGGTGAGGGCCTGCTGCGCGAGAACGGCGGGGTGGCGCGGGTAGGTCGGCACGACGGCGGTGCCCAGCTCGATGTCCGGCACCTGGCTGCCCGCCGCCGCGAGCGCGGTCAGCGCGTCCAGCCCGAAGATGTTGGAGGCCCAGGCCGTGGCGAACCCGTCGCCGGCGATGCGGGCGATCCTTTCGCGCAGCTTCGTGATCGCGTCCGGCCCGGAGGGTTCGTTGAGGTTCAGCCCGATGCGCATTGTCCACCTATCCAACCGAATGAAGTTCTAGTGACATCATCGTACGGCCGCGGAACCCCGCGGGGAACGCCGAATCGGGACCTCGGGGTATTTTGAGGCAGGCTCGCATACCGGCCGGTTCCGATCTCGCGGTATGGAGGCGACCACCGACCATGGCGGTGAACACGACGACGCGACGATCCCTGCCGGGCGCTCGGGAGCAGAACGAGTCCGCCGTCACGTTCGCCTGGCTGGCCGCCGCCCTCGGAATCTCCTCTGACACCGGGCCGGCCGTCGTTTCCGGGCCGGAGGGCCTTCAGAGACCGGCCGTCGCTTCCGGGCCTGCGGTCGTCGCCGGATCGTGGGCGGAGATCCGGGACGGCATGCGGCGCCCCAGCGGCCACACCCCGCCGTCCCCCGCGGAGTGGATGTCGGACCCGTGGCTGGCCAGGGGCCTCAGCGGTGGCGTGCCCTCCTGGAGCCCGCCCGACGGGATCGACGAATGGCCGGACCATGGCGTCGGCCGGATGGTGGACGCCCTCGCGCGCACGGCCTGGCGCACCCGCCACCGTGACCCATCGGACCTCCTCGCCGCCGGGCCGTCCGGCCTCACGGGCGAAGGACCAGCCGCCGCGGCCGCTCGTCTCCGGGAACTGGAGGCACGGGCACCGGGCCCGGCGGACGGGCGGGCGGTGCGGGCCGGGCACGTCCGCGTCTGGCTGGGGTGCGCGGTCGGGCCCCTGCTCGGCGACGTCATGCTCACCCCCGGCGGCGCGCCGGGCGACCTCGCCGAGCTCACCGCCGAACGGCTCGCGCTCCCCCGGCAGATCAAGCTCCCGACCGCCTGGGACCACGCGAACCCGTACGCCGAACGGCACCTCGACCTGATGTACAACCTGAGGATGTCGCCGGGCGGGCGGCTCTCCTTCCCCGGCACCGACGGGATCAGAGGGGGCCAGGGGGAGGGCTGGCGCGAGCACTGGGCGTGGCTGAGCCGCGACACCTGCCTGGGCGACGTCAGCGAGGCCGTGCGGCTGGCGGCCCGACTCATGCGTTCCGATCCCGTCGTCGAGGGCCTGCTGCGGACGGCGCGGTCGGACGACCCGTACCTGCGGATGGTCGCGCCCGCGGTGGCCCGGCGGTGGCTGCTCACCCTCAAGGCGATGGCCTGGCTGGAGGACGCGGCGCGGCACGACTGGGCGCACATGCGGCCGAAGGACCTGGCCTGCTTCGCGTTCAACGCGGTGAAACCCGGCTGGCCGCGCCGCGTCGTCGCGATCAGCCACCGGTCCGGCGACACCAAGTCCGCGCTCAGCCGGACGGCCCTGTGGTCGTCGAGCCGGTGCGCGATCGACGCCAGCCACGTGCCGTCGTGGGAGACCAACACCGGGATGATCTGGGGGCTGTTCGGGGCGACCCCCGCGATCGTCCGGGTGCGGTCCCCCGGGTACGAGCGCTCGGTGTGGTGCCTGCGCGAGGCCGAGCTGACGCGTTACCTGGTCGAGCGGTCCGACTTCATGTCCGAACGGTGGGTCCTGGACATCGAGCCGTCCGACCTCGCCTCCCTCGACGCCGCCTACTCCGCCTGGTCCCGCGACACCGCCTCCCCCGACCCCGGCTCCGGCACCTCCGCCCAGAACACCGCTACCCGCGACACCGGGTCCGGCGCCGCCGTCCAGGACACCGCCGCCCGTGCCCACCGGGCCGAGGCCGCCGGGTCAGGGGACGTAACGGAGGCGGGGCGTGCGGGCGGGCGGGCGTCGCCGGGGGTCCCTGAGCGGTGCCGGGTGCGGATGCCGGACCCGATGCCGGTCTGGGAGGTGGCGATGATGCGGGCGGGCGCGGCCCTGCGGGTCATCAACACCCTGCTGGCCAGCGCCGACCTGACCAACCGCTTCGTCGCCGAGTTCCTGCTGGGCGACGCCGACTTCCCCGGCCCCGCGCCCACGGGCAACCCCGGGGGCTGGCAGGACTACCGGGCGATCTTCCGGGAGTTCCAGTCGCTGTGCGCCCCCGGCACCGCCGAACCGGCCGTACGGCTGCCGTTCGGGTACGACGCCGAGCAGATGGCGCTGGACAGGGAGATGCTCGGCCGGGTGCCCGACCTGGACGACCCGGCGCAGGACCGCGGCGTCCGGCCCGGCCACGTCCCCGGCCGGGCCGGACGGCCGCCGGACCTGGTCGGCCGGGTACCCGGCCTCGGCAGCCGTGTGCTCGGCGCCCGCACCGGCACGGCCGGGCTCCGTGACGCGCTCGTCGCCTTCGAGTACCTCCGCACGGAATGGCCGCTCCTCGCCGGCGAGCAGACGGGCGGGTTCCTCGCGGTCGACCACCGTGGCCTGTCCCACGGGCGCTGGGCCTCCGACGAGCGCCTGTCACTCCAGCGCGGGCTGCTGACGATGCGCGCGCCCGTGCCGGTGTGGATCGTCCAGTCGGCGGGCCAGGGGGTGGAGAACTGGCGGATACCTGGGGACCATCCCATCTTCACCGAGCATTTCCCCCAGCAGTTCTCCTGGATGCGGGAAGGCCGCCGCGACCGCCGCGAGGCCCGGTCGCGCTTCCCCGCCCGCTCGGGACTGGACCTCTCTCCCGAGTTGCGGCACCGCTGCCACGAAAGCGGCTGACGGCGAATTCCCCCGGCGCGGCGCTCGGACCCCGGAATCGGGTAACCGATGACTCAAGACAGCTCCGCGCCGCCGCCGCACACTCGTGACGACGCCCGCCGAACCATGAGGGGGGCGATATTCGGTCGGCGGTGAATCGTGGGGAAACGTCATTTAGCGCGATTGGTTATGGTCATATTCTCCGGCCTCGCCGGATCGGGGGTCGTGGGGGCGGCCGTGGCGGCGCACCCGCCGTCCGTCACGCCCGCCTGGGGCTACCGGAACACCTCCATCGAGGTGTGGCAGGCCGGCATGCACTGCCCGGCGGCCGAGGACGACGACACCGAGGACGACGAGCCGGACGACGGCGGGTCAGACGATCCGGACGACGGCGGGTCACCGGAGGAGATGGCGCCGGACGACGGGTCGCCGACGCCCGAGGCTGAGGTGCAGGACAGCGAGGACGGGCCCTTCCAGGTGATCTGGGACGGCGGCGCCCTCCGGTCCGGCACGACCGACCCTGTGAGCGGGATCCGGACGATCGTCCAGATCCCCGCCGACGCCGCGCCGGGCGTCCACGAGGTCACGGTCCGCTGCGAGCTCTCGGGGGTGGGACCGCGGCCGGCGCGGGTCACCGTGATCCCGGGACTGGAGATCGGCCTCCTGCCGTCCTCGGCCGCCCCCGGGCACGAGGTGACGTTGCGGGTGCGCGGCCTGTACTGCCGGCCGGGCGGGCCGCCGGGGCCGGGCGGGGTCTTCACGGTCCTGTGGGAGCAGGCGGGCGCGGTGCTGGCCTCCTCACAGGAGGAATCGGCGGAGGCCGCCTTCTCCCAGGTGCTGAGGGTGCCCGAGGACGCGGGACCGAGGACCGCGGTGGTCACGGTGCGGTGCGTGCAGGACCTCGGGGCGCCCGCCCGCGCGGCCCTGAAGGTCACCCGGCGGGACGAGCCGTCACCCAGCCACGTCACCCGCACGCCCCCCCCCCCCCCCCCCCCGCCCCCCCCCCCCCCCCCCCCCCCCCCCCCCCCCCCCCCCCCCCCCCCCACCCACCCTCCACCGACCGGCGGCCCGCCGACGGAGCCGCCGTCGCCCACGGCCCGCCCGTCCGTCGCCCCCACCCGTGAGAGCTCGAAGCCCACCCGCAAGGCGGGGAGGACACCGCGGCCCGCCCTCACCGTCGACCCGGCCAGCGCCCGGCGGGGCCAGCGGGTGCTGCTCCGGGGCGAGCACTTCCCGCGCGGCTGCGCGCACCCGCGGATCTTCCTCGACACCCGGCGGGTCAGCCCGGACGACCTGCGCGGTGGCACGGCACCGCGGGCGGCCTTCACCGTCCCGCGGGACCTCGCCGCGGGCGGCCACGTCGTGCGCTTCACCTGTGCCACGAAGGGGACCGCCATGGGCCTGGACGGGGGCCGGGCGACGCTCGCGTCCGCCGCCGAGGTGTCGGCGACCGCGAGCCTGAACGTGTGGGAGCAGGTCGCCGCGCGGTTCGCCATCCCCAGGGAGCTCGCGTCCCTGCACGATCTGCGTTTCGACCCCGAGAAGGTCGCGACGTCCCTGACGGGCGCGCTGCTGCTCGCGCTGCTGGTGTTCGCCCCCTTCCTGGTCCTGCCCCTGGTCGGGTTCCCGCCGGACATCGTCAACAAGGTCCTGGAGGAGAACGCGGGGAAGGGGCGGCGGTGGCCGACGCGCCGCGCCGTGGCGCGGATCCGCGCGGCGCTGAGGCCGCGTGCCAAGCTGCTGCTCTTCACGGCGGTGGCGACGGTCCTGCTGACGCTGACCTCGCCCGACGCACGGGTGCCTGCGGGTGACCTCGCCGGGGAACGGTTCTCGATGGCCAACATGGCCGCGCTCGGGCCGGCGTTCTTCCTGGCCGTCCTGATCACCACCCTGACCTACGGGTGGGTGCCCAGGGCCGTCACCTTCCGTGGGGTGGAGACCACGACCATGCGCGTGCTCCCCGGCGCGCTGGTCCTCGCCGTGCTGTGCGGCCTGCTGTCGCTGGCGGCCGGGTTCCAGCCCGGCTACGTCTACGGGCTGGTCGCCGTCTTCGAGGTGCGGGGCGCCCGGGCCGGCGGGCAGGACCACACCACCGAGGGGCGGGCGGTTCTGGTGGCGTCGGTGCTGACCACGGCGGTGGCCGTGGCCCTGCTGGCGGCGTGGGCGCGGATCGACCAGGCCATGGACGCGGGCGAGCTGGGCGGGCTCACCCGGCTGGTCGACCTGTTCCTGAGCACGGTCACCCTCACGATGATCAGCACGGTGGTGTTCGCCCTCCTGCCGCTGCGCTTTCTCGACGGGTACTCGCTCTTCAGGTGGGACCGGCGGGCATGGGCGGCGGTCTTCGTGCCGGTCACATTCTGTTTCGGCTACCTGACCCTGATCAATACGACCGCGCCGCTGAAACCGAGCGACGTCGTGGAGATGGTTCGGCTTTTCGGTGCATTTGGGGCGCTTTCCATACTTACCTGGCTATATTTCGTACTTAGGGAGAAGCGCCGGGAAAGGCGCCGCCCCGGTACCTGATAACACCCCCGGCGGACCCGGGCCGGCCACCCTACAATTTCATCATGAAGGGTGAATGGCCGTTCGTCGGCAGAGAAAGGGAAATGACCACGATAACCGCCGCGTTACGAATGCCGGGCCAGGCGGGCGTGGCGCTCACCGGGCCGGCCGGGACCGGCAAGACCGAGCTGATGCGCAACACGCTCGCCCGGCTGGCGCGGGCGGACCGGAGCTACAAGGTGCTGCCGACCATGACCTGCACGGCGGGGCCCCCGACCCCGTTCGGCGCCGTCCACCGCATCCTGCCTCGCCCGCCCGCCGAGGAACCGCCCATGTGGAACCCCGTGCAACGCGCCGCCGAGGCGCTGAAGGCGACGGCGGCCGGCCGGACCCTGGTGGTCAGCGTCGACGACGCCCACCTCCTCGACGACCTGTCGATGCTGCTCATCGCCGAGCTGAGCCGCTCGGGCGCGGCCCGCGTGGTCGTGTCCATCCGCGACGGGGAACGGGCACCGGAGCCGCTGACGGCACTGTGGCAGGAGCGCGTGCTCGAACGCATCGACGTCCACCCCCTGTCGGACGCCGAGATGGAGGCGGCCCTCGCCAAGGCGCTGGACGGGCAGATCGAGCGGACCACCATGGCCAGGCTCCAGGGCGCGGCCCGGGGCAACCCCCTGCTCCTTCGCGAGCTGGTCGAGTCCGGGCAGGCCGAGGGGACGCTGACCGACAGCGAGGGGGTGTGGCTGTGGCGCGGCCCGTGGAAGGCCTCGCCCCGGCTGCGCGAGCTGATCCGCGCCCGCGTCGCCCGTCTGGACGCCGACCAGCGGCACGCCCTGGAACTGCTGGCCTTCGCCGGCGTGCTCGGGCTGAGCCTCCTGGCCCGGCTGACGTCCCCGGTGGCGATCGAACGGCTGGAACGCTCAGGACTGGTGCAGATCGACCGCGACGGGGACCGCGTCCAGGTCCGCCTCGGCCATCCGCTGCACGGGGACATCGTGCACGCCACCCTGCCGGTGACCAGGGCACGGGCCCGGCAGGCGGAACTGGCCGACGCGATAGAGGCCTACGGCGCCCGCCGGGGGGACGACGCGCTGCACGTGGCGTTGTGGCGCCTGGAGAGCGGCACCCCCGCCACGCGTGAGTCGCTCCTCGCGGCGGCCAGGCAGGCGTGGGGCGGGTACGACGTCCGGCTCACCAGGCGCCTGGCCAAGGCCGCCATCGCCGCGGGCAGCGTCGAGGCCGTGCCCCTGCTCGGCGACCTGCTGCTGTTCAGCGGGGGCCCCGGCGAGGCCGAGGCCTTCTACGCCGCGCCCCCGGCCTGTGCGGACCGGCACGGGCGCGTCCGCCTGGACTTCGTCCGGGGGGTCAACCTCCTGTGGGCCCACGACCGCGTGGACGACGGCCTGGCCCTGCTCGCGGCCGCCGCCCCCGCCATGCTCGCCTCGTCCTGGCGCGACGACCTCGGGCCGACGTACGTGGCCTGGCTGGCGTACGTGGGGCGGTGCGAGGCGGCGCTGCGGCTGTCACGGGAACTGGCCGAGCTGCCCGGACTGAGCGCGGCGGGCGAGACCGTCCGGCTCGCGGCGCACAGCATGGTCACCGCGTTCACCGGACGTAACGTCGAAGGCAGCCAGGCCGCCCGCCGGGCACTGGACCGGATGGACGACCATGTCGCGACCTACCCCTGGCTGCGCGGCATCCCCACGCTGGGCGCGGTCTACGCGCTCCAGTTCGCCGGTGACCTCCGGGGCGCCGACCTGGCCGCCCGGCACTGGCACGACACCATGACGGGCAACCCGACCGCGTGGCCGTACGCGACCACGCTGTCGTCGCTGGCCCTCGGCCGCTCGGCCCGGCTGCTGGGGCGGGCCCGCTCCTCGGTCAGCCACCTTCGTGACGCCCGGCGGCTGTGGGCCGAGCAGGAGACGAACGTGCTCGCCCACGTCGGCGCCGCCGAGCTGGCGCACTCCCTGGCGCTGCTCGGCGACCTCGACGGAGCCCGCCGGCTGCTCCAGGAGGCCCGCGCGCGCCCGCTCGACGCGTTCGCCCTGTTCAACTTCTCCCTGGACGCGGCGGCCTCGGCCGTGGCGGCGGCCGAGGGCGACATCGGCGGCGCCGTGGCCGTCAGCCTGCGGGCCGCCGGTCGCGCCGGGGAGATGGGCGCCCACTCCTGGGAGCTCTGCCTGCTGCACGACGTGGTGCGGCTGGGCGAGCCGGGCGCGGCGCTCGACCGGCTGGCGGAGCTCGCGGGCACGGCCGACGGCCCGCTTCCCCCGCTCTTCGCCCGGCACGCCGCCGCCCTGGCGGGCCGGGACGCGGCAGGGCTGGACGCGGTCGCCGCCGGCTTCGCGCGCCTCGGCGCGCACCTCACGGCCGCGGAGGCCGCCTCCCAGGCCGCCGGCGCGCACCGCGAGCGCGGGATGAAGGACTCGGCGGGCAGGTCGTCCTGGCACGCGGCGGAGTGGACGGCGCTGTGCGAGGACGCGCGCACCCCCGCGCTGGACCTGAGCCTGGCCCCGGTCCTCACCCGGCGCGAGCACCAGATCGCCCTGCGCGCGGCCCGTGGCGAGACCAACCCGCAGATCGCCACGGCGCTCGGCATCGCGGCCCGCACGGTCGGCAACCACCTGTCCCACAGCTACGACAAGCTCGGCATCAGCGGCCGGGCCGAGCTTCCCGGCCTGTTCCGCGACCACGGCGGGCACCACGGCCCCGCGCCCCGCTGAGGAGCCACGCCGCGGGGGTGATCGGTAGAGTGGCCGGGATGCGACATGTCGGGCTGATCGCCACCGTCCTGGTGCTGACCGCCGCCTGTGCCGAGGGGCTGACGCTCGGCCAGACGACGTCGATCCTGCGGGACGACGCCGCGGTGCTGAGCCGCATCGAGCTGGACGGCAAGACCACCGCCCTGACCGCCGACCGCTCCGGCTGCCCGCAGGGGACCGGGCGCAGCGTGTACACCATGACCGGCGACATGCCCCAAGGGGCCGAGGCCGCGGTGACCTCAACACTGGCCAGCGAGTTCCACACGATGGGGTACCAGGAGGCCGAGGGGCCGCACGCGCAGTTCGGAGTGAACGTCAGCGTGCTGCGCAAGGAGTCACTCGGCATCGTCTTCACCGTCACACTGCGCACCCGGAAGCCGAACGTGGAGATCTCCGGCAAGACCGACTGCCTCCCCGGCTGACGCCACCTCCCACGACACGCACGACACGACACCGCACGCACCACAGGACGGATCATTGCGGGCGGGGCATAAATGCGTTTCCGGCGCGGCGAATGCCCTCTAGATTGACGGCGTGGACATCGGGATCACCACCTTCGCCGGCGTGTACGGCATGGAGCCGCCCGCGATCGGTCGCGCGGTCGAAGAACGCGGCTTCGAGTCGCTTTTCTTTCCGGAACACACCCATATCCCCGTGCACAGCCGGCGGCCGGACGGGAGCTCCCCCCGGCCCTACGCTGAAACCTACGACCCGTTCGTGGCGCTGTCCGCGGTCGCTGCGGTCACCCGCACTCTCAAGCTCGGCACCGGAGTGTGCCTGGTGACGCAGCGGGACCCGATCGTGACGGCCAAGCAGGTCGCGTGCCTTGACCAGCTGTCCGGCGGCCGGTTTCTCTTCGGCGTCGGCGCCGGCTGGAACCGCATGGAGCTGGCCAACCACGGCACCGACCCCCGCACCCGGATGGCGCTGCTGGCCGAACGGGTGCAGGCGATGCGCCGGATCTGGACCGACGATGAGGCCGAGTTCCACGGAACGTACGTCGACTTCGACCCGATCTGGTCCTGGCCCAAGCCGCTGCAGCGTCCGCATCCACCTGTCTTGGTCGGCGGCAACGGGCCGGGCGCCGAGGATCGGGTTCTGGCGTTCGGCGATGGCTGGTTCCCGCAGTGCGACGGGCTCGCGGACGCCGCCGAACTGAGCGAGCGTGCCGTGGCACTACGCCGGCGTGCCACCGACACCGGCTGGGGACGGATCCCGATCACGGTGTTCAACGCCGCGCCGGACCGCCGGCTGCTTGACGCGCTTGCCGACGCCCGCATGGACCGGTGCCTGCTGTTACTGCCGGCCGGGACCGAATCGCAGATGCTCGCCCAACTTGATACGTGGGCACCTTTCGCGTCCATGTGGCGACAGGTCACGTGAGCGCGACGGAGCTTCGTCCCCTTGACGGTGGGTCCGCCGCGGTGCCGGGTCAGAGCACTTCGGTGACGTAGCGGCGGGCGAGGGTGGCGATCACCTCATGGCCGTCGGCGGCCCACACGTCGGCGTTGAAGATCTCCACCTCAATTGGACCCGTGTAGCCCGCCGCGTCGACGGCGGCGCGCAGCGGGCGGAAGGCGATCACGCCGTCGCCCATCATGCCCCGGCCGAGCAGCGGGTCCGCCGGCTGCGGCACCAGGAAGTCGCAGACCTGGAAGGACGCGATCCGGTCGCCGGCCCGGGCGATCTGCGTGAGCACCTCCGGGTCCCACCACACGTGGAAGGTGTCGACGACCACACCGACCTCCTCGACCGGCCAGCGGGACGCCAGGTCCACGGCCTGCGCCAGGGTGGACAGCACCGCGCGGTCGGCGCAGTACATCGGGTGCAGCGGCTCCAGGGCCAGCCGGACCCCCGAGGCGGCGGCGTACGGCACGATCTCGGCGAGGGTGGCGGCGACCCTGGCCCGGGCCCCGGCCAGGTCCCGCGACCCCGGGGGCAGCCCCCCGACGACCAGGACCAGGCAGTCGGCGCCCAGCGTGGCCGCCTCCTCGATCGCCCTGCGGTTGTCCTGGACCGCCGGGCCGGGGTCGCCGGTCAGGAAGCCGCCCCGGCACAGCGACGACACCCGCAGGCCGGCGTCTCGGACGAGCCGGGCGCTCGCCGAAAGGCCGTGTTCGGCGACCTGCTCGCGCCACAGCCCGATCGCGGGGATCCCGTACCGCGCGCACCCGTCCACGGCCTCGGCCACCCCGAGCCGCCGCGTCGTCCACTGGTTCAGGGACAGCCTGGCGAGACGCGGGTCGCCCGGGGCCGGGGTCGCGATCGACGCGGGCCGCCCGCTCGGCACGTCCACACCGTACCCGGTCACGCGGCGACCCCGGCCGTGCCGTCGGCGGTCACCGGGCGCTTCGGACGCGGCGCACGCGCGGTCACGAGGTGATCCCGGCCGTGGCGAGCATGGCCCGCATGCGGGACTCGGCCAGGCCGGGGTCGGGGAGGAGCCCCGCCCGGTCGGCGAGGCGGTAGACCTCGGCCAGGTGGACGACGGAGCGCGCGGACTGCGCCCCGGCGACCATGGTGAAGCCGTCCTGGTGCCCGGCGAGCCACGCCAGGAACACCAGCCCGGTCTTGTAGTTGTACGTCGGCGCCTCGAAGATCTTCCGGGACAGCGGCACTGTCGGCGCGAGCAGTTCCCGGTAGCGGGCGGCGTCGCCCGCGTCCAGGGCCTGGAGCGCGGCGGAGGCGACCGGCGCGATGGCGTCGAAGACGCCCAGCAGCGCGTCACTGCCCGACTCGATGAGCGGCGAGTAGTTGAAGTCGTCCCCGGTGTAGAGCCGCACCCCCGGCGGGAGGGCCGCACGCAGGCGCGTCTCGTGGCCGGCGTCCAGGAGCGACACCTTCACCCCGTCGATGCGCGACGCGTGGGCGCGGACCAGCCCGAGCAGCGACTCGGTGGCCGCGCCGACGTCGCGCGAGCCCCAGTAGCCCGCCAGCGAGGGATCGAACATCTCGCCGAGCCAGTGCAGGATGACCGGCCGGTCCACCTCCGCCAGCACCCGCCCGTACACCGCGTGGTAGTCCTCCGGCGAACGGGCGAGCGCCGCGAGCCGCCGGCTCGCCATCAGGATCACTCCTGCGCCGGTGGCCTGGACCAGCTCGACCTGCTCGGCGTAGCCGGAGACCACCTCCGTGAGCGAGGACGCGTCGCCGGCGTGGTCGGTGCCGGCCCCGCACGACACCAGCGCGGCCGGGTCGCCGTACCCCTTCGCCTCGGCCGCCGTGCGCGTGACCAGCTCACGCGTCGCGGCCCAGTCGAGCCCCATGTTGCGCTGGGCGGTGTCCATGGCCTCGGCCACCCGGAACCCGTACGACCACAGGTGGCGGCGGAACCGGAGCGTCGCCTCCCAGTCCACGGCCGCGGGCGCGCCGGGGGTGTTGTCGCCGAACGGGTCGGCGACCACGTGCGCGGCGGCGTAGGCGACGCGGCTCCTGGGCGGTCCCGGCGGGTGCGGCCAGGCGACCGGCGGGCCGGGCTCGTGCTCCGTGAGCCGCCCCCCGGCGGCGGGCAGGACGATCACAGGACGATCTCCGGCAGCTCCACGCGGCGACCCTGCGCCGAGGACCGCAGCCCGCACTCGGCGAGCTGGACGCCGCGCGCGCCGGCGAGCAGGTCGTGGGGGTAGGGGGTGCCCTCGACGACGGCCCGCACGAACATCTCCCACTGGACCTTGAAGCCGTTGTCGAACTCCTCGTTGTCGGGGACCTCCCGCCAGTCGTCCCGGAACGAGTGGGTGACCGGTAGGTCGGGGTTCCAGACGGGTTTGGGGGTCATGGCCCGGTGCTGCACGCGGCACCCGCGCAACCCGGCGACCGCGCTCCCCTCCGTCCCGTCCACCTGGAACTCCACCAGCTCGTCCCGGTTGACCCGGACGCACCAGGAGGAGTTGATCTGCGCCACCACGCCGCCTTCGAGCTCGAAGATGCCGTACGCCGCGTCGTCGGCCGTGGCCCGGTAGGCGCGGCCGGACTCGTCCACGCGTTCCGGTACGTGGGTGGCCACCCGAGCGGTGACCGCCTCGACCCGCCCGAAGATGGTCGAAAGGACGTACGACCAGTGGCAGAACATGTCGAGCGCGATGCCGCCGCCGTCCTCGGCCCGGTAGTTCCACGAGGGCCGCTGCGCCGCCTGCCAGTCGCCCTCGAAGACCCAGTAGCCGAACTCCCCCCGCACCGACAGAATGCGCCCGAAGAAGCCGCCGTCGACCAGGCGCCTGAGCTTGAGCAGGCCCGGCAGGAACAGCTTGTCCTGCACGACGCCCGTGCGCACCCCGGCCCGGCGGGCCAGCCGGGCCAGCTCGACGGCCTCCTCCAGCGTCTCGGCCACCGGCTTCTCGGTGTAGACGTGCTTGCCCGCCTCGATCGCCTGGGTGATGGCCTTGACCCGGGCCGTGGTGACCTGGGCGTCGAAGTAGACCTGGACGCCGGGGTCGCGCAGGGCGCCCGCCAGGTCGGTGGTCCAGCGCTCCAGACCGTGCCTCCGGCAGATCTCCCGCAGTCGCTCCTCGCTCCGACCGGCCAGGACCGGTTCCAGCAGGACCCGCTCGCCGCCGGACAGGGCGACGCCGCCCTGCTCGTTGATGGCCAGGATCGAGCGGACCAGGTGCTGCCGGTAACCCATGCGGCCGGTGACGCCGTTCACCAGCACGCCCAGGGACCGTGTCGCCACGAAGGCCTCCTCCGGCTTCCCCATTCGCTCGGGAAAGCGCTTTCTGGACGAGCGCTCTTGGGAAAGCGCTTTCTCGGCACCGTAAGGAGCATTCAGCGCCAAGGTCAAGAGGTCCCGGCCCTCTTCCCGCGATCCGGTTTGCCAACGCGGGGATCGGCGATAAGGTTGGCACAAGCCGACGCGGGGTGGAGCAGCTCGGTAGCTCGCTGGGCTCATAACCCAGAGGTCGCAGGTTCAAATCCTGCCCCCGCTACCAAGATCAGAGGCCCGGTCTCCGGAAACGGAGACCGGGCCTCTGACCGTTTGTAGGCAAGATTTAAGGCGGAGTCGATGGTCTACTGGTCGATGACCGGCACCGCCACCCCGCCCTGGCGGACGGCGTCGCTCCTCGGCCTGGCGGCACGGACCGGCCGGTGATGCTGATGGCCGGCAGGATCAGAAGCCTTCGATGGACACCATCGGCCCGCCGTCGAGATACTTCACAAGGGCCGCGCGCGTCGTCGGCACGAACTCCGATGGCACTTGCTCGGCGGCGAACCACGCCACCTGAGAGTGTTTGTGTGGCTCAGCGTTCACCGGTTCACCGGTCCAGGCATGCGCCACGAAGACGATGGTCAAGAATCCGTTCGGAGCCTCGACACCCCACGCGCCGTGGATGATGCCTGCGACCGCCAGCTCGGCCGGATCCACGACCAGGCCCGTCTCCTCCTTCAGCTCCCGAACGGCTGTCGCGGTGATGACCTCGCCCTTGTCTGCCTTGCCGACTGGCAGGTCCCAGTGCAGCGGAGCGAACTTGGCTTCGGGCCCACGCTGGATCAGCAGCACCTGACCCGCTGCCGTGTCGTGAACGATGACGGCGGCGACGAGCAGCGTGTGGGAGTCAAGCGACGGGGGCAGGGCGGTGTCGGTCACAGATCAATTCTTTCAGACGGCCGCTTGCTGGATCCGGCGCTCCAGCAGCACCGCGCCGGGAACACCGCGCCGCCGGTAAACGGCAACGGTAGGCCGGATTGACGCCAGCGCCGACCTGCTTCGCGCCGAAGCCATCCCCTCGGCCAGATCCAGCGCCTGGCTCCAGGCCGATATCGCCTCATCGGCACGCGCCTGCACAGCGAGACAGTCTCCCAGGTCCATATGGGTGAGCAGATGGACACGGGGAAAGGCAACCGGATCCCAGGACACGAAGGCCGCCCGGTGCCGCGCCTCCGTGCCGGAGTGGTCCCCGATTTCTGTCAGGGTTCTGGCAGTGTGGGAGTCCACGAGGCCCGGGGCGGGTCCCATCAGCAGTGAGTACGTCGGCTGTGGCCCGCCGTCTCGGCCGAGGGCGTCTTCGGCGGCCAACAGCGCGTGTGCGGCCCGAGGCTTCTCTCCGAGGGCTGCCAGGGCCCTGGCGTGCGTAATGTGGAGGAGCGCGTGCGTCGCGCCGTCCACGTAGCCTTCGGCTCGCGTCAGCGCCCCCCGGACAAGGTCGAGGCTGTGGCGGTGCTGCTTCAAACCGATCGCCTGGTGTGCCACGGCGCGCATCATCCACGCGGCATGCGCATGCGGGTCCGCCTCCACCGCGAGTTGGAAACCGAGCAGGTAATAGCGCTGCGCCGCACCCTCCTGGCCGAGATCGTGATGCTTCCAACCCAACAGCCACGACAATTCCGCAGCAGCACCGAATGCCTCGCGCCGGGTCTTCTCAGTGGCAAAGCGGCCAGACAGCAGCGGGGCCGCGGTGTCCACGAGATAGACGGCGACCGTGGACAAGCCGTGCCCCCCACCGAGCACCTCATCGGCCGCGCCGAAGGCCGTGGTGATCCGACGAACTACTGCGACCTCCTCCGCTCCGACCCGCGCTTGTCCGGTGCGTGCCCGCAGCAGTCGGGCCACCGGCTCGTGGTCGTACTCCAATGGCATCATGACACCGGCGGCCGTATATGCAGCGGCAGCCAGGAAGCTGTGGTGCTCCACATCCGCAGAGCCGAGAAGGGCCGCCGTCTCGATGGGCTGTGTGCCGACCAGTTCAGGTCCCACGCCGGCGCCAAGCCCGAGCTGTGTTGGCGTCACCGGTCTACCTGCCCGCCTCGACAGCGCTTCGGCCAGGTAGACGGCGGTCCTCTCACCGGGCTCAACGCCTGCGACCCAGTGCGCTATGGCTGACTTGTTGGTCCGCAGCACCTCACCATTCTCCGCCGCGATGCGCCTCACGGCACCTGCCACACCGTCATAGCTCATGCCACACACGACGATCATCTCTCGCAGACGATCGTTGGGGAGGCGCTCATCACGTGCCCTCGGCATCGGAACCCCAGCTGGTTAAACCAAATAAACGCTCTGCGCCATCTCAGACCGTAGCCGCCCGGCAGCTATCCGTCATTCACTTGCACCGAACTCAATCGCCGCACACCGTTGAAGGCTCACATGACGACGACATCCCCCGCTGTGCACTCCTCACCAACTGGCCGGCGCACCTTTGCCGAGACCATGCCTTGCGAGCCGGAAAGCGCCCGCAAAGCCCGGGTCCTCCTCTCCATGGCACTGTCCGCATGGGAGCTGGACGAACTCATCGACGCCGGCGAGCTCGTCGTCTCCGAGTTCGTCGGCAACGCTGCCAGGCACACTCGCTGCCGTCTCATCCGGGTCACCATCACCCGCCTTGCCGCCGACTTGGTACGCGTCGCCGTCACCGACAGGTCCGTGAGGAGGCCCACACCGCGCACCGCGAGTGTGGACGACGAGGGCGGCCGCGGTCTGGCCATCGTCGCCGCCCTTGCCGAGACCACGGGCACCGACACCTTCACCTGGGGCAAAAGGATCTGGGCTCAGTTGCGTGCTCCTGCCGCAGCGCAGCCATGCGGCAATCCGTTGCCGACCTTGCTCGTGGTGAGTGGGCCTCCTGGCTCGGGCAAGACGACGCTGGCCCGTCAGATCGCGAAGGAGATCGCTTGCCCAGCGATCATCCGTGATGAGATCAAACAGGGGATGGTACTGACCGCTTCCGACTTCGATGCCGAGATTGACGACCCCCTCAACCTGCCGGCCCTTGCTGTCTTCTTCGAGGTCCTGAACGTCCTGGCGCGCGCGGGTGTCACGGTCGTGGCCGAAGCAGCCTTCCAGGACCGGTTGTGGCGGCCGAACCTGGAGCCCCTCACCGGCCTGGCGCAGATCCGTGTCATCCGGTGCTCTGTCGACGCCGCACTCGCCCATGACCGCATAGCCCACCGGGTCGCGCACGGCGAACATCGGGAAGCTCATGCCGACCATGAACTGCTGAGAATGATCGCTGCGGGCGAATACAACATGGATGAATTCGGCTGGATCAGCATGGATCTGCCAACGTTGACCGTCGATACCAGTGAGGGCACCAGCCCACCGCTGCCCGATATCGTCTCTTTCGCCACCGCCTGACCAAAAGTCGCTCGCTTGGAGTCGTGCTGGGACTCGGACGGCTCGGCGGTGGCCGCCGAATCGGCCCTAGGTCACAGGCGGGGTGGCACCGGCACTCTGGTCAGGTCCTCGGCGATCACGATCTCTCCGGGGAACCAGTGGGCGGCCTGTGCGCGGAAGGCCTCGGGGTCGGGGTAGCGCTGGGAGAAGTGGGTCAGGACCAGTCGCCGGACGCCGCACTCCCTCGCCACCCGGCCCGCCTCCCCCGCGGTCAGGTGCCCGTGCTCGTGCGCCAGGCGGGCGTCCTCGTCCAGGAACGTCGACTCGATCACCAGCAGGTCGGCGCCGTCGGCCAGGGCGAACACCGCGTCGCAGAGCCGCGTGTCCATGACGAAGGCGAAGCGCTGGCCGGGCCGGTGCTCGCTGACCTCTTCCAGCGTGACCGTGCGGCCCCGGGCCCGGACGACGCCCTCCCGTTGCAGCCGGCCGACGCGCGGCCCGGCGACCCCCCGGTCCCTGAGCCGGTCCGCCGACATCCGCCGCCCGTCCGGCTCGACCAGCCGGTACCCGTACGCCGGCACCGAGTGGTCCAGCGGGCGGGCCTCGATGCGGCCGAAACGCCCCCTGGCGATCACGCCGCCGCCGTCCGCCACCGGCTCGGGCGCCAGGGTCGCGGCCTCGTGGAACGCGCTGGCGTGCCGCAGCCGGTCGAAGTACTCGGCGCCCGAGGCGGGGAAGTGCGCGCGCACCGGGTGCCGCACCCGGTCCAGGGACATCCGCTGGATCACCCCGGGCAGGCCGAGGCAGTGGTCGCCGTGGAAGTGGGTGATCAGGATCCGGTGCACGTCGGTGACGGCGACCCCGGCGTGGATCATCTGCCGCTGGGTGCCCTCCCCGGGGTCGAACAGCAGGCCCTCACCGTCCCACCGCAGCAGGTAGCCGTTGTGGTTGCGGTGCCTGGTGGGCGTCTGGCTGCCGGTGCCCAGGACGACGAGTTCGCGCGGCGACACCTGCGCCACGATAGCCGCCGCCCCTAGAGGTGCTCCCCGAGGAACCGGGCGGTCTCCTCGACGGCCCGCGAGACGTGCGGCTCGGTGTCGTACAGGTCGATGTGCAGCCGGGCGTCCAGCCAGACGATGCGCTTGGGCTCGTCCATGCGCTTGTACGCCTCCTCGGCCCCCTCGGGGGAGCAGAAACGGTCCACGACGCCGTGGACGACCAGGCCGGGCTTGGGCGACAGGAAGTCGGCGCCCATCATGTTGTCCATGGTGATCAGCTCGCGGATGGACGCCCGGGTCACCTCGTTGGCCCACCCCGGCGACGCCGACCGCTCGGTCCCGTAGTACGCGTACGGCTCGTCGCCGCCCATCGCGGCCTCGCCCTCGGCGGCCACCGCCGGGAGGTAGTCCACCGCTTCGCCGCGGTCCTGCCCTTCGAGTACGTCGGTGAGGCCGGTCAGCGCCTGCTGGTAGCCCTCGTCCGACATGCCGGACCGCATGGCGTACGGGTTGTTGTACGCCCCGGCGATGCCGACGAAGGCCTTCACCCGGGGGTCGAACGCGGCGAAGCGCAGGGCGTACCCGCCGCCGAGGCAGATGCCCACGGCGCCGATCCGCCCGGGGTCCACCGAGGGCAGGCCGCGCAGGTACGACACGGCGGCCCGCAGGTCGGCGAGCTTGCCCTGCGGGTCCTCGTGGCGCCTGGGCGTGCCGCCGGACTCGCCGAAGTTGCGGTGGTCGAACGCCAGCGTCACATACCCCGCCTCGGCGAGCCGCGCCGCGTACAGGCCGGTGACCTGTTCCTTCACGCCGGTGAACGGCCCGGTGAACACCAGCGCGGGATGGGGGCCCTCCCCCTGCGGCACCCTGAGGTCGCCGACGAGCGTGAGGCCGTCGGCGGTGAACTCCACTCGATCACTCATGCCGCGAGTCAACCGCACCCGCCGGGCGGCTATTCCTCGAACCACCGGCCCAGCCAGTCGATGACGGCCTCCACGAAGGTGACCCGGTTGGCCGTGCGCACGGTCTCGTGGCCCTCGTCGTCGAACAGCAGGTAGCGGCAGGGGACGCCGCGCGCGGTGGCGGTGGCCACGACCTGCTCGGCCTCGTACACGGGCACGTTGGTGTCCTGGGCGCCGTGGACGACGAGCAGGGGTGCGGTGAGGCGGTCGAAGGAGTGCAGGGGCGACAGGGCGCGCAGCAGCTCGCGGTCGGCCACCGGGTCGCCGTACTCGGTGACGGCCGCGGCGGCGATCCACGGCTCGGTGCGGGCGTAGAACGTGGCGAAGTCGGCCATGCCGCACACGTCGACCCCGGCGGCGAACAGCTCGGGGTAGGTGACCAGGGCGGCGAGGGTGAGGTAGCCGCCGTACGAGCGGCCCATGCAGGCGATCTTGGCCGGGTCGGCGACGCCGGTGCGCACGACGTGGTCGACGCAGTCCGCGACGTCGTCGATGGCGTGGAAGCGCAGCGCGTGGTTGTCGGCGTCCAGGAACGCGCGGCCGAACCCCGAGGAGCCGCGGACGTTCGGCGCCAGCACGCTGATCCCGGCCGCGACGAGCCGCTGGAAGAGCGGGTTGAACGTCGGCCGTTCCTGGCTCTCGGGCCCGCCGTGCAGGTAGATCGCGCACGGCGCCTTCGGGCCCGCGCGGTACAGCCAGCCGGTCAGCTCCAGCCCGTCCCTGGCCTCGAAGCGGACCAGCTCGGCATCGAGGCCGTCGGTGAGGGGGTCGTCGCCGGCGACCCGCCGGTAGTCGCCGGTCGCGAGGTCGCACAGCATGACGTACGAGGGGGTGTCGGGGCCCTCCCCCGCCATGACGGCCAGTGTGCCGTCCAGGGACAGCCGCGCGGAGCTGATCACCTCGGCCGGCGGGGGCGGCAGCGGCCGGGTGACGCCCTCGACCAGGTCGGCGACCTCCAGCTCCGACCGGCCGGCGACGTTCCAGACCAGCAGGGCCACGGTGCCGTCGACGCTCACCGAGAAGCGGTCGAGCTCGGCGTCGGCGCGTTCGGCGATCACCTGGGGGGCGCCGCCCATCGGCATGGCGATCAGGGCCATGCGGTCGCGGCCGGCGTTGGAGCGGATGTAGGCCACCTCGCCGTCCGGGGACAGCGTGCCGAGGTCGGTGGTCGGCGGCAGCAGGGGGCGCTCGGCGCCGAACGGCAGGTCGGCGACCGACATCTCGCGCATGCCGCGCGGCCCGTGGCGCAGCAGCACCCGGCGGTGGTCGCGGCTCACCGCGCTCGGCCACATCAGCGGCCCGACGGCGATGGTGTCACGGTGCCCGAGGCCCGCGTCGATCAGGACCGCCTCGGTCGAGCCGGTCCCGGCCAGCTCGGCGACCAGGAGCGTCGACCCCTGGCCGGTCCACCGGACGAACACGGCGGAGCCGCGCGCGGGGGTGTCGGTCGGGCCGGCGAGCAGGCGGCGGTCGGTGCCGTCGGGCCGTACGGCCCACACCTGCGTGTGCTCTCCGCCGCCCGGCGAGATCATGACGGCCAGCCACTGGCCGTCGGGCGACCAGAGCACGTTGCCGACCGGCTCGGGGCCGGTGTCGATCACCCGGGCGAGCGGCGGGTGTGCCGGGGGCGCGCCGAAGCCGCCCTCCAGCAGCGGCTCGGCTCCCGCGAGCTCGGGCAGGGGCTGGACCCAGGCGCGCGGCGAACCGTCGCGGTCGCTGACGAAGGCGATGGCCTTGTTGTCAGGTGACAGGGCGGGGAACCGGCAGGTCCACGAGACGTCGACGGTCAGACTCCTTGTGCTTGCAGCCACAACTCCAGGAGCCCAAGTTGCCACAACGCGTTGGCTCCCAGTGTGGTTCTGTGGTCATCCGGCGCGGCCAGCAGTTTATCCACCATCTCGGGCCTGAACAGGCCCCGCGAGCGCGCGGCCGGTGCGGTCAGGCCGTCGCGGACCATTTCCAGGAACGGCCCGTGGATGTGGCGGATCGCCGGGACGGGGAAGTAGCCCTTGGGCCGGTCGATGACCGCGTCGGGCACCAGCCCCCGTGCGGCGGCCTTCAGCACCCCCTTGCCTCCGGAGGCGAGCTTGAGCTCGGGCGGGCACATGGCGGCCAGCTCGACCAGGTCGTGGTCCAGGAACGGGGTGCGCGCCTCCAGGCCGAACGCCATGGTCATGTTGTCGACCCGCTTGACCGGGTCGTCGACCAGCATGACGTTGGTGTCCAGCCGCAGCACGGCGTCGAGCGCGGTGTCGGCCCCGGGCATCGCGAGGTGCTCGCGGACGAACGCCTGGCTGACGTCCTCGCCGGCCAGGTAGCCGGGCGTGAGGATCTCGGCCTGGTCCTGGTGGGTGCGGTCGAAGAAGACCTTGGCGTAGGCGTCGGCGGCGTCCCCGCGCGGAACGTTCTCCAGGGGGGGATACCAGTCGTAGCCGGCGAAGACCTCGTCGGCGCCCTGCCCGGACTGGACCACCTTGATCTGCTTGGACACCTCCTCCGACAGCAGGTGGAAGGCCACGCAGTCGTGGCTGACCATGGGCTCGCTCATGGCCGCGACGGCGTCGTGCAAGGAGGGCAGCAGCCGCTGGTCGTCGACCATGATGCGGTGGTGGTCGGTGCCGAAGCGCCGGGCGATCAGGTCGGAGTAGGCGAACTCGTCGCCCGACTCGCCGCCGGCCGCGTGGAACCCGACGCTGAAGGTCGCGAGGTCGCGCTGGCCCTCCTCGGCCAGCAGGGCGACGATCAGGCTGGAGTCCAGGCCGCCGGAGAGCAGCACACCGACGGGCACGTCCGCGACGGTGCGACGGCGCACGGCCACCCGCAGCGCGTCCAGGACGGCCTCGCGCCACTCGTCCGGCCCCATCTCGCCGCCGCCGGGCCGCAGCGTGTCCAGCCGGAGCTGACCCGGCCGGAGCGCTCCGGGGTCGCTCGGGCGGGTGTACGGGGGGTCCCAGTAGCGCTCGTCGCGGGTTGTGCCGTCGGGCTCGATCGTGCGCACCGTGGCGGGCGGCAGCTTCTCCACGCCGGTCAGGATCGTCCGGGGCGAGGGCACCACCGAGTGGAAGGTCATGTAGTGGTGCAGTGCGACGCGGTCGATGTCGGTGCGCACTCCCCCGCCGGCCAGCAGGGCGGGCAGGGTGGAGGCGAACCGGAGCCGCGCGGCGTCCCGGGTGACGTAGAGCGGCTTGATGCCGAGCCGGTCGCGGCCGAGCACGAGCCGGCCGGTGTCCCGTTCGGCGACGGCGAAGGCGAACATGCCCTTGAAGTGGTCCACGCAGCGGTGTCCCCAGTGGCGGTAAGCCTTCAGCAGCACCTCGGTGTCGGAGGTGGAGAAGAACCGGTGGCCCTCGGCCACCAGGACCTCGCGCAGCTCGCGGTAGTTGTACAGGCAGCCGTTGAACACCCCGGCCAGGCCGGCCTCGGCGTCGACCATGGGCTGTGACCCGCGCTCGGACAGGTCGATGATCTTCAGTCGGCGGTGGCCGAGCGCGACCGGCCCGAGCGACCACAGGCCGGTCCCGTCGGGCCCGCGCGCGGCCATGGAGGCCGTCATGCGCTCGACGGCGGCCACGTCGGCCGTACGGCCGTCGAAGCGGATCTCACCGGTGAGGCCGCACATCAGATGACCTTCCTCAGCAGCCAGGTGTCCTTGGCCCCTCCGCCCAGCGACGAGTTGACGATCATGCTGTCGGGCGGGGCCACGCGGGTCAGCGCGGCCTGCGGGACGATCGACTGGCGGCCCGTGAACACGAAGGCGCGCAGGTCGATGACGTGCGGGCGCATGCGCTCGCCGTCGAAGGTGGGGTGGGTGGACAGGGCGATGGTCTCCTGGGCCACCCACCGCTCCGGCGCGGCGAGGATCTCCTCGCGGACGACCTTGAGCTCCTGCGGGGAGGAGTCCTGCCCGATGATCACGCCTTGGCCGCCGAAGCCGTCGACGGGCTTGACCACCAGCTCGCCGAGCCGGTCGAGCACGAGCTCGCGGTCGTCGGTGTCGCGGCAGAGATAGGTCGTGACGTTGGCGAGCAGAGGGCGTTCTCCCAGGTAGTAGTCGATGAGACGCGGCACGTAACGGTACAGGCTCTTGTCGTCGGCGACGCCGTTGCCGGGCGCGTTGGCCAGGGTGAGCGTGCCCCGCTCGACCGCGTCCAGCAGGGCGGCGCCGATCGGGCTGGCCAGCAGGTCGTCCTCGTCGATCCTGCGGTACAGCACGTCCACGCGGCGCCCGGCCGCGTACACGACGCCGTCACGGACGGCCAGCTCGGCGGGCTCGGCGATGATCGCGTCCATCTGCTCGGCCAGCGTCTTGTGCTCGTAGTACGCGGCGTCGGCCGGTCCCGAGCTGATCACGCCGATGACGGGGTCGCTCACGGGCGAGGACTCCGTCAGGGCGGTGCGCAGCAGGGAGACGGCCTCCCCGGCGTCCAGGACCGCCGAACGGTCCAGCTCGGGCAGCACGTGCTCGGCCATCCTGCGGTTGCCGACCGCGTAGCCGATGCCGGACGGCACCCGGAGGTTGTCCTCCAGGACGACCCACCGCCCGGCGCCGTCACGGGCCACGTCCAGCCCGGCGACGGTGCACCTGACCGATCCGGCGTGCACCCGCCAGCCCGCGGGCCGGTAGCCGGGCGACTCGTCGACGACCCAGGCGGGGAGCACGCGGTCCTTGATCACCTCGCGCCTGCCGTACACGTCGCGCAGGAAGGCCTCCAGGGCGCGGACGCGCTGCGGCATCCCCTCCTGGATCTTCGCCCAGTCGTCGGCCGCGACCAGCCGGGGGACCAGGTCGACGGCCATCTTGCGACCGGTGACCGTCTCCTCCAGGATCTCGCCGCCGGGGCCTCTAGCCTGGAAGGTCATGCCGGTATCGCGCATGTAGCGGTCGCGCGTGATCTCCCGCTCCCGCAGCTCGGCGGACCCGAGCCCGTCGAGCACCTTGAGCACCGGCTGGTAGGGCGCGCGGACGGTGCCCACGATCACGGCCTCGTCCTGCACCGCGTCGTACCCCTTGAGCAGGCTGGTCTCCATGCCCGGGTTGGGGCCGCCGAACTCGGCCTGCCAGACGTCGGAGCGGGTCTCGGCGACCAGCAGGTCCACGATGTCGCTCATGGTCCCGCCGCGCTCCAGCACGCGCCGCTGCCGGGCGGCGGAGCTGCCCTTGGCCAGGGCCTCCTCGGCCAGCGTGGTGACCAGGTCCCAGTCGCCGGTCGCGTCGAGCTGAGGGCGCAGCCCGGCGAGCATCCGCCTGACGACCTCGGCGGCCGGGAGCGGTACGCCCTCGACGGGGTCGACGAGCTTGCCCTCCAGGCCCGAGCGCGCCGAGCGCCAGGTGGCCGCGCGGACCATCTCCATGCGGATGGGGGCCGTCGGGGCGTCGCTCTCGATGGCGTGCAGCTCGCGCAGGACGATCGCGCGGAAGATGCCGGCCAGCAGGACGACCTTGCCCACGTTGGGGCAGGCGTCGCACATGCGCAGCTCGACCGTGGACACGTGCGCGGACGGGCGGACATCGAAGTAGATCATTCCGGGGTCGCTGATCACCCCGGACCGCACGAGGTCGGTGACCATCTGGTCGTACTCGGCGGCCGAGGCGTACCGGCGGACCGGGCCGGTGGTGGGCCACCGGTTCCAGACGAGGGTGCGGTAGCTGGCGTACCCGCTGTCGGCGCCGAGCCAGTACGGGGAGCTGGCGCTGAGGGCCAGCAGCGGCGGCAGCCACGGGGACACGCGGTGGGCCACCTCGACCGCGAGATCGCGGTTGGCGACGTCCACGTGCACCTGGGCGCCGCAGATGAGCTGCTCGCGCGTGAGGAGCTGGTAGTCCTCCAGCATCTGCTCGTAGCGGGCGTTCGGCGAGATCTCCAGGGCGGCCGGGTCGACCAGCGGCACGCCCCCCGCCGCCACGATCCCGAGCCCGAGGCCGTCCGCGGCCTCGATGACCGTGCGCCGGAGCGCGGTCAGGTCGTGCCCGAGGTCCTCGAGCCGGACGTACGGGCGGCTGTTGGCCTCGACCACCGACCGCTGCAACTCCTGGGTGAACCGCGCCCCCGGTAGCCGCTCAAGGAGGTGACCTGCGCGTGGGACGAGGTGGCGAGTCTCGAGGTCCACAACGTGGAACTCCTCCTCGACGCCTACGGCGACCGACTCCGCGAGACCCGACATTCCACCATCCTTACCGCTTTAAAAAGGGGTGTTTCAGGGGCTTCTGCCCAGAAACTACCCAATTCCACGTCACTATCGGACTCTTCAAACTGTGATTTCCCTGGCCACCGCCCGGATCGCGCCGCCCTGCCCGGGATGGCGCCGCCCTGCCCGGGGACGGCGGCGTCCGAAAGCCCAGTGCCCCCACGAGGGCCGGTCATGCCCCGGCGCTCAGTCCCGGCGTCCGCCCGGGGCCGCGAGGGAGACCAGCAGCGCGTCGATCGCGTCGAGCCGCCGGTTCAGCGCGGCGATGTCGTCCTTGTCGGCGCTCTGCTCCTCCGGCTTGAGGGTGAGCACCAGCTGGCCGGTCTCGGCCAGCTCGCCGATCGCGATCTCGGCCATGTCGTCGCCGTTCTGCATCCGGATCGCGTGTTCGAGCTGCTGGGGGTGGATCCCGAGGCGGCGCAGGTTCTCGGTCATGGGCCGCCCGTCCCGGATGACCACGGTCGAGGTGCCGTGCAGGATCCGCGAGACGCGTTCGTAGCGCACGGCCAGGTGGTTGAGCAGCTCGTTGGTCCCCACCAGGGCGACGGCCCCGACGACGCCCCCGAGGAGGCTGTTGTCGGAGCCGATCACGGCGTTCTGCACGACGTTGGAGAGCAGGAAGATCACCACGAAGTCGAAGGTGGTCATCCCGGCGAGGTCACGCTTGCCGACCAGCCGGAAGATCACCACGATCAGGGCGTACACCAGAATGGTGCGGATGAGCTTCTCGACCACAGGGATCTGAATCGTTAGCATATCGTGCCACACGGGATGCCTCCTCGTCGGGGCCGCGGAGCGGGGTCTCCGACGAGTCTCCTCCGGCGGCGCTAGGAGTCGAAGCCCAGCCCCAGCCGGTCCAGGGTCCGGAGCCACAGGTCGCGGCGTCCCTGGTGCGCGTCCGCCCGGGCGATCGACCGGCGGGTGAGCTGGATGACGCCCGACCTGACCGGCTCGGGCGGGAACGGCACCGGCTTCTCGCGCACCATCCGGAGCCCGGTGCGCTCGGTCGGCTCCCCCGACAGCAGGTCCAGCATCACGTCCGCGCCGAACCGCGTCGCCCCCACGCCCAGCCCGGTGTAGCCCACCGCGTAGGCCAGCCGTCCCTTGTGCGCCGTACCGAAGAACGCGCTGAACCGGCTGCAGGTGTCGATCACCCCGCCCCAGCGGTGGGTGAACCGCACGCCCGCGAGCTGCGGGAACGTCGCGTAGAAGTGCCGGGCCAGGGTCGTGAACGTGGCGTCCCGCTGCTCGTACTCCTCCTTGACCCGTCCCCCGTTGTGGTACACCGCGTCGTACCCGCCCCACAGGATCCTGTTGTCGTCGGTGAGCCGGTAGTAGTGGAACTGGTTGGCGCTGTCGCCGATGCCCTGCCGGTTGCGCCAGCCGATCGCGGCGAGTTGCCCGGCGGTCAGCGGCTCGGTCATCAGCGCGTAGTCGTACACCGGCACCAGATAGTTGCGCAGCCGGCCGAGCAGCGGCGGGAAGACCCCCGTCCCGAGGGCCACCCTGCCCGCGCGCACCGTGCCGTGCGGGGTGACCAGCTCCAGGGCCGCCCCGTCGCCGGTGATCGACCGTACGGGGGTGTGCTCGTGGACGCGCACGCCGAGCGACAGGCACGCCTCCCGCAGGCCCCACGCGAGCCGCGCCGGGTCGAGCATCGCGCAGCCGTCGCGGTCCCACTGGCCGCCGACGTACGTCGGCGAGTCCACCTCGGCGCGCACCTCCCCTGCGTCCAGCATCGTCAGGTCAAGGCCCAGCCGGCGGGCGACCTCGGTGTCCTCGGCCAGCCCGTCGAGCTGCCACGGCTCGGTGGCCACGTGCAGCTCGCCGGTGCGCTCGAACGAGCAGTCGATGCCGTACCGCGCGACCGTCCGCCCGATCTCGTCGAGGTTCTGGGCGCCGAACCGCACGAGCGTGGAGATCTCCGCGGGCCAGCGGGCCAGGCCGTTGCCGAGCCCGTGGGTGAGGCTGGCGGCGCAGAACCCGCCGTTGCGTCCCGACGCCGCCCAGCCGGCCCGCCGTGCCTCCAGCAGGACCACGTCCGCCGAAGGGTCGCGCTCCTTGGCCAGCAGGGCGGTCCACAGGCCGGTGAACCCGCCGCCGACCACCGCGAGGTCGGCCCGCGCCGGCCCCGGCAGCCGCTCCGACGGCTCGGGTCTCCCCGGCCGGTCCAGCCAGTACGGCTTACGCTCCGCGTCGGCCAGTGCTTTCAGCGGATCCACGAATTCCACGTCCCCACGAATCAGGTCTCGCCCGGTCTCCCCGGCCCGCGCCGGATGCCCCGCGCGTCAGGAGCGGCGCCGGGAGGTCAGCGTGTTGACCACGGCGATGGCCACGCCGACCGCGAAGATCAGCGTGCCGAGGATGTTGACCTGCGGCGGCACCCCGATGCGGACCGCGCCGTAGATCCACAGCGGGAAGGTGATCGTCGCGCCGCTGGTGAACTGGGTGATGACGAAGTCGTCGATCGACAGGGCGAAGGCGAGCAGCGCACCGGAGACGACGCCCGGCAGGATCATCGGGAACGTGACCCGCCAGAACGTGATCCACGTCGAGGCGCCGAGGTCGCGCGCGGCCTCCTCGATCGACCCGTCCAGGCCCACGACGCGCGCCCGCACGGTCACCGCGACGAACGACACCGAGAACAGCACGTGCGCGAGCACGATCGTCGTGTACCCGGTCTGCACGCCGAGGCTGATGAACAGCGACAGCAGCGAGGCGCCCATGACCAGCTCGGGCGAGGAGATCGCCGCGAACATCACCAGGTTGGTGGCGGCCTGGCCGCGGAAGCGGTAGCGGCCGAGCGCGATGCCCATCAGCGTGCCGAGCACGGTGGTGACCAGGGTGGCCAGCAGCGCGATGGAGATCGAGTTCGTCACGGCGGTGGTGAGGTCGGGGTAGTCGCCGAGCCGTCCCCACCACTTCAGCGTGAAGCCCTGCCAGCTCACGTTGGACTTGCTCTTGGTGTCGTTGAAGCCGAACGCGATCATGACCGCGATCGGGGCGAACAGCCACAGCAGGACCAGCCAGGTGTAGCCGAACAGCAGGCGGTCGCCCCACCGGACCCGCCTGCGGCGCAGCGGCCCGACCGAGGGCGTCACGGTGCCGGGGCCGGCCTCGGCCGGCGGCGCGGGACTGAGCGGCCCGCTCATCGCGCCGCCGCCTCGAGGACGTTCTCGGTGCCGAGGGCCTTCGCGTAGACGAAGATGCCGATGAGCATGGCCGCCATCAGCGTGAACGACAGCGCGGCGCCGGCCGGATAGTCGTTGTTCACGAGGTACTCCGTCTGGATGATGTTGCCGATCATCGTGTTGGACGGGCCGCCGAGGATGGAGGCGTTGACGTAGTCCGAGGTCATCGGGACGAACGTCATCAGCACCCCGGCGAACACGCCCGGCAGCGAGAGCGGGAGCACGATCTTGGTGAACGAGTCGCGGGCGGTGGAGTACAGGTCGTAGGACGCCTCGACGACCCGGGGGTCCACCCGCTCCAGCGCCACGTAGATCGGCAGGATCATGAACGGCAGGTAGTTGTAGGTGAGGCCGCCCACCACCGCCACCGTCGTCTGCAGCACGTGGAAGCCGGCCGGCACCAGGCCGAGGTCCTTCAGCGGCTGGAGCAGGATGCCGTCGTCGGCGAGCAGGAACTTCCACGAGACGGTCCGCAGCACGAACGACACGAAGAACGGCAGCAGCACCAGCAGCAGGTACGTCGACTTGCGCGCGCCGCCCTTGAACGCGATCCAGTAGGCCACCGGGTAGGCCAGCGCGATCGTCAGCAGCGTCCCCGCCAGGCCGTACCCGGCCGACCGCAGGAACTGCGTCTTGTACTCGACCAGCGCGTCGGTGAAGTTGGCCAGGTGGAAGGTCTGGACGAAGCCGTTCACGACATCGCCCTCCTGGGTGGAGACCGAGGCCATGAAGACCAGCGGCACCACCAGGAAGATCACCAGCCAGAGCCCGCCCGGCAGGATGAGAAGGTACGGCGCGATCTTGCGTCTCATGGTCCTAGCCTTGGGTGATCGGCTGGAAGATTCCTTCGAAGACCTTCTCCTCGGCGGACGTCAGCGTCTTGTAGGAGCGCAGCTTGGCCATGTCGGCCTCGGAGGGGTAGATCAGCGGGCTGCTCGCCATCAGCTCCAGCGACTTCTTCTCGTCACCGCTGGCCTTGTCGGCCTCGGCCTTGACCAGGGCCTGGGTGGCGGGCACCGGGGTGATGTAGGTGATGTACTTCGCCAGCGTGGCGGCGACCTCGGGCTGGTAGACGAAGTCCATCATGGCGAGCGCGTCGACCGGGTTCTGCGCGGTCTTCGGGATGCACATGTTGTCGGTCCAGATGTTGCCGCCCTCGTCGGGGACGACGAACTTCAGGTCCTGGCCCTCGGCGACCTGCTGGTAGATGTCCCCCGACCAGGCCATGCAGATCCAGATGTCACCGCGGACCAGCGCGTCCACGTAGTCGTTCTCATAGTATTTCCGGACGATTCCGGCGTCGCGCTGCTCCTGCAGCTTGACCCCGGCCTTCTCCCAGTCCGCCTGGACGGACTTGTCCGGGTCGATGCCCAGCAGGAACATCCCGAAGTTGGCGATCTCCTGGCTGTCGAGCAGCATCCCGACCTTGCCCTTGTACTTGGGGTTCCAGAGCTCCTTGATGCTCGTGACATCCCCGTCGATGTACTTCGGGTTGTACGCGATGCCCGTCAGGCCCGACTGCCACGGAACGGTGTAGGTGTTGTTCGGGTCGAACGTCGGGTTCTTGTAGCGGGCGCCCGCGTTGGCGGCGAAGTTCGGCAGCTTGGAGTGGTCGAGCTGGACCAGGTACCCGAGGGCGATGGCCCGGCCGAGCTGGATGCCGTTGGTCATGACCATCAGGTCGTAGCCGATGTCCTGGCCGGCGCTGAGCTGCGGCTGGATCTTGCCGAACCAGGTGGAGTTGTCCTGGATCGCCTCCTGGTAGGTCACCTTGATCCCGGTGTCCTTGGTGAACTTCTCCAGGGTCGGGTACTTCTTTCCCTCTTTGTCGATGTAGAGGGGCCAGTTGGCGAAGCGCAGCGTGCCGGTCTTCTTCTTGTCGGCCCAGTACCCTGCGGCGGCGCTCGCCTGCGGGGCCGCGACCTTCTTCCCCTGGACGCCGCAGGCGGCGAGGCCGAGAGCGGCGGCGGACAGGCCCGCCACGCGCAGGGCGTCGCGGCGGGTGATCGGGGAGCCGGTCCGCCCGCGACTCTGGGTCAGGCCACGCAGGAACGCGAGGTCACGAGGAGTGTTGGTCATGAGGTGGGTCAACTTCCTATCGCGTACGAGTGTTGCGGCTGCCACGACAGCCAGACCGAGTCACCGCGCTCGGCCGTGATGCTGCTGTCCCTGGCGTTCTGCTCGAAGACCGTGAACTCGGCACCGCCGGCGAGGTTCACGGCGTAGCTGTTGTAGGTGCCGAGGTAGACGACCTCGGCCACGGTGCCGCGCACGGCGCTGACGTCCGACGCCGGCTCCTCGTGCGAGATCCTGATCTTCTCCGGGCGCACGGTCACCTCGACCGCGCCCCCCTGCAGGGTGCCCTCGGCCACCGGGACCAGCACCCGGTCACGGTCACCGACCTTGATGATGGCCGTGCCGTCGTGGACGTCCTCCGCCGTGCCGCTCAGCAGGTTGGAGGTGCCGATGAACCCCGCGACGAACTTGCTCGCCGGGCGCTCGTAGATCTCCCTGGGCCCCGCGAGCTGCTCGACCAGGCCGTCGTTCATGACGGCGATGCGGTCGCTCATCGTGAGCGCCTCGTTCTGGTCGTGGGTGACGTAGACGAAGGTGATGCCGACCTCGCGCTGGATCCGCTTCAGCTCGATCTGCATCTGCTGGCGCAGCTTCAGGTCCAGCGCGCCGAGCGGCTCGTCCAGCAGCAGGGCCCTCGGGTTGTTGACCAGGGCGCGCGCCAGCGCGACCCGCTGCTGCTGGCCGCCCGACATCTCCCGAGGGCGGCGCTTCTCCCGGCCGGTGAGGTCGACGATCTCCAGCATCTCGCCGACCCGCCGCTTGATCTCCTCGTCGGGGACGCGCTTGCGCCGCAGCCCGAACGCCACGTTCTCCCAGACGTTCATGTGTGGGAACAGCGCGTAGGACTGGAAGACCATGTTCACGTCGCGCTTGTTCGGCGGGACGTCGGTGACGTCCTGACCGTGCAGCCGGACGGTGCCCCGGGTGGGATCCTCGAACCCGGCGATCATACGCATCGTGGTGGTCTTGCCGCACCCGGAGGGGCCGAGCATCGAGAAGAACTCGCCCTCGGTGATCGACAGGCTGACCCCCTTGACCGCCTGTACGACCTCGCCGTGCGCTAGGTATTCCTTGACGACCCCGTCGAGTTCGATGGCGGGCACCGGGGAGATGTCGGAAGCGGCCGCGGAGGCTGCCTCCTCGCCCGCCTGGATTTCGGTCATTCCAGGGCTATCCCTCTTCTATGTCGGCGATGGTGCGCCGATGTAGTGAGTGTCAGTTGCCGTGATGGTCGTTCGCCGATGTGCTTCGTGATCAGATGTCGTGATGGTCGTTCGCTGTGCCGGATGCTCGGGTGCTCGGGTGCCGGTCATTCACCGATGTAGTGCATGACGTGCTTGACCCGGGTGTAGTCGTGCAGCCCGAAGACCGACAGGTCCTTGCCGTAACCGGAGTGCTTGAAGCCGCCGTGCGGCATCTCCGACACGAACGGGATGTGGGTGTTCACCCAGACCACGCCGAAGTCCAGCCGCCGGGACATCCGCATCGCCCGGCCGTGGTCGGAGGTCCACACCGACGCCGACAGGCCGTACTGCACGTCGTTGGCCTTGGCGAGCGCGTCGGCCTCGTCGGAGAAGGTCTGCACGGTGATGACCGGCCCGAACACCTCGGTCTGGATCATCTCGTCGTCCTGCCGGAGGCCGTCTACGACGGTCGGCTCGAACACGAAGCCCTTCTCGCCGACGCGCTTCCCGCCGGTGACGATCTTCGCGTGGCCCGGGGTCCGCTCCAGGAAGCCCTCGACCCTGGCGAGCTGGTTCTCGTTGTTGAGCGGGCCGTAGTAGGCGTCCTCGGTGTCCAGGCCGCCGGTCGCGGTGGCCGCCGCCGCCTCGGCGAGCGCCGCCACGAACGGCTCGTGGATGCTCTCGTGGACGAGGACCCGGCAGGCCGCGGTGCAGTCCTGCCCCGCGTTGTACAGGCCGGCCCCGGCGATCGCCCCGGCCACGGCGCCGATGTTCTTGACGTCGTCGAACACGACGACGGGGGCCTTGCCGCCCAGCTCAAGGTGGACCCGCTTGAGGTCCTCGGCCGCGGACTTGGCGACCTGGACGCCCGCGCCCACCGAACCGGTGATCGCGACCATCGAGGCGGTGGGGTGGGCGACGACGGTGGCGCCGGTCTCCCGGTCGCCGACGACGACGTTGAACACGCCCGCCGGAAGAATCGTGCCCATGATCTCGGCCAGCTTCACGGTCGAGACCGGAGTGGTGTCGGAGGGCTTGAGCACGACCGTGTTGCCCGCGGCCAGCGCCGGCGCGCACTTCCAGATCGCCATCATCAGCGGGTAGTTCCACGGGGTGACCTGCCCCACGACGCCGATCGGCTCGTGCCGGATCACCGAGGTGTGGTCGGCGAGGAACTCGCCGGAGGTCGGGCCCTCAAGGGTCCGCGCGGCACCCGCGAAGAAGCGGAAGTGGTCGGCGGCCGGCGGGATCTCGTCCTCGGCCATGCGCGCCCGGGGCTTGCCCGTGTTCAGGCACTCCGCCTCGACAAGCTCCTCGGCCCGTGCTTCGATGGCATCAGCGATCTTCAGCAGGTAGCCGGCCCGCTCGGCCGGCGTCGTCTGACCCCACGAGTCGAACGCCGCCGCCGCGGCGGCGTAGGCCGCGTCGACGTCCTCCTGCCCGGAGACCGGTGCCTGGAGGTAGACCTCCCCTGTGCTCGGATCGATCACATCGGAGAACCGGCCGCTCCTGGCGTCCGCGAGTTCTCCGTTGATGAAGTTCTGCAGACGGGTGGTCAACGTTGACCTCCTCGTGAGGTGGGCTGAGTTGTCGCGACTCTGACAGAGGTCAGACGGGACGACAAGGGATTTCGTCGCGAATATATCAAATTGCTACGAAATCGCTTGACAGAGGACAATGAGCTGACAACATGTCGCACCAGGACGGCAACATGGCGGGAACGGCGCCGTAACGATATTGCGGTAGCCGACGGGGTGCCAGGTCTGCGCGAGCCGGCGGGGTGCCAGGGAGGACGCGGGCAGATGACGACGCCGCCGAAGGCGCGACGGGACAACAACGACGCCAGGCCGGGTCCGGTGGTCCTCGACGAGATCTCCAAGCAGATCATCGAGGAACTGCAGGCGGACGGCCGCAAGCCGTACGCCGCGATCGGCAAGGCCGTAGGACTGTCGGAGGCGGCGGTCCGCCAGCGGGTCCAGCGCCTGCTCGACGCCGGCGTCATGCAGATCGTCGCCGTGACCGACCCCCTCACCCTGGGCTTTCCCCGCCAGGCGATGATCGGCATCAAGTGCGAGGGCGACCTGGAGACGGTCGCCGACAAGCTGTCGTCCATCGACGAGATCGACTACGTCGTGCTCACGGCGGGTTCGCTCGACATCATGGTGGAGGTCGTCTGCGAAGGCGACAACCACCTCCTGGAGATCCTCGGCAAGATCCGCGCCATCCCCACGGTCCGCGCCACCGAGACCTTCGTCTACCTCAAACTCCGCAAACAAACCTACTCCTGGGGCACCCGCTAACCCCCACCCCTCCCCCCTCACCCCCCGGCCCGAAAGGTCCTCGCCTTCGGCTCGGGCAGTATTACCAAGGCCTCCCGGCCCTACCGCCCTACCGGCCGTACCGGCCCACCCAGCTTTCGACACTGCCTGACCCGCTGACCCGCACCAGAGCCGCGCGGTCGTATCCTCCGCCGCTGCTGTGCTCCTCCACTCCGCAACCCGCACGGCCGCACCCTCGGCCGCTGCTGTCCTCATGCACCCCCGGGCGCCGACGCGGCGGGACGGTGCACGGCGAATCCGGCGCCCTGTACGGCGCCAAGCCAGGCCGAATACGGCGCCAAGCCAGGCCGAAAGGTCCTCGCCTTCGGCTCGGGCTGTAATACCAAGGCCTCCCGGCCCTACCGACCCACCCAGCTTTCGACACTGCCTGACCCGCTGACCCGCACCAGAGCCGCGCGGTCGTATCCTCCGCCGGTGCTGTGCTCAGCTACCGGGCGCCGACGCGGCGGGACAGTGTACGGCGAACTCGGCGCCCTTTACGGCGCCCAAGTGTCCGCCGAGCCCTTCCCAGCACTCATTGGGCCGTTATGTAGGGCGGCCAATGGCTGGGTCAGGCGGGTTGTCCCTGTTCCATGGAGGCGCGGCGGTCCAGGACGTCGGCGATCTCGGCGAGGAAGGCGTCCACCTGGGCCACCGCGTAGCCCGTTTTGAAGACCACGGTGGAGAAAGTCGCGGTCCTGACCTGTTCGGCGGTGAGCGGATGGTCGGTCGTCCCGCGCAGGGTCGCCACGATGCGGTCGAGGAAGACGTCGACCTCGTCCTCGTTGTAACCGGCCCCCAGCCGTCCAGGACGAAAGAGCACCCGCTCGACCCGCGCCGCCTGGGACTCCAGCCAGACCGCTCTGACCGTCTCCACCTCCACGACCTGCGGACTCTCCCTCGAACCCGATCCCGAGGCCGCTACCGAACCCGATCCCGCTACCAAGCCCGATCCCGATCCCGGATTCGGACCCGCCCCCGGATTCACACCAAAACCCGGACCCGGACCGGACACCGTGCCCGCACCGAATCCCGTACCCCCGCCAGACTCCGTACCCGCGCCAGACCCGGCACCCACACCGGACCCCGTACCCGCACCGGACCCCGTACCCGCACCGGACCCCGTACCCGGACCAGACGCACCCCGACCAGACGTACCCGGACCAGACCCCGAGCCCCCAGGAACCTCCGAACCCGCCCCAGCCCCCTCGGCCCCCTTCTCCGACAGGCCCGGCATCGTCGGTGCGTCGTCGTCCTCCGGTCGCACGTCCGACAGCCCGGGGAACAGCTGCGCGTTCTCCACCTCGTCCACCGCCGCTACCGACGAAACAGAGGAGATATTCGGAATATGCGAAATATCCGATAGATCCGGCACCTGGCGACCGCGCGTCTCCACGGCCACCACGAAAGCGTCCAGCGCATAGTCGACGGCGACCTCGTGGTACCCGCCCAATTTCGTGTCGAAGCGCGCCATCCGAATCTCGTCGGCCGTCACCGGAGCCCCGTCCAGCGAACCCCGCCCGAGAGTAGCCTCGATACGCAGGATCAGCGCGTCGACCTGGTCGGGGTCGTAGCCTGTCCGCACCCCCAGAACTCGTGGAAAGCGGTTCACACCCAGTCCTCCCGGTTCACGTGACGCGCTGAGTTCCCTTCTTTACCATTCTGGGGGGGATGACATGGGGAAATCCAGGCAGTTAGCCGACGGCCGCGTACCGTAGAACCCACGTCACAGGACGCGACGGACCCCCGGAAACCGCCTCGGCCGGAGCCGACGACCAGGTCACACGTCTATACCGGCCAGATGACGAACCCGTCCGGAGGCGTGATCAGGCATCTCCCTCCGGCGGGGAGGCTTCGGGCGATCAGTGCCGGTAGGCTTCCGAATCATGCGGCTCGCGAACCTCTCCTTCCGCTACGCCCGCCGCGCCCCCTGGGTCCTGCACGACGTGGACCTCGACCTGCCTCCTGGCACGATCGCCGAGGTCACGGGACGCAACGGCGCAGGCAAATCCACCCTCCTGAGACTGCTCGCGGGCACCGCGCGCCCCACCCGGGGCTCGATCACCGCCCGCCCCCCGGTCGTCGGGTACGCCCCCGAGATCTTCCCCGTGGCCCAGCCCTTCACGGTGACCGCCTACCTGTCCCACATGGCGGCCGTCCGCGGGATCCCGGCCACGACCATCGGGCCGTGGGCCGAACGCCTCGGCATGACCTCCCTCCTCGACGTGCCGCTCGGCGACCTGTCCAAGGGCAGCGCGCACAAGGTCGGCCTGGCGCAGGCGCTGCTCGCCCCGCCGGGCCTGCTGATCCTCGACGAGCCGTTCTCCGGCCTGGACGAGCAGACCCGTGCGGAACTCCCCGCCCTCGTCGACGAGGTCGCGGCGGCCGGAGGCATCGTGGTGGTCAGCGACCACCAGAACGGTCTCGCCGGGCATCCCGGCGTCACCCACCTGACCTTGGAGAACGGCACGGCGCACGCGTCCGGCGCCACCAGGCCCGCCACCTCCGGACAGTCGATCATCGAGATCCTGGTGGACACCGGCGACGCCGAGGCGGTGACCCAGAAGCTCCAGGCCGAGGGCTACGACGCCCGCCTCCAAGGAGAAGCCCCATGACCGCCCCCAGCCGCCCGAACCAGGCGGACCGGTCACGACCTGGAGTGACACCATGAGGCCCACGATGTCGCTGGCCCGGTTCAAGTTCGCCGGCTACCTGCGGTCCCACCGCGTCATCCAGCCGTTCGTGGGCCTGCTGGGCGTCATGATCATCCTGTACTCCATGCGGGTGCCGCTGGGACAGGAGCTGTCCTCCTACGCCGACTCAGCGGCGCTGCTCGTCCCGGTCTTCGCCTGGGCGGCCAGGGGCCTGCTCGACACCGAGCCGGACGTGCAGAGGCTGATCTCCAGCACGGCCGCCGGACGGCCGGGGCGCGAGGTGGCCGCGGGCCTCATCGCCGCGGCGGCCGTGAACATCGTCCTGGCCGCCCTCGCCCTCGCCATCCCGCTGATCATCGGATTCACCGCCATGCCCGGCGCTCCGGTCCTGCTGGGCGGGCTCGTCCTCCAGGTGTTCTCGCTGCTCACCGGAACCGCCCTCGGGGCGCTCGCCAGCCGTCCCATCCTGCGGGATCCCGCGACCTCGGCCCTCACGATGCTCGGCGCGTACGCGGCCATCCTGCTGGTCAGCCTCGTACCGATCACCTGGCTGACCGTCCCCGTGATCGCCTGGATGCGCGCGGCCCACACCCCGGCCTCCCTCAACCAATCCCTCGCCGGCCTGTCGGCGATCACGGTCTTCTGGTGCGCGGCGGCCCTCCTCGCCTACACCTACCTCCGCCGCACCCGCCCCTAAGCGGGCAACGAGGGCCGCACGCGGAGCCCATCGCAGACGACCGAGATCATGCGCTGCCGTGCGGCGTCGTCGAGGCCCTCGCGTTCACGGGCCAGGCAGCCGACGACCAGCGCCTTGACGTCGGCGGTGTCGACGTCCGGGCGTACCGCCCCGGCTTGCTGGGCCCTGGCGAGCAGGCAGTGCAGGACATTGCCGAAGTCCCGGTTCGCGGCCGACGCGGTGGCGTGGATGTCGAAGCCCGCGCTGCTGAGCGCGTCGCCGACCGAGTGGTCGGCCGCGCTTTCCTCCACCAGAACGGCGAAGAAGCTGAAGAACGCGGTGGCCGGGTCGTGGCCGGCGGCGAGTTCGTCGGCGCGCTGGACGAGCTGCCCGATGCGGTTGAGCACGACCGCCGCGAACAGCTCCTCCTTGGTGGGGAAGTGCCTGCTGAAGGTGCCGGTGCTGACGCCCGCCCGCCGGGCGATCTCGCGTACGGACACCGAGGCGCCGTGTTCGGCGAACGCGGCGAACGCGGCCTCGAGAAGCCGCGCCTGGTTGCGACGACCGTCGGCACGCTGGCGTCTGACCGGGCCGGCTGCGGCCCGGTCGTCCGTCGCGCCCGGTTCCGGGTGTGGTTCCTGTGCCATCAAGGTCGATCCTAGACAGCTGTTCACCCGTCGCTGTGCCTGGCGACGGGCGGGACGGACTACATCTGGACGGGCTGCGACCCGCTGATCTCATACCGCGCGATCTCCATGCCGAGCACGGCCGGGGTGGGACGCCCCGGCCGTGCCATCGTGGCCAGGTGGGCCGCGAGGTGGTCCTCGGACACCCACCGCTCGTACACGTTGACCCGGCCGGGCTCGACCGGATCAGCGGCCACCACGTAGTCAAGGCATCCAGGTTCGGCTCGCGCCTCCCGCACGGACGCCTCCAGGCCGGCGAGCAACGCGTGGCGGTGCTCCGGCTCGACGTAGCCCTTACCAGCGACGATCAACATGTTCGACCTCCGTTGTGCCGGTGTTCCACGACAAGATAACACTTAAACGGGACGCGTGTCCCGTATAGTTGGCCGCCTACCACCCCCGAGAGAAGGCGGCATCATGCGTCTCGCCATCTTTGGCGCCACCGGTCGCACCGGTCGCGTCGTCGTCGAGCGGGCCCTCCGGCGCGGACATCAGGTGACCGCGCTGAGCAGGGATCCAGCGGCGATCCCGCCCCGCGACCGGCTCCGCGTGATACCCGGTGACGTGCGTGACCTCGCGCCGGTCGCGCGGGCGATCGAGGACGCGGACGCGGTCGTCAGCACCCTCGGCAGGCGGCGGCGCGGACCGGCGATCTGCACGGAAGGAACTCGCACCATCCTGTCCGCGATGGCCACCGGCCGCCCACGCCGGCTCCTCGTGCTCACCAACTACGGCGTCGCCGAAAGCCGTCACCGCGGCCTGTACGTCGCCGCCTCGTGGCTGCTGGAGCGGTCGGTGCTCCGCGACAAAGAACACATGGAAGCCCTGATACGACCAAGTGCCACCGAGTGGACACTGGTCCGAGCGCCGATCCTGACCGACGGACGGCGTACCGGGGACTACCGCACCGGTACGGACCTGCGGCTGACCTTCACTTCTCATGTGTCCCGTGCGGACATCGCCGAGTTCATGCTGTCCGAACTCGAAGAACGCGCCTACCTGCGCCAAGGGGTCTCCATCACGTCCTGAAACACGGCTCCGGCTGCGCGACGCGTCCTCTCCCGCTTCGTCGCCGTCCCGCAGACGCCTTCAGTGATTCGCGTAGCCGGGGATGCCGGCCCTGATGCGCTCGAGTTCGCGTTCGTCGGAGATGCCCTGGAAGTCGTGGCGCGGTGTGTAGGGAGCCTCCAGGCGGCGGGCTTCATCGTCGGTGAGGTCGAGGTCGAGGGAGGCGACGGCGTCGTCGATCTGCCCGATGGTGCGGGCGCCGACGAGAGGGGCCGCGACGACGGGGTTGCGGCGCAGCCAGGCCAGGGCGACCTGGGCACGGGAGAGGCCGCGGTCCTCGGCGATGGCACCGACCGCGTCGATGATGAGCCGGTCGCTGTCGGCGTTGGCCTTGTAGAGCATGTCGGCGTAGCCGCCGTCGCTCGCCGCCCGCTCGCCGGCGTTGGCCTGGTCGAAGGGCCGGGCAAGCCGGCCGCGGGCCAGCGGGCTCCACACCATGGTCGCGACGCCCTCGTCGGCGCACAGGGGCAGCATCTCGCGCTCCTCCTCCCGCGCCACCAGGTTGTAGTGGTTCTGCATCGTGGCGAAACGGGCCCAGCCGTGACGTTCCTGCAGGTGGAGGGCTTTGGCGAACTGCCAGGCGTGCATGGACGAGGCGCCGAGGTAGCGGACCTTGCCGGCCTTGACCACGTCGTGCAGGGCCTCCAGGGTCTCCTCCAGCGGGGTGGCGCCGTCGAACCGGTGGATCATGTAGACGTCGACGTAGTCCGTGCCGAGGCGGCGCAGGCTGTGGTCGAGCTCGGTCATGATCGCCTTGCGGGACAGGCCTGCGCTGTTGGGGCTGCCCGGCCGCATGGGGTGCCGCAGCTTGGTGGTGATCACGACGTCGTCGCGGACGGCGAAGTCCTTCAGCGCACGGCCGAGGATCGCTTCGCTGGTGCCGTAGGAGTAGAGGTTGGCGGTGTCGAAGAAGTTGACGCCCGCTTCCAGGGCGTGCTTGATCAGGGGACGGCTGGCCTCCTCGTCGAGCGACCAGGCGGGGTGCCCCACGCCGGGCTCGCCATAGGTCATCGCGCCGATCGCGATCGGGGAGACGTCCAGGCCGGTACGACCGAGTTTGATGTAACGCACGGAAGGACTCCTGCCGGGAGAAGGTAACCTAACCGGAGAGTTGTCCGATTGGCCACTTCACGCTATCCGGAGACTTCTCCGCATAGCAAGTCATCGGCCCTTCCCGACCACCGAGGCGCCGATCCTGGCCGTCCACCATGCACGGCACCGGCCGTCTCGTCCCTGCCCGTAGTTCTGCTCGACCTGTCTATGGGGGGTCCTCGGTCCTGCTCACCTGCGGCGAGGTCCAGGTGGCGACGAGAGATCGAGCGAACCGGCTGCACAGACGGCCGCTTCGGCGACCTCGACCGACTCGTCCCCGACGGCTGGGGACATCTTCTCGAGCGAAGAGCCCTCCTCGGAATGTCCGCTCTGGACAACACCCACTCAGAACGCCCGCTTGAGGAATCTCCGACGCTCACCCGCGAAACGTGGGACTACCCTTTCGGCGTCATCCCAGGTCGGTGCGGGCGATCAATGGTGGATCCTTTCATCTCTCCGGGGGTCGTACGGGTTCCGGTCCGGCGCCATTATTGGTTCCGGCGCCTCTGCCCGGCGAACTTTCGCGGGAACGCGGGCAGGGGCGCCCTGCCTGGTATGGCGGTGCCATGCTCTATGGCCTCGTAAAACCTGCTTCCGCCGTGCCGCTCCGGCTACGATGCAATGGTTTCACCTCTGGAATCTCTACCCGCGAGGAGACCAGGGAAAATGGGGGAATTTGTCGGCATAAATCCGCAAGGCGCGCGTCTTCTGATAACCGCCATGGGCGACACCGCCCAGCGCGCCGCGGCATTGAAGCCGTATCTCTCCGCGTCGATCACCGACGCCGGAACCGACTGGCCCGCCGGTCCGTCGACCGAGGTCCTCGACCGGTGCCGGCAGTTCCTCACCGCCGCCCAACAGGATCTCACCTGGCGCGCGCAGGTCATCGAACGCATCGAAGGCGCGACGTCGAAGGGCGGGGTGAAGGGCGCCGAGTTCGCCTTCCCGAGCGCCCGATCCGCCCACGCCGCCGGGATCATCGCGGGCGACATCGTCAAGGCGGCCTGGTCCGCGTACGAAGCGGACCCGAGCCTGGTGAACTGGCGTGCCCTGCAGTCCGCCCTGGGTGATCGGAAGGGCAAGACCAGCGACCCTGAGTACGCGGCCGGTCTTCTCACCCAGATGGGCGCCTCGGCGTTCGCCGGCATCCTGCGGGCCGAAAGCGCCAAGAACCAGAACAACCGCAACGGCTACGCCCCGGCCGACCTGACCAGGGCGAAGAAGGACCTCGCCCCCCTGGCGGAGGCCTTCGCCTCAGCGGACTCGACCGGCAAGGCCCCCGCGGACCTCCGCGCCCGACTGCTCGACAAGACCCCGCTGGACGACCTCGCCGCCGTACTGGCCCTCGCTCCCCAGTCCACGGGATTCGTCGTCGCGGCCGGCACCCGGCTGGCCAAAGCCGCCGGCCACAAGAGCCCCGACCTGGACTGGAACACCCACTGGCTCGTCAAGTCCCTGACCCACGACCTCGCCGCCACCCAGCAACTCCTCGCCGACCCGGCCACCGCCGCACTCCTCCTCCGCCCCGAGGTCGTCAAGGGAACCGGCACCCCCGGCTTCGAAAAACTACTGGCCACCGCCCTCAACAAAGCCCTATCCCCCACCGCCGGCACCCCCACCCTCCGCCGCACCGCCTGGATAAACACCATAAAAACCCTCGGCGAGCAAGGCGCCTGGTCCTCCCTGACCCCCTCAATCTCCGAAAGAACCGGTCTCCCCATCCCATCCCCGGTAGGCCAGGTGCTCACCAGACATGTCCATCAGTACTTTTCAGAGCTGTCGGCCGTCTGGATGAACAGGGGCCCTAAGGCAAATACCACCGGCCCAGGATGGACGGGTCTCACGGCCGAGCAGGTGATCCGCTTCTTCGGCGGGATATTCCGTGACCCCGCAGCCCTGCCGGTACTGGAAAAGGACTACAAGGCTTTCGTCAGTGGCTTGGACCTGGGGAAGGGTAACCCCTTCGGCGACGCACCTACTTCTGCCGAGAGAGACACCCAGCGGGCCGTATTCATAAAAAACGCGAAAGAAGCCGGCGGAATCGCCTCGTTACTCATAGGCGGGCTTCACACAGCCGACCTGAGCGCGGAGGAAGCACGCGACCTGTACATCCAGCTCGCCATGTTCCCCCTTGACGTCATGGCCGGTGCGGTCGCCGATCGGATGGGAGCAGAGGTCCTACTCGCAGAGACCGCTGTCGGGAAAGCCGCAGACATAATCGTTAAGGGCCCCCTACAGGAAGTCATCAGCAACTTCTGGGATATGGCACCTCCAGGTGAGGCTTCCGACCTGACAGACCGACTACTCGCCGTTCAGACCGAAGCACTGAACGAGTCCCTGAGGGAGCATCGGATGACCACACTGAGTTCGTCCGACCAGGAGTACTTACAGTTCACGTTCAAAGGCATGCTGTACGACGCCCTACATGACGCGCTGCAGGAGAGGGGTGGATAGCCTTGATCAGCAATGCCGAACTGAAACGCCTGGCGGACGAAAAGGAGTTACTCGCCGGACGTTTCAGTAGCTACGCCAGGGAGCTGGGGTCACTATTCGACGACGTCAGGCTGGGCTCGATCGATGACGGCGAAGTATGGGCCGGCCCGGCCGCCCAGCGTTTCAACTCCGAACTCCACCAGCGGCGCGCCGACGTAAGCAGGCTAATCGAGCAATGTCTGACCGCCGCCCAGAATCTACGACACCGAGCACAGGAAATGAGGCGGCAGGCCGAATCAGCTCCGTAACGATCAGATGAGTCTAATCAGGATAGGCAGTCGGTCTTGCCTATAATGGTGATATTGGGTGCGATCACCTGGGCAGTGACCATGAACTGGATTCCTGGGTCTATTTTTCGCAACACCCGTACACTGCGCTCTGCTTGACTGTTGTCCGCTGCCGCATCCTGCTCATAGCCTCTCTTACGTAGCTCCGCATCCAGTGTGAGCGAAGCGAGTTCAGGAGACATGGAAGGGAAGAGTTTACTGTCCGGGAAACTGCCACTAATCATATAGATGCTGCGCCTTGTACCCTCCTGGCAATCACTCCGATCGTCCTTGCGAACAGCACTTTTGTTGTGGATGTAGCCAAGCCGACTCAGGGCGGCACCGTCCTCATCCAAAACGCGGGCGGCATCAGCGAGCCTCGGCCCACTGCCACATGCCGACAGGAGGAGCAGCGCTAGGACGCACTGGACAACAGGTCGCATTCTCACGACTCTACTGATCGTTTAACCCAACGGGGAGGTCTACAGCCGTGACCATGACGGGGTCGCGGCCCGAAGGTAGGACGTCACACCGAGGGGCTTGCCGAAAGCCCTAAAGCCTGAAGCTGGTCGTCCAGATCTCGGACGTACGTGTTTGTGGCCCATGGTTGAAGCAGTCGCCGTGTCGCACGAAGGCTGTGGACGAGGCGCATGGATGAGTGCCGGGCGGTGATCGAAGCCGCCTCACCCAACTGGCTTGCCGCGCCAGCGATTTCCCGCTTCTGGATCAGGGCAGTGGCAACATCGATAAGGACAAATCCACGCTGCCGCCCGAAAGACGGTTCTACCTCCCGTAACACCTGTTCTCCGACATACACGGCCTGGTCCGAGTGCTTGAGCATGACCAGGCAGTAGAGGGAGTGACGCTGAACCCGTGAGGGCGTGCACCAGTACAAGTGGGATGGGTCAACCTCGGTGGGACCGTCCCCGGCCCTGTCGCAAGCGTGGTCCAGCGCGCGGAGACTGGCGGATGCGTTTCCCGCCTCCGCAAGAGTACGAGCCAGGGCGACCGAGGTGGCCGCATGCTGAAGTCGACTATTGCTTTCTTTGACCCAACCCTGCGCGGCATACGCGTGATCCAGTGCTTTGGACCATCTCCCCTGGTAACTGGCAGCATCAGCCAGGAGACCGTGTATGTGGGCCAGCAAGGTGGGGTTGCCGAGTTCGTGGGCGGCTTCCAGGCCTTCGGTGTAGCGGCGGACGGCTCCTGGGTAGTCGAGGAGGTCGAAGTGCAGCCAGCCGCCCAGGTGGCTGAGGCTCCAGTAGGCGGTTGTGAGGCGGTCGCGGAGGGTTGGGGAGAGGGAATAGCTTTTGAGCAGGCGGGACACCAGGTCGCGTTGGGTGTCGGCCATGTGGATCAGCGTTGCGGGGCCGTGGGTTTCGTCCAGGCGCCAGCAGTGGGCGATCAGTTTCTCCAGGCTCGTGACGGTCACGGCGTCGACGCGCCCCGGGGTGCGCAACGCTTGGGCGAGCCGCACCCCCTCGTCCGGAGCCAGATGACGCAGCAAGCTGAGGGCGGGCGGGCCGCCGAGGGCCAGGGCCAGTTCGAAGAGCAACTCGCGTCGACGCACGTCGGCCTCCTCGGCGCTGAGCGCGCGGAGCACCTCAGCGCAGTCTCCGGGAGACAGCCCATACGGCGCGTCCGAGGTTCGCGTCGTCCGTCTTCCGGCCGTCGTGTCCATGCTCGCATGGGCTTCGCCGGCCGCGAGGCGGGTGTGATGGCTGAGCCGGCAGGGGTCGAGGTGGCGGTAGTCGGTCGCGTTCAAGGCCTGCCGGTCGACAGGGCCGTACGTGGCGTACTCGTCGTCGCCGACCAGATTGCGGGCAGTGGTCTGGTAGATGCGGGCCAGTGTGGTCAGGGCGCGGACGGGCGGCTTGCGGCCGGCCCCTGGATGGATCTCGTAGTCGTACAGGCGGGCGTCGCGCAGGCTGGCGGCCCCGGCAGGGTCGAGGTCGTTGAACGCGTTGACGACGTCGGCGACGGTGCGGCCGTGCGCGAAGCGGTAGAGCCTCAGCGGGCTCACCTGGTGATCCAGCGCGAGCACGTCGGCGATCTGGTCGTAGGTGAACCCCTTGGCTCGCAGGACGTCGGCCCGCCGCCGCGCCCCGAGCAGGATGCGGTACCCCTCACCAGTCATGATCGACATCCTCTCTTTGCTTGGCTCCACCAGCAGGAACCACTGAACAGGCTACGGATCGTCACCGACAGTTTCAGGTCGATCACTTTGAGCAGAGGGAGACCTCGCTCTCGGCGGTGAGCGGGCTCTGAGGTCCGCCGTGGGCGGGTGCGGCCGTCCGGGATCATCGGGCGGTCTGGGCCTTCGAGATCATGGATCACGGCAGTCGCACGACCTTTGGCGTCCCGTCCGGGAGACAGTCCGACCTGCCGCTGTAGACGATGTTCGGGGCGGTCGACCTCGTGACCAGCATGAAGGTGATGCCGGGGACCTCCTTGCGCCAGGCCGTGACGACGAGCCCATCCTGCGTGGACCCGAAGCCGCCGTCTCGCTTGTACGCCAGCCCAATGAGCATGAGCTCGTACTCGATGCCCCGCTCCGAAGTGGCCTGCGTAGGGGCGTGTTCGAAGTCGGCGGCGACCTCGAACGAGCGGCGGGCCGTGCCCTCGGGGCAACCGGTCTTGTCGTCGCCTTCCTTGCCCGTGAGGTCGGTGACCTTCTTGTTCTTCACGTAAGGCAGCTTCGCCACCTCCCTGCCGTCCTTGGCCAGTACGCGGGCGGCCTCGTCGAGAGTGGGGCCACCGCATGCTGCGGCTGGACAGAGCAGAAAAGCGCATATTCCCGCACGTAACACGCTCACCGCTCGCGTCCACCCGCCGACCGCGAAATGGCAGGGAGCGCCTGCATTTCTCATCGCACTCCTTCCGTTCACCCGCTCGGCCATGGAGACCATGATCGGGCGAGTCCGAATCTTCGAACGGATTGTACGCACACGATCACCAATTGAAGTGGCGTATTCGCGGACTACGATTCGGCGCTGTGCGCGGCATCCTGCCGGCGGCCCGCGTTTATTCTCGACACAATCCCCCGTGTGGAATGCGGAATCCTCCAGTTGCTCATTTAGGGCAAATACTCGCGCGCTTCTGCCTGGGCGGAGGTGGGCGGTTGGTGGATCGTGCCGGGCCAGGAGGCGGGATTCCGGAGGCCTTGGGGCGGCGTACGCGCATGCCCGGAGGTCCGGGGAGGTGAGCGGTTCCCGGTGCGGTACTGGGGGCGGTCGACGGCATCGCCTGCGGTCACAGTGCTGCACGGTGCGGGATCGGCCCGCCATGCGATCCAGAGGAGGTGGCCCACGTGGCCGACCGGACCATCGACGCCTATGTGAAGCACGGCGGCCGGGCCGTGACCCAGCCGCCGGATTCCGAGGCGGGCGAGCCTGTGGTGGAGTCAGGTGCCGAGGGGATCGCCGATTTTCGGGGACCGATCGGCAGTCATGAGTGCTTGGCCGGCGGGATGGTGTGGCGCCGGGCATTTCCCGGCCGCGTCGAGCAGGCGTCCAGGGCCAGATTCTTGGTGAGGTGCCTTCTTGAGGACACGCGGTGGAACGACGACGCGGAGTTCGTCACGGCCGAGCTGGTCAACAATGCCCTACTGCATACGAGGTCGGGCGGGAGCGGCGGGTATTTCGTCGTGGAGCTGATCCGGGGTCCGGAGAGCGTGCGCGTCGGGGTGTACGACCTGGGTGGCGGCGGCACGCCGAACGTCACTGGATCGATCGAAGAGATCGAGCCTGGTTCGGCGGACGTCACCGGAGCGAGCGATCTGTCCTCTTCTTCGGGGGGCAGTCAGGACGTTCAGGTGGGCGCCGATTGGGAGCTGCCCGAGGACGGTCGAGGGCTGGTCACCGTGCGTCGGCTCGTCTCCAGGGTCGGTTGCGAAGGCGATCCGGCCACCGGGCATCTGGTGTGGGCGCTTTTCACCGGTGCCGTATGACGATCGTCGTGACCGTGGCGACGGTTCCCACCATTTCCCGATTCATACCCAAGGGGATAGTCGGCATTACATGTATATCCGTATTTGACCGATGGCTTGGCTGGGATTCCAGGAATTCTTTTCCTGTTGCCGGCCCGGGGAGTTGGAATAGGTTCGGAGCGCGAAATCACTATTCCTCGGGCAGGAGTGTGCCATGGATCGTTCGGACGGCCGGGTCCTGGTGATCTTTCTTATCGCTATGATCCTTTTCGCCGTCGGCCGGCTCTATCAGCGGACGGTCAACGCCTGGGAAGCGTGGAAGGGCGCGATCAAGGCCGCGGCCGATGCGGCCGCGAAGATCCCCGGCGCGAAGTCGGCGGCTTGGGCTGCGGTCTGGCGGATGATCTTCGTGGGTACGCTGACCGTCGTGCTGGTGGCGGTGATCGCCAACGCATTTCGCTACATCTAGTGAGCGAATCCCCACATCAAAGCCTCCCCCTGGCCCGGCCTCTCTGCAGCCACCCCCGATGAACCTGGAGAATCCCCCACCCCTGGCTTGCCCATCAGATCGATGGCTTGCCGGTCAGACACCGTACCGGGCGCCGATTTCGCCGTCCCACGTCCCACCGCTTCGGCGCCTGTTTGGGTGAAACCGATGGTGGCGGAAGAGAAGTGGCCCGGCGACCGCGATGCCGGCAGGTCTGGGGTTACGCGCTTGTGTGGGGGTCCGTGGTTCGCTCCCGGGGGTTAAGATCCGGTCCCGGTGGTGGGTGGAGGGCCGGTTCGAGGTCAGGTCCGGGGTGAAAGCCCTTCGTGATTCGGTCTCGGGGGTGAAGGTGGTTCGAGGTTCGGCCCGGAGGCGGGGCCGGTTTGTGGTTTCGGTCTCGGGGTGAAGGCGGATCGAGGTTCGGTCCCGGGGGTGAAGGCCCTTGGTGGTTCGGTCCTGGGAGTGGGGGCCTTTCGTGATCCGGTCCGGGGGTTGGGGGTGGGTTAGGAGTCGGGGGTGGCGGCGGCTAGTTGGCCGCAGGCGCCGTCGATTTCGCGGCCTCGGGTGTCGCGGACGGTGACGGCGACGCCGTGGGACTCCAGGCGCCGGACGAAGGCTCGTTCGTCCTCAGGACGGGAGGCCGTCCACTTCGAGCCGGGGGTCGGGTTGAGCGGGATCAGGTTGACGTGGACGAGTTTGCCCTTGAGCAGGCGGCCCAGCAGGTCGGCACGCCACTCGTGGTCGTTGATGTCCTTGATCATGGCGTACTCGATCGAGACGCGGCGCTTGGTCTTGGCCGCGTAGGCCCAGGCCGCGTCCAGCACCTCGCCGACCTTCCAGCGGGTGTTGACCGGCACCAGCGTGTCGCGTAGCTCGTCGTCGGGAGCGTGCAGGGAGACGGCCAGCGTCACCGGCAGCCCCTCGTTCGACAGTTTCTCGATCGCCGGGACCAGGCCGACCGTGGAGACGGTGACGCCTCTGGCCGAGATGCCGAGGCCCTCGGGCGCGGGGTCGACGATGCGGCGGACCGCACCGATCACGGCCTTGTAGTTGGCCAGCGGCTCGCCCATGCCCATGAAGACGATGTTGCTCACCCGTCCGGGGCCGCCGGGGACCTCGTCGCGGGCCAGCGCGCGGGCGCCGGAGACGACCTGCTCGACGATCTCGGCCGTCGACATGTTGCGGGTGAGCCCGGCCTGTCCCGTGGCGCAGAACGGGCAGTTCATGCCGCATCCGGCCTGGGACGACACGCACATGGTCACCCGATCGGGGTAGCGCATCAGCACCGACTCGACCAGCGCGCCGTCGAAGAGCCGCCAAAGGGTCTTACGGGTCATCCCCTCGTCGCAGGTGATCTCCCGGACCGACGTCAGCAGATTGGGCATGAGCTGTGTCACGAGCTGGTCGCGCGACGCGGCCGGCAGGTCGGTCATGTGCTCGGGATCGGTGGTGAGCCGCTCGAAATAGTGCCGGGAGAGCTGGTCGGCGCGGAAGGGCTTCTCCCCCAGCTCCGTCACGGCGGTACGACGCTCCGCCATCGACAGGTCGGCCAGATGGCGGGAGGGCTTTGCCCGTCTTGGGGCGACAAAGGTTAGCTCGGCGGACATGTCCTTCTCTTAACGGTTTGCCAGAAGCTGCACTGGACAGCCATTCCGTGTGATCTATTGCGATCCTCGGCCGAACGGGGAGACGTCCACCGGAAAGGCGGATGAGCGTTGGGCACCACCGATGTCGTTCTCACCGACACCAGCCCCTACGGCAGTCGCGCGGTGACCGTCGAATATGACGGGGTGTCGTCGGTAGCCTACCTGCGCGACGCCCAAGGCGGGATCCACGGAGCGGTCTGGCTGGCCAACCACGGGCAGGCTCCCCCATCCGTCGACCTGGATCGGATCGGCGGCGGGCGGGCCCCCGTCATGCCCCAGGCCAACACGCGGATGCCCGAGGGCACGCGCCCGTTCAGGGCCGACGAGCTGGAGGTGCTCTGGTTCGAGGAGGGCGACGGCGCCGCCCTGTACGGCAACGGCCAGCTTCTGGCGGTCATTCCCGGCTGGGCCGATCTCGAGCGTGGAATGCCCGGATACGCGAGGGACGCCGTCGGGGAATCACCGTTCGCCTGGGCCCTGGACGAGGCGCTGGAAGGGCTGGCGCCCCGGATCGCCAAGGCGCGCTCGTACTGGGAGTGGCGGGACGGCGACGGCTCCTGGTCGTCGTTCCAGCAGTTCGTGATGAGCCACCTGGACGCCAAGGCCGGCCCGGCCGGAAGGTATTGGGACGTCGGCGGCGATCGCCTCCCCACGGTGGGCATCACCGAGCGCCCACGGGACGGGTACACGATGATCTCCACGGTGGGGATGAGCTGCCAGCGCATGCCCACGGTGGAGCAGTACATCCAGCGGCCGGACACCTACGCCCGGGTCGAGCTGGCCATCGCCACCCGTGGTGAGGTGACCGAGGCAGCACGGATCTTCCTCTGGCTGGCGCGGTACCCGTGGCATTCGGTCACCTGGCTCGGCCACGGCCACACGGCGCGCTGGTACCGCGAGTCGGCGTCGTTCCCGCTCGGCCCGAACTACCAGGGGGTGCTGATGCTCGACAGGGTGCCGAACCTGCCCGACCTGTCGGGATTCGCCTTCGGCGGCGACGAGGTCCGCTGGCTCTGGCTGGTGCCCATCACCGAGCAGGAACTCCAGCTGGCCGCCGACCACGGCTTCCAGGCGATCTCCCTGTCCGGACGCATCCCGTGACGTCTTCGCAGACGTGCCTGTGATCTCTTCGGGTCACGCGGGTCCGGTGATCACATGGGGACGAAGACCGCCAGGAGCAGCCAGACCGGGACCAGGGTGGCGAGCAGCGAGTCGAGGCGATCCATCAGGCCGCCGTGGCCGGGCAGCAGATTGCCCATGTCCTTGAGGCCGAGATCACGCTTGATGACCGATTCGACCAGGTCACCGAGGGTGGCGCACACGGCGACCACGACGCCGACGACGGCGCCCTGCCAGTACTGCCCCTCCAGCAGGAACCGGACCAGCAGCGCGCCGCACAGGACGCAGGCCAGCACCGAACCGGCGAATCCCTCCCAGGTCTTCTTCGGGCTGATCACCGACATCTGATGCCGGCCGAACAGGATCCCGGCGAAGTACCCGCCGATGTCGCTGCACACCGTGACGGCGACGAAGATGACCACACGGTCCGCCCCGTCGGGCTTGGCCAGCATGAGCGGGACGAACCCCGCGATCAGCGCGGGGTACACGGAGGTCAGGACGCTCGCGGAGACGTCGCGGACGTACCCGTCCTGGCCCTGGGACATCCGCCAGGTCAGCAGGGTCAGCACGGTCAGGGTGAAGGACCCCAGCAGCCAGATCGGGCCGCCCCAGTAGGCGGCGGCCATCATGACCAGGAAGCCCGCCACCACCGGCACGGCCGGAACCCGCATGTCGCGGGTGGCGAGCGCGCGGACCATCTCGACGATGCCGATGCCGACCGCCGCGACCAGCACGAGCAGGAAGAGGACCTTGAACACGTAGAGGGAGGCGATGACGGCGGCACCGAGGGCTACACCGACACCGATCGCCGCGGGCAGGTTCCGGCCGGTGCGGATGCCCCCGGGCTTGAGGCCGATGTTCGGCAGACCGGTCGGCGGACCTTCGGGGCTGGGGGGATCCGGGGGTGACGGCGCCTCGGGTACCGGGCCTGGGAGGTCATCGGATGCCGGCGAGGTCTCGGGCTCCGGTGGAATCAGGGGCGCCAGGCCTGGAGGGTTCTCGAAGGTCGGGCGCGGCGGGTCGGAGCGTTCGGGCCGAGGACCTCGGCCAGGCTCAGATCCCTCCGCAGGACCGGGACCGTCCTCAGGCCCAGGGGCGCCCTCGGCGCCAGGATCGCTCCCGGACGCACCGGGCGGGTGCTCCCCGGACCGATGGCCGCCGGACGGCCCGTTGCCGCCCGCCGCCGTACCTTCCACTGTGATCCCACTCTCGTACCCGTCCGGCACCGCTCGGCGACCCACTCTCCCGGCACCGTCCGCCGGAGCGGCGGGTATGGGCGGCGATGGGCCGGAACGCGGCGAAGGCGCTCCCACCCGCGGCCGGCACCGGAGTGGAAGCGCCCAACGTGACCTGCGACCTGTCCCGCGCTCAGACTTCGAGCAGCTCGGACTCCTTGTGCTTCAGCAGCTCGTCGATCTTGGCGACGTGCTTCTGGGTGAGGTCGTCGAGCTCCTTCTCGGCGCGGCGGACGTCGTCCTCGCCGGCGTCGCCGTCCTTGATCATCTTGTCCAGCGTCTCCTTGGCGTGCCGCCGGATGTTGCGCACCGAGACCTTGCTGCTCTCGGCCTTGTTCCTGGCGACCTTGATGTACTCCTTGCGGCGGTCCTCCGACAACTCGGGGAACACCACGCGGATCACCGCACCGTCGTTGCCGGGGTTCACCCCGAGGTCGCTGTCGCGGATCGCCTTCTCGATGGCGGTCATCGAACCCTTGTCGTAGGGCTGGATGATGACCATGCGAGCCTCGGGCACGTGGAACGAGGCGAGTTGCTGCACCGGGGTCGGCGACCCGTAGTAGTCGACGTTGATCTTGTTGAACATGGAGGGGCCGACCCTGCCGGTGCGGATCGCCGCGAAGTCCTCCTTGGCGACCACGACCGCCTTGTCCATCTTCTCCTCGGCTTCGAAGAGGGTTTCGTCGATCACAGCGGCTCCCTATTTCCCTACCGGACTCACCAGCGTGCCGATCTTTTCACCGCGCACCGCCCGCAGGATGTTGCCCTCGCCCATCAGGTCGAAGACGACGATGGGCAGGCCGTTGTCCATGCAGAGGCTGATCGCGGTGGCGTCCATGACCCCGAGGCCCCGCGTGAGGACCTCGCTGTAGTCGAGTTGGTCGAAGCGTACGGCATCGGGGTTCTTGCGCGGGTCTGAGTCATAGACCCCGTCGACCTGGGTGCCCTTCAGCAGCGCCTCGGCGCCGATCTCGAGAGCGCGCTGGGCAGCGCAGGTGTCAGTGGAGAAGAACGGCGAGCCGAGTCCGGCGCCGAAGATGACCACACGGCCCTTCTCGAGGTGGCGGATCGCCCGCCGGGGCAGGAAGGGCTCGGCGACCTGCTGCATCGTGATCGAGGTCTGGACGCGCGTCTCGATGCCGCGCTTCTCCAGGAAGTCCTGCAGGGCGAGGCAGTTGATGACGGTGCCGAGCATGCCCATGTAGTCGGCGCGGGCACGGTCCATGCCGCGCTCGGACAGGGCGGCGCCGCGGAACATGTTGCCGCCGCCGACGACCACGGCGACCTGCACTCCCTCGCGCACGGCCTCGGCGACGGAGTCGGCGAGCTTGGCGACCACCACCGGGTCGATCCCCAGCGGCTCGGCGCCCGCGAACGCCTCACCGGAAAGCTTCAGCATGACCCGCTTCCAGCGAAGCGGCCAGTTGTACGACTTGTCCGACGAAGCCGCCGACGTAGCGGGTTGTTGGATCTCCTGCACGACGGCGGCCTCCTCGTTGACGTTTACGAAGCTGGTCAGGTGCCTCTTGGCTAAGCCTATGCCTGCCCGACCTTGTAGCGGGCGAAGCCCAGGACCTTCACGCCCGCCTCGGCCGCGACCTTGGCGACGCTCTTCTTGGGGTCCTTGACGAAGGACTGCTCCAGGAGGGTGAAGTCCTTGTACCAGCCGTTGACGCGGCCGTCGACGATCTTTCCGATCGCGGCCTCCGGCTTACCCTCTTCGCGGGTCATCTGCTCGAAGACCGTGCGCTCCTTCTCGACCACGTCGGCCGGGACGGAGTTGGGGCTGAGGTACTTGGGGGCCATCGCGGCGGTGTGCTGGGCGATGTCCTTGGCCACCTCGGCGTTCGGGGTGTCGAGCTGCACCAGGACGCCCACGGTCGGGGGAAGCTGCGGGTCGGTCTTGTGCATGTACGAGGCGACGTAGCCGCCGTCGAGCACGACGAACCGGCGGACCTCGATCTTCTCACCGAGGGCCGCGTTGGCCTCGTCGAGGTACTCCTTGACGGACTTGCCGTCGAGGTCGGACTCCAGCAGGCTCGGCACGTCGGACGGCCGGGACGCGAGGACGTGGCCGACGACCCGGGCGGCCAGCTCCTGGAAGCGCTCGCCCTTGGCCACGAAGTCGGTCTCGCAGTTGAGCTCCAGGAGGGCGCCGAGGGACTCGCCCTCGTGCTTGACGGCGATCAGGCCGTTGGAGGCGGTGCGCGCCTCACGCTTGCCGACGTCCTTGGCGCCCTTGACGCGCAGCAGGTCGACGGCCTTGTCGAAGTCGCCCTCGGACTCCTCGAGCGCCTTCTTGCAGTCCATCATGCCGGCGGCGGTCAGCTCACGAAGCCGCTTGACGTCGGCCATGTTCACGGAAGCCATTGTCTTTCCCTCGTCGAGTCGTCGTGGATCGGGTGGGCGCGCCCTCGCGGCACGCCCACCCGTGTAGAGCCTTGCTTTGCCGTACGGCGGGGGGCCGTACGGTCTTGTGCGAGCCTCAGGCCTGCTGCTCGGTGTCCTCGCCGGCCTCGGCCTCGGGGGCGGCCGGCGCGTCCTCGGCGACCTTCTCGGGAGCGGCGTCGGTCTCGGGGGCGGCCTCGGCCTCGACAGCCTCAGGGGCCTCCTCGACCTCGGGAGCCGGAGCGGCGTCCTCCTCGGCGGCGACCGTGGCGGTCTCGTCGGCGGCGGCCTCCGGAGCGGCCTCGTCGTCCGCACGGGTGAGCAGCTCGCGCTCCCACTCGGCCAGCGGCTCGGCGACGGCGGCACCGGACGGCTTGTCATCGCCACGGTTCGCACCGGCGCGGGACATCAGGCCGTCGGCCACGGCGTCGGCGACCACGCGGGTCAGCAGGCTGACGGCGCGGATCGCGTCGTCGTTGCCCGGGATCGGGTAGTCGACCTCGTCGGGGTCACAGTTGGTGTCGAGGATGGCGACGACCGGGATGTTGAGCTTGCGGGCCTCGCTGATCCCGATGTGCTCCTTCTTGGTGTCCACGATCCACACCGCGCTGGGAACGCGCGCCATGTCGCGGATACCACCGAGGGTGCGCTCCAGCTTGTCCTTCTCGCGGCGGCGCATCAGGAGCTCTTTCTTGGTGAGCCCGGAGCCGGCCACGTTGTCGAAGTCGAGCTCCTCGAGCTCCTTCAGGCGCTGGAGCCTCTTGTGCACGGTGGAGAAGTTGGTGAGCATGCCACCCAGCCAGCGCTGGTTGACGTACGGCATACCGACGCGCGCGGCCTGCTCGGCGATGGCCTCCTGGGCCTGCTTCTTGGTGCCGATGAACAGGATCGTGCCGCCGTGGGCGACGGTCTCCTTGATGAAGTCGTAGGCGCGGTCGATGAAGGCCAGCGACTTCTGGAGGTCGATGATGTAGATGCCGTTGCGCTCGGTGAGGATGAAGCGCTTCATCTTCGGGTTCCAGCGACGGGTCTGGTGCCCGAAGTGAACACCGCTTTCGAGCATCTGTCGCATGGTGACGACGGGGGCCATGAGTATGGTCCTCCTGGGTAGAGCGCCCTGAGGGCGCGTGCCTCGGTTGTATGCGGAAGCCTGCGGCCACCGCCCTGACGCCCTGAGTCGTCCCATCCGGATCAGGACCCGGACCGAGAGGACGATTCGCCTGTGGGCGTGCGAAGTCGGCCCGTCTGACGGGCCACCAAAAAGTGTACCCGGAACCCAGCCACGTCCGGCCCACCGGACAAGGCCCCCGTACCTCTCAACGGGCGGCGCGCTGACGATCCGCGTCCGCATGGTGACGATCCGCTTGCGCGCGGCGTGATCCACGTGTCCGTGCGCCTCACCTTGGTGCCATGACCCTCACCCCGCCGTCCATGATCCTGGCGGCCCGGGCCGTCGGCCTGGGCGGGCAGATTGCGCGCACAGGCCGGCTTACGCGCTCGTTCACCCGGGGAGAGCGGCCCTGGCTGCGCAAGGCCGCCGGGGCCCGCCGGTCACCCGGGCGGGCGGGGGAAGAGCTGGACGATTCCCTGGACGAGCCGGGCGTCGGGAGGCGCCTCCTCCTGTGTGCGCGACTTGGACAGGTACGGCTGCAGGATCTCGGTCAACCGCGCCCCCAGCTCCTGAAGCTCCTCGGCGTTCACCAGGAGGAGCATCTGGTTGATCGTCGCGGCCTGGCGCCACTCCCGTGACTCGCGGACGCTGGACTCCAGGTAGCGGATCAGGTCGTCCATCAGCCCGCTGACGACGGTCCTGGCCAGGACGTTCTTCGCGTCGGCCAGTTCCGGGGTGAGCTCGTCGGGCTCGGCGACGGTGAAGCCGCGGTGCGGCGCCTGCCACATCCGCTCGCGCCCGTCCCCGCGCGGCGGGGCGTCGACCACGAACCCGTACTTGGCGAGCATGCGCAGGTGGTAGCTGCAGGCGCTCGGAGAGATCCCGACGACCTCCGCGCACTCCGTCGCCGTCGCCGGACCCTCCACCTGCAGCCGCCTGAGGATGGCCAGCCTGGCCGGATGCGCCAGCGCCCGCATGGCGCGAGGGTCATCGACCAATTGGTTCTGCTGACTCATACAAGGAACGGTAGTGCGTTCCCGCCGTACGTCCCCGTGATCGCCGGGCCCGATTCCGGTCCTACCCCCCGCCCAGCTCATGAGATCGGAGGATCTGAAGGGTAGCTTTCATAGTTATGAAGCGTTACCTTCATATCCATGAACCAGAGCGTCCCCCTCCGGCGGCAGCGCGATTACCGGTTGCTGTGGTCCGCGCGTGCGGTATCCGAGACCGGCACCGAGATCTCCCGTCTCGCCGTCCCCCTCACGGCCGCCGCCCTGCTGGGAGCGACCCCTTTGCAGATGGGGCTGCTCACGGCCGCCACGACCCTGCCGTACCTGCTGATCGGCCTGCCCGCCGGCGCATATGCCGACCGGCTCGCCCGCCGCCGTCCGATCCTGATCGCCTGCGAGGTCGCGTCCGCGATCGCGGTCCTGACCGTGCCGCTCGCCTGGGTGACCGGGCTGCTAACGGTTCCCTGGCTGATCGCCGTGGCGTTCACGGTGGGCACCTGCTCCGTCTTCTACCGCGCGGCCTGGTTCCCCCACCTGCCCAGCGTCGTCGCCGACCACCAGCGGACCGCCGCCATCACCGGGTTCCAGACGGTCTACTCCGCCGCGAGCGTCTGCGGCCCCGGGCTGGCCGGCGTCCTCGTCCAGACCCTGACCGCGCCTTTCGCCCTGGTCGTCGACGCGCTGTCGTTCCTCATGTCGGCCGTGTGCCTGCGCTCGATCCGATCGCCCGAGAAGCCCGAACCGGTGGACGAGATCCTTACCGAGTCTCAGCGTCCGGCGCTTCAAAGCGCAGGGTCTCAGCGTCCGGGATCTCGGAATCCGACGTCTCAAGGTCCGGGGTCTCAAGGTCCGGGACCTCGGAGTTCGGGGTCTCAGAGTCCGGAGTCTCGGCCTCGGAGGACAAGCGTTCTCGCCGACATCCGCGAAGGGCTGCGGGCCGTAGTGGACCATCGTGTACTGCGAGCGCTGATCACGACCGGCATGGTGGTCAATTTCGCGTCAGCCGCCCAGATGGCGCTCTTCATCCTTTTCGCCGTGAACACCCTCGGCCTGCCCGCTGGGGTGGTCGGCCTGCTGACCGCCTCGTTCGGCGCCGGCGGCCTCGCCGGAGCCGCCGCCGCGCCCCGGCTCACCCGCCGTTTCACCGAGAACCGGGTCATTCTCGGGGCGGTCATCGTGTTCCCCCTCGAATTCGTCGCGCTCGCCTCGGCGCACGGGTCCGCCTCGCTCCTGGTCCCGCTTCTCATGGGCGCTTACGCGATCAGCGGGCTCGCCACCGTGGTGTTCAGCGTCTGTTACGGGTCGATCCAGCTCCGCGAGTCCCCGCCAGACATGCTCGGCCGCGTGAACGCCGTCATGACGGTCGCCACCATGGGGATCATGACGCTAGGCGGGATCACGGGCGGCCTGCTCGGCGAGGTCATCGGCCTGCGCCCCGCCCTGTGGACCAGCGCCGCCTTGGTGCTCCCGGCCATCCTGGCCGTCTGGCTCTCCCCGCTCCGCCACCCCGCGCCCGCGACCGCCTGACGCCGAAGCCGATGGCCTCCGCCGAGCCGAGTCCGGTTCAGCCCGATTCCGGGCCATGCTCACCGCCTCGCGGACACGACCAAGAACGGACGCCAGCGATCGTCCGCCGATATGGGTCCCGTTCAGACCCACTCCGGAGGATGCTCGGCGCGGTGTGGAGGTGGGGATGACCAGTACGGCCGGACGCCAGCGATCTTCCCCGGTGGCCTGACGTAGGTCAGCCTTCCGAGTGGGGTCTCCGCCTCCTCCAGCAGGTCGCCCGCCTCCGGCTCGCCGACGTTCGCGCCGGGGACACGGCCGAGCCCGTCCAGCCAGAGGGCGGTGCGGGCGAGCGCCACCTCGACGTGCCAGGAACCCCCCTCGGCCCGCCCGCGCAGGATCCCGGCGACGGCACCCAGGGCCGCGAGCCAGCCGGTGGCGTGGTCGAGCACCTGCGCCGGCAGCGGGACCGGCCTCTCCCCTCGTCCGCCCTCATCCGCGATGCCGCAGGCCATCTGGACGAGGCTGTCGAACCCACGCCGCCCCGCCCACGGACCCCGCCCGCCGTACGCCGATATGTCGACACAGACGATCCCGGGTCTGATCGCGGCCAGGTCCGCTGGGCCGAACCCCAGCCCGGCCAGCGCACCCGGCCGATACGACTGGACGACCACATCCGCGCCCGCGACCAGTCGCCTGAACGCGTCCGCTCCCTGCCGGGTACGCAGATCGAGCTCGCAGGACCGCTTCCCGAACGCCGTGCTGATCACGAGGCCGGGAACCTCCGGCAGGTGGGCGGCGCCGACGCGGAGCACCTGCGCCCCGTACGCCGCCAGCGTCCGGGTCGTGACCGGACCCGCGATCACCCGGGTGAGATCCAGCACCCGAACCCCCTCCAGCGGCCTCACCCCACTCCCTTCGCCCTGCTCAGGCCCGTCAAAGCCCTGCGCCACCATGCGCCCAGGCCGGCCGTCGCGAGCCATACCAAGAGAACCGCCAACGACCCGGAGGCCTCCATCGGCGTCATGTCGCCCAGGCCGCCCTCGATGAGAGAATCCGGCCGATACGGGCTGGCCTTGGTCAAGGGATCCGACCGGTACGGGCCGGCCTTGGTCGGATGGTTCTGCGGAGTCGAGCCGGTCGAGGCCGATGAGGGGGAGATCGGCCACCGCGCGGCCCTGCGGATGTTCCTGCCACTCCGCACGACTACGCATCGCGGCGGCGCATCCTCCCGCCTCGGTCACCGCGTCCTCGATCTCCCGGGCGGCTCGGGCGGCGCAGGCGGTGGTCACCGCGAGCCGATCGGCGCCGATGGGAAGGTCGAGTGCGCGAAGTGCCGCGTCGCGATGATGATCGAAATTGCAGTGCAGCCGGACCCACCCGTCGGCCGTGCGATAGTCCCCTGACAGGGGTGCCCAGCCGACGGCCGGCTCTCCGTCGACGCGGAAGTAGAGCTCGTCCCGGAACGCGACGGCGGCCTCCCGCATGTCCACCTCGACCAGGGCTTCCGCACCTGTCGCCGTCGCGCGTTCCACCTGCCTCGCAGGACCTTCCGCACCCACCTGGCCCGCATCCGAGGTCACGGCATCGACGGGTCGGCGCGACCGCGCGACGGCCGCCGCCATAGCGCCGACGCACGCCGCAGCGGCTGTCCCGACCTTGAAAACGGACGGCAGAACCGGATCTTCCCCCGTCACCCGGACGGCAGGTAGATCAAGCCCGACCTGAACCCCCAGCTCCGCAATGACCTCGCCCACCATCCGATACCCCATCCGCACTCGGACAACGCCCGGGACTTATCCACAGAACGGCGTTCGGTGGATGGGCGCCGGTTGTTTCAGGCCAGTCTCCTCCTGTGCGACTTTCCGGGATCCTGCTGCTGATCGTGTCCTTCCTCACGGTCGGCTCCCCCTCTGCGGCCACTCAGCCACCAGGGGTGGCCTGGGTGAGCAGCGAAATGACCGACAGGGCCACACCGCCGTCCTCGGCTCACGGGCCGCCGGGCCGGGCCGCCTACCTTCCCGTTCCGCCCCTGCCGACTGAACCTGACGGCCGCTCGCTCGCGTCGAAGGAACCCAAGTGGCACCTGCCTCTGGACGGACCCCCAACCGTGCTCCGCCGTTTCGACCCGCCCGCCCAGCCATGGCTTCCTGGCCACCGAGGTGTGGACCTCCTGGCTCGGCCGAGACAGGAGGTCAAGGCGGCGGGCTCAGGTGTCGTGGGCTACGCCGGGCCCCTCGCCGGGCGGGGCGTGGTCATGATCGTGCATCCCGATGGGCTGCGCACCACGTACCTGCCCGTCCACGCCTCGGTCCGGCGCGGGCAACCTGTGGAAGGCGGAGCATTGATCGGCTCCGTCGAGGAAGCGACGGGGCACTGCCCCACGTCCTGCCTGCACTGGGGGCTAATCAACGAGAACCGCTACCTCGACGCTCTCCTCCTCCTCGGCCTCGGCCAGGTACGCCTCCTGCCGAGATGGCCCATCAGCGAAACGAGCAGACCCCAAACCGCAGACCCTCCAGGTAGCTGAAGGCCCTCCTTCTGGTCGGTGGGCTCAGGTCCAGGGCGTGCGGAGGCGGAGCCACTCAAGGGCGGCTTCGCCCTGGGCCGCCTGGAAAGCGCGCAGAGTGGGCAGGCCTGGCGGGTCGGGTTGACGGGACTGGTAGATGAAGAATCCGGCGAGCGCGGCCAGCACCGTGGTCACCGCGGCAGGATCCGCGCTCCGCCCGACCGGGTGACCGGCGAAGACCGCCTCGGGCGGCGGACCCCCCTGCATCCGCACGCTCGGCAGCATCTGCAGCAAGTCGAACCACGGGGCCCCGAGGAACGCCCATGGCCAATCGACGACGACCACCTTGTCGGCCGTGAGCAGCAGGTTGTCGCCCCGAATGTCCCCGTGGACCAGACTTTCTCCCTCCGCCGCCGCGGGCCACCGCTCCTCCATATCCGCGAGCGCGGGCAGGTGACGCGCTGCCCACGGGTCAAGCCCGGTCAGGTCGTCCGCCCCCGATTTGTGCGCCGCGAGCAGGCGCCGCCATCCCTGCAACTGGTCACCGAGCCGTTGCTCCGCGGTAGGGGCGACGACCGGAGACGGGGTCAGGCCAGCGGCCATCCGGCCCAACGTGTCCAGCACTCGCTCCAGTTCGTCGGCCCGCCAGGGGTCGGCGGGCGGGTGACCGTCCACGTCCTCGAACAGCAACGCGACCCACCCTTCGGAGTCGAACGAGGCCAGCAGCCTGGGCGCCGGCACATCGACGGGAAGGGCGGCGGCGATGCGGGCTTCGGCCCGGTGGATGTCGGCGCTCAGCGGGTTCGGCTCGGGGCCGACGGCTTTCGCGAACGCCCGCCGGCCGTCGGTCAACGTCAGCCGTACGGCGGCTCCCGGGGAGAACCCTCCCGCCTGTGTCACCGCCGTCGCGATCGGCGCACCCAGACGGGCCTCGACGGCCTGGCGGATCTTCTCAGGCACAGCTGACCAGGGCAGGCGCACACCTGTCGCGGGAGCGTTCATACTGCCATCTTGCCGAACCCCGTCCCAAGCGGCGCCCGACCACGCTCCCCCGACACAGCAGACCCACCCCAACCACCACCAACAACTCCAAAAGCATCCCGACCCCCACCCAGCACAAGACAGACCCCCCAGCCGACCCCACACCCACAGCACCCCAGACGACTGACGGCCACACCCCCAGCGTGTCGAATCCGCCATAAACACCACACACCGACTTCAAAAGCATTCCCGGCATCCGCCCAGCACGGGACAGAGCCTCCGCCGACCCACATCCATGTCGCTCAAGACGGCGGACGGGTGCACTCCCCTGATGTGGCGGATCCACCACCGTCGCCACTGAACGGCTCCTGAAGCGTTTCCGGCATGCGTCCAGAAGGGAGGCCGAGCCCTCGGCTGATTCGACACCCTTTGGCAGGGGGCTTTGGCTTCACGCATCTGTTTGGGGGGTTGGGGGTTCGGTTGGGTCCTTGGTTGCGGTGATCGGGGGGCGGGTGGGGTGGTTCGGGGTTATTTGGGTCGGCGGAGGCGCCAGCCTTGGTCGGCGCGTTCGACGAAGCCGGCGGCTGCGAGGGCTCCGAGGGAGCTCAGCGCCGTCAGGAGGTCGACGCCTGCCGCGACCGCGATCGTCGCCGGTCCGGAACCGGCGCGTGCCGGCACCGCTTCCAGGACGCGCCGGGTCTCGTCGTCGAGTGCGTCCCTGGGCAGGACCGGCCCTCTCGGCTCCGGCGCCAGATCATCACCTATGGCTCCGACCAGTTCGATGACCTCTCTGGCGGAGGTGACGCAGACCGCCTCCGATCGCCGGATCAGGCGGTGGCACCCCACGGAGTTTTCCGAGGTCACCGGGCCGGGGACCGCCGCCAGATGACGCCTGAGCGTCACGGCGTGGCCTGCGGTGTTCAGCGCCCCGCTGCGGAGCGCCGCCTCAACGACGACGGTGCCCCGAGACAGCGCGGCGATCACCCGGTTGCGTACCAGGAAGCGAAGGCGCGTCGGCCGGACGCCCAGTGGACACTCACTCACGACGACTCCCCTGCTGCGGATGGCCGCGAACAAATCCTGGTTCGCGGCGGGATAAGCGATGTCGGTGCCGCATGCCAGCACGGCGATGGTCTGCGCGACGCCCGCCAGGGCTCCTCGATGCGCCGCCGCGTCCACGCCGTACGCGCCGCCCGAGATGACCGTCCAGCCGGCCTCGCTGAGCCCGGCACCGAACTCGGCCGCGACGTGGGCGCCATAGGGGGTCGCGGCGCGGGATCCCACCACCGCCACGGAACGCAGGCAGGAGAAGCGGAGATCCGCGTCCCCATGGAGCCACAGGCCCAGGGGCCGTTCGGACCCCAGGTCGTCGAGCTGGGTGGGCCATTCGAGATCCCCAGGCACTATCAGGCGTGCTCCCAGCCGCTCCCCTTCGGTGAGGTCGGCGATGGGATCGGTCGCCGGGAGCCGTGCGCGCCACGCCTCAAGCAATCGGCGGACATCGAGAGGACGCCCTTTCACGGCGGCGAGTTCTTCGACGAAGACGGGATCCAGGCACCCTCGCCGCACCTGCCCGAGCGCCCCCTCGGGGCCGTACGCGGCGACCAGTTTCCCCATGACGCGGTCCCCGGCGTCCGCCAGCCGCATCAGCGTCACCCTGGCCAGCCGCCGAGCGTCCCACCGAAGGCTCCCCTCGCCCACGCCGTACCCGAAATCGGTCTGTGAACCACTCCCGGTGGCGACACCATGGTCTCTTCTCTCCCCCGGGCCGGCTTCGGGCGGCGATCCGCGATCAGGACCGATGTCCCAGGGGTCGGCCTGATCGCCATCCCTGGTGGACGCACCACTCTGCCCGCGCGCCGCGGCCTCGTCCGACTCGCCGCCGAGGAGCGGTCCAGAGACGAGGGGTGGTCCAGAGGTGAGGGGCGTTTCGGATCCGACGGGTGGTTCGGAGGTCGAGAGGGTGTCTCCGTCGGCCGTTGAAGCGCCGGACTCGGTTGGGGGATCGCCTTCGGTGTCGTTCTCTGGACCGGCGTTGACGGTCGGCGGTGGGGTGGGGTGAGCATTCTCGGGATGCGTTGCACTGGGGTCTTCTGGACGGACGCCCGTGTCCGATCTCGGCGGACCGCTCGTGATCGATTGGGAGGCGGTGGTCGCATGAGGATCATCAGGTGCGGTCCCGGTCCCGGTCCCGGTCGCGATCGGGGTCGCAGTCGCAGTCGCAGTCGCAGTCGCAGTCGCGGTCGTAGGCGCAGTCGTGGTCGTGGTGGGGGCGTTCATTCGGTGCCTAGCCATAGGCCTAGGGCGGCGTTGGTCTCTGATACTTCGGGGCGGTCCTTGCCGAGGAGGTCGGCGAGGGTCCAGGAGACGCGTATGACCCTGTCGAGTCCGCGGGCGCTCAGTTCGCCGGTGTCCAGGCATCGGTAGAGCGGGGACATCGCCGTCGAGGGCAGCCGGTAATCCCCGTGCAGCATGGCCGTGGGGATCTCGGCGTTGCATCTCCATGGCGTGCCCGCGAGACGCTTGACCGTGCGCTCCCGCGCCTGCGACACCCGCTCGGCCACGACCGTGCTCGGCTCGATGAACTGGCGATCCGCGAGCAGTTCACGGCGGGTCGAGCGGTTGAGCCTGACCTTGACGTCGATGCGGTCGATCAACGGCCCGGAGAGGCGGGCGAGATAGCGCCGCCGCTGGGTGGGGGTGCACTGGCAAGGACTCTCGGGGGTGGACGGCTGCGCGCAGGGGCACGGGTTCGCCGCCAGAACGAGCATGAACCTGGCTGGAAACGACACGGTGCCGGCGGCACGGGCCACGGTGACCTTCCCCGACTCCAGCGGCTGTCGCAGCGAGTCGAGCACGCGCGCCGGGAACTCCGGGGCCTCGTCCAGGAAGAGCACGCCCCGATGAGCGCGGGAGACGGCACCCGGCCGGATCACGCCGCTCCCTCCGCCGACGATGGCGGCGATGGTCGCCGTGTGGTGCGGTGCCATGAACGGCGGGTGCGTCAGCAGCGGGCGGCCGGGAGGCAGGATGCCCGCGACCGAATGGATGGCCGTGACCTCCAGCGCCTGGTCGCGGTCGAGCGGCGGCAGCAGGGTGGGCAACCGTTCCGCGAGCATGGTCTTCCCCGTGCCGGGCTGGCCCATCATCCAGAGGTTGTGGCCGCCGGCTGCGCACACTTCGAGGGCGCTGCGCGCCATGGCCTGACCGGCGACGTCGGCCAGGTCCAGCGCGGGTGGCGCCTGCGCGTCTGGTTTGTTCCAGGAGACCGGTTCGGTGGGTTCGGTGAGGGTGGGCATGTTGGCCTCGTCGCCGCTTCGCAGCCATTCGACCAGTTCGGCGAGATTGATCACGGGCACGACCGTGAGCCCCGGCACCAGGCCGGCCTCGGCGGCGTTCTGGAACGGCACCACCACCGACTGCGCGCCCGCCTCGGCCGCCGCCACGGCGGCCGGTAACACTCCGCGAACCGGTTTGATCGAGCCGTCCAGACCGAGTTCTCCGAGGAAGAACGGGGACGAGATGCGCTTCCTCGGGACCAGACCGGCCGCTCCGAGCAGGGCGATCGCGATGGCGAGATCGAAAAGGCTTCCGCGTTTGGGCAGGCTGGCGGGGAACAGGCTGATCGTGACCCGCGCGTCCGGCCAGGCGTACCTGCTGTTGATGATCGCCGAGCGGACGCGGTCGCGGGCTTCGCTCAGGGCCGTGTCGAGCATGCCGATCAGGTTGACCCCCGCGATGCCGTGACCCACGTCGGCCTCCACCTCGACGACGTGACCGCTGACTCCGACCAGGGCCACGCAGCGCGTACGGGCGACGGCCATTCAGGACACCCCCCGGTCGTGACGGATGGAGAACTCTCCGGCGAAGCGCTCCAGCGCCACGACGTCGATGCGGATGGAGGAGAACCACTCGGGCTGGCCGCTCAGCCACTTGGCCGCCAGGGTGCGGAGCCGGGCGAGCTTGGCGTGGGTCACCGCCTCGAAGGCGGTGCCGTGGCTTCTGCCCGAGCGGGTCTTGACCTCCACGACCACCAGAACCGGCCCTTCACGGGCCAGGATGTCGATCTCGCCATCGGGGCACCACCAGTTGCGCTCCAGGATCCGCAGGCCCGCTGCCCGCAGGTAATCGACGGCGAGCTGCTCGCCGTGCTTTCCAAGCTCATGCGTCGCGGCCATGAGACCACCTCCGGCGCTGACCTTCTCGAAGGACCTCTGTCCCTCGACGGCCGAACCGGATTCTGTGGACAGAAACGCTTGGGACAGGGCCCTGTGGACGGCCGGTCACCGGTTCCCGGGCGGGAGGCACTCGTCCGAACAGCCCGCTGCCACAGGGACTTTGCGAACCGGAGGCTTGGGTCCTGGGGTGACCGTCCTCGAAGATCCCGGCATTGGCCTGTGGATAAATGCGTGGCTGGGAGGTGCGCCCTGCTGGGGACGAACATGCTGCGCTGGTCTAAGGAAGATTCAGGGCTCAGCGAATCCATTAAATGGTCAAATTTGGGACAAAGCACCCAAATCAAGAGGCCAGACGATCCGAGTCGTCTCCGAGATCAGGACCGGATGTGGACCTCAATGGGGAAAGGGACACGGGGTTCATCGGCCCACAACCGTGGGGCCAGAATGTCCACGCCACGGCTCACCGCGCCACCGACGCACCGCCAAGGTAGGCGCGTTGTGGTGGCGACGATAGCGGGCGGGGTGAACCCTAGGCGATTGACTCGGCGTCCCATCGGGCACCAAAACTTCCTCCTGCCTGCGCCCACGTGTGGGGCGGGGAGGAAACAGAGTGGCTCGGCCAGAGTGTGATCCGGCCACTACCGCCCTGGCGGCGGCTGTGGGAGGTCGTGAACGCAGGGTCGCCAGGGTCACTGGCTTGCATGCTTTATGGCGCGCCGGGTGCGGGTCTTGCCGCGTGCCGTCGAGGGGCGGGCAGGAGTGTCCGACGCCGGGGCGTGGGTGGCGGGGCGTGGTGAGAGGTGATGGTGGGGCGAGGGGGTTTAGGTGGAGAAGCCTTCCTTGGGCATTTCCAGGTCTGGCTTGGCCAGTTCCTCGACGTTGACGTCCTTGAAGGTGACCACCCGGACGTTCTTCACGAACCTCGCGGGACGGTACATGTCCCACACCCAGGCGTCCTGCATCTTGACGTCGAAGAAGACGTCGCCGTTCTCGGCGGTGCGTACGTCGAGATCGACGGAGTTGGTCAGGTAGAAGCGCCGCTCGGTTTCAACGACATAGGTGAACAGACCGACCACGTCGCGGTACTCCCGGTAGAGCTGCAACTCCATCTCGGTCTCGTATTTCTCGAGATCCTCTGCGCTCATCCCGGTCCTCCACTTCCCTTCCTTCCCCGGCGCGACCAATCAGGCGACACCGGCCCCCACTCCATTCTCGCCTATCTCACTGCCCGCTCCGGACCGCACCACCGAGTTCACTGTCACAAAGGAGAACCGATGATGCGGGCAGGGGCCGTGAGCCGCGAGCGCCCGCCGATGCGCGGCCGTGACATATCCCTTGTGTTCGGCGAAACCATACTGGGGATACCGGCCGTCCAGCGAGGTCATCATGCGGTCCCTGGTCACCTTGGCGACGATGGACGCCGCCGCCACGCAGGCCGAGACCTGGTCACCCTTCCACACCGCCAGCGACGGCGCGGGAAGACCAGGAACCGGGAACCCGTCGATCAGAACGTACCCGATATCGCACCCGAGGCCGACCACGGCCCGCCGCATACCGGCGATGTTGCATTTGTGCAGCCCTCGCGAGTCGATCTCCTCGGAAGGGATCACCACGACCTTCACGGCGCGGGCGGTCGCCTGGATGCGGTCGTGCAGCACCTCGCGCCGAGCCGGGGTCAGCAGCTTGGAGTCGGCCAGACCCTCGATCTCGGGGCCGAGGACCACGGCCGCCACCACCAGAGGCCCCGCGCAGGCTCCACGGCCCGCCTCGTCCACGCCGGCGATCGGGGACAGGCCCCGGCGTGCCAGCGCGCGCTCGTAGCCGTAGAGCCCCGAATCCCGCCGCACGATGCTGGGGCGCGGGCGAAATAGGACAGTCATAAGGCGAGCGGCTCGGCTGCCCGCCGCGAGGGTACGGACCTGCGGGAGAGTCGAGCCCCCCGGCCGATCAACGGCGATTCGAGCGCGACCATGCGGCCAAGCCTACGCCCCAATCGGCCGTGGGGGTACGCTATCGCACCTTTGAGAACGTCGCCGGGACCGGCAATGTGGTCACCCGCGAGAACGGCCAGTAGAGCGCGAACGCCCGTCCGATCACGTGGTCGGTGGAGATCGTGCCGTGGAACCGGTCGTCTATGTAGGCGCGGGAGTCCTCGGAGGCGGCACGGTGGTCGCCCATCAGCCAGAGCCTGTCCTTGGGCACGGTGACGTCGAACTTCTTCTGCGAGGGGAAGTCCTGCGGGTTGAGGTAGGACTCCTCGTCGAGCGGGGTGCCGTTGACCGTGATGCGCCCCTTGGCGTCGCAGCACTTCACGTGGTCTCCGCCGATGCCGATCACTCGCTTGATCGTGGTGGTGCCGTCCCAGCCGTCGAAGACGACCACCTCGCCGCGTCCCAGGTCGCCCGTCAGCCTGTTGACGATCACCCGGTCGTTGATCAGCAGGGTGTCCTCCATGGACTCGGACGGGATGTAGAAGGAGTCCAGGACGAACAGGCGCACCAGCAGGGCGGCGACCACCCCTCCGGACACCAGCAGGATCGACTCTCGCCAGCTGGACTTCTTCTTGGTGGGAGGGGGATCGCCTTCCGGTGCATCGGCTGGGGGGGCTTGGTCATCGGATGCCGGCGGGGCGGGCTGCCCTGGGCCTGCCGGTTCGTGATCGGCGGGTCCTGTCGGTGCGGGGGCGGGTGGGGTGGCGGGAGTTGAGGGGTCTGGCGTGGTGGAGTCCGAGGGGTCCGAGGGGGCGGGGGTCGAGGGGTCTGGGGTGGGCTTGTGCTGGGCGGTACCCGCCGGGTCTGTGCGACTCATCGAAATCACGAGGCGATCGCGGGCTACCGGCCGCGGGCCTCTCTCCTTCTTTCTCGTCGAGGGTGGCTCATATTGGTGCCCACATGATGTCTGCCAGGGCTACCGGGGGTCGTGGGAGCGGGGAGGCTTTACCGAGTCTGCCGACGGGCCGCCAGGGCCCTGTGGGGGGTCCAGCGGGGCCGGGGTAGTGGCTGGCCGACGTGGAGTCTATGGACGATCATTGGGTTGACGTCGTACGGGCGGTGTCCCCTCGTTCGCCTGGGTGACCGCCGTACGGCGCGCCGGGATCGTCGTACATCGTCCCACTGCTTCAGCGGCTGGTGAGGCGGCACGGTGGGTGGGAGATCAAGGGCGCCTGGCGAGAGCGTGTCGTTTGTGCGGGGTCAGGGGCAGCCTGGGTCGGGGTGGGCCTGGTTTGCCGGTGTGGCCGCCGTACAGGGCGCCGGGATCGCCGTACACCGTCTCACCGCTTCGGCGCCACGTAGGGGAGCACGGTGGAGGGCGGGGAGATCAAGGGCAGCGCCCGGGTACGAAGGTTTCGGTATGCGAGGGCTCGCGACGCCCATCAGACGCGCCCTGGGTGTCGGGGTGGGCCTGGTTTCCGGTGGGCCGCCGTACTGAGGGCCGGGGTCGCCGTACACCGTCTCACTGCTTCGGCGCCCCCTAAGGCGACGCGGTAGGTGGGTGGGTGGGGGGATCAAGGGCGCCCTGGGACGGAGGTTTCGCTATGCGGGGGGGTCTCGG
>NZ_JANZYP010000041.1 GCF_025506355.1 Sphaerisporangium corydalis
CGCCTCCGGCACCCCGCGCCCACGTACCGCACCCGCGCACCGCGGCCCCGGGAACGCGTGCGCCCCCGGCCGGGGTCCGTGGTGGGACCTTGGCCGGGGGCGGTGGCTCGTGGTTCGGGGCGGGTCAGGCGGCGAAGTCCTCGGGGCCGTAGAGGCGGAGGATGTCGGCCTGGCCCTCCCAGCCCTCCCAGTGGTCGCGGTGGACCTTCAGGAAGCGGGAGGCCCACTCGATGGCCTCCTCCTTGGACCGCACGTCGTACAGCGCGTAACTGATCAGCTCCTTCGCCTCGGCGAACGGGCCGTCGGTGACGCTCAGCCGGCCGCCGGTGAGCTCGATCCGCGAGCCCTGCGCGCTCGGCGCCAGCCCGGCGTTGTCGAGCAGCACACCGGCCTTGGTGGCCTCCTCGCCGAGCTTGGTGATGGCCTCCATCAGCTCGGCGGTCGGCGGGGTGGCCGGCTGCCGGTTCACCGTCAGTGTGATCATGTATCGCATGGTCGTCTCCGTGTTCGCTCAGGTGGTCGGTCGGATGGTCGGCCGGATGGTCGGCCGGAGGGACGCTCAGATGGTCGGTCAGGTGGTCGGACGGGACGTTACGCGCCGGTAGAGGTGGACGGACAGGGCCGAGAGCCAGGCCCAGATGATCACGATCCCCGCGACGAAGGCCAGGTTGGCCCACGCGGCGCCCCCGCCGGACGCGACGGCGGCGAACGAGACGAGGAACAGCGCGCCGGTGATCCGGGAGTAGACGGCCCACCCGCGACGGCCTTCGGCGGCGAGCCGGCGGCCGACGACGAAGCAGGCCACGATGACACAGAGGAAGCCGATCGCGCCGCTGACGAAGTGCAGTGTCCCGTGCCAGCTCACTACTCCAGGCCCTTCTGGGGTCCCGGCGGGGAAGCCCATCGCCGGGTCCGCTCGGAAGATCCCCGCGCCGATCATGCTCACGCCGAACGCCGCTACGAGCCGGGGGGCCCAGACCGCCCCGATCCCCGGGCGGAGCGCCCGGCGCAGGCCGACGGCGCACGCCAGGGTCATCAGCGCCGTGACCACGAAGTTGGTGATCTGGATCCAGCCGAGGTCACCGTTGGCGAGCATGCTCCACGGGTGCCGTGCGAGGTCGAACCCCTCCCGGGTCAGCGCCTGGTTGAGCGCCACCGTCACGTACACCGGCCCGGCGATGACGCCGTAGCCCAGCAGCGACCTGGTGACGTTCGCCTGCCTGTCGCACACCGCCGGGGTGGTGTTCCTCGTCGTCTGCTGGGTCATGGCCCTTCTCCTCACGAGTCCCGGGCCGGCTCTCGGGTGCTTCCCGGCCCTCTGACTACGCTTCGAACGGGACCACCCCGATTCGACACAAGGCCCCCATCTTTTTCTGATTTCTTGTGGACCTTGCGTTGTCGCAGCTCAGTGCCGTGAAGTAGGGCCGTCCAGCGGTCGGGATCCGTCGTCGAGTACTCCGTGAAGCGCCTCGGCGAACTCCGCCGGACGCATCACGAAGCCGGCGTGGTCGCCGGGGAACTCCACGACCGGGGTGCCGAGACGCTCGGCCAGCGCGGTGGCGGCGCGGTGGGGGAGCGCCTCGCGGGAGTCGGCACCGCCCGCCACGACGACCCGGCCGCCGCGCAGGGCGGGCAGGTCCGGGACGAAACGGGTGAAGGACCGCAGCTCGTACTCGTAACACGTTTCCAGATTGGCGGCGACGCGGGCCAGCAACTCCAGCACCGGCGCGGGCAACCCGGGGGACGGCTCCGGTGGCGCGGCCACGCCGATCTCCGTGACGAATCTGCGCGTGGCCGCGCCCGCCCCGTCGCGCCGGTGGATCTCGTACACCTCCTGGAACACGGCGTGCCACCGGGCGGCGTCGGGCAGCATCTCGATGACGAACGGCTCGTGCGCCACCAGGGCGCGCACCCGCTCCGGGTGGCGGGCGAGGAGGTCCATTCCGATCATGCCGCCGTAACTGCTGCCGAAGACGTACGCGGGCTCGTCGCCGATCGAGCCGAGCAGCCGGTGGGCGTCGTCGGCGTGCTCGGCGATGTGCTGTTCGTACGGTGGGACGGTGAGGCGGCTGCGGGAGTTGCCGCGAAGGTCGTAGGTGACGACCGTGTAGCGGTCGGCCAGCAGCGCGGCCAGCTGTCCGTACATCGCGGCGTCGCCTTCGCCGCCGTTGACGAGCAGCAGGACGGGTCCCGCACCACGCACCTCGTAGTGGATGCGGGCGCCGGGCACGGTCAGCGTGCCGATCTCCATGATTGGCCTTCCCGGGGATAGCGGAATGAGCGGCCAATTGAAGGGGATCTAGTCGGATTCGTCCACTCGGACGGGCCGGCGCCACTCTGCGGGGTCGCGACGGCCCCTGAGTGCGTCATTCGGGGCGGCGGCCGGGTGGGTCATTCGGCGCGGCGGGCGCGGGCGCGGCGTTTGCCCTCGTGCATGGCCTGGACCCGGGCGATCGGGATCGTGTGCCCCTCCTCCACGAGGTCGGCGGGCAGCCGCTGCGGCTCGGGCATCAGCTCCGCCCAGGGGTCGCGGTCGCCGAGAAGGGCCGCCGCCGTATGGATGGTGAAGTCGCCCGGTGTGACCCGGTCGAGCTCCTCCCAGGTCACCGGGAAGGAGACAGGCGCGTCTTCCCGGATGCGCGGGCTGTAGGCGGCCACCACCGTCGCCCCGCCGGCCCGGGTGGAGTCGAGGAACACCTTGCCCTCGCGGTCGTCGCGGATGAACGCCGTCGTGGCGAGCGCCGGGTCGACGCGCTCGGCGCGTGCGGCCAGCGCGCGGGTCGCCGCGGCCAGGTCCTCCGGCGTGCTCCCCGCCTCCACGGGCACGAAGACGTGCAGGCCCTTGGCCCCGCTGGTCTTCACCGCCCCCGCGAGCCCGGCGTCGTCCAGCGCCCGGCGGACCAGGTGGGCGGCCTGGACGGCCAGCGGGAAGGCGTTCTCCTCCGGCGGGTCGAGGTCGAGCACGAGATGGGTGAACCGGTCGCCCTGGACCAGCGCCGGGTGGTACTCCACCGCGCGCTGGTTGGCGAACCACAGCAAGGTCCTGCGGTCGTCGCACAGCGCGTAAGAGATCTGCCGGTGGGAGGCCTCCGCCCAGACCGAGACCGTCCGCACCCACGAAGGGGTGTACTTGGGGACGTTCTTCTGCACGAACGGCGCCTGGCCGGGTCGTACGCGGATCACCGACAGCGCACGGTCGCGCAGCACGGGGATGATGCGGTCGCGGACCGCGTCCAGGTAGTCGACCAGGTCCCGCTTGGTCGCGTTGGACCCGTCGAACAGCGGCTGGCCGAGATTCGTCAGCGGCACTCCGTCACGTGTCTCGTCGCTGGTCACCTGCCCCACGATACTGAGCGCGCATGCGCCGCGCGCGTTCGGCGGCACGGGGAAGGGCCCTGGATACTGAGCGGACATGCGCCGCGTGCTCGGCGGTACGGGGAAAGGCCCTCGCCGGCCGGTCGACCGGCCGGCGAGGGTTCCTGCACGTCCGGCGGGGGCCAGGCGTCGTGCAGGGGTTCTGGGTGCCGGGAGGGCGGCACGCGTTGGGGGCGTGGGCTCAGGAGCCGGGCAGGGCGGGAGGCCTAGGCGTCGAGCAGCCGGTCGGTCTCGGGAGGATGCCGGGCGGGGGTGAGGGGTTTGGCGTCGAGCAGGCGATCGGCTTCCTGTTGCAGGGCGTCGCGGTCCCAGGTGACGACGGCGCCGGGGATCGCGTCCGGCAGCACGTCCTCCATGTACCGCAGCGTCCGCCACCGCAGGCCGTACGTGGCCAGCAGGATCTGCGCCACGCCCAGGATCACGATCATGAGTGCCATGCCGCGCCCCGGCCCGGTGCCCAGCACGCCGCCGGCGGACCCGCTCAGCCACCCGCCGTCCCGCATCGCCGGCTCGAAGACCGCGTCGGCGAGCTGCCCGGCGAGCAGGTAGCCCAGCGGTTCGGTCAGATTGGCGATCATCCGGTTGCTCGCGAGGATCCGTCCCTGCAGCTCCATCCCGACCTTCGTCTGGATCATGGTCTGCCAGTGGCCGTTGAGCAGCGCGAGCGAGGCCGCGATGGCGGCCAGCCCGACGGCCAGGAACAGCGCCGAGGGGATCAGGCCCACCACGACCATCCCGGCGCCGGTGAGCAGCGTGAACCCCACCATGCCGGTGGCGCGCCGCGCGAACCCGCCCCAGAGCGCCATGGCCACGCCGCCGATGATCCCGCCGACGGCGCCGATGGTCGACGCCACGCTCAGGGCGGCGGGTGATGCGAAGGCCAGCACCATCGGCGGGGTGAGCGCGATGGCGAAGCCCAGGATGAGGTTGAACGCGAGGAAGTACACGATCATCGCGACGAAGCTTGGCCGCCGCGCGATGTACCGCACGCCGTTGCTGATCTCCTTCCAGATCGACTCCTCGCGCCTGCGGAACAGCGTGTTCGGGAACCGCACCGCGAGCAGGGTGAGCAGCGAGACGACGACCGTCACCAGGTCGACGACCAGCAGGCCGCTGAGGTCGATCAGCAGGATCAGCGCGCCGCCGAGCAGCGGGCCGCCGGCCTGGCTGAGCGCGACCAGCGCCTGGGTGATGCCGTTGGTCCTGCCGAGGTACCGCTTGGGCACCAGTTGCGCGGTGGCGGCGAGGTAGGCGGGTTGCTGGAAGGCGGCGGCGATCGAGGTGAGGCCCGTGGCGATGTACAGGTGCCATACCTCCAGCGATCCGGCGGCGTACAGCACCAGGCACAGGCCCGAGCCCAGCACGGCCACCAGGTCCCCGACGATCATGACCAGCCGCCGGTTCCAGCGGTCCGCCGCCGCCCCCGCGAACGGGAGCACCAGCAGGGCGGGCAGCAGGCCGCAGACCAGGATGACCGAGAACTGCGTGGCGCTGCCGGTCTTGAGGTAGACCCAGACGCCGAGGCCGAACGCCAGCGCCCGGGTGCCCAGCATGGACACCAGCTGTCCCAGGGTGACGAGCAGGAACCCCCACAGCCCGGTGGCGGGCGCCGGCGCCGGCGTGACCCGGCTCCTCGCCGGACGTCCGTACACGCCCCCGGAACCGCCGTACGCGCCTGTCTCGGTGGACGCGCCACCGGCCTCGGTGGACGTGACACCCGCCTCGCCGGAGGTGGCATCTGCCTCGGCGGAGGTGCCTTGGCTCTCGGCGGGCGGGTCGCCGGTCTCGGCCAGCGTGCCGCCGGTCCTGGCGGGCGGGTCGCCGGTGTCGGTGGACGGTCGGCGGCGGTCGTACCAGCGGGTCAGGATGGTCGCCAGCTCGCCGGCCTGGTGCTTGAGGAAGAAGTGGCCCGCGTCCGGGATCACCTCGATCTCGGTCTCCGCGCACAGCATGTCCCACTCGCGGTACCGCTCCTCGTGGAACTCGGTGAGCCGGTCGCGCTCGCCCACCACGCTCAGCGCGTGCAGCGTGCGCTCGCGGCCGGGCGCGTGGCAGTGGTCGGAGTAGAACTGCTCGGCCTGCCGGGAGTCGTGCCGCAGCGCGCGCAGGACGAACGCCTGCTCCGCCGGATCCAGCTCCTCGGTGAGGCCGCCGATCCCCCGGAGGGTGTCCCGGTAGAGACGGTCGGACCGCCAGCGGTCGCTCGGCAGGAACCGCGCCCACAGCTCGAAGATCCGTCCCGGCAGCCGGGGGGCCGGGAACGCGCCGCCGAACACCACCCCGACGACGTCGCCGCCCTCGGCCGAGAGCCGCCGGGCGATGTCGAAGGCCATCGCCGCGCCGAGGCAGTGCCCGTACACGATCACGGGGCCCTCGACGGACGCGCGGATCTCGGCCACGCAGCGCTCCGCCAGCACGCCGGACGGCTCCAGCGGCACGTCGGCGTTGCCGAAGTCGTGCCCGGGCAGCTCGACGGCGAACAGCGGGAAGTCGGCGGGCAGCGCCTTGGCGAGCGTCCCGTACGCCGCGGCGCTCCCACCGCCGAAGGGCACCGCGACCACCGTCGCCGTGACCGTCGCGCCCGGTGCCCGGCCGGGCAGCCGGCACAGCAGCCCGCCCGCCCCCGCCGCGCCGTCCGCGCCGTCCGCGCCGAGCAGGTCGGCGAGCTCGCGGATCGTCGGGTGCTGGAACACCGCGGCGACCCGCAGGCCGTCGCCGATCCGCCGGGCCAGCCGCATGGCGGTGAACGAGTCGCCGCCGAGGGCGAAGAAGTCGTCGTCGATGCCGACCTCGGGCAGCCCGAGCACCTCCCGCCAGATCGCGGCGAGGCGCTCGTCAGCGGCGTCGCGCGGCGGCGTGACCGGCCGGTCGCCCGCGGGGCGCGGGCCGGGTTCCGGCAGCGCCCGCCAGTCGAGCTTGCCGTTCGGGGTGATCGGGAGCCGGTCCAGCTCGACGAACGCGGCGGGCACCATGTACGGCGGCAGCTTCTCCCGGGCGTAGTCATGCGGCGTCCGCACCTCCGCTGGTACGTCCGTCGGCACATCAGCCAGTCCGGCCTCGTTCGGCCCGGTCCCGTCCGGCCCGGTCCCATTCGAACCAGCCTCGTTCGGGCCGGCCTCGTTCGGCCTGACCGCGTTCGGGCCGGGAACGCAGTACGCCACCAGGCGGGCCCGGCCGTCGCCGTCGTGGCGGACCGCGACGGCGACGTCGGCGATGGCCGGGTGGCCGCGCAGCACCGCCTCGATGTAACCGGGTTCGACCCGGTACCCCCGGATCTTCGCCTGGCGGTCCAGCCGCCCCAGGAACTCGAAGACCCCGCTGGGCAGCAGCCGGCCCCGGTCGCCCGAACGGTACGCGCGGGCGGCGGGGTCGTCGGAGAACGGATCGCGGACGAACCCCGTGCCGCGCGGCTCCCCGGCCGACAGGTAGCCGCGCGCCACGCTCGCCCCGGTGATCAGCAGTTCCCCGGCCGCCCCCACGGGCACCGGCCGCAGGTACCGGTCCACCACGCGCACCTGGACGTTGGCGATGGCCGAGCCGAGCGGCACGGCCGCGCCGCCGCGGTGCCCGCGCTCGGCGGGTACCGGGTGGGCGAGCACCGCGACGGTCGTCTCCGTCGGCCCGTAGTTATTCCAGACGGCACATTCCGGGCGGACCTGGTGGACGGCGTCCACCAGGTCCCACGGGCAGGCCTCCCCCGCGAGGATCAGGTGACGCGCGGGGACGACCGCGGAGAGCAGGCCCGCGTCCCGGACGGCCTGCAGGTGGCTGGGTACGAGCTTCAGGAAGTCGATCGGGTGCCGGGTGAAGTAGCCGGCGAGCTGGTCGGGGTCGACCGCCCACTCGTAGGGCAGCACGTGGACGGTGCCGCCGGTGGCCAGCGCCCCGTAGAGGTTGGTCAGCCCGAGGTCGGCGGCGAGTGTGGAGACCAGCGCGAACGAAAGCCCGTCCGGCACCTCCAGCCGGTCCAGGATCCCGGTGATGTAGTTGGTGAAGTTGCCGTGCTCGACCACCACCCCCTTCGGGCGTCCCGTCGAGCCCGACGTGAACACCACGTACATGGCCTCGTCCCCGGCGGGCAGGCGGCCGAGGTCCGCCGGGGACCGGCCCGCGAGCTCGGCGCCGATCTCGTCCACGTCCACGACGACGACCCCGTCCGGCGCGGGCAGGCCGGCGCGGTCGACCTCGGTGTGGGTCAGCAGCACCGTCGCGCCCGACTCCGCGAGGACCGCCGCGATGTGGCCCGCAGGTGCCGCCGGGTCGAGCGGGACGTAGGCCGCGCCCGCCTTCTGCGCGGCCAGCATCGCGACGACGTGGTCCACCGAGCGCTCGAACAGCAGCGCGACCAGGTCGCCGGGCACGGTCCCGCCGGCGACCAGGTGCCCGGCCAGCCGGTTCGCCCGCTCGTTCAGCTCGCCGTACCCGGCCACGTCGTCCCGGCACCGCACGGCGGGCCGCGCCGGGTTCCGCGCCGCGTGCGTCTCGAAGCGGGCGAGCAGGGACGCGGAGGCGTCGTACTCCGGGACGTGCGCCGGTCCCGGCCGCACCGCTTCGGTGTCCGCCGACGGCACCGGGGGCAGCGAGGTCAGGGGGGCGTCGAGGTCGGCGAGCAGGGCTTCGAGCGCCTCGGTGAGATGCGCGCCGAGCCGTTCCACCATCCCCCTGGACAGCAGCTCGGCCGCGTACGTCAGCGTGCCGCGCAGCTCGTCCCCGGTCTCCACCAGGGCGCAGGAGAGGTCGAACCTCGCCCGTGCGCCGCCCACCTCCACGGGGGTGACCGACAGGCCGGGCACGCTCTCGGCCAGTTCGGTCGCCGCGTGGTAGTTGAACATCACCTGGACGAGCCGGTTCGCGCCGAGGTCCCGCTCGGGCGCCAGCTCGGCGACCAGCCGTTCGAACTGCAGGTCCTGATGCTCGTAGGCGTCCAGAGTGCACTCGCGGACGCGCTGGACCAGGTCGCGGCAGGTGGGCACCGGGCTGAGGTCCAGCCGGAGCACCAGGGTGTTGACGAAGCACCCGAGCAGCTCCTCCACCTCGGGACGGTCCCGCCCCGCGACCGGGGTGCCCACCACGACGTCCTCGGTGGCGCAGTGCCGGTGCAGCACGTGGCCGAAGGCGGTGAGCAGCAGTACGAACGGCGTCACCGAGGCCTCCCGCGCCACGGTGCGCAGCCGCCGGACCAGGGCGCCGTCCAGCGTGAAGCGGACCTCGGCCCCGGCGTCGGAGCGGGTCGCCGGACGCGGCCGGTCCAGCGGGAGCTCCAGGATTGGGGGCAGGTCGGCGAGCTGCTCGCGCCAGTAGCCGAGGTGCCCGCGCAGGTGGTCCTCGTCCAGGCGCTCCCGCTGCCAGGCGGCGTAGTCGCCGTACTGGACGGGCAGCGGCTCGAACGCCGGGGCGCCGCCGGCGGCCAGCGCGGTGTACGCGTGGAAGAACTCCCGGACGAGCCGCCGTGACGACCACGCGTCGGTCGCGATGTGGTGCGCGACGAACAGCAGCGCGTGGTCGTCGTCGCCCAGCCGGGCCAGCGTCACCCGCAGCGGGAACTCCTCGTCCAGCCGGAACGGGGTCTCCGCGAGACGGGCGAAGAGCTCGCTCACGGCCGCGTCCGGCCCGCCGCCGAGGTCCGCGTACCGGAGGGTCAGCTCGGCGTCGACCTCCGATCGGGTGGCGATGACGAGTTCGGGGTCGGGATCGCCGGCGGCGCATTTGGTGCGCAGCACCTCGTGGCGGTCCACCACGGCCGAAAGCGCCCCGCGCATGGCCGCGAGGTCCAGCGGCCCCCGCACCCGCAGGGCCTCCACCACGTTGTAGGCGGAGCCGTCCGGTTCGAGGTTCTGCAGGAAGTAGAGCCGGCGCTGCGCGAACGACATCGGCAGCCGGCCGGTGGACCGGTCGAGCAGCGGGATGGGCGCCGCGGCGACCGGCCGGGGCGTCGTGAGCCGGGTGAGCCGGGCCCGCTGTTCGGGGGACAGGCGCGACAGCCGGTCGGCCAGCATGGAGTCCATCACGCGGGCCCTTCGCCGTAGCCGTCAGAGGCGGCGCCGAAGCCCGCCTCCACGCGGTCCAGCATGGCCAGCAGCTCCTCGGCGTCCATGGCCAGGAACCGCTGGTCGGCGATCTCCCGCGCGATGGCGGCGACGCTCGCCCCCGCGAAGATGTCACGCACCGACAGCGCGACACCGAGGTCGCGGCGGATCCGGGAGGCGAGCCGCATCGCCGAGATCGAGTCGCCGCCGAGCGCGAAGAAGTCGTCGTTCGCCGAGACCGTCCGGATCCCGAACAGCTCGGTGTACCTGTCGGCCAGCCAGCACTCGATCTCGCCGGCCGGGGCGGAGAACGGCCTCCCGAGGACCCTTTCCCGGCCGATGACGCTCAGCGCGACCCGGTCGACCTTCCCGTTGGGCAGCGATGGAAGGGCCTCCAGCTCGACGAACGCCGTGGGGATCATGGCGGGCGGCATCGTCGCCGTCAGCCGGCCCCGCAGGTCGACGAGATCGAGCGCGGACCCCTCGGCCGGCACCACGTACGCCGTCAGCCGGGGGCCGTTCACCTGCTCGGCGGTCACGAAGACGTCCGCGACGAAGCCCACGGCGCGGATCGCGGCGGCGACCTCCGCCGGGTGGATCCGCACGCCGTTGACCTTCAGCTCGTCGTCGGCCCGGCCGGAGACGACGAGCTCCCCGCCCCGGTCCACCCGTCCGAGGTCGCCGGTGCGGTAGGCGGTCACGCCGTCGCCGAGGTCGGCGAACCGCGCCGCCGTCTCCTCGGGCATGCCCACGTAGCCGTGCCCGGAGTACCGGCTCACCAGGACCACCTCGCCCTCGACCGGCGGCAGGCACAACGCCGCCCTGACGAGGTCGGCGTCGAACGGCTCGCCCGGCTCGACCAGGCAGTACCGGGTGTCGGGCAGCGGGCGGCCCGCCGGGAGGATCCCGGCGTGGCTCTCCACGCGCTCCAGCCGCTTGTAGATCTTGGGCAGCGCGGTCTCGGTCGTCCCGTAGAAGTTGGCCCGCACCCGCGTCCCCGGGAACGTGGCGTGCCACTCGTCCAGCAGGCCGGCGGTCAGCGGCTCACCGGCGAAGAACACCTTGCGCATCGACTCGCACCGGTTCAGCCCGTGCCGCGACCAGCTCCGCGCCACCGACGGCACCACGTTGACGACGCTGACGCGGGCACGGTCGAGCCAGGCCACGGTGGCCTCGGGCGAGTCGGCCTCGTGCTCGTCCGGGATCACCAGGGTGGCCCCCGCCCACAACGGCAGGAACACGTCACGGACCACCACGTCGAAGCTCAGCGCGGTCAGGAAAGCGACCCGGTCGCCGGCGTCGACGCCGAACTCGGCGCACTGCCATTCGAGGAAGGACCGCAGCGCGGCGGCGGAGCCGAGCACCGGCTTCGGCATCCCGGTGGACCCGGACGTGAAGAACACATACGCCCCGTCCCCGCCGTCATCCCCGTCGCCGGAACCGGCCGTGGCCCCGGCCTCCTCGGCGCCCGGGGCGGCGGGCGCGCCGGGTCCCCGTCCCGGTGCTCCCTCCCCGATCAGGCCGAGCAGGGTCTCCCTGCGCCGGGCGGGCAGGCCGGGGTCGACGGGGACGGGCGTGCCGCCGAGCGCCAGCAGCGCCAGGAAGTCCACGACGAACTCCACCGACCTGCGGTGCTCCACGGGCACGAGCGCGCCGGGCGCCACCGAGGAGGACAGCGCCTCCGACCGCTCGTCCAGCATCCGGCCGAGGGCCGCGTAGTCGATCGACCGCGTCCCCTGTTCGATGGCGATCCGCGATGGCGTGGTCACGGCGTGCAGGTGGACCCGTTCGATGATCCGTCGCTTCTCGGCCGAGGCCGGAAGCCGCCTCTGGACAACGTTGTGCTCCGTCACCGTTCTCCTCAGATGTCACGCGCGCCGAGACCCCCCCGGCACCGGCGAATGACACGACCGCCCGAGGGCGACCTCATTCCCAAGGCGTGCCATCCCGTTCCGCCGCGTGACATCGATCCACCGGCGAGCGGTCCGAAGGAGACGGAGACGTGCTGATGAGACGGTGGACCGGCGGTCAGCCGAGCACGCGCTCGTAGTCCGCCGGCAGCGACTCCCAGGCGTGCCGGTCCGCGTCGCGGCCGTCCAGTGACGCCGCGAGGAGGTCCAGCCCGATGTGCCAGCCGGAGCCCAGCGCCGGCCCGGACTCGCGCTCGCCGAAGATGGTCGTGAACACCATGCGGCAGCTGTCGCCCTCGGGCGTGAGCTCCCATCGGAGCGTTTCGGAGTCCCAGGTGTACTCCAGGAGGTCCGGCGGGTCGAACCGGGTGACGGTGCCGTGGCCGGTGCCCATCGCCGCGTGCTCCGCCTTGGGGACGAAGGTGAGCTCGGCCCCTGGCGCGAGGTCGAACTCGAGCCTGTCGTAGTCGAGGATCTGGACGAACCACTCGCGTAGCCGCTCGGTCTCGGTGATCGCGCGCCAGACCTTCGCCTGCGGGTGCCGGAACCGGCGCTCGAACCTCAGGGAGTAACGGCCGTCCTCGGTCACCGTCATCGTCGCGAGCACGTGGAGATCCTTTCGTCGGGGGAGGACCCGGCGGCCGGGCCGGAGCCGCCGCCGCTGATCCCGGGTAAATGCCGCATCAGAAATATATCCAGACAGGCATATTAGCTGTCAAGTGCCGGACGGACCGGCCCTGCGGCGGGCGTGCCGCCCCCGGCCTTCGCCTGGTTCAGCGGTAGACCAGGCCGGAGAGGCGCCAGGCGAGGGCGCGGCGGAAGGGCGGGAGGGCGGCGAGCGCGCGGAGGACGAGGTCGCGGATCGGGCGCAGGGCGCGGCGGGTGGTGGCGAGGCGGGTGAGCCGGTCGGCCAGGGCCACGACCTGCCGGGCCGCGGGCCTGCGGGTCGCCTCGTAGGCGTCGAGCAGGGCGGGGGCGCCGCCGCCGAGCACGGCGTCCAGGACCTCGGCCAGCGCGGCCCCGTCGACGATTCCGGCGTTCATCCCCTGCCCGCCCGCCGGGCTGTGCACGTGCGCGGCGTCTCCGGCGAGCAGGATCCGGCCGGCCCGGTAGGTGTCGGCCACCCTGTGCTGGACGCGGAACCGCGACCCCCACAGCACCTCGTCCACCACCGCCCGCCGCGCCAGCGGCCCCCGCGTGTCGAGCAGCCGCTGGACGAAGTCGGGGCCGGGGTCCTTGGGCGCCTCCGCCACCGTCGCGACGATCCGGTGGACGCCACCGGGCAGCGGCGCGACGACGAGCACCCCGTCGGGCGAGAAGTACAGGATCACCTCGTTCTCCGGCACGCCGCCGGAGAGCCGCACGTCGGCGAGGCTGAACGACTCATCGTACGCGCCGCCGCTGAAGCCGATGCCGGCCTGGTCGCGCACCGTGCTGTGCATGCCGTCGGCGCCGACCACGTAGCCCGCGACCAGGGTGTCGCCGCTCGCGAACGTCACGGTCACGCCCGCGTCGTCCTGCTTGAGCGCGGTCACGGTGTGCGGGCGGAGCACCTCGCCGCCCAGCTCGGTGAGCCGGTCCAGCAGCACGCGCTCGGTGACCTCCTGGGAGACCATCAGCGTGTACGGGTAGGCGGTCGGCAGGCCGCCGAAGGGGACGGGCACGAGCACCCGGTCGCGGTCGCGGATCGTGAACCGGGGCACGCGGACGCCCCGCGCGACGAGCGGCCCGGCCACGCCGTACGGCTCCAGCACCTCAAGGGTGCGGGCGTGCACGACGGCGGCGCGGGTGGTGGTGTCGCCCTCGGCCCGGCCGTCGACCACGGTGACGCGGCGGCCCCGCCGGGCCAGGCCGACCGCGACGGTGAGACCGGCGGGGCCCGCGCCGACGACCAGGACGTCGGTGGTGGTGGGGAGCATGGTGACCTCCGAAAGTCAACGCTTGTTGGTCAACGTCTGTTGGCACAACTATGCGCCGCTCTCCTGGTCATGTCAACACCTGTTGGCCTACACTCGTTGACGTGAGAAGATCCGCTGAGGACACCAAGGCGACGATCCTGGCCGCCGCCCGCGAACGCTTCGCCGCCGAGGGCTACGACCGCGCGACCATCCGGGCCATCGCCACCGACGCCGCGATCGACCCCGCCATGGTGATGCGCTACTTCGGCAACAAGGAGAAGCTGTTCGCCGCGGCGGCCGACTTCGACCTGCGGCTCCCCGACCTGGCCGGCGTTCCCCGCGACCAGGTCGGGACGACGCTGGCCGCCCACTTCGCGGAGCGCTGGGAGGCCGACGAGGCGCTGATGGTGCTGCTGCGCACCGCCGTCACCAACGAGGACGTCGCCGGGCGGATGCGGGAGATCTTCTCCGGGCAGCTCGCCCCCATGGCGGCCGAGCTGTCGGGCGACCCGGCGAGCGCCGCCCGGCGGGCCGGGCTGGTGGCCACCCAGGCGCTCGGCATGGCCCTGTGCCGCTACGTCCTGCGCCTGCCGCCCGTCGTCGCGATGACCCGCGCGGAGATCGCCGAGTGGCTCGGGCCCACCCTGCAGCGCTACCTGCTCGGCCCGCCGTAGGCGCTAGTGGCCCGGCCAGTACGGGCTGAGCAGGTCGAACTGGTTGGGCAGGCCCAGCAGGTACCGGGCGTCGTCGGTGGCGTAGAGGCCGTTGAACTCGGCGGGCAGGTAGAGGGTGAACAGCCTCGCCCGGGTGGCCGGCGAGCCGGCCGCGTCCATGATCGCGTTCGCGGCCATCCGCCCGCCCTCGCAGGCGCCCTCCATCGTGGCGAGGTTGATGCTGTTGCGCACGTAGTCGGCGGCCAGGTACAGGTTCGGGATCCGGGTCGTGGCGGTGGGCCGGTCGGCCCACGAGCCGGTGGTGTTGATGAACAGCGGCTCGTCGGTGGCCACCGCCGGCGTCCCCTCGCCGGTGATCGCCGGGTCGACGAACCAGGAGCGCACGATCGAGTCGGGCAGCACCGCCGCACCGTTGGGCAGGGCGGCGCGCACCTGCGCGAGGACCTCCTGCACGATCTGCGGCCGGGTGCACTGCTTGGCGGTCTTCCCGAACAGGATGCCGGGGGAATTCCAGTCCGACAGGTCCAGGGACAGGCAGTCGGTGACCGTGCCGTCCCCGTAGGTCGCGGCGAAGCCGTTCCGCCAGAACTGCGCCTGGCTGATCGAGGTGAGCGCCCACGGCGTGCCCGCGTAGATGAGGTGCCCGGCCGCGATCGGGCGGGGCTCCCTCAGATAGATCATTACGCCGTTCATCCAGTCGGTGGTGAGGTTGGAGAGCCGGGCGAGCGCGGGGTCGGCGGCCTTCAGCGCGGACGTCAGCAGGGGCTGGACCCGCTCAAGGGGCATGGCCAGCACGTAGTGGTCGGCGGTGACGGCCCCGGTGGCGCCGGTGGGGTCGCTGACCTGCGCGCCGGTCAGCCTGCCCCCGGCGTAGGTGAGCGCGGTGGCGGTCCAGCCGACCTTGAACTCGACGCCGAGCCCGGTCAGGTAGGCGATCCACGGGTCGACGAACGCCTCGTTCGTCGGGCCGTTCAGCACCTGGTCGGGCGGCCCGTACGGGCCGAGGCCGAGCCCGCTGTAGACGAGCGCCTCGAACATCAGGCCCATGGTGCGGGTGTTGGCCTTCTCTGGCTGGGCGGCGACCAGGGAGGCGGTGAACATCTTCACCAGCAGCTCGCGGTAGACCTGCGACATCGAGCCCGCCTTGATGAAGTCGGCGAACCCCATGTTCTCCCACTGGCCGAGGCGGCGGCGCGGCCCGCTGGTGACGAAGGCGACGAGCTTGGAGAGGAAGAACTCGATCTCCAGCGGCGGGACCGTGGTGGTGAGCGTTATGAAGGCCCGCAGGTAGTCCTTGATCGCGTCGGGGGTGAGGGCGCCGGCGATGTCGCCGGGCACCGGGAGCAGGATCTGGGCGCCCTTGTAGGCGATCATCTCCAGGTTCGCGGCGACGAGGTTGTCCTTCACGCTGCCGCCGCCGGCGCGGGGGATGCGGCTCATCGTGTCGGGGAGGTTCTGGTAGAAGCCGGGGAAGAAGCGGAAGCCGTGCTCGCCGGGCAGGTCGCGGCGCCCGCCGGTCCCGGTGCCCGGCACCGGGATGCTCCTGGCTTTCCCGCCGAGGGCCTTGCGCTCGTAGACGGTGACCTGGAAACCGCGCTCGGCCAGTTCTTGCGCGGCGCTGAGCCCGCCCATCCCGCCGCCCATGATCGCGACGCGCCTGCCGGCGGCCGAGGCGGTCAGCAGGGAGGGGGCCGCCGCCCGTGCTCCCGGCGCGCCGGCCAGCGGCCCGATCGCCGCCCCGGCCGCGGCGGCCATGGCACCCGTGACGAACCGGCGCCGGCCGATCGTGCCACGAGCGTCGTTACGGATCTCTCGCTCTTCCATCGATCCTCCCAGCTAACCGACACCACTGTTGGTTCAGCTAGGCGGAACGATGAACGCGCGCATCACGTCTGTCAATAGCGCGCTGTGCGGAAATGGAAGGAAGTTCTAGCGGGGGCCGGCGTCCGGAAGCTGCGACAGCCCGCTCCAGAGGACGCGCATCGCCGCGGTGACCAGGTCGTCGCGCGACACCGCGGGATGCCGCGCCCACCACTGGGCCAGGCCGTCGGTGCCGGAGATCAGCAGTTCCACCACGGCCTGGGCGATCTCGGTCTCCGGGTCCAGCCCGAGCCGGCCGAGATCCCGCGCGAGCATCGCGGCGACCGCGCGCGTACGGGCCTCACGGATGCCCCAGCGGACCGCCTTGATCTCGGGGTCATCCTCGTCGGTGTGGTCGAACAGCAGGCGGCGGGCGGCGGGCCGGTCCTCGGCGAAGCTGAAGTACGCGTCCAGGGTGGCGCGCAGGCGGTGGCCGGGGGAGCCCGAGCCGGAGATGCGGGCGCCGACGTGCTCCACCAGCAGCGCGTTCTGTTCCTGCAGGACCGTGATCAGCAGCACCCGCTTGGACGGGAAGTGGTCGTACAGCACCGAACGGGTCACCCCCGCCGCCGTCGCGATCTCCTCCATGGCGGTGGCGTGGTACCCCCGGGCGGCGAAGACGGTCAGGGCGCCCTCGGTGATGCGGGCGCGCCGAGCCGACCCACGCATGCGCCTTCTCGGCTCCTTGGTCTCCACGTTCCGCACACTACCGCCGGGGGGCGTTGACGCGCCGGGCCGCGCGGGCTTACCGTCCGAACAACCGACAGACAAGTCGGTTAGCGGACGGCACGCGGGAGGTCCGATGGTCGAGCACGCCGACGTCGTCGTCGCGGGCGCGCGGTGCGCGGGATCGGTCGCGGCGGCCGCGATGGCCCGGCAGGGGCGCCGCGTGATCGCCGTGGATCCCGCGCGCTTCCCGTCCACCACCGTGTCCACCCACCTGCTGTTCGCCGGCGGCGTCGCCGAGCTGGCCCGCGCCGGTGCCCTGGAGCGCGTCGAGAAGATCGGCGCGCCCCGCCTCTCCCTCGCCCACGTCGGCGGCCGGTCGCCCGCCGGCGGCCCTGAGCTCGCGGCCGGCGGCGGGTACGCCCCCGTCGACGGGATCGACTACGGCCTGTGCGTACGGCGCGACGCCCTCGACACGGCGCTGGTGGAGACCGCGCGCGAGAGCGGGGCCGAGGTCCGCGAGGGGCACCGCGTGGTCGGCCTGCTCTGGGAGGACGGCCGGGCCGCCGGCGCGCGGGTGCGCGACCACGGCGGCCGGGAGTACGAGATCCGCGCCCACCTGGTCGTCGGCGCGGACGGCCGCCGGTCGACCGTCGCGCGCCTGACGGGCTCCGAGCGCCCGCGTCTCGCGCACGCCAACGGCCGGGCCTGCTACTACGCCTACTACGAGGACCCCCGCGAGGAGTGGCGCGCTACCGCCGCGATGTGGCTGAGCGGGCGCGAGCTGGGCAACGCGTTCCCGTGCGACGGCGGGCTGGCGATGGTGCTGCTGATGCCGCCGGTGGAGCGGGCGGCGGACTTCCGCGGCGACCTCGCGGCCGAGTTCGACCGGACCGTCGCGCTGGTGCCGGGCCTGGCCGCGCGCCTCGCGGGCTGCACCCGGGTCACCAAGATCTTCAGTTCCGTGACGCACCCCTCCTACTTCCGCCGCTCGTCCGGCCCCGGCTGGGTCCTGGCCGGCGACGCGGGCCACTTCAAGGACCCGGTCACCGCGCAGGGCATCCGCGACGCCGTGCGGTTCGCGCGGCTGCTCGGCGAGACCGCCGCCGTCCTGGACGACCCGGCCGCCCTGGACCGGGCGACCCGGGCGTGGGAACGCGACCGCGACGAGCAGTGCGTGCACACCTACCACTGGACGAACCTGCTCGGGCGGGGCGACGGCCTGGCGCACGTCCAGTTCGAGCTGCTGCGGACGCTCACCAAGGGACCGCACGGCGTGCGCGATCTTCTCCAGGTCTACTCCCGCGTCCGCGACCCGCGCGAGACCCTGGCCCTGACCGCCCTGGCCGGGGCGACCACGCGCGCCGTCCGGCACAACCCCGCCGAGCGCGCGGCCATCCTCACCGCCGCCTGCGGCGCGACCCTCTCCCTTGCCGGGAACCACCGGAGCACCCGGCGCCTCCTGACCTGACCGGCCCCGCCCCACGACCGACCGGCCCCGCCGTACAACCGACCGGCCCGCGCCTCACGACCGACCGGCCCCGCCGTACGACCGACCGGCCCGCGCCTCACGATCGACCGGCCCCGCGTCATGACGGGGCGGTCGTCGTCGGTTCCAGCAGGGACCAGCTCCGGTCGTCGCCCCAGATCGAGGAGGGGTTCACATAGGGACGCAGCAGGGCGGTGAGGTCCGGGTCGCCCCGGGCGTTGAGCTCCTCCGACGCGATCTTCCTGGCCACCCCGGCGAGGAAGTCGGCAAGCTGGACGCGCGGGTCGTAGCGTGAGTCGACGAGCCGGAGGCCGGCCAGCCTGCCCGGGGGCGCGCGGTGGAGCGCGGCGGCGGGCGGGCCGCCGAGTATCTCCCTGAGCTGGGCGACGCGCTCGCCGGTCAGCGAGTTCTGCTCGTCATGGACGATCGACACCGGCCTCTCGTCCGCGCTCCAGTGCAGGACGGTCTGCACGATGGCCGGGATCAGCGGGTCCAGGGCCGGGATCATCGCCGGGTCGGCCAGCAGCCGCACCCGGAAGGAGTCCGCGCGCGGCCGGGTCCGCTGGAACAGCTCAAGGACCTCGTCGACCGGGTTCCCCGGGCCGTCGAGGCGCAGGACGCCGACCATGTGGAAGAACGCGTCCACCGGCGCCCGCAGCCCCCAGCGGTTCCTGGTGCGCATCAGGTTGTTGGCCGCCTCCAGGAAGGCCTGCCACCGCTCACGCCCGAACGTCTCCGGCCCCTCGCGGTACAGGGTCAGGGCCATGGCCCCGGCCCGGGGGTCCTGGCCAGGTCCGGCGCCGACGGCGGGGGCGGTCTCGCCCACGAGCAGGTCGGCGACCCGGCCGACCGCGAAGAACGTCTTGTCGATCAGTTGCACGCGGGCGTGCCCGTAGATCGGTCCCGACGGCCCGAGCAGCCATTCCAGTACCGGCCGGTGCTTCTCGCGGAGCAGGTGGTTCGCCTTGTACTCCGTCGCCGGAGAACGGATCCTGTTCCGGATCTCCTGGACGCTGTCCGCCGCCCACGCGGTGTCCAGGTGCACGCTGGCGTGCGCGAACACGTCGGTGTTCCCGCCGACGAGATTCTCCCCCTCGGAACCGGACTCGTCGCAGGCGATCTCGATGGGCTGACCGGCCGCTACGAATCCTGGTGGCGCGAGGCCTTCCTGATCACCTGTCACTGCCCGGTTCTCTCACCGATGGACGCTGCCGTGGATGTCACTCCAGCGCGAGGCCCAGGAGATCCCCCGACGTGGCCCTGCCCTCACAGTACCTCCGGGGCAGATCTTGCCGCGAGGTGGTTTCAGGCGTACGGGCGGTGGGTGATCCGGCGCCACTGGCGCCTGAGCTTGAGGCTCAGGTCGACGAGCGAGGTGATGACGATCAGCGTGATCGCGGTCTTCGTGAGCTGGTCGGTCGGGCGCGCCTCGAAGATGTCGCCGGCCAGCAGGACCCATGTGAGGATCGCGCAGACCGTGAGGCCGAGAGCGATGTCGATCTGCCGCGTCAGCGGGTTCCACCGGCCCCGCACGATCATGACCCCGTAGAACGCCAGGTGCAGGACCATGAAGGCCAGCAGCCAGGGTGCCCGGTGGCGGAAGAAGTCGTCGTCGTAGACGAACGCCTGGTACGCCGCGGGTGCCGCGCGGCCGCCGGTCACGTATTCGAGCATCCGTCCCGGGTCGATCAGCACGAGGGTCCCGCTGACGAAGAAGGCACCGGCGGCGAGGTAGCCGACGCGGTTGATCCGGTCGCGGTCGCCCCGGCGGGGTTTCCAGGCGCCGCTCTCCGGGCGGCGGCGACGGACGAAGGCGGCCGTGGCGTAGCACACGACGAGAAGGCCCGGCCACCACAGGACCTGCGGCCCGACGCTGAGCCACCAGTCCCGCAGGACGGCGAGGACGTCCCCGGCCGAACCCACGGGCCGCCGCTGGAAGGCGGCCAGCAGGCCGAGCAGCCAGATGACCGCGATCCCGCCCCCGGCGACCCGCAGGAACCCACGCGAGTCCGCCGGGTCGATGATGGTCAGGTGCGGCCGGTAGCGCGCGGCGGCCTCGCGCGGCGGGCCGAAGCCGGTGAGCAGCTCGCGCGCCATCTCCTCGTCGGCGGGGCGGCCCGCCGTGGCGGCCTTGGCCTCCAGCTCGTCCCGCAACAGGGTGCGCAGCTCCAGCGCCACGTCGTCGCGCTGCTTTCGCGGCAGCAGCCGGGCCACGTCGGACACGTAACTCTCGACGAGATCGTCAGCGTTCATGACGCCCTCCGCCTTCCAGGAGACGATCCATGGTGTCGTTCAGGCCGCGCCAGCTCTCCGTCAGCCTCTCGTACAGCAGGCGGCCGTCGGCGCTGAGCACGTAGTAGCGCCGGGGCGGACCGCCGTCGGTCCGCCATTCGCTGGTCAGGACGCCCTGCGATTCGAGGCGCCGCAGCAGGGGGTAGAGCGTCCCCTCCTCGATGGGCATGCCCTTTTCCGCCAGCGACTGGCGCAGCTCGTAGCCGTAGCGAAGCGAGTGCAACTGGGAGAGCGCGGCGAGCACGACGGTCCCCCGGCGCAGCTCCAGTTCGAGCTTCGCGAAAGCGTCGCCATCAGCCATGTGCCACACAGTACTGTGCGCCACACAGGTAGGTCAAATTTTGCGTAAGTCCGCAATGATTCATGACAGTTGGCGCAAGAATTTAAGCGACGCTCGCAGCTAGAGAACAAGATTACGAAACTATTTCGCAGGAGCCTTGTGGAACGGGGTTCGGGCGACCTAATGTCACCTCACCCTTCATGGTGTCCGGCCCCCTCCAGCGTCTTCAGGTGTTCACCCCCCGAGAGAAACGAGCATTCGATGTCACGCAGCATCACAGGAGCCGTAGCGAGGTGGGCCGGCGGTCGCCCGCGCCCGGCCGCGGTGGCGGTCGCGGCGATGACCGCGGCCACCGTCGGCCTCGGCGTCGTGCTCGGCGGCCCGGTCGTCGCCGACGCGGCCGCGACCGCCGCCTCGACCCCCGTCGTGACGCGCGCCGCTCTGACGCCATCGCTCGTCGCGGGACGGGGCGCCGCCGTCGGCTTCGCCGAGCAGGAGGCGGAGAACGCGGCCACCAACGGCACGACCATCGGCCCGGACCGCACCGCGTACACGCTGCCCGCCGAGGCGTCCGGCCGCAAGGCGGTCAAGCTGGCGCCGGGGCAGTACGTCGAGTTCACGCTGCCGGCCGCGGCCAACGCGATCAACGTGCGCTACAGCATCCCGGACGCGCCGAACGGCGGCGGCATCACCGCGCCGCTGAACGTGACGGTGAACGGCGCGAACCGGTCCACCATGACCCTCACGTCGCAGTACTCGTGGCTGTACAACCAGTATCCGTTCTCCAACGACCCGAACGCCGGCCTGCTGCACCCCGACTGGTGGATCACGGAGTGCGCGTGCGTGCCCGCCGCCACGACGCCCGCCCCGGCGATCACCAAGCCGTTCCGCCCGAACCACTTCTACGACGAGCAGCGCCTCCTGCTCGGCAGGACCTACCGCGCCGGTGACAAGGTGCGGCTCACGGTCCCGGCCGGCAGCAACGCCGCCTGGACGGCCATCGACCTGCTCGACTCGCAGCTCGTCGGCGCGCCGCACGTCCGGCTCGTCGCGGCGAACGTGCTGGCGTTCGGCGCCGACCCGCTGGGCCGGCGTGACTCCGCCGGCGCGTTCGACAAGGCGATCGCCTTCGCCAAGCGCGGCCACCTCAAGGTGTACGTCCCGCCGGGCGTCTACCAGGTGAACCGGCACATCATCGTCGACGACGTGACGATCGAGGGCGCCGGCGACTGGTACACGATCATCAAGGGCCACGAGGTCGCCCTCGGCACCCCGGCCCCTGACGGCTCGGTGCACACCGGCGTCGGGTTCTACGGCAAGGACGCCTCGGCGGGCGGCAGCACCAACGTGCACCTGTCCGGCTTCGCGATCGAGGGCGACGTCCGCGAGCGCATCGACACCGACCAGGTGAACGGCGTCGGCGGCGCGATGAGCGACTCGACCATCGACGGCCTCTACATCCGCCACACCAAGGTGGGCCTGTGGTTCGACGGGCCGATGAGGAACGTGAAGGTCACCGGCAACGTCATCGTCGACCAGATCGCCGACGGCCTGAACTTCCACACCGGCGTCACCGACTCGGTCGTGTCCGGCAACTTCGTCCGCAACTCCGGCGACGACGCCCTCGCCATGTGGTCGGAGAAGACCGCCGACGGCCGCAACACCTTCGACCACAACACCGTGCAGACGCCGGTCCTCGCGAACGGCATCGCCATCTACGGCGGCACCGACAACACCGTCTCGAACAACCTGATCGCCGACCCGATCCGCGAGGGCAGCGCCATCCAGGTCGGGTCCCGCTTCGGCGCCGAGGCGTTCACCGGGCACCTGTGGATCACGAACAACACCACCGTCCGGGCCGGCACGTACGAGCTGAACTGGAACATCGGCCTCGGGGCCATCTGGTTCTACGCGCTGGAGAAGAACATCGACGCCGACGTCCAGGTGGTCGGGGACACCTTCCTCGACAACACCTACAACGCGATCATGCTGGTCAGCGACTTCCCGGTGAAGGACCTGTACTCGATCACGAACGTCCACTTCAAGGACATCAAGGTCGACGGCACCGGCACCTCGGTGGTCAGCGCCCGCGTCGCGGGATCGGCGTCCTTCCAGAACGTGGACGCGCGCAACGTCGGCGCGGTCGGCGTCAACAACTGCGGGTCGTTCCACTTCACGCCCGCAGGCTCGGAGTTCTCGCTGACCGACCTCGGCGGCAACGACGGGGGCGGCACCACCGGGCCCTGGCTCGCCCCGTGGGAGCTGCCGAACACCATCACCTGCGACGACCGCCCGCCGGTCGTCGCGCCCCCGGCGCCGTCCCCGTGGTGACACCCCGCAGGGCGCGTCCTGAGCGTCACTGATCACATCGGCCGGCCGTCCGGGAGTTCCCGGGCGGCCGGCCGTCGGCATGAGCGCTGGTTATTGCTGTCTAACCGGTTAGTCAACGGGTAAGGTGGGCCCGGACAGGAAGGACGGTGCGATGCGGAACGCCGAAGCGACGCGGGAGCGGATCCTGGTGGCGGCCATGGCGGAGTTCTCCGCCTACGGGGTCGCGGGCGCGCGGGTCGACCGCATCGCCAAATCGGCGGGCTGCAACAAGAACCTGATCTACATCTACTTCGAGAACAAGGAGAGGCTCTTCACGACCGTCCTGGAGAAGCACCTCCTGCGCGTCTACGAGGAACTGGTCTTCACGCCCGACGATCTCCCCGGTTACGCGGCCCGGGTGTTCGACTTCACGATGGCGCAGCCCGACCTGATGCGGCTGATGGCGTGGTTCACCCTGGAACAGCGGACCGAGGTCCCCGCCGCGCGCGACACCATCCATGACGCGAAGGTCACGCAGCTGATGCGGGCGCAGAACGCCGGCCAGGTGGGCACGGCCTTCTCTCCGAGCTTCCTCCTGACCATCGTCATGACGCTCGCCACGACGTGGACGGCGGGCAACCCCTTCGGTCCCGCCCTCGACCCCGACGCCGTCGCCAGTCCGGAGACACTCCGCCAGAACATCGTCGAAGCGGTCAAACTAATCGCCAACGCCAACGCCAACGCGGACGCCGACCGACCCGGCCAGGACGAAGATCCCCTCTAGGAGATCAAGCCCGGACCACGCGCCGAGCGCCGCTCCCCTGCAGGGGTGGTTCACCCACGGAGCGCGCACGGCGCTCACCTGGGGATTCACAAGGGATCACCGAGGACTCGTACGGCGATGCGCGGTGTGCGGGCGCGGCGGATGTACGAGGATCGGGCAGGTGGACGGACCACGGCCGCACATCGCCGTGCTCGGCGACGACGCCCGTGATGACGAGCAGGAGGTGGGCCCGTGACCAAGGCGACCGGCAGGGTGGCACTGGTGACAGGGGCCGGCAGCGGGATCGGAGCGGCCACCGCGCGCCTGCTGGCCGCGCGAGGGATGCGGGTCGTGGTCAACTACCTCCGCAACGACGCGACGGCAGGCGAGGTCATGGCCGGCATCGAGGCGGCGGGCGGTCAGGCCATGACCGTGCGGGCCGACGTGCGCGAGGCTGCGGCGGTCGAGAGCATGATCGCGCGGGTCCAGGAGGCGTGGGGCGGCGTCGACGTGCTCGTGCACAACGCGCTCACCCCGTATGTGATCAAGCCGTTCCAGGACATGACGTGGGACGAACTGGGCGGCAAGCTCGACGACGAGATGCGCGCGGCGTTCGTGGTCACCAGAGCCGTCCTGCCCGCCATGACCGAACAGGGCTGGGGACGCGTCATCTACCTCGGCACCGGCCTCAGCCGCCGGCCCCGGGAAGGCATGATCGCGCTCGGCACGGCCAAGGCCGCGCTGGCGCAGTTCGCCCGCTACCTCGCCCAGGAGCTGGGCCCCCGGGGCATCACGGTCAACGTCGTCGAGCCCGGCCCGGTGGAGGACACCCGCATGGCGGACGTGATCGGCGAGGAGTACAAACTGCGGCAGGTGGCCGCCACCCCCCTGGGCCGCCTCGCCCGCCCGGCCGATGTCGCACAGGTGGTCGCCTTCTACGCAGGCGAGGAGAACGCCTTCATGACCGGCACCACGGCCGCGGTCAACGGCGGGATGTCCATGTACTGACGCCCCCGAGCCGACACCGGGGCGTTCCTGGTCGATCCCCACGCGGCGCCCGCAGGTCCGCACGCACGGAGATGCGCGCCTGTGCGGGGAGGACCACGATGAGCGGCATGTCCGCACTCAGAAAGGTGCCCGGCGAACCGGACCCCGCCGAGAATGAGGCGATGCGCCTGTTCGATCCGGCACGCGTAGGCCACGCCGGGCCGGTGTCGTGCGGTCCTTCGTGAACAGCCCGGCCTGGGGACGCCGGATGCCATGGGTTCGCCGGCGGTTCTCCGGACGAGCCGCCGATCACTCCGCCGAGGGGCCGACCGTGTTCCGGCGTCCCGGTGAACCGCGGTGGGGACCACCGCCCGCGCTCCATGAGCGGCGGGACCCGCCCCGTGCCGTCCGAACGAGGGGGCCATATGAGCCTTGACCATACACATCAGGTGAAAACAAAGCGCTTGTTCGCGGCGCCCGGCGCGCACGGCGACGTGCGCCCGACCGGCCGCCGGCTCGCGGAGCCCGTCGTGACGGCGAAGCGCTGATGCCGGGCGGAGAACGGCAGCCGGGGCTGCTGCCCATCCTGGCCGAGGACCTGCGGACGATCGTCGAGCGGGATCCGTCCGTGCGCACCCGGTCGGAGGCGTTGCTGCACCCGGCGCTCCCCGCGGTGTGGATGCACCGCGTCGCCCACCCGCTGTACCGGCGCGGCCGCCGGCTCCTGGCCAAGGCGCTGATGCTCCTCGCGCGCGGGGTCACCGGGGTGGAGATCCACCCAGGCGCGGTGCTCGGGCGCAGGGTGTTCGTCGACCACGGCGCGGCCGTGGTGGTCGGGGAGACCGCCGTCGTCGGCGACGACGTGACCATCTACCACCAGGTGACCCTCGGCGCGGTCGGCTGGTGGCGCGACAACCGGCGCGCCGACGGGGAACGGCGGCACCCGGTGATCGGCGCCCGCGTGGTGCTGGGCGTCGGCGCGTCCGTCCTCGGGCCGGTGCACGTGGGGGACGACGCCATCGTCGGGGCCGGGACGCTCATTCTCGGGGACGTGCCCGCCGGGGCGCGCGCCCTCGCGCCGCTGGGCGCCGTGTCACCACGCAAGACCACCCTGTCCGACACCGACCCGGTGCCCGGCGCGGAGTCGCCCTCCGGCGCCGACCCGGTCCGCGGCGCCGATCTTGTTTCGAGCGCCGAGCCGCTTCCCATCGCCGACCCGGTCCGCGGCGCCGACCAGGTCCCGGGCGCCGAGCCGCCGGCCGTCGTGCCGGAGCCGGCAGGTCGTGGTGGCACCGCCGGGCCACGGATACCCCTGGGCCCGCTGGCCCCCCTCGCCATCCCCGCTCCGTGGGAGGCGCCCCTGGCCGGTCTGACGCGGTCCCGGCCGCAGGGGCCGGAGAGCGGCGGTGATCGGCCGCCCGCCCGATCCTCCCAGTCCCGACCAACCGACGAAAGGAATGGATCGATGAATCCGGACAGCACGGTCCTGATAGTCGGTGCCACCGATGAGACCGTACGCAAGGCCAAGGAACTCGGCCTGACCATCCTTCTCCTCCAGCACCCCTCCAAGGTCAACGCCGAGCAGGAGGAGCTCGCCGACATCCTCCACGTCGTGGACTACACCGACTGGGCGGCCGTCGAGCCCATCGCCAGGCAACTGCGGGTGGAGCCGGGGTTCCGTGTCGCGGTCTCCATCACCGAGCCCGGCCTGGAGAACGCGGGGCGGATCAACGACCTGTTCGGGCTGGAGGGCACCGGCTACCAGGTCACCCGGCTGCTCCGCGACAAGCTGGCCATGCGCCGGTACCTGGCCGAGCGCGACCCGTCGGCGGTGGCCGCCGCGCCGCTGCTGCTGCGCGAGGACCTGGACTCCTTCGGAGCCCTCCACGGCTACCCGTTCATCGTCAAGCCCACCGACGCGACCGCCAGCATCGGCGTCTTCCGTGTCGACGGGCCCGAGGACGCCGCCGAGGTCTGGGCCACGGTCGAGGGCCTGCGCGGCACAAGGACCGACCGGATCTCCACGATGTACCTCCTGCAGGACTTCCTCATCGAGGAGTACGTCGAGGGGCCGGAGTACAGCGTCGAGGCGTTCAGCTTCGCCGGCCGCCACGTCGTCGTGGCGGTCACCGAGAAGTTCGTGCACGCCGACCGCTTCGCCGAGCTGGGTCACGCCCTGCCCGCCCGCCTGGAGGAAGGGGTGCGGGACCAGATCCGCGCGCGCGTGGCCAGTTTCCTGGACCTGATCGGGCTCAGGGACGGCGTCACCCACACCGAGCTGCGCATCGGCCCGCGCGGCCCGATGATCATCGAGAGCCACAACCGCATCGCCGGCGACGCGATCCCGGAGCTGGTGCGGGGCGCGTACGGCATCGACATGACCGAGTACGCGCTGGGCTGGCCGTTCGGGCTGGTCCCCGAGCTGCCCGACCGGCCCAAGGCGCACGCAGGGGCCAGCGTGCGGTTCCTGGTCAGCGAGGCCGGCCGGGTCGAGTCGGTCGAGGGCGGACCCGACGCCGCGGCGCAGGACGGCGTGCTGGACGTGCGCATCACCGCCAAACCAGGGGATCGCGTGCACTCGTTACGCGACAACTGGGACCGCCTCGGCCTGGTGGCGGTGACCGGCGCGGACACGACCGCGGCGATCCGCCGCGGCGCGGAGGTCATCGAGGACAACATCCGGATCCGGGTGACGGGCGCCGACGGGCGCACCTGGCTCGCCCGCGTCGCCGAGACCGGAACGCCGGCGGGGGTGCGGGCATGAGCGTCCTGATCGTGCACCGGAGCCCGCTGGAGCCGTTCCCCTACCACCGCTGGCTGCGCGACTACGAGGGCCCGGTGGTGATCCTCGCCGCCCGCGACAGGTTCGAGCCGTTCGGCGAGCGGATCCCGGTCGGCAACATGGGTTACACCCACCTGGAGACCTTCGACGACGACGACCGGATCGACGAGCGGGTCGTCCAGCTCGCCGCCGAGTACGGCACCACGCACCTGATCGGGGAGCACGAGGCCGACGTGCTGCGCGTGGCCACCCTGCGCGAGCGGCTCGGGCTGCCCGGCCCCCGGGCCGACGACGTGCTGCCGTTCAGGGACAAGGCCCTGATGAAGGAGCACGCCGAGCGGGTCGGCGTGGAGGTCGCGCCGCACACCGTGCCGCAGACCGAGGCGGACGTGCTGGCCTTCGCCGGGACCCACGGATTCCCGCTGGTCTTCAAGAACAGGACCAGCTTCAACTCCATCGGCCTGCGCATCCTGCGCGACCAGGACGCGCTGACGGAGTTCCTCGCCGAGGAGTTCGGCGCGGTCAGGGACGACCTGCTGCTGGAGGCGTACATCCCCGGCCGCATGTGCCACGTCGACGGACTGATGGTGAACGGGGAGATCGCGCTGGCCTGGCCCTCCCAGTACCAGTACGAGCTCGCGTCGTTCGGCAGCGACCCCGGTTCCCGGGTCGACCTGGCGCTCGACTCCGACGACCCGCTCACCGACCGCCTGCTGGAGCTGACCGAGAAGACGCTCGCGGGGCTGCGGCTGCCCGGCGGGCACCTGCGCGACCACGCCTTCCACGCGGAGATCTTCCACACCCCCGACGACCGGCTGGTGCTGTGCGAGATCGCCTGCCGGTCCGGCGGCGGGAAGATCCGCGAGGTGTTCCACACCCTGTTCGGCGTCAACCTCGCCGAGTCCTCCATCCGGGCCCAGCTCGGCCTGCCGTTGCCCGACGTGGAGCGGGTCGCGCGGTCCGGTGGGCGGCCGAAGCCGGCGCGGATGGCCGGTCAGGTGCTGATGATGAAGCGGCCTGGGCTGATCCACTCGCTGCCCGAGGCCCCGCAGGAGCCCTGGGTGGAGCACTTCTGGCTCTTCGCCCACACGGGCCAGGTGGTCCCGCCCGCCTCGGGGTCCGCCGACTTCCTGACCGTCGTCGTCGCCTCCGCGCCCACGCGCGTGGAGTGCGAGCGCCGGCTTCGTTCCCTCGGCGCGCGGCTGGAGGAGCAGGTCCAGGTCGTGGCGGTCCCGTCGTGAGACGCCTGTCGACACAGACGCGCTACATGGCCGGCATGGTGGTGGACGCCACCGGCAGCGGCATGTACCTGCCGTTGTCCCTGCTCTTCTTCCACCACGCCACCGGGCTGCCGCTGGACCGGGTCGGCGTCATCATGAGCGCGGCGGCGCTGCTCAGCCTGGTCGGCAACCCGATCGCGGGCGTGCTCGTCGACCGCTTCGGCGCGCGGGCCGTCGTCGTGGGCGGCTACCTGGTGCGCGCCGTGGGCTTCGCGACGTACCCGCTGGTGGACTCGCCGGTCACGATGTTCCTTGCGGTCGCGCTGGTGGCGCTCGGCGACGGGTCCTACCCGCCGTCGATCCAGTCGTTCGTGGCCGCCATCGCCCAGGGCGCCGACCGGGACAAGCTCCTGGCCGCGCAACGCAGCCTGCGCAACGCCGGCCTCGGCGTGGGCGGCCTGCTCGCGGGCGCCGCGCTCGGCCTGGGCAGCGACGCCGCCTACACGGGGATCGTCCTGGTCAGCGCGGCGGCGTTCGTCGGCGCCGCGCTGATCCTGCGCAAGATCCCGGTTCCCCGCGTGGGCGCGCGGGCCGCGACGGCCGCCCCCCGGACGGCCTCGGCCGCCCCGAAGAAGGGGGGGTACCGGCTCGTCCTGCGCGACCGCACGTTCCTCGTGCTGACCCTGCAGAACGTGCCGAGCGCCTTCGGCTACATGGTGCTGTCGGTGGCGCTGCCCATCTACGTCACCCAGGAGCTGGGCGCCTCCGCGTCGCTGGTCGGCGTGCTGTACGCGGTCAACACCGTGGGCATCGCGCTGTTGCAGATCCCGGTGACGCGGCGGCTGATCCGGTACCGGCGCACCCGCACCGCCGCGTTCGGCGCCTCCATGTTCTCGCTGTCGTTCGTGGCGTTCGCCGTGCTGGCCGGGGTGCCGGTCGAGTCGGTGCAGCTCGTCGGGGTCTTCGCCGCGACGGGGCTGTTCACGCTGGGGGAGATGCTGCACGGCGCGCCGCTGTCCGCCCTGGTGTCGAGCGCGGCCCCCGAGGAGACGCGCGGCAGGTACATGTCGGTGTACCAGTTCTCCTGGGCCATTCCGACCGCGCTGGCCCCGGCGGTGCTGACCGCGCTGCTGAGCTGGTCGGTGACCTCGATGTGGCTCCTGCTCGCGGCGGGTGTCGTCGTCTCGGCCTTCACCCTGCTCCGCCTGGAGCCCCACCTGCCCGTCCAGGCCGTCCACCCGCACGTCCCGGTCACGCCGCCGGTCCGCGACGAGCAGGTCCGCGACGAGCAGGTCCGCGACGAGCAGGTCCGCGACGAGCAGGTCCGCGACGAGCGGGCCCGTGACGAGCGGGCCCGCGAAGAGGTGGCCAGGGAAGAGCAGGTCCGCGAGGAGGCGGCCCTGGAGACCGTCGCCTCACGAAGCCGGGAGGGCTGAACCCGGACGCGCGCACGGCGCCGCGTGGCCCCCGCGACCTGACCGGTCGTGGGGGCCACGTGGTTCCCGCGCCCGGGTCAGGTGGCCGGCCACCAGCTCAGGTAGCGCTCGCCGGTGTCGGGGAAGATCGTCGCGACCGTCAGCCCCGACAGGTCGTGGCGGCGGCCGAGCTCGACGCAGCCGTACGCGGCCGCTCCCGAGGAGACCCCGACCAGCAGCCCGGTGGTGGCCGCGATCGTCCGGGTCATGTCGGCCGCGTCGGCGTCGGAGACGGTGACGACGTCGTCGATGATGGTGACGTCGGTGACCGGGCTGATGAAGCCGCCGTTGAGGCCGGGGATCCGGTGCGGTCCGGGAGGCCCGCCGGACAGCAGGGGGGACCCCTCGGGCTCCACCGCGACGATGCGCAGCCCCGGGTTGCGTTCGCGCAGGTAGCGGCCCGTCCCGGTCAGGGTGCCGCCGGTCCCGACCCCGCACACCAGCACGTCGACGGCGCCGCCGGTGGCCTCCCAGATCTCCGGCCCGGTGGTCGAGTAGTGAGCCATGATGTTGGCGGTGTTCTCGTGCTGGCAGGCGTACCAGGATCCGGGGGCGGCGGCGTGCAGCTCCAGGGCCCGGTCGACGCACCCCTGGAACCCGAGGACGCTCTCGGTGAACTCCACCTGCGCCCCCAGCATGCGCAGGGTCAGCAGGCGTTCCCGCGACGCGTTGTCCGGCATGACGACGACACACGGGTAACCCCGGCTGACCGCCAGCGCGGCCAGGGCGATGCCGGTGTTGCCCGAGGTCGACTCGATCACGGTCGCGCCGGGGGTCAGCGCGCCGGACGCCTCGGCCTCCTCGATCATCCGCAGCGCCACCCGGTCCTTGATGCTCGACAACGGATTCGCCGCCTCCAGCTTGGCGAGCAAATTCGTGGTCGGCGGCAGACCGTCAAGGACAAGGCGGAGCAATGGGGTGTTGCCGATGAGGTCGTCAATCTTGGTCGCGATGTCGCTGCCGATCAGGGGTAACATCCAGGCTCCTCTGTACTGGCCGTCTTGCGATGCCATACCGGATCCGGCGCCGACCGCGATCGAATGCCGCCGCGGATCACGGGGGCTCTATTAGAGAGATCGAACAACGGTACGACGCCGGTCCCGACGGAACACCCGCTGGCGTGCTCACTTGCGGGCCGCCACATTCGGGACGGCCGCCATAGGATGGCGTCACTTGCCCGAAGCCCCCGGCGGTGCGGGAGAACGTCATGAAGGCGGTCGTCCAGAGCTCCTACGGCTCACCCGACGTCCTCGCGGTCCGGGAGATCGGCAGGCCGGCCGTCAAGGACGACGAGGTGCTGGTACGCGTGCACGCGGCCTCCGTCCACCCCGATGTCTGGCACGTCGTGAGCGGCCGGCCGTACGTCCTGCGCCTCATGGGGGCCGGTCTGCGCGGGCCGAAGAACCCTGTCCCGGGAACGGACATGGCGGGTCGCGTGGAATCGGCGGGCCGGAACGTGACGCGGTTCCGGCCGGGGGACGAGGTGTTCGGCGAGACCGTACGCGGCAACCAGTGGAGGAACGGCGGCGCCTTCGCCGAGTACGTGTCCGTCCCCGAGGACGCCCTGGCGCCCAAGCCCGGCAACGTCACCTTCGAACAGGCCGCGGCCGTGCCCACCGCCGGGCTCATCGCCCTGCGCAACCTCCCGGCGGGCCTGCGACCAGGACAAAGCGTGCTGGTCAACGGGGCCGGCGGCGGCGTGGGGTCCATGGCCGTGCAGCTCGCCAAGGCGTACGGGGCGACGGTGACCGGCGTCGACCACCACCGGAAACTGGACATGGTGCGCGCGCTCGGCGCCGACCGCGTCATCGACCACACCCAGGAGGACTTCACCCGGAACGGCGAGCGCCACGACCTGATCTTCGACGTTCCCGGGAACCACTCCTTCCCGGAATGCCGGCGCGCCCTGCTGCCCGGGGGGACCTACGTGCTCATCGGGCACGACCGCTTCGGCGCCGCGGGCGGCCGCCTGCTGGGCAGCCTGCCGCATTTCTTCAAGCTGATGGCGATGTCCCCGTTCCGGAGCCAGTTGCCGAAGCTGAACCTGTCGCCGCCGAGCAACAAGGACCTGATGGCCGTGCTCGCGGAGTTCCTGGAAACGGGGAGGCTCACGCCGGTCATCGGCAGGACGTACTCGCTGAGCGAGGTCCCCGACGCCATCCGCGACCTGACCGAGGGCACCGTCCAGGGAAGACTCGTCATCACCATGTGAACGCCCGCCCAGGCCCCCGGTGGGACCCCGCCGCGACCAGGAGGCGCGGCGGGGTCCCGGGGAATCACTTGATCTCGTAGGCCCTGGTGACGGTCTCGGCGAAGGTGTTACCGCCGGTGTCGGCGACCTTGACGCGCAGCGAGGCGAACCTGCCGCGGGTGAGGACCGGGTGCCAGGTCTCGGCGGACCAGGTGCCCTTGCCCGACGGGAGCACCAGCGTGGGCAGCCAGGTGCGTCCGTCGTCGTAGGAGATGTCCACGGTGACCGCGCTCACCCTCAGGTCGGGCGAGCCGTCCTGGCGCTGGACCCGCAGCGGGATGCGCATGTGGCCGGTGCCGGCGCGGTTGCGGTCGTCCAGCTCCGGGGTGATCCTGACGGCCAGCAGGGGCAGCACCTGCCGCTTGCCCGGTGCGGGGGTCTTCGACCTGAACCGCCACTCCGCGGCGACCCGCGTGGACACCTTGGTCATGGCCGGGTCGCGGTCGGCGGTCATGGTGAGCCGGTAGTCGCCCTCCTTCCTGTCGGCCGGCACCTCGACGTTGCCGACCAGGTAGTCGGAGGTGAACACCTCCTTGCCGTCGCGGTAGAGCCTGGCCCGAGGGGCGAGGTACTCGCCGTAGGAGAGGCGCTCGGGCACCCCGTCCTCGAACAGCCCGGTGGCGAACTGCAGCAGGTTCTCCTCACGCCAGGACAGGTCGCCGCCGGGGGTGAGGCCGGCCGCGAAGACGCCGTTGTTCCAGCGGTCGGAGGTCTTCTGGCCGGCGCGGTAGAGGGTGGTCCTGCCGAAGAAGAACTGGTCGACGTTGTCCCAGCCCTCCGACGCCTTGTACTGGATGAAGGACGGGTACCAGCCGGTGTCGCCGGGCGTGTAGTACTCGGTCCGGTGGAAGGGGAGCGGGAACCTGGACACCTCGCCGTACGGCATCCAGGCCATCTCCTTCCCGTACAGCACGGGCAGGGCGAAGTGCTCGCCGAGCTTGGCGTCCTGCTGGGTGGCGTACGTGGAGGTGACCTCGGCGAGGTCGCGGCGGCGCGGGCGGTAGCCGGGGTCGGCGGGGATGCGCGGCTCGGCCTTCATCAGGTGGTAGAAGTACGGGCTGTCGTCGTAGGTGCCGTCGCCCTTCGGCTTGGCCCACTGGGTCCAGCGGTAGTACGCGAAGTTCTTGCTCGCCGCGCGGGCCGTGGGGATGGCCTTGATGCCCTGAATGCGGTCGGTCCCCCACATGCCGCCCAGGTCGACGTCCACGCCCATGGGCTGGACGCCGTCGGCGAGCTGGAGCATGCCGAGCAGGCCGATGGCCAGCCGCGCGGTCGGCTCCTCGGTGCGCACGTCCACCGGCTTGGCCTGGCGGGCGTCGGCGGCGACGGTGCGGTCGGCCTTGAGCGTGAACTCCGGGTCGGCGGCCATCACCAGGGTGCCGTCCTGGTCGGCCATGAGGGTGACGACCGTGTAGCGGTGTCCCTTCTCCAGCCGCAGGTCCAGCGCGCCACCGGAGACGTCGTAGTTGGTCTGCTCCTTGAGGTCGAGGTCGATCACCCCGGCGAAGGCGGCCGCGGGGGGTTGTCCGTCGGTGCCGGTGAAGGCCAGCTTGAGCGCGCGCTTCTCAGGTTCGACCCGGACGCCGATGCCGGTGCGCACGGAGACCCCGGCGCCGGCGGCGATGACCGTGCCGCTGTACATGCCGATCGCGGTCGGCTCCGCGGTCACCCCGACCCGGGCGGTGCCGTGGGCGGGCACCTCCACCGTGGTGGCGCTGAGCTTGAACGGCATCACCGTCTCACCGTGGCCGTCCTTGGCGATCACGCTCAGGTCCAGCTTGACGGCGGTGTCGCCGTCGTTGCGGTAGGTGAGCGTGTGCTCGACCGGTGCGGGGGCGGGCAGCTCGAACTCTCCCATGCTCAGCGAGGCCGGTTCGGTCGTGACCTGCTGGGCGACGGCGCGGGCGACGTCCACGCGGCCCGAGCCCTGGACGTAGGCGCCCAGCTCGTCGCCGGGCGCGGTGGAGGCCATCAGCGCCGCCTTGATCTGGGCGGCCTTCCAGTCGGGGTGCCGGCCGGCGACGATCGCCGCCGACCCCGTCACGTGCGGGGTGGCCATGGAGGTCCCGCTCATCTCGGTGTAGGAGTCGTCCACCGGGGAGCCCGCGGCGGTGTCCGCGGCCCTGGCGGCGACGATGCCCACGCCCGGGGCGATCAGGTCGGGCTTGACCGCGCCGTCGCCGGCGCGCGGGCCGGTGCTGCTGAACTCGGCGACCGTGTCGTCGTCGCGGAAGGAGGCGCCGACCGACAGTGCGCTGTCGGCACTGCTCGGCGAGCCGAGCGTCTGCGGGCCGTCGTTGCCGGACGCGACGACGAACAGCGTGCCGTACTGCTCCGACAGGGTGTTGAGGGCCTGCTCCACCGGGTCGAGGCCGGGCACGTCGGGGCTGCCGAGGCTGAGGTTGGCGACGCGGGCACCGTTCTCCGCCGCCCAGGTCATGGCCTCGATGATGCCCGAGTCCGGGCAGTTGCCGCTCTGCTCGCAGATCTTGCCGATCAGGAGCTTCGCGCCGGGGGCGACGCCCTTGTACCGGCCGCCCGACGCGGCGCCGGATCCGGCGATCGTGGCGGCGACGTGCGTGCCGTGGCCGTTGAGGTCGCGGACGTCCGGCTCGGAGGTGAAGTTCTCGGACTTCACGACCAGGCCTTGCAGGTCGGGGTGACCGGGGTCGTAGCCGCTGTCGAGCACGGCGACGGGGACGTCCTGGCCGGTGTAGCCGGCCTGCCAGGCCAGGGGCGCGCCGATGTGCGGGACGCTGACGTCCAGGGACAGCTTGGCCTTGCCGTCCAGCCAGATCTTCTCGGGCGCGGCCGCCGTTCTGGCCTGCCCGGACAGCGACTTCCACAGCGTGCCGGCGGCGGCGTGGGGCTCGCTCCGGGCGACGCCGTTGATCGCGGGCAGCGGGCGCCCGCCGGCGGTGCGCAGCGTGGCCGCGCCGGCCTGGCCGGAGTAGGTCACGATCAGGGGGAGCGCCTGGCTGGCGGCGTCGTCGTAGCCGAACGCGGCGAGCTGGGTGACGTTGAACAGCCGGGGGTCGAGCCTGCCCGAGGCCAGGAGGGGCATCGCGTCCACCGGGACGATGCTGAGCCCGTCCTTGGCCCGGCGGTGGACGAAGGTGACCTTCTCCCTGCCGGGGCCGGCCTTGACGTCGAGCTGGGTCTGCTCGCCGGGCAGCGGGCGGAGGGTGACCTTGTCCCCGGTGATGAGGGTGATCGTCTTGGCGGGCCCGGCCGTGCCGGTGGGCGTGGGGGCCGGGGCCGTCGGGGTGGGGGTGGGGGTCGCCTGGGCTGGCGGAGCGGCCGCTACCAGGGCCACTATCACAGCGCCGATAAGGGCGGTTCTCTGAAGCACAATCCGATTTCTAACGGTATGCGAATTTTGGTGACAAGGTGGTTCGTGTGGCCTATTGCGGCAGTCGCCGGAAGTGGCCAAGATCTTAGGCGTGCTTGATGACGGCCCGGCGCTGGAAGTGGTGGGGATCAGCGAATTCGACGAGCGCATCTACCGAGAGGTGCTCGCCTGCCCCGGCATCACGGTGCAGGAGCTCGTCATGCGGAGCGGCGAGAGCTCGGGGCGCATCCAGACCTCCCTGAGCAGGATCCGCGCCAAAGGCCTGGTCAGCCGCCTGTGGGGCCGGTCGCCCCGCTGGACGGCGACCAACCCGGGGACCGCCATCCGCTCGCTGGTGCGCGGCCTGCAGAGCGACCTCGACCGGCTCACCGACACCGCCGACCAGCTTGAGGCGGCCTTCCGCACCGTCGGCCAGGACCCGGAGGAGGGCGGCCAGTTCGAGGTGCTGGCGGCGCCCGAGGAGCAGGCCCGGTGGTACGTCCGGCTGCAGCAGGAGGCCAAGGAGGAGGTACTGACCTTCGACCGGCCCCCGTACGTGCTGGACTACCACAACCCGCTGCAGACCGGCCTGCTCCGCAAGGGCGTCCGCTACCGGACCATCTACGTGCCGGAGGCGTTCGACCACTCGGGGGCGCTCGACGAGCTGGGCAGTCTGGTCAAGGCGGGCGAGGAGGCGCGGGTCCTGCCCGAGCTGCCGTTCAAGATGGCGATCGTCGACCGGTGGCGCGCGGTCATGCCACTGCACATGGACACGCCGCTGACGCGCGGCGTGCTGATCAAGGGGTCCACCATGGTGGTGGCCCTGGTCGAGCTGTTCGAGCGCCTGTGGCAGGAGGCGCTTCCGATGAGCCCGCAGCCCGCGCCGCGCGGCGGCGTGCCGGAGCCGGCCGGGGGCGGGGAACAGGAGTGGGCCGAGCTCGACCCGGAGGACCAGCGGCTGCTGACGCTGCTCTCGGCCGGGCTCAAGGACGACGCCATCGCCCGGCAGCTCGGCACCAGCCCGCGCAGCCTCCGCCGCCGGCTGCGCCACCTGCTGGACGAGCTGAACGCCGAGACCCGCTTCCAGGCGGGCGCCCAGGCCAGCCGCCGCGGCCTCGTGTGACACGGCCTCGTGTGACACGGCCTCGTGTGACACGGCCTCGTGTGACGCTGCGTCGTGTGACGCTGCGTCGTGTGACGCTGCGTCGTGTGACGCTGCGTCGTGTGACGCTGCGTCGTGTGACGCGGCCTCTTTGACGTGGCCTTTGACGCGGTCGGCCGCCGCCGGGAGGTCGCGGGGAGCCGGGAGGGGGACCTCCCGGCCGCCCGTTCTAGGGACCGGTGCAGGTGACCGAGGCCGGCACGGCGTTCGTGCTGCCGTTCCAGCTACCGAGGAAGCCGAACACCGTGGTGCCGTTCGCGGGCACGGACCCGTTGTAGGAGACGTTCCTGACCGTGATGTTGGCGCCGCTCGCGGTCGCGGTGCCGCTCCAGATCTGCGTGATCGTCTGACCATTGGCGAAGGCCCACCGCACGGTCCATCCGCTGATCGGCGCGGTGCCGGCGCGGACCGTCACCTCGGCCTGGAAGCCGCCCTGCCACTGGGAGATGACGCGGTAGGTGGCGGCGCATGCCCCGACCGTCGGTGTCGGTGTCGGCGTGGGGGTCGGTGTCGGTGTAGGACCGGGGAGCCTGAACGAGTAGAACCTCGTGCTCGCCGTACCCCCGCGCGAGTAGCCGTTGCCCCAGTAGAGCCGCCCTCCGACGATCGCCGGGCCGGCGTTGGACGAGCCCGCGCCCTGGTACTCCCACAGCACGCGGCCGGTGGCGGCGTCCAGCGCGTACATGTAGTTGTTCATCGAACCCGCGAACATCACCCCGTTGGCGTACGTGACCGGGCCGATCGACCGTCCGCCGTGCGGCTCGGGCACCTGCCAGAGGAGCCGCCCGGTCGCCGCGTCCAGCGCCCCGAACGAGCTGTAGGTGATCGTCTGCCCGTTGGGGAGCTGGTGCGAGAGGTTGCCGGCGTTGCTCGACGTGAAGAACACGCGCTGCCCGTCGGTGGCGGTGCCCCACTGGATGCCGCCCTGCGTCGAGCCGGGGCCGACCGAGGCGCTCCAGATGATCGCGCCGGTGGCCGCGTCGAGCATCCAGAACTCGCCGCTCTTCTGGCCCGCGCCCACGGCGCGGCGGGTCGTCCCGTTCGGGCCGGGGATCGTGTACAGGTGGGTGCCGTCGCCGGTGTCGTGGTCCGGGCCCGGGTTCGGGCAGTTGTTCGGCGGGGACCCCGGCAGGCAGGCGAAGTTCCACTCGTCGAAGCGGGGCGGCCCGGTGTTCCACTTGATCGCGCCCGTGGTGAGGTCCATCGCGATGATGGAGTCCTTGGCGTTCCAGGTCGGCAGGCACTGTTGCGGCGTGCCGCCGTTGCTCTGGCACGTGGTCGCGCTCTGCGGGATCGAGTAGTTCTGCCCGGTGCCGATGAAGATCGTGTTGCTGGCGGGGTCGATGCTCGGCGTGGTGCCCCACACCGACCCGCCGCTGAAGATGTCGCCGCCCGGCCCCTGGTCCGGCAGGGTGTACGACTTCCACCGCCGCGCCCCGGTGGCCGCGTCGATCGCCACCAGGCTGCCGCGGAACGTGCAGCAGTCGTACGAGGTGTCGGTGGCCAGGGAGAACTCGTCGGAGGAGACGCCCTGGTACAGGACGCCCTCGTGGTACACCGCCCCGCCGGTCAGCACGGCCCGAGGGTGCGTGTCGGTCGCCACGTTCCACCGGAGGTCGCCGTTGGCGACGTCGATCGCCAGCAGCCGGGCGCCGGACTGGGTGCCGATATAGACGGTGTCGCCGGCCACGACCGGGCTGGTGCGGGACACCACGGTGCCGCTCGCGCCCACGTAGGAGGCGACCGAACGGGACCAGATCACCTGGCCGGTGTTCGCGTCCACCTTGTGGAAGTATCCGCCCCAGTCCGGGAAGTAGACCGCGCCGTTCACCACGGCGGGCGTCGCCGAGACGTCGCCCCGCGTGGTGTAGGTCCAGTTGAGCGCCAGCCCGCCCACCGTCGTCGTGCTGAGCAGGTTCTCGGTCGGGTTGGACCGGCTGTTGCCGATGTTCTGCCCGCCCATGGACCATTGCGGATCGTCCGCGGCACCCGCGGGCGCGGTGGTGGCCACCATGAAAGCAGCCGCCGCGCACGCCATGGCGACCGCGGACACGGTCACCGCTCTCCTAATAATTGATGCCACATCGCCTCCCTAATCGATTGCAGCAGACGAAACGCAATATAACTCTCGGCGGAATGGCTTCCTTGAAACGTTCACCCTGGCCGGGTTATTCGAAACATTTCTTCGATATCCGCAGGTCACTGGAGGACTCCGGTTTCGTCCACGGCATGAGCCCTGGTCAGAGGCCTGAATAAACCATTCCGGTTCGAGAACTCCCACCCATGAAGTCCACGCCCGGCCGCCGCCTTCGAAAGCGAAATCCCCCCGTCGGTCGCAACCCGCCCAGCGGAAAAGCCGTCTTCTCCTGCACGGCGCCGCGGGCGACCTGGAGAAGGTCACAGGGCGGCCTGTTGACTCTGACACCGTGTCAGGGGCCAGCATGGAGCCGTGTTCAGCATCGGAGAGTTCGCCGCGCTCGGTCGTGTGTCCGTGCGCATGCTGCGTCACTACGACGCGATCGGGCTGCTCAGGCCGGCGGAGATCCACCCGGTCAGCGGCTACCGCTACTACCAGGCCGACCAGCTGCGCCGGCTCAACCGGGTCATCGCCCTGAAGGACCTCGGCCTGACCCTCGAGAAGGTCGCCGACATCCTCGACGACAAGGTCGGCATCGCCGAACTGCACGGCATGCTCCGGCTGCGCAGAGCACAACTGGAGGCGCAGCTGTCCTCGGACGCCGCCCGGCTGACCCGGGTCGAGGCACGGCTGCGCATGATCGAAGAGGAGGGTCACATGGACACCGAGGACGTCGTGCTGAAGGGGGTCGCGCCCGCTCGCGTCGCCGAACTGTCGGCGCGGGCCGCCAGTTACGAGGGCGAGGACATCGGCCCGGTGATCGGGCCGCTGTACCAGGAGATCTGCCGGCGCATGGATGTCGCCGGCGTGTGTCCGTCCGGGCCGTCGATCGCGTACTACACGGCCGCCCCCGGGGAGACGGGGGACGGGCAGGCGGTGCTGGTCCACGCGGCCGTGGAAGTGGCCCGCGACACCGGCCCCGGCCGGGAGTTCGACGTCCTGGACCTCCCGGGCATCGAGTCCGCCGCGACGATCGTGCACCGTGGCCCCATGGACGAAGCGGACCGGAGCATGCAGATCCTGGCCCGCTGGATCGACGACAACGGCTACAAACCCCTGGGCTACGCCCGAGAGGTATGCCTGCAAATGAACGAGAACCCCGCCAACTGGGTCCACGAGTTCCAGCTCGCCGTCTCCAAGGCCTAGGCGAACCGATCGGCTAGCCGGCGGCCGGGACGTAGGTCAGGTTGAGGACGCCGGTTCGGAAGGTCTCCGATTCGACCAGCTTCAGCGGGTGGGCCGGGGTGCCGTCGAACAGGCGCCGGCCCTGGCCGAGGGCGATCGGGTGGAGGAGGAGGCGCAGCTCGTCGAGGAGGCCGTTGGCGAGCAGCCACCGTACGGTCGTCGCGGAGCCGGACATCTGGATGTCGCCGTCGGTCCGCTCCTTGATCTCGCGCACCTGGGCCGCGACGTCACCGGAGATGACGGTGGTGTTGTTCCAGTCCGCCTTCTCCAGGGTGTCCGACACGACGTACTTGCGGGCGTTGTTGATGAACTTGGCGAAGTCCTGGTCGGTGTCCGTCGTCGTCCAGTAGGCCGACCACTCCTCGTACAGCGTGCGGCCCATGAGGAACGCCGCCGCGGTCTGCATGCCCGCCTCGACCGCGGCGCCCATCTCGTCGTTGAAGTACGGGAAGTGCCACTGGTCCGGCGCCTCGACCACACCGTCAAGGGAGATGAAGAAGTTCGAGATGATCTTGCCCATTGTGCTAGCTCCGTTCGGCGGGTCCGGGGCCGTCCTGCTCGGCCCGGCACGAACGAAGCTAGCGGCTCGCCACGACATTTCCTAAGCCAAGACCGTGTGGCGGGCCGGGGGCGGGGACGGCGCTGGGCCGTCCCCGCCCAGGTCAGCCTCCGAGCGCCATGTACAGGCGGGTGCCCTGGGGGCGGTAGCCGACGCGTTCGTAGACGCGGCGTGATCCCTCACCCCCGTACTCCAGCCACACCGACCGCGCCCCCTGGGCGAACATGACCTCGGTCAGCGCGGCGGTGACGGAGGCGGCGATGCCACGTCCGCGGAAGGCGGGGCGCGTGCCCACGCCCGCCAGCTCCGAGGTGCCCACGGCCGGTGCGGAGCAGGAGGCCCCGCCGGCGCAGCGGCCGTCGGGCGCCCGGACGAACCGCACGGCCCCGCCGCTCTCCTGGATGCGGCGCAACCGGGCCACGCCCTCCGGCGAGGAGGCGAACTCCCCGTTGAACGCCTCGGCCAAGGCGGCGTCGATCGACGCGTAGTCCTCGTCCGTCGACGGGGTCTCCACAAGGAGCACGGCCGGTTCGAGGACCGGTGGCATCGTCAGCGTGGCAGGAGTGCAGACCAGGTACTCGTGTACCTCCTCCGTGGTGAATCCCGCCTCGCGCAACGCGGGCTCGACGGCGGGCGCGGCGTCCGGCGCGAACTCCAGCCGGGGCTTGAGGCCGCGCTCGCGGAACGCCTCGATCAGCGCGGCGACGTCCTGGCCGGTCGGCCGGGCGCCGGGTTCGGGGGTCGCGTAGTTGATGTGCGGGCTGGTGGTGCCGGGGTCGAACCCCGCGACGAAGCCACCGGTCTGGACGACCACGGGGCGGCGGCGGAGGTTGGCTACGGCGAAGCTCTGGACGTTGGTGTCCACGGTGATGGTGACCTCACGTTGATGACATGGTGGCGCGCGGTCCCGACGCACGAGGTGGATCGGGTGAGCCGCGCATGCTCGTCAGACCCGGCGCGGGGCCGGGCGCGTTGGGCCGCCGTGAGGGACGGACGTGGCACTGATGGTGCCGATGCTGCCGGGTGGGCAGACCGGTCAGTGCCGACGGCGGCCGCTGAGGGACGCCGAGACCATGGACTTCATTCCCTTGCCGTGTGTGTACGCGTGCTGAAGCGCGATCAACGTTCCCACGACGCCCGCGAGCGCGCAACAGGAAAAGGGAGCCGTCCCCGGCGACCGGGGACGGCTCCGTTCGGGTGTGTCAGAAGGTCAGGACCAGGCCGGACCGACGACCCAGCTCACGTCGTCGGCCCACGAGCCCGTGGCGTCGAAGGTGTTCGAGCCGCCGTTGCTCGCGATGTAGACGGTGTTGGCGTAGTGGCGCAGGAACCTCGTCGGGAAGTTGTAGGAGGCGAACGAGGTGCCCTGGCCGTTCATGCCGCCCTGGGGGCAGAAGGTGGCGTCGGCGGCGAACAGCGTGCTTCCGTCGTTGGCCTGCCTGTGCAACTGGTAGTTGGAGTGCCGCAGGTAGTCCCCCGGGTAGTTCCTCGACTCGAACGACACGCAGGAACTGCTGGCCAGACCCTGGCGCACGGTCCACGAGGCGTCGCCCTTGTCCGTCGAGGAGCTCGACGAGGTGATCACCGAGGTGATCGCGTTGTCGTTCTGGTGGCGGATGTAGCGGTCCGTGCAGCAGGCCGTCGTCGCCCGCAGTGAGATCGTCGAGCCGGGGGTCAGGGTGCCCGAGCCGCCGCCCGACGTGGTGGCGTAGCCGGCGGCGTTGATGTTGGCCTGCACCGCGTTCTCGGTGGCGTCCGAGGGGTAGCCGGACGTCATCACGCCCTCGTAGAAGGTGCCGGCGGCGCCGATGCTGTTGTCGCCGCCGATGCCGAGGATGATGGCGCCTTCCTTCTTCATCGGGTTGTAGCCCGCGACATTGGGTCGCACCCCGTTGTAGAAGGTCGACAGGCCGCCCGACTGCGCGTTGCCGCCCCGGATGGCCCAGTGGTTCGGCTCACCCTTGACGACGGCGGTCAGGAACCGGTGGGTCACGGTCGGGTCGTTCGCGTTGTAGCGCTGGTTCACCCCGGAGAACAGGCCGTTCTCCAGGTCGGCCATGATCCAGGGGCCGTTCCCCGAGCCGTAGCCCCAGACCTTGATGTTCCCGAAGTAGATGGCCTCCATGGTGCCGTTGCCGTTGTCACGGCTGTTGGTCTCGGCGTTGCCGTAGTCGAAACAGCAGCCGCCGTTGTAGTGGGTGCCGTCGAAGATCGCGTACATCCCCTCCGGCTGGTCCCCCCGCGCGACGCCCGAGGTCGCGTTGTTGCGGTAACCGGTGCCGGGAGCCACGAAGACGCCGTACGCCTTCTGACCGCCGACCATGATCGGCGCCGCGGTCGCGACCGCGAGGTTGTCGTATCCGCCCGCGGCCGGGCCGGAGAACCCGCCGGGAGGCGCCTGGGTGAGGCGGTTGTTCCGGCCGGACTGGTCGTAGATGACGGTGATCAGGCAGGTCGTGCCGGCACAGAACGCGTCCTGCGTCGCGGCGTTGGCGACCCCGCCCGCGCTCAGGACGCCGATGTCCCGGGTGGTGTTGTCCGAGGAGCGGCGCACCTGGTACAGCGACCCGCTGTAGGAGCCGTAGAGGGCACGGGTGGTGCTGTGCGCCGCCACACAGGGTGTGCCGCCCGAGGCGTAGATGTCACAAGGGAGCGTCCCCGCGGCCTGCGACGTGCCCGCCGTGCCGGTGACGAGGCCGGCGACGAGGGCGAGCGTCGCGCCCGCGGATAATGATGCCCTTTTGAGGTTCCTGAGTATCGACCGGGAGAACATCGAATCCTGTGCCTTTCTACGATTGGACCGCTCCGGCGGCGAATGAGGCTGTGAGCGCTAACACACAGCCGCTGTCAGCTGACCGGCCGTTGGCGGCGGTGCGTCGGAAGCGGACAGGGGGTTTTGTTAGCGCTAACATCTCTACTTGAGCTCCGACCTTCGTCGCTGGACGTTTTTGCGGTGGTGCGGCGGAGCAAATACGACGGACGCCTTCCCGTCAACCCTCGCCCCCGGCCCGCCACCCCCGGCACCGCCCTTTTCCTGGACAGGTCGCGTCACGCGGGGCCGGCCGATGATGAACGTTTCACCCGGGGGCGGCTCCGGGCACCCGGACGCCTGGGCCGACCGGACGGGCGCGGCGGAGGTGATCGAGAACGCCATGACGAGGCTCGGTTCTACGGCATGCGCGGGACCAGCGGCGGGGTGTGGTCACCGGCGGCTGGAACGGCAGGCCCTGCGCGCATGGCGAAGCCTGGAAGATCGAACGTGCGTCAGGACAATCAAAGCCCGGGTCGGAAAGTACTTCCTGACCTGGGCTTCGGGTGGGAGCGGGCGACGGGGGACCGATGTGGTGCTGTCAGCTTGGGGCGGCCGCGACGAGGTCGACACAACGCCGAACAGAGGTCCCCACGGGGTCCACGCCGGTCAGACCGAACTGACCGCCGGGGTGGGTTCCCTGGCGCTGTGTGCTCTCTCGCGGTGCGGCGGTGTCAGAGTTTGTACAGCTTGTTGAACGGCGTAGTGATTCGTTCCTGCCGTGAGCCGAAATCGACGATCACGGCGATCTCGTCCTCGACGCTGATGACGAGACCAAGACCATGCCGGTCGTGGGTCACCTGGTCGTTGACGCTGAACCGCTCCGCGGGCCGCGCGGGGGGCGGGGGCTTGAAGGGACTGGTGGACAGGTGACGACGAGGGTCGCCGCTGGCTGGCTTCATTACCTCCAGTATGCGCCGCCTGTGAGAACGCTCGCAACGGAGGATCGGCAAGCTCATTCGAAATGATCAGGACCGGGTGGGGATTCGACGCCCGGCACGGGCCGTCGGAGGCGCTGTCAGCGGGGATCGGGCGACGCCGGCCTTCGTCCTGGGCGTGGAAGAGGGCCATGCTAACGTCGCGGCTCGTGCTGGAGAACGTGTACGTGGGCAGCGCCGACATCGACGCCGCCGGTGACCGCGGCTGGCTGCTCGGCCACTTCAAGCCGGATGACGACGTCCGCCACAGCGACCGTGTCGAGGTCAAGTGGGGCGTGCACCCCCGTGGCGACGAGCGGGCGCAATGGGTCGTCGGGGAGAAGCGTACGGCGCTGCTCATGCTGATCAGCGGGCGATTCCGGGTGGAGCTGCCCGGCCGCAGCGTGCTGCTGGCCAAGCAGGGCGACTACGTCGTATGGGGCCAGGGCGTCGATCACTCCTGGTACGCCGAGGAGGAGTCGGTGGTGCTCACCGTCCGCTGGCCGTCGGTCCCGGGTTACGCGGTTCCGCACCCGGGCCTCGAATAGCCGTGCACGCGCGTCGCGCACAAGGACCACTGATCAAGGACCGGGTCGCTGCCAGGTGTCGAATCGAGGGGCGGGCTCCAGGGACTCTCCGAGCCGCCTCGTCCGGTCCACGCAGTCGGAGCAGATGGGTTCCTCTACCGATCGGGCGGTGGCTTCCGGTGTCGGTTCACGGAAAGCACCCGACACCGTCATGCCCAGCGGAAGATTCGACTCGGGGTCCATCATGACCGTCATGACGCTCGCGGGGATGAAGCCGAAGGTTCGCTTGCACAGATAACATCTGCCGATTGTCGTGATCTGCTCGTCTGCCATAAGCGTCCGCCCTCCTCCATCGCACCGTACAACTCGTGGCCGGAAAGTGGGCCACCTCGCGCACGACTTCGCCGAGCCCGATGGCAGGCCCTCGATATCGAGAGGCGCACAGGCCGGGATATTGAGAGGCGCACAGGCCGGACCGTCAATATGGTGATCGAGTGCTGAAGCCTCCCTATCCTCTTGAGACTCCCCGGCTACTGCTCCGCCCCTTCACCATGGACGACCTCGACGAGCTGCACGCTTTCCACTCGCGCCCCGACGTCGCCCGATACCTCTACTGGGACGCGCGCACGCGGGACGAGACCGAGGAGGCCCTGGGGACGAAGATCGGCCGGGCGGAGTTGCTCGAGGACGGTGACGTCCTCAGCGTCGCCGTCGAACTACGCGAGACCGGTGCGCTGATCGGCGACCTGTCCCTGTTCTGGCGGGACGCCGAGCACGGCCAGGGTGAGATCGGCTTCGTCTTCCACCCTGCCTACCAGGGGCGTGGCCTCGCCACCGAGGCATCCCGCGAGATCCTGCGCCTCGGCTTCGACGTTCTCGGCCTGCACCGTGTCTACGGCCGCTGCGACGCCCGGAACACCCCCTCGGCCAGGCTGATGGAGCGGCTCGGCATGCGCCGCGAAGCCCATTTCGTGGAGAACGAGATGTTCAAGGGCGAGTGGAGCGACGAATTCGTCTACGCGATACTCCAGAAGGAGTGGAAACCCGCGGCATAGCGGCGAGTGGCTCGGGCCCCATGTCGGTGACCGTCCTGTCGGCCAGGGTCACGAGGTCGCGTACCCATGGTTTCTGACGACAGGACGAAATACATCAGGCCTGCCATACTTCTGAGTGTGCTTCCCCTCTTGTTCGTCAACTGGTTCGTCGCCGTCTCGATCATGGGACGCGACTGTGGATCGGTGTACGAGGGAGGCAACATAACGGAATGCGCCGGCGGGCTTTCCGAGGAAGAGACGCTCGCCGCGTCGGCACTGGTCGCACTGCTGGTACTCGTCGTCCAGATGGCCCTGGTCGTCCTGGCGAGCCGGAGCATCCGCTCCCGCTCCCGCTCCCGCTCTCGCTCCCGCTCTCGCTCCTAGAGACGCCTCGTGGCGTGACCGTGCCGCGCCGCTGTGGCCGCTGCACGGGGCCAATCTCGGCACTCTGCTCCGCACGTGTGACGCCGTGGGGGCCTGCCTGGCCGTACCGCGCCTGCCGTGGGTGCCGGAGGCGATCCGCCGGGGGAACACGTTGCGCCAGGCGGCGTGCGTGCACTGGGCGGGCGACCCGCTGAAGTGGCTCACCGAGCAGCGGTCGGCCGGGATCCGGGTTCTGGGCGTCGAGCTGGCCGAAGACGCGATACGGCTGGCGGACCTTCCGATGACCCGTCAGCCGACCATCGCGGTCCTCGGCCATGAGAGCGACGGCATCCCGCCCGAGGCGCTCGACCTCCTCGACCAGGTGGTGGAGATCCCGATGATCGGCACGGGGGCCAGCCTCAACGTGGCGGTCGCCGGCTCCCTCGTGCTCTACAAACTGGCCGGCTTCGCCTGACACCAGGAAGCGGGGACGCCGAGGCTCGGCGAGATCTTCATGGATACGCATGGTCTTGATCTCCGCTCCGTCCGGGTGGGGCAATCAGCGGCCACGTCACGGTTGGTTCTCGCCGCCGTCCGGGAGATTGATCCCGGCGAGCCGACCGGCTCGCTCCGTCTTGACCGCCGCGAGCCGCAAGGAGCATGTATGGGCCCCAGACATTCGGGAACCGGCCGGAGGTTGTGCACCCTCTTCCTGGCCGGCGCCCTCGTGCTCGCCGTTTCCGGCACGGCGCTGCCAGGCTCCCGGGCGGCGGCGCAGATAGCGGCCGATTGCATTTCCACACCGATCGAGTACAGAACCGCGTGGGAACAGCGGGAGGTGCGCTGCGTCTCGCCCAATCTGTTCGGGACCACGCACACCCGCGGCACTACTTCGCTGTATCCCAGCGGCTTCTGGTACGCGTGGGCGGGCTCCAGCACCAACCTGGAGCGCTACCTGGCACTGCGCAGGATCTACGGCGACAGCCCGCCGAAAGCCGGTATCGGAATCCTGTCGTACGCCGGGTTTCCCGGCCTCAACGACTTTTCCGACCCGACGAACCTCGCCGTCTACACCCTCCCGACCGGCGTCCAAGCCCGGGTACCGAGTTTCGAGACGTGGTTCCGCCTGCTGGACGAGGAGTTCGGCATGCCTGGGACGTACCCGCTCTCGGCCCAGACCGACCTGGTCGTCGCCTACTCCCGGCTCCGCCCGCACGAGGATGTCGTCGGAGCATTCCAGACCGTGACCGGCTGCAGCCGGACCGCGCTGCTCAAAGGAAAAGAACCGTCGGCGGCCATCGGCTGCAACGTCTCCTTCCTCAAAGCGCTGGCGGCCGCCGGGCCCTCTCCCTATTCCACCGGTGAGTCGAAGTCGTGCTTCAGGAACTTCGCCGCCCGATACACGGGCCACAGCGACGCCGCCGCGATGCGCGCCGTGCTGTTCCAGTGCCAGGACGTGGGCTTCCTCAACACCGGCGTCGGGCTCGGCTACAACACCTACGCGAACCCCTTCGTCTGCAAGCCCGCCTTCAAACAGTCGGTACTGCAGAAGTACACGGGCAGAGAATTCATCGTCCCGAACGCGAACCTCGACGCCCTCCCCAGCTTCGTCGACCTCGAACTGAACCTCGGCATCCCCGCAGAACGAGAATTCCTACAAACCGGCTACTGCTCCACGAACTGCCGACACCACACCAAGGCCCGGCATCGCGCCAGGAGCTCGAAGAGGCCGGTGACCCGGCTTCCACTGCGGACCTCCAGCAGCAGCGGGGAGACGATCAGCGCCGCCACCGAACTCGGTATGGACCGATCGTCGGTACCTGCCGCTTGTGGTCTCATCGCAAGGCGCTGATGGTCATGCCCAGCGCGGCCGTGACGAGTACGAGGTCGATGAGCACTTCATAGCGCTGCGTTGTGACGTCGCGCAGGATTCGCCGTGCGAGGAATGACCCGGCCATGACGGCTGATCCGATGACGAGGCCGCGAGTGACGACCTCCGTGCTGAGGACTCCGGCGTCCTGGAATGTCGCCAGTTTGCCGGCATAGAGCAGGAGGGCGCTGGCGGCCTCGCGCGAGTCGTACGGAATCTGGACGGACGGGACCCTCGTCGCGCCAGCACTGAAAAGTCAGACCGCTCTCTGCCACTGGATGGCCGCCTCTCGGACCGGTGCGGACGGTCGTCGCCACCCGACCAAGGCTGCCTGAGGGCGTGGGCTTCTTGCCAACACATCCCAATATCTGACTATCATCGTCATATGGCGATTGATGGTGGGGGTCGGTGTGTGAGCGCCGGTATCGCGGCGGGGATCCCGCCGGCGGCGGCGTTGTTCCATTCCCTGGCCGACGAGACCCGGTTGCGCATCGTGGCCCGGCTGGCGCGCGGCGAGGCGCGGGTGGTGGATCTGACCGGTGAGCTGGGGCTGGCCCAGTCCACGGTGTCCAAGCACCTGGCCTGCCTGCGCGGCTGCGGCCTCGTCGACTACCGGGCCGAGGGCCGCCAGTCGTTCTACGCGCTGACCCGTCCCGAGCTGATGGACCTGCTGCGCTCCGCCGAGCAACTGCTGTCCGCCACCGGCCACACCGTCGTCCTGTGCGCCCAGCCCGACCCCGAGGCTCCCGAGGTTCCCGAGGTCTCGGAGGTCTCGGAGGTCCTCGAAGTCCCCGAGGGTCCCGGCCGCGACCCTCTGCGGCTCGCCGAAGGAGGCCGGTTCGCGTGAGAACGCACACCCCACCCGCCGCCGGTCCCGTACAAAACCCGCCCCTCACCGGCCTCGCCCCGGACCGGTATGCGGTGCTGCGGCGGCGGGTTCGGGTGTTGGTGGCCGCCACCATCACCTACAACGTGGCCGAGGCGGTGGTGGCCGTCACCGCCGGTACCGCGGCCTCCTCCGCCGCGCTGGTCGGGTTCGGTCTGGACTCGGTGGTCGAGGTCGCCTCCGCCGCCGCGGTGGCCTGGCAGTTCTCCGCCGTCGACCACCGACGCCGCGAGAAGGCCGCGCTGCGTGTCATCGCGCTGTCGTTCTTCGCGCTGGCCGCCTACGTCACCCTCGACGCCGTACGCTCCCTGGCGGGCGCGAACGAGGTCGGCCACTCCACGCCCGGCCTGGTCCTGGCGGCGGTCTCCCTGGTGGTCATGCCGTCCCTGTCGGCGGCCCAGCGGCGCGCCGGCCGCGAGCTGGGCTCGGCCTCGGCGGTGGCCGACTCCAAGCAGACCATGCTGTGCGCGTACCTGTCGGCCGTGCTGCTGGGCGGGCTGGCGCTCAACAGCGCGTTCGGATGGTGGTGGGCCGACCCGGCCGCCGCCCTGGTCATCGCCGTCCTGGCGGTCATCGAAGGCCGCAGGGCCTGGCACGGGGACACCTGCTGCGCCGCACCGGTCATCCCGCCCCCGATCCCATCCGAGGCCGCCACCGACCAGGGCGGATGCTCCGACGACTGCTGCGCTCACCGACCCACTCAGTGATCGGCCTCCCGATGCCCACCCCCGTGGGGGGCGTCCACCAGGCCGAGATGCGCGGCATCCGGGCCGGTACCGGCCCTCGGAGCACGGTGGCGGCGGGCGCCGCCGCCGGTCTTTCACTCACCTGAGCCGGAGGTTCTCATGCCATGGGGTTCGCTTGCCGGTCACGGCCTGGCGTACGGGTCGGGCCTGGGTCTGCTGCTGGCGGCCGTCCTGATCATCGGCACACTGGTCGCACCCGACTTCATGGTGGGCGACTACCCGCCGGCCATCGCCGAGCGGTACGGCCCCAAAAGCCCGCGCGGGCGCAGCGTCACCCGCGTCGCCGGCGTCTTGCTGGCGGCCGGGGTCCTGGCCCTGCTCACCGCCGCGATGGCCGGCCTGCCCACCATCGCCCCTGGCGCGGGGTTCGGCACCGCCCTGGTCTACGCGACGATCATCTGGCAGAGCTTCAACCTGTTCGACCTGGTCGTGCTGGACTGGCTGATCGTGGTGCGCTGGCGGCCCGCTTTCGTCGTCCTGCCCGGTACCGAGGGCATGGACGCCTACGACGACATGGGCCACCACCTGCGCGGTTACGTCAAAGGTGTGGTCATCTGCCAGGCCGCGGCCCTGCTCAGCGCCGTCGCCTTCGCCGTTCTTGCCCTGCTGCTGTGAGTGTCCGCCGTGTCAGGTGACGACCGGACTGCGGCGTTCGATCAGGACCACGTCGCGCCAGACGTCGTGGTGGCGGCCGATCCGCTCCCGGGTGCCGATGACGCGGAATCCGGCGCGCTCGTGCAGGGTGAGGCTGGCGGTGTTCTCGGGGAAGACGCCGGACTGGATCGTCCAGATCCCGGCGGCCTCGGTGGAGGCGATCAGCGCGGTGAGCAGGGCCGCTCCGGCGCCGCGGCGGCGGGCGGCGGGGTGGACGTACACCGAGTGCTCCACCACCCCGGCGTAGGCGCACCGGTCGGAGACCGCGACCGCGGCGACCCAGCCGAGGACGCGGCCGGCGTCGTCGAGGGCGACATACCGGTGGCCGGGCAGTTTGTGCGTGTCGAAGTGCTCCCAGTGCGGTGCGGTGGTCTCGAAGGTGGCTTGGCCTTCGTCGATGCCGAGCTGGTAGATGGCCAGCACCTGGGCCGCGTGCCGGACCGTCATGGCCGTGACGTGCGGCCCCGCTGTGGCGCCGGGGGTCGTGTTCACCTGCGGTCCGCCGGTGTGGGCAGGAGCTCGGCGAGCAGCGCCTGGACGCGGGCGTCGATCTCGTCCCGGATGCTGCGCACCTGGTCGGTGCCCTGGCCGGCCGGGTCGGCCAGGTGCCAGTCCTCGTAGCGTTTGCCGGGGAAGATCGGGCAGACGTCGCCGCAGCCCATGGTGATGACCACATCGGCGGTGTGGACGGCTTCGGTGGTGAGCGGCTTGGGGAACTCCTTGGTGAGGTCCAGGCCGAGTTCGTCCATCACGGTGACGACGGCCGGGTTGATCGTCTCGGCGGGCGCGGATCCGGCCGAGCGGACGGTGAGTCGCCCGGCGGCGTGGTGGTCGAGCAGGGCGGCGGCCATCTGGGAGCGCCCCGCGTTGTGGACGCAGACGAACAGCACCTCAGGGACCTCGGACACGATGACTCCTTGAACGGGGACGGCGGCTCGCGGCCGGTCGGCGGCGGAACGGGGGGCGAGGCGGTGGCGTGAGGTCAAGGAGGGGTGGACGGCGGGGTGTGGTCGGTCGGTGGCGGAATGGGGGGTGAGGTGGTGGCAAGGCGAGGGATTCGCCGGTGTCTCTCCGGCCGTCGCTGGTGCGGACGGGCCCCGCGCGGTTCCGCTCACGCCAGCGCCGGCAGGGGTGGTCCAAGGATCGCCGACAGGCGTTCCAGGACGCCGGGGTTCACCCAGTAGTAGACCCAGGTGCCGCGGCGTTCGCAGTCGATCAGCCCGGCGGTGCGCAGCACCTTCAGGTGGTGGCTGATCGTCGGGCCGGTCAGCTCGAAGGCGCCGGTCAGGTCGCACACGCATGCCTCACCGCCCTCGTGGCAGGCGATCAGCGAGAGCAACCGCAGCCGCACCGGGTCGGCGATCGCCTTGAACAACGGCGCCAGTTCTTCGGCCTCGGCGGCGTTCAGCGGCTCGCACGCCAGCGGCGCACAGCACACCTGCTCGCCGGTCCCGGTCCCAGTCCCAGTTCCGGCTCCAGTCCCAGCTCCGATCCCAGCTCCGGTCCTGATCCCAGTTCCGGCTCCGGTCCCAGCTCCGGTCCCGGCTCCGGTCCTGATCCCGGCTCCGGCTCCGGCTCCGGTCCCGGTTCGGGGGAGCTCGATGACCGGCAGCAGTTGTTTCGACATACCTCTAAGTTGACAGATCTCGAAGCAGTATCGCAAGCTGACGACACCGGCTGAATAGATGTCCATCTAAACAGCGGCGCCCGAGTGGTGACCGCCACCACCCGGCCTCGACCCATGGAGGATCGCCATGTCCCGCGTCCAGCTCGCGCTTCGCGTCGCCGACCTGGAAGGTTCGATCGCCTTCTACTCCAAGCTGTTCGGCGCCGAGCCGGCCAAGCGCCGCCCCGGGTACGCCAACTTCGCCATCGCCGAGCCCCCGCTCAAGCTGGTCCTGCTGGAGGGCGAGGCCGGCCACGACACCCGCCTGGACCACCTCGGCGTCGAAGTGGCCGACACCGCCGACGTCACCGCCGCCACCCAGCGGCTCAAGGACGCCGGCCTGGCCACCTTCGAGGAGAACGACACCTCCTGCTGCTACGCCCTGCAGGACAAGGTGTGGGTCACCGGACCCGGCGCCGAACCGTGGGAGGTGTACGTGGTCAAGGCCGACGCCGACGTCCTGGGCACCTCCGACGTCCTGGGCATGTCCGCCACCTCCTCGCAGGCCCCGGCGGCCGCGTGTGTCTGCGGCCCGAGCGCGGAGAGGACCGATGAGCAGGCCGTCGGCGCCACGGCGCGCACCGGCTGCTGCTGAGAAACCGGCCGCGGACCACCTTCGTCCCGCTGCGGGGTGCGCCTCGCTGCGCCGCGGCGGGCGGAGGACTGCTTTTGTGATCACCCCGTAGCCGGAGAGGATCACCCCGGAGCCGGAGAGCCTTCGCCGGAGGCGTCTTCCGCAAGACCGTTATCCAGCGGGTCCGTCAGGTTCGGCAGGTCTGCCGCCGTCCTCCCGCGCGAGCCAGCCCGGCCAGATCCGGGCGGCGACCGGGCGCGGTAGCCGTCCGCCCAGGTGCATGGACCGCCAGACCCCCCGGTAACCGGGCAGCAGCCCGCTGGCCACCACGACGTGGCCGGCGAGGACCGGGGTGAGCAGGAAGGTGGCCCAGCGGTGCAGGTCGGCCAGCAGCAGGAGAGAGGGCAGGTACAGCATGCCCAGCCCGGTCAGGGCCATGACGGCGAAGGTGGTCAGCATGACCAGGTTGGCCAGGCGCTGGCCGGGATCGTAGTGGCCCTCGTGAGGGCGGAAGCGGCCGGTGAGCGCGGCCCTGGGCCAGGCGGCCAGCCAGCGGCCGTCGCCAGGCTCGCGTTCCAGTGACTCCCGGACGAAGTCGCGGGCGGCGCGAACGCGCCCTACGGCGTAGCCGAGCGTCGCGAGCACGAACAGCAGGCCGGTCCATTCGTGGATGTCGCCGTCGGGCAGGCCCAGCAGCTGACCCTGGTAATCGTCGAGGACGAACCACCAGCCGGTCGACAGCAGCACCAGCATGACCAGGTAGACGAAGGCATGGAACCAGCGTGCGGCCCTGCCGTAGCGCTGAACGTAGTCCATGCCCCTTATACCGGGACGAGCGGTCCGGGGTTCTGCCGGAAGAGGCGTGAAAGTTCCGTCAGAGGTACGGAGGGGGTCACGAAGACCGCCTGAACGCCCCGCGCCACGACCGCCATCCTGCCGGATGCCCGAGAGGCGGCTCGTATCCTTGATCGGGTCGCCGGTGGGGCGGCCGTGAAGGGAACGGGATGGGTCGTTACTCACGTGTAGTGGTCAAACTGAGCGGCGAGGCGCTTGCGGGGAATGCCGGTTGGGGGACCGATCCGGCGAGTCTTTCCCAGCTGGCGGACGAGATCCTCTCCGTCCGCGAGCTGGGTGTCGAGGTCGCGGTGGTCATCGGAGGCGGCAACTACTTCCGCGGCAGGATGGCCGAGGGCTGGGGGATAGGCCGGGCCGAAGCCGACAACATCGGCATGCTCGGCACGGTGATGAACGCGTTGATGCTGCGTGGAGTGCTCACCGCGCGTTCGCAGACGGATGTCCGGGTGATGACCGCCGTGCCGATGCAGAGCGTGGCGGAGCCCTTCATCCGGCTTCGCGCCGATCGGCACCTCCGTCGCGGGCTGATCGTCCTGCTGGCCGGCGGCATCGGCCAGCCGTACGTCACGACGGACTATCCGGCCGTCCAACGGGCTCTGGAGCTGGAAGCGGACGCGCTGCTGGTCGCCAAGCGCGGTGTCGACGGCGTGTACGACAGCGACCCGAACGTGAACTCGGACGCCAAGCGGTACACCTACCTCACCTACCGAGAGGCCCTGGCGGGCGGGGTGCGGGTCATGGACGAGAGCGCCTTCGTGCTCGCCAACGAGCAGGGGCTCCTCATGCACGTGTTCGACGTGGCGGCGAAGGGCGTCATGAGGGCGATCTGCCAGGGGGAGGACATCGGGACGAAAATCTCCCGCGACCCGGTGAAAACTCCCGGTGCATGACGATTGAGCGTGACCTGAGGAGCGGATGACGAAAATCGAACCCGCGCCGTCAGATCGGCCGGGCGGCGAGGTCGGGCGGCGAGGTCGGGCGGTGAGATCGGGCGGTAAGGTCGGGCGGTGAGATCGGGCGGTAAGGTCGGGCAGCTAAGGCGGGGGATCAGCCACCTGCCGACGGAGCCGTACGTCCCGGGGCGGCTACCGCCACGGCCGCCTTCGCGTCCAGCTCCCAGCCCTTCGCGTACGCCGCGGCGAACTCCTCCCCGCCCAGCGCGGCCTGACCCAGGCGGGTGAGATGACGGACCCGCAGATCGGTGTGGTCATGTGCGCCGCGCAGCCGGGCGGCCGCTCCGAGCAGCATGGCCGACTCGTGCCACCGCCCGCGCGCCGCGGCGAGCGCGGCCGCGTTCACCGTCACCGGTGACAGGACGGGCAGTTCCCCGGTCGCCAGCGCGGCCGCGTACGCCCCCCGCAGCGCCTCGTCGGCGCCGGGCAGGTCGCCCAGCGCCAGGCAGAGCTCGGCCCGTGCGCTGCCGACCAGCGTCCGGGCGTGGTCCGCGGGGAACACGGTGCCGCCGAGCAGACCCCGCTCCGCGTCGTCGAGCAGGTCGCCCGCCCGGTCCAGGTCGCCGAGCCGCACCCGGAAGCCGGCCTCCCGCGTGTCGATCAGGACCAGCATCTCCGCCGAGCACGCGTGCAGCGCACGCTCCCGGGCGGCGTCGATCATGGCCAGCGCCCGGCCGGTGTCGCCGCGCCGCATGTGCACGTCGATCCAGCGCAGGTCGCTGTACAGCTGGTCGCCGAGGTTCAGCGGGCCGAACTCACCGGCCAGCGTCCGGGCCTCCCCCAGGTCGGCCAGCGCGCCGTCGAGGTCCTCGTACCGCCGCAGCTGGGCGCGCATCGGCAGGAGGGCGGCCTGGCCCCAGCGGTCGCCGGCCTGGCGGAAGCGGGCCAGGGCCGCCTCCACGTGGACACGCATCCGGTCGAGCGCGCCCGCGTTCTCGGCGATCTCGGCCTGGAACATGTGGGCCAGCCCGGCCAGCCACACGTCGTCGCCGCTGGCCAGGCGCTGGAAGCTCGTGAGCGCGGCCTCCGGCTCCAGCAGGAAGAGCAGGACCGGGCCGAACACGCGGTGGTGGCCGGGCAACTCCGGATGCGCGAGCAGCCGGCCGGCCAGCTCACGCATCTCCGCCCGGTCGTCCGCGGCCTGCCCGGCGGTGATCCCCGACAGGATGTCCGCCCGGTTGAGCAGATAGACGGCTCGGGCGCAGTCGCGTTCGGGCGTCGGCCCGCCGCCGGGCACCGCCAGGGCCTCGCCCAGCCAGTAGGCGCCGTCGGGCTGGCGGCCCGACATCTGCCAGTACCAGGTCAGGGTCAGGGCGAGCTCGATCGCGCCGCGGGACTCGTGGGTGGCGCACAGGTGGCGCAGGGTGGCGAGCGTGTTGTCGTACTCGGCGCCGATGGCCTTCATGGCCGTCAACTGGCCGGGTCCACGCAGCCGCGGGTCCTCTCGGGCCATCCGCCCGGTGAAATGGGCGGCGGCCAGGTCGCGGGTCGCGCCCAGGTCGCCGGCGCCGGTCAGGCGGCCGGCGCCGTACTCGCGGATGGTCTCGAGCATGCGGTACCGGCCGGTGCCGGGCACGAGCTGCAGGAGTGACCGGTCGACGAGAGCGGCGAGCAGTTCGGGGACCTCGGCGGCGGGCACGGTGGTGCCCGCGCAGACGGCGACGGCCGAGGCGGGGGTGACACCGCCGGGCAGGATCGAGATCCGTTCCGCGACGGTGCGTTCGTCCTCGGCGAGCAGCTCCCAGCTCCAGGCGATGACCGCGCGCAGGGTGCGGTGCCGGGGTGGTGCGGTGCGGCTGCCGGTGGCGAGCAGCCGGAACCGGTCGGAGAGCCCGTCGGCCAGCTCGGGCAGTGACAGCGTACGCAACCGGGCGGCCGCGAGCTCAAGGGCCAACGGCAGACCGTCCAGCCCCCGCACCACGCGCACGACGTCGGGCAGCGTGGTCCCGTCGACGTCGAAACCGGGTCGCACGGCGGCGGCACGCTCGGTGAACAGGCGCACCGAGGCGGCCTCACGGACCTGTTCGACGCCGTCGTCCGGGCCGGGCAGCGCGAGCGGGGCCAGCGGTACGAGCGCCTCGCCGTCGACCGCGAGGGGTTCGCGGCTGGTGGCGAGCACGCGCAGGCCGGGACACCGGGGCAGCAGCGCCGCGACCAGGTGGGCCACGGCGTCGATCAGGTGCTCGCAGTTGTCGATCAGCAGCAGGCTTTCCCGGCCGCCCAGCTCGCCGACGAGGACGTCCAGCTCGTCACCGTCGACCCGCCTGCGGGCGTCGAGCATCGCGCCTCCTCGCAGCCCGATCCCGGTGAGCACGGCCGTGGCGATCTTCGCCGGTTCGGTCACGGACGCGAGGTCGACGAGCCAGGCGCCGTCGCGGTATTCGTGGCGGTGGCGGCGGGCGGCCTCCAGCGCGAGCCGGGTCTTCCCGGCGCCGCCGGGCCCGAGGACGGTGACCAGACGCCCGGTGGTGAGCCAGGTGGCGATGCGGGTGAGGTCGTCGTCGCGGCCGATGAAGCTGGTCAGCGGCGCGGGAAGGGTGGTCGGCCGGTCGGGGTCGGTGGCCGTCTGCCGCCCGGTCACGAACTCGGCGCCGCTGCCCTCGACGTTCGCGCCCATCGGGCTCCTGGCCGGGGCGTCCGATGCCGGCATGGGCTCGCCGGGGCGCAGCATGCGCAGATGGCGTTCCCGCAGGGCGGTGCCCGGGTCGGTGCCGAGGGCATCGGCCAGGGCCTCGCGGACTCGCTCGTAGACGGCCAGCGCCTCGGCCTGACGCCCCTGCGCGGCGAGCGCGTCCATCAGCAGCGCGGCCGCCCGCTCGTGGACCGTCTGCTCGGCCAGCAACGCGGTCAGCCGGGCGGCGGCCACCTCGGCCCGCCCCAGCGACAGCTCGGCGTCGGCGAGGTCGGCGACCGCCTCGATCGACTCCTGTGCCAACCGTGTCGCGACCGTGGGAGCGACCGCGGCGATGGCCGCGGGTTCGGCGCCAGGATGGTCGCCCCACAACGCCACGGCCTCGGCGAGCGCGGTGCCCGCGGCCTCCGGGTCACCCGCCCGCAGCCTCTCCCGGCCGGCGGCGGTGAGCTGCTCGAAGCGCAGCGCGTCCACGTCGGCCGCGTCCACCGTCAGCCGGTAGCCGCCCGTCACCTGCACGATCACGCCAGGGGCCGCGCCGGTCGGGGTGAGGGCGCGGCGCAACCGGGACACGAGGGTGTGCAGGGCGTGGGCGGGGCCGGACGGCGGGTCGTCGGCCCAGATCGCGTCGACCAGCACGCCCGGCTCGACCGCGCGCCCGCCGGCGAGCGCCAGCCGGACGAGCAGGCCCCGCAACCGCGCGCCCGGAACGGGCAGGACGGCGTCACCGCGAGACACCTGGAACGCGCCGAGCAGAGTGAAGCGAAGCCGAGCACCCCCGTCCATCCCCCCATCTTCGCGCGCCCGCCCGCGAGACCCGAAATCAGCGCGGCCGTGTCAGCGCCGTGTGTGCCCCGTGTGAGCCACCCGCCTCAGTCTTCGCATGCGGCATTCCCACCACGATCGACGGAGACAACAGATGACTGAGACCAACGACACCAGCGGCTGGGTACGGAGCTGGGGCGCGTCCCCCCAGGCGGCCCACGACGGGCTCGGCTCGCTCGACGGCCACCCGCCCCTCGCCGACGTGACCCTGCGCCAGGTGGTGCGGGTCAGCGGCGGCGGGCGCCGGGTGCGCGTCCGCTTCACCAACGAGTTCGGGACCGCACCCTTCGTCATCGGCGCGGCGCGGGTGGCCCTCGCGGCTCCGGACGGCGGGGTGCGGCCGGGCAGCGAGCGCGCGCTGACCTTCTCCGGCGCGCCGGCCGTCACCGTCCCGGCGGGTGCGCCGATCCTCAGCGACCCGGCCGACCTGCCCCTGCCCGCCCTGGCCAAGCTGTCCATCAGCCTCTACCTGCCCGGGCGCGTGGAGACCTGCACCTGCCACGATCCCGCCCTGGAGACCGGCTGGACGATCCCGGGCGACGCCGTCGCCGCCCTCACGCTGCCGGCGAGCGCCGAGGTCCTGCCGGTGCGGGCCCTGATCTCCGCCGTCGAGCTGCTCCCCGACGCCCCGGCCAGGGCCATCGTCGTGGTGGGTGACTCTCGCACCGACGGCGTCGGCTCCACCCTGGACGCCAACCACAGCTGGCCTGAGCTGCTGGCCGAGCGTCTCGCCGAGCAAGGCGTGGCCGCCGGCTACGTCTCCAACCAGGGCATCAGCGGCAACCGGCTGCTCAACGACGGCATCGGCGTCGCCGCCCTGGCCCGCTTCGACCGGGACGTGCTGGCGACGCCCGGCCTCGGCTACGTGGTGCTCTCCGTGGGGGCCAACGACATCGGCGTCTCCTTCGCCCCACGCGACGACGGCCCTCTGGCCGATTTCCTGAAGATGTTCCCCGGCGAACCGGTGGCGGCCGACGACGTCATCGCGGGCTACCGCCAGCTGGTCGCCCGGGCGCGCGAACGCGGCGTGCGGGTCTGTGCCACCACGATCGCGCCCTACGAGGGCGCGGAGATCTACACCCCCGAGGGGGAGAGCGCACGCCAGGCGGTCAATGAATGGATCCGTACCAGCGGCGCCTTCGACACCGTTCTGGACTTCGACGCCGTCTGGCGTGACCCGGACCGCCCCGGCCGGATCAGGGCGGACTTCCACGTGGGCGACCATCTGCACGGCAACGATGCGGGCTACCAGGCCCTGGCCGACTCCATAGACCTGTCGCTGTTCAGCTGAGATCAGCCCCGGCCGCGGCCGCCGGCCCACACCGCCGGTCCGTCCTCTCGGCGATACCCTGGCGAAATGCGACCCCCGGCTTGTCGGGACCGAGCTCATCAGCGGGGGCGTCCGCGTCAGGCATCGCTCGGGGCCGGTCCGACGGGATCGGGTGTCAGGTCCGACGGGATCGGGTGTGCCGCGGCGAGAGATTTATCCGGGGCCGTGTCGATCGGCGGGCCGCTCGTTCGACATGTGGGTGCGAGGGCCGAGAGGCGGCCCCGCCGGATGAGGAGGACACGATGTCGAGGTACATGTTGATCATGCGGGGCACCGACGAGACGAACGCGGCCATGATGGCGTCGATCGACGAGTCGATGGCCGCGACCGGCCGGTTCATCGAGGACATGATGAAGGCCGGTGTCCTCCTCGCGGCCGAAGGGCTGGACGATCCGGGCCGTGGCGTCGTGGTCGACTTCGGCGGCGAGGCGCCGGTGGTCACCGACGGGCCGTACGGCGAGACCAGGGAACTGTTCGGGGGTTACTTCCTGCTCGACGTCGCCACGAAGCAGGAGGCGGTCGAGTGGGCCACGCGGGTCCCGGCGGTCCGCGGGTCCAAGATCGAGGTCCGGCGGGTGGCCGAGGCCGACGAGGTCCCGCCGGGCAGCGAGGGCAACGGCCAGATCTGATGGGTACGGCGGACGTCGAGGCGGTCTGGCGGGTCGAGTCGGCCCGGATCGTCGCCGCGCTGACCCGGTTCACCGGAGACTTCGGGCTGGCCGAGGACGCGGCCCAGGAGGCGGTGGCCGAGGCGCTGGTGTCGTGGCCGCGTGCCTCTCCGGCCAATCCGGCCGGCTGGCTGATGGCCACGGCCCGGCGGCGGGCGATCGACGCGATCCGCCGCCGGGCCGCCCTCCAGGACCGATACGCCCTGCTAGCAGCCGACCCCGCCGCCGACCGCACCATTGACCCAGAGATCGACCCCGACAGGATCGACGACGACGTCCTGGCGCTGATGTTCGTCAGCTGCCACCCGGTGCTCTCCCGGGAGGCCCGGGTGGCGCTGACCCTGCGCGTGGTCGGCGGCCTGTCCAGCGAGGAGATCGCCCGCGCGTTCCTGGTACCCGTGCCGACCGTGCAGGCCCGCATCACCCGGGGCAAGAAGACGATCGCGGCGGCCGGGGTGCCGTTCGAGCTGCCGCCGGCCGCCGAGCGCCGGGAACGGCTGGGCGGCGTGCTCAGCGTCCTCTACGTGATCTTCACCGAGGGGTCGACGGCCACGTCGGGCGACCGGCTGCTGCGCCCCGAGCTCGCCTACGAGGCGATCCGGCTGGCCCGCACGCTGGCCGCGCTACAGCCCGACGAGCCGGAAGTGCACGGCCTGCTCGCGTTGTGCGAGCTGACGGCCGCGCGCTTCCCCGCCCGGACCGGCCCGGACGGCACGCCGATCCTCCTGGAGGACCAGAACCGGCGCCTGTGGGACCTCCCGGCGATCCGCCGGGGCCTGACCGCGCTGGCCATGGCCTCGGCGCATCCGCGTCACACGTCGGCCGGGGAATCGACCCGCGGCCTCGGCCCCTACGGCCTGCAGGCCGCGATCGCCGCCGTCCACGCGTCGGCGCCCTCGGTCGAGGCGACCGACTGGGACCGGATCGTGCTGCTCTACGAGACGCTCGGCCGGGTCGCCCCCTCGCCGGTGGTCGACCTCAACCGGGCCGTCGCCGTGGCCATGGCCTCGGGCCCGGCGCAGGCCCTGGCCATAGTGGACGACCTGATCGCCTCCAACCGGCTCCCCGGTTCACACCTGGTCCCGACCGTACGCGGTGAACTGCTGGCCCGCCTCGACCGGCGACCAGAGGCACGCGCCGAACTGGAACTGGCCGCCCGCCTGTGCCCCAACCAGCCCGAACGCTCCGTGCTCCTACGCAAGGCGGCCGCGCTGGCCTGACGTCCCGGCGCTGCCGTCCCGAATTCGAGCACGCCCCTATGCTGCCGACGGCGAGGGAGCACGCAAGCGCCTGAGCCGAAGACCCCAAGAAGCCCGCCCGAGCCGGAGGCGAGGACCATGTGCTCCGCCACCGGATCAGTCACGCTGGCCGACCCTGGTGATGAGTTGTCGCGCTCGTACCCGTCACACCTATGACGGACACGACGAGGCGGAAGGATGACGTGATGATGGCGGACACGCGGCTGGAGGAGCTGGGCCTGAGCGGGCTGGGCGAGGTCGACGAGCTGGCGTTCTCGGGGCTGGCGGAGCGGCACCGGCGGGAACTGCACGTGCACTGCTACCGGATGCTCGGATCGTTCGAGGACGCCGAGGACACCGTGCAGGAGACGTTCCTCCGTGCCTGGCGGCGGCGGGAGACCTTCGAGGGACGGTCGACGTTCCGGGCCTGGCTGTACCGGATCGCCACCAATGCCTGCCTGGACCTGCTCGCCAAGTACCGCCCGGAGCCTGCGACCGGCGGCGAGGTGCTGTGGCTGCAGCCCTACCCGGACCGGCTGCTCGACGAGCTGCCCGCGGGCGATGCGGATGAGCCGGAGACCGTCGCCGTCGCGCGGGAGACGATCGAGCTGGCGTACCTGGTCGCGGTGCAGCACCTCGCGCCGCGCCCGCGGGCCGTACTGATCCTGCGGGACGTGCTGGGCTGGCCGGCGAAGGACGTCGCGGAGCTCCTCGGGGACTCCGTCAACTCCGTGAACAGCGCGCTGCAGCGGGCTCACGCCGGTATGCGGGAGCACCTGCCCGCCGAGCGGCAGGACTGGACCGGCGGCGAGGAGGACGCCGGGACGCGCGAGCTGGTGCGCCGCTATACCGACGCCAGCGTGGCCACGGACGTCGACGGGCTCGCCGCATTGCTGCGGGACGACGTCCGCAGCTCGATGCCACCGACGCCGGGCTTGTACGTCGGCCGCGACATGGTGGTGAACGACTGGGTCGAGAATGGCTTCGAGGGCATGAAGCACCTGCGCGCCGTCCTCACCTCCGTGAACCGGCAACCCGCCGTCGCCTTCTACCTCTGGCGGAAGCCGGAGGGCGCGTACCTGCCGCTGACGATCGACGTCCTGCGCGTCACCGGCGGAGCGATCACCGAGATCGTCACGTTCCACAACGATCAGTTCCCGCGGCTCGGGCTGCCGGAGCGCCTGCCGGCGGACGGCACGGAGTAGTCCCTTCATGGCCACGCTCGCAGCGATGGTGGTCACCACCCTCGCCGCTGCGCTCACCCAGGCGGTTGGCGTCGACTTCGAAGACAGCACAATGCCGGTGCCGGGCGGTTGATCAACGGCTAATGGCCCCTGGAGAACAAATGGCTCAGGCAAGATCAAAGCTCGTTCTGACCAGGTACGACAGCTCGAGCAACATGTAATTAAGGCCTCCGCAGAGGCATAGAGGCATCCTGCAGGGCACAGGAACGATCTCTAGATTATTAGGGAGCCGGACAGTCTGTTGCAGGTACTAAGGCCGCACCTTGCGGCTTACAGGCGGTGGCACAAGTCATCCGGCAACGGACGATCGCCACATGTCGACGTGATCGTGATCCCAGCTCCGGGTGGGTGGAGATCCGTACCTGAACAGAGAATCTGGGGTAATCTCATCTCGCCGTTGTACTGGTTACGTCCGATCTGAACGGGTTCGTCGCATGGTGGAGCACGTCGATGACCGCCGGGGAGGTGACTCCCAGGCTGCCGAGTCGACAGTCTACTTCTTTATGAGCCATGCGCACGTCAAATATCATCGCCTAATAGATGACGATCCCGGTCGGTACGTCATGAACTTTTTTCGTGATCTCTGCTCACATATCATGCAAATGACGGACTGCCCGGCCGCATTGTTACCAGGCTATGTGGATCTGGGAATGCGTAGCGGAATCGAATGGGACCCAGAGATCAAGCATGCGTTGGGATCATGTCGCGTTTTCGTGCCGCTGTACGCTCCTCGTTATTTTCGCAGCGAATACTGTGGAATGGAGTGGGATGCGTTTTACCGTCGGGAGTCCAGGCACCGTGCGGAGTCCATCGGGAACTCGACACAGCGAGCCATTGTGCCGGTCCTGTGGACGGCGTTAGATCTTGATGGAGCCCCCGAAGTCGCCAAGAGGATTCAGTTCGCGAGCTTCGACATGGATACGAATTATCGACGGCACGGTATTTATGGGCTGGTATCCACCAATAAATGGGACGACTATGATTCCGTTACTTATCAAATTGCCCGGGAAATTGTGTTGACGGCCGAACTGACCCGCCTTCGGCCGTGCGACCCGTCGATATTCCTCGACATGCGAAACGTATTTCTCGAGGATGCTCAGGGTGTGGGCCGCAATGAAGGACCTGGTGAGGTGGCACAGTGAGCCTTGGCCATTCCTCCGAGCCTGTGGAATCGGGGCCGTACTTCTTCCTCAGCTATGCGCACACTCCGAGGAATGGACCGGATGACGACGTTGATCCAGATCGCTGGGTAACCAAGCTGTTCAGCGACCTCTCCTGGCACGTCATGCAGCTCACCGATTCTCCGATGGGGGCGGGATCCAGACCGGGATTCATGGCTACAGATTTGCGGGGCGGCGATCCCTGGCATCTCGGAATAGGGACTGCGCTCGCCACTTGCCGGGTGTTTGTCCCTGTCCTCTCCCGACGCTATTTCAGCAGCGAGGAGTGCGGCCAGGAATGGGCGGCATTCCTGCGCCGCGAGTCACCATATGGTGAGCCGATTCAGGCGATCGTCCCTGCGCTCTGGGTGCCTGTTGCTCACTCCGAGTTGCCTCAACAGGCCAGAGGGGTCACGATGCCGGGTCAGGACCTCGGCGCATACGCAGAATACGGTTTTTACGGACTGATGAAGCTTCGTAAATTCCGCGAAAACTATGAGCGAGCAGTGTTGCAATTGGCCAGGCGGATCGTCGAAATAGGCGAGCGGGTGGCACCGTCCATAGGATTACCTTTGGACTACTCCTCGTTGCCAAGCGCTTTCGCCTCCTCGATCGACAAGCCGGTGATCCAGGTGACCGTCCTGGCGCCACGAATCGGCGAGCTTCCCCCTTCACTCGACCCGTACTACTACGGGCGCAGCCCGATCGAGTGGACCCCATTCCGCGATCGTAAGACCAATCGTCCAATAGCAGACGTGCTGGCAGAGGTGGTCACCTCCCTCGGTTACGAGGCAGAGGTACGGAACTTCCTGGACCGCAGCAACCGCATGTTAGCCGTCGGTCAGCCAGAGGATCCTGAGATAGTGCTCGTTGATCCATGGGTCCTTATGCTTCCCGATCACCATGAGGCGCTGGACGAACTGACTCGACTCCAGCAGCCGTGGAAGCCGATCCTGGTCCTGCTAAACAATCCTGATCATCAGCTTGCCGACGATCACGCCGAGTTGTTAGGCGAGTTCACTAGCCGGCCGAATGTATGGACGATCGTGAGTACTGAGGAGCTCCGGCGCTTGGTACCAGAAGCGATCGGCCGAATCGCCGGCCATGTTGGGGCTCGAATGCCGTTCGTCGACCCTAAAACAAGATGGTCGCTGTAAGCGACGTCGAAGACATGGTGCAGCTTGTCCTCGACGATCTAGTGACTGCAGGTCCAGGCCGTTAAGTCGGCGAGGCGGGAGAGAAAAGCTGGTGATCTCATAGATGATCACCAGCCACCATTTGCGCCTGGTAGAGGCCGCGCGGCGTCAAGGTGGGCGCCTCACGTCCGAACGATCATGACCTTGTGTCCCTGGTCGGAGCCCGAGCCCCCGCCGGAGGTGAAAGGTTCAGGCGAAACGGTCGGACGCGGACCGCAAGATAACGAATGAGGGTGCTCGCATGTTTGCTCTTGGTTGGCCTGAGTTGCTGTTTCTGGTCGTGATCGTGGTAGTTGTCGCCGTAGTGGTGCTCACGATGCGGGGCAGGCGTCGCTAGTGGCCGGTGGAATGCCGCAGGTGTGGCGTCCGGGCGGCCACAATCAGAAGTCACGGATCAATGATCGATCTTGCATTGTTCCGGACGGTTCAATGTAGGTCGGCGAATATGCGTGATCCATCCCGAGCGGCTCTGGATCCCCTGAACCGCAATGCGAACTACAACCTGTCATGAGCGGCTGCGGTGACCTCTCGTCACGATGGCCAATGGCGCGGCGATGAAGTGGATCGGTTCGCTCGGGCCCACACGTACGACAGGGGGTGTAGTCGCGGGGACATCAGTGAGACGACGCGGAACAGCCGGACGCTCGAAATGCTGTCTCCATGCGAATACGGTATCCATCGCTGATCTTGGCCGTCGCCGTAGCCTTGCCACCAGGGACAACGCGAGCGCAGGCGTCGGATGATCCCCCAAGGGCCACCGTGCATACCACCGCGGGCATCCTGAGAGGTGTCGTCACACGGCACCGACGTGCCCTACCTCCTGGACGGCCCAGGCACGCCGCCCACCACCCCTGCGGATCAGGAGCTGTCACGCGACATGATCGCCTACTGGACGCGCTTCGCCGCGACCGGCGACCCCAACGGTCCAGGGCTGCCGCGTTGGCCGGCCTATCGCTCCGGTGGTGGCGCCACGCTCTCGCTCGCTTCCGGGCCGGGCGGCATCCGGCCGGTGGACCTCGCCACCGAGCACGACTGCGCCTTCTGGAACGGCAACTGAACCGGCACCACGACACGCCCGGCTGACGGTTCGGTCGGCCGGGCGTGGCCCACCGAATCCGGCAATCAACTCAGAGGGAGTTCCAGTGGACAGGGGACAAGGCGCCCAGGCATCCCACGGCAGATCGAGGCCGCCTGACGCACACCGGACGGCCGAAGCGACGAAGCCGTCTGACGCGCGCGGGACGGCCGAAGCGCGGCGGTTCCGCGGGCGGCCCGGCTCTCTGCTGTCCCCGCTGTGGCGCAAGGCCCTGCGCACCCTGCACGTGATCAGTTCGGTGGGGCTGCTGGGCGCCGACTCCGCCATCCTCGCTCTCGTCATCGCCGGATGGCGGGGAGCCGGCCCCGTGATCATCTATCCGGCGGCGCACCGGCTGGGCCTGGCGCTCATCATCCCCCTGGCGCTGCTCTCACTCACCACCGGCCTCGCGCTGGGCCTGCTCACTCCGTGGCGGGTGCTGCGCCACTGGTGGGTGCTACTCAAGTTCCTGCTCACCGCCGCCGGCACCCTCCTGGCCCTGTTCGTCCTTGTGCCCACCCTCGACGACGCTGCCACCACGGCCCTCGCCGGTCGAGCCCTCGCCGACCCGTTCGCGCTGGTCAAGGACTCCGGGGGTGCGTGCGGCGTGCTGATCCTGACCGTCGTGCTCAGCTCCTACAAACCGTTCGGCCTACTGCCCTGGGTGCCCATCCGAGAGACAGGACATCTGACGTAAGCCCGGACGAAGGTGTGCCGGAACCGCGGGGAGCCGATCACCCAAGTAGACCGGTGGACAATCTAGAAGAGCTGCGCGACCGGGCTTGCGCTTTTCAAGTCTTGATGGGGGCACATCGGGGTCATCATTGGCGCATCTACCATTGCCGATGTCCCGGCGAACAAGACCCCTCAGGCAGGTGACATGACCGACCGGCGAATCGACACGACACGGCCGTCCCCCGCGCGCATGTACGACTACATGCTCGGTGGAAAGAACCACTTCGCAGTGGACGTGGAAGCCGCCCAGCGCGTACTGGAGGTGGCGCCGGAATCACGGCTGCTGACAGTGGTCAACCGGCAATTCTTGGAGCGCGCCACCCGGTACGCGGCCGGTCTCGGCATCCGCCAGTTCCTGGACATCGGGTCGGGCCTGCCCACACAACAGAACGTCCATCAGGTCGCTCAGGCCGAATTACCTAATGCGCGCACGGTGTACGTCGACAACGACCCCAGCGTGCTCGCGCTCGCCGAGGCTCTGATCGTCAACGATCCGGACACCGGCTACGTCGAGGGGGACCTGATGACCCCCTTGGAGATCGTTGACCACCCTACGACTCAACGCCTGATCGACTTCTCCCAGCCGGTCGCGGTGGTTCTGTTGGCCGTCCTGCACTTCGTCCCTCCTGGCAACGACCCGTATGGCATCGTCAGGGACCTGATGGAGCAGGTACCGTCCGGCTCCCTGCTGGTGTTGTCACACGCGACCACTGACCGGATCAACCCCGAAGTATGGAAGCGGATCCAGGAGAACAACAAGAACCTGGCGGTCCCACTGAACTTCCGGCCCGGCGACGACATCGCGAAGTTCTTCGACGGGCTGGACCTCGTAGCCCCCGGCTTCACCTTCATCGAGCAATGGGCGCCTGGGGAAACCCTCCCGCTCGACACCACGCACCCGCTGAAACTCCGCTGCGGCGTCGCTATGAAGCCCTAGATCGGTGGCCCGGTCATAGGTGCTCCGCCAGGATGCGGTCAAGGTGATAGTCCAGGGTGCGTCGCACGTCCGCCCGGGTGCGGCGCCGGTGGAGCAGGTCGAGCCCGAGCCCGGTCACGCCGCCGACGAGCAGGTCCGCCTCCCGGGCCGCGTCGATCGAGGGCCGGGCGCCGGCCGCCGTGATCAGGGCGGCGACCAAGTCCTCCAGCGGGCCGCCCTCGTGCAGAAAGACCGCCGCGAGCGCAGGATCCGTAAGGCTCCGCGCGTAGTACGCGGACATCACCAGCAGGCTCGTGCGTCGCTGGTCGTCGAGCGGAAGCAGTTCCTCGAGGGTGGCACGCAGCAGCACTCGCGGGTCGGACGCGTCACGCAGCGCCGCGATCCGCTCCCGGGCCCCGCGTTCGTTCTCCCGGTGCAACATCTGCAAGGCGGTGACCAGCAGGTGGTGCTTGTTGGTGAAGTGGTACTGCACCACCCGCGGGGACACGTCCGCCTCGGCGGCGATCTCCCGGATGGTGGCCATCTGGAGGCCGCGCCCGGCGGCGATCCGCCAGACCGCCTCGGCGATCTGGCGCTGGCGACCGGCCGGCTCCGGCACGGCGGGCGCCGGGATCGGCGGGTTTCTGCGGGACCGGTACGCCCGGGCCTGGCAGGCGCGGGAGCAGTAGACCGGGCGGCGGCCGCGCGTGGACGGCCGCACAGGGTCACGGCAGACTCGGCACTTCATTTCGTCACGCACATACGCAGCCTACTGGCATCAATAGCGTGATGTATTGGCCATTAAGACCTTGTTCTGAGGGGTCTCGGGTGGTGTCGTTGATACGTTCGTATCTCGACGGGAGTGAATCATGAACGAAGCCTGGTATCGGCTGGCGATGCTTCTCACGCTCATCGCGGGCGTCTGGGAGGGCCCGATCGCGATCATTTTCCGGGTGTTCACGGACAAGGCCCCGAACGCGCTGGTGGCGGCCAACTACCTGCCCGCCCCGTGGTGCTACGTCGTCGCCGTCGCGGCGGCGGCTGTCGCGTTCGCGGTGATCGCGGTCCTGGACACCCGGCACAAGAGGGCGTTGTCCGCCGCCGGCTGATCCGACGACGGCTCCGCGTTCGGGCTCACCGAGCCGGAGGATCTCGTCCGGGCCGCCGCACCGAGCGCGAGCAGCAGCAACCCTGCCGAGGCCCATGCCGCCCAGTCACCCAGGGCGGTGTAGAGGGTGGCCGAGCCCGTCCGGGGCAGGGTGGCCGTGACCGTGGCCATACCCGTCATGTCGCTGCGGCGCTCGGTCAAGATCCGGCCGCGGTCGTCGCTGACCGTCAGCAGTCCCTCGCGCGCGGCACGGGCCACCGCCAGGCCGTTCTCCACGCCACGCACCACCGCCATGCGGCTGTGCAGCCACCCGTCCTCGTCGAAGTCCCAGGCCGGCGCGAGCAGGGCGGCGGTGCCGGCCTTGCCGTACTCCCGGACCAGGCCGGGGAAGTCCAGGTCCTTGCAGATGATGAGGCCGAGCCGATTGCCGTCGAGGAAGGCCAGGCCGGTGCCGGGCCGGAACCCGCGCTCCACTCCGGGGATCATGTGGTGCTTGTCGTAGCGCACGCCGGAGGGATAACTCACCGCGCTGTTGGTCTCCATGGCGATCCCCGCGACCACCTCCGCGCCCGGGCGGGCGAACGGCAGATCGGCGGTCTCGAACACCTTCTCGGGCAGCACCACGATCTCCGCACCGCGGTCCACCGCGGTGTCCACGGCCTCGCCGTACCGGCGGACGAGATCCCCGGAGCCGTCCGTCGCGACCAGTGCGACCTTCCGTCCTCCGGTGTCCGCGGGCATCGCGAGCCGCACGAAACCGTGGGCGAGCGTGAGCGTGACCAGCACACCCGAGACCACCGCCGCACGTGGCCGCAGGACCGCGATGGAGGCGGGCACGAACAGCAGGAGGAAGGTGATGCCCCAGACCCCGGTGACCGAGGCGGTCTGCAGCACGGGCAGGAAGTCGGCCTGCGTGTACGCCAGGCTCCACCAGGCCCCGTGCGGGCCGGCGAGGTTCATGATGTACTCGGTGGTGACCCAGACGGCCGGTACGGCCGCCGCCGCCAGCAGCCCCCGGCCGCGCTCTAGCAGGACGCGGAAGAGCAGCACGCCCGAGCCGTAGCAGAGCGCGGGACCGGCGATGAGGGCGGCGGCCAGCGCGGGTGGCATCTCCAGGGGTCCGGTGAAGTACGGCCACATCTGCGCCTGGCCGGCGAGCCAGACGAGCGTCCCGGCGGCGAAGGCCGTGCCCCTGCCCGCCTGGCGAGCCAGGAACAGGACGGGTAGCGGCGCGAGCCAGGTGAGCCACCAGACGGGGTGGAGACCGGTGCCGAAGTGCGTCAGGACGGCGGAGGAGAGGACGAGGAGGAAGCGTTTCATGCCGCTGATCGTGCTGTCCCGCACCCCGCGGGCGCGTCACTCGCGGGTGGGATCTCCGGTGTCACTCCCGCCGGGGACCACCAGCCCCGACTCGTAGGCGAGCACCACGGCCTGGACCCGGTCACGCAGGCCCAGCTTGGTGAGCATGCGGCTGACGTGCGTCTTGACCGTGTGCTCCGTGACCACGAGCGCGGCGGCGATCTCCGCGTTCGACAGGCCGTGCGCGACCAGCGTCAGCGTCTCGCGCTCGCGTTCGGTCAGCGCGCCCAGCCTGGCGGTCAGCCGGGGGGCGACGCCGTGGGCGGGTCTGCGCACCAGGTCCTCGAGCAGCCTCCGGGTCGCCGCCGGGGCCAGCAGGGCCTCACCCGAGGCGATGGTACGCACGGCATGGGCCAGCTCGTCGCGCCTGATGTCCTTCAGCAGGAAGCCGCTCGCTCCCGCCCGGACCGCGTCGTAGACGTACTCGTCGAGATCGAACATGGTCAGCACGAGTACCTTGGCGGCGGTGGTGGCGCAGATCTCCCTGGTCGCCTCGATGCCGTTCATGCCCGGCATGCGCACGTCCATCAGGACCACGTCCGGCTGGAGCCGCCTGGCCGCGGCGATCGCCTCCTCGCCGTCGGCGGCCTCACCGACCACCTCCATGTCCGGCTGCGCCCCCAGGATCAGCCCGAATCCCGCGCGGAAGAGATCTTGGTCGTCGGCGATGAGCACCCGTAACATGCGGGCTATTCAAGCGGAAATTCAGCTCTCACCACGAATCCCCCGTCCCGTCTCGTCTCGGCCGTGAGCGTCCCGCCGCATGCCGCCGCCCGTTCCCGCATCCCCGCCAGCCCGTACCCGCCGCCCTCGTTCCGCCCTCGCCCGTCGTCGGCGATCTCCACCGTCAGGCGCTCCCCCCAGGTGAGAGCGAGGCGTACGGCACGCGTACCGGCGTGCTTGCGCACGTTGGTGAGCGCCTCCTGGACGATGCGGTAGACGGCTGCCTCGACGCTTCCGGCGACCGGGCGCGGAGTGCCGGTGGTCGTGCTCACCACGTCGAGACCGCTGCGTTCGAGCAGCGCGGGGAGGTTGGCCAGACGCGGCTGGAACAGTGATTCGCCCTGGCGCCCGGCGGCGTGGCCGCACACCGGTCCGCCACCTTCGCCCGGGGTCCGCAGCGCGGTGAGCACCTCCCGCAGCTCGGTCAGCGCACCCCTTCCCGTGTCGGCGATCGCGTCGAAAGCTGCTTCGGCCCTGCCCGGGTCGCTGCGTACCACCACCGGCCCGGCTTCGGCCTGGACCACCATCAGCCCAACGGAATGGGTGATGATGTCGTGCATGTCGCGCGCGATCCGCGTGCGTTCCCCGGCCGCCGCCGCGATGTGCTCCTGCTCCTGCCGTCGCGCCCGCTCGGTCAGCTCGGCGGCTCGCGAGCGGCTCGCCCTGACGCTGGTGCCCAGCGCGTAGGCGGCCACGAAGGCGGTCCCCAGCAGCCGGTAGGTCTCGGCGTTCTCTCCCGGCAGCACCAGCGAGACTCCCACGGCCGCCACGATCGCCGGAATCGCCGCCAGTCTCTTCCACGTGGGACTCAGGTCGGCGATCGTGTAGACGGCCAGCAGCGGCCCGAAGGGCAGCAACGGCTTCTCCCATGTGACCAGCACCGACATGGCCGCCCCGACCACCATCGCCACCGCCATCGGCGCCCGCCTGCGCCACGCCACCGGCACCGACGCCAGCAGTCCCAGCCCGATGATCCACCAGGGATTGGGATCGGGCAGAAGAAGCGGTGTCACCGTACCCAGGACCACGCCCACCGCAAGCGCCCCGTCGACGGCTCCGCCGGTCCGGCCCGCTGCGAACATGAGCCCATTATCCGCGGCTCTCCGCCCGCTGCCGTCACTCCCAAGAGTGATCATTCGACGGTGAAACCACGGTGAAGCCGTGGTGAAGCCGGCAAGGCGGACGCTCATCTCGGACGCCGGGAGGTACCCGGCGGAGAGAGGACACGCATCATGGCGGACCTCAGTGCCGTCCGGGCCGACAGTCTGGTCAAGAGCTTCGGGGACTTCCGGGCCGTTGACGGGATCGACCTTCACGTACGGCAAGGCGAGATCTTCGGGGTCCTCGGCCCCAACGGAGCGGGGAAGACCACCATGCTCCGGATGCTCGCCACCCTGCTCCCCATCGACGACGGCCATGCGGAGATCTTCGGCGTGGACGTCCGGCGGGAACCGCACCGCATCCGGCAGCTGGTGGGCGTCACCGGCCAGGACGTCTCAGTGGACGAGGACCTGACCGGCCGGGAGAACCTGCGGCTGTTCGCCCGCCTGCAGGGCCTGACGAGCACCCGGGCCAAGAGCATCGCCGGTGACCTGCTCGAACGCTTCGACCTTCAGGAGGCGGCCGACCGTCCCTTGTCCCAGTTCAGTGGCGGCATGCGCCGCCGCCTCGACCTGGCGTCGAGCCTGATCACCCGCCCACCCCTGATCTTCTTGGACGAGCCCACGACCGGCCTCGACCCGAGAAGCCGCGGCCAGATGTGGACCACCATCCGAGAGCTGGTCACCGACGGTTCCACGATCCTCCTGACCACCCAATACCTCGACGAGGCCGATCAACTGGCCGACCGCATAGCCGTGATCGACCGAGGCCGGAAGGTCGCCGAGGACACCCCCGACGCCCTGAAGACCCAGGTCGGTGACTCGACCCTGCAGCTCAGGCTCGCGGACGGCTCCGACACCGCCCTGGCCGTGGACGTCGTACGCCGGCTGCTGGGCGAGGACCCGGTCCTGACCCCGGAATCAGGGCGCATGAACGTGCCCCTCTCCGACCCCGACCGGGCCGCGGACGTCCTGATCGGCCTGCGGGAAGCAGGCCTCGGCATCTCCTCGGTGAGCGTCGCCAAGCCGACGCTGGATGAGGTCTTCCTGACGCTGACCGGCCACGGCGCCGACGAACCCCAGATGGAGGCGGCCCGATGACCGCGAGCACCCTGACCCCGGCCACCCGCACCCCCCAGCGCATCGACCCGTCCGCCGTGGTCGCCCGCACCACGTCCCGCAGCTCGTTGCAGGCGACCTGGGTCCAGATCCTGGCGATGGCATGGCGAGCCCTGAAGAAGATGCGCCGCAAGCCCGAGCAGTTCTTCGACGTCCTCATCCAGCCTTTGCTGTTCACGGCGATGTTCGCGTTCATCTTCGGCGGTGCCATCTCCGGCAGTGTGTCGAACTACCTCCCGATACTGATTCCCGGCATCCTCGCCCAGACGGCCCTGACCGTCTGCATGGCGACAGGCGTGCAGCTGCGCGAAGACATGGACAAGGGGGTCTTCGATCGCTTCAAGTCCCTGCCGATCGCGAGGATCGCTCCCCTGGCAGGACCGATGATCGCCGACCTGCTCCGTTACGGCATCGCGTCGGTGCTGACGCTCCTCACCGGCCTGCTCATCGGGTACCGCCCCGGCGGTGGCGTGGTCGGATGCGTCGCCGGCGTCGCGCTCACCGTGATCGCGGGCTGGTCGCTGGCGTGGATCTTCACCTGGCTGGGCACGATGGCGCGTTCGGCGCAGAGTGTCCAGGGGATCTCAATGATGATCATGTTCCCGCTCACCTTCCTGTCCAACGCCTTCGTCCCCGCCCAGACGCTGCCCGGCTGGCTGGAGGCGTTCGTGAAGGTCAACCCGGTGTCGCACGTCGTCTCCGCGGTGCGCGACCTGTTCAACGACGGGGCCGTGACGGCCGAGGTCGGCTGGGCGGTCATCGGCTGTGCGGCCGTCGTCGCGATCTTCGCCCCCCTGGCGGTCCGCTCGTACTCCGGCAAGATGTAGATGCTGTCAGACCATCCGCTCCAGCACGGCGCGCGCCTCGGCCAGCAGGTCGGGGCCGCGCCGTTCGCCGTATCCGGCCGTGATCCGGGAGATGGCGCCGGGGGCGATCCGTTCGGCGTGCGCGGACAGCACCGACCACTGCATCGTCGGGGTGAACCGGTTGTAGGCGAACCGGTCGGCGAGTACGAGCAGCCGCACCGCCTCCTCGACCGGCAGCGCCTCCTTCAGCAGGCTCCAGATACCCAGCCCGGCGAGCACCATCCCCATGACCGGGTAGTCCCTGAAACCGTGGTCCGGGTCGAAGATGACCATGATCTCGGTCCGCATCGCCTCCAGGAGGTCCGCGCCGTCGTCGCCCTCGCCGTACTGCGCGAACGCCGAGAGGGCGATGACCTCGCCCAGGATGGCCCTCGGTGGGAAATCGTCCGTCACGCCCGGGACGCGCAGGTTCCTGAGCGCCTTGGCGGTCTCGCGGTGCCGCCGCAGTCCCTCGGCGATGTCGCCGTCGGCGATGGCCAGCTCCGCTCTGCCGGCGGTGACCGAGAGGACCCCGTCGTAGGTGCCCTGGCGGGTGAACGCCTCCAGGTCGTCGAGCATCCGTGCGGCCTCGTCGCGGCGGCCCTCGGCGAGCGCCGTCATGGCGAGGACGGCGCGGATCTGGACGACGTCGTCCATCGCCCCGAGGCGTTCGAGCGCCGGGAGGGCCTCGGTGGCATGCATGGAGGCCGACGCGGAGTCACCGAGTTGCGCGTACAGGCCGACCAGCTGGGTGTGCAGCACCGCCCGGTGCCACAGACCACCGTCATCGCCAACGAGTTCGAGGGCGGCTCTGGCCGCTTCGATCGCGCCGGCCGGGTCGCCGACGTTCTCCCGGCGGTGGCTCAGCCAGTGCAGCGCGATCCGGCGGAGCAACGGGTCCGGATCGGTGGCCAGCTCGTCCAGGCCGCACTCGGGATCCGACGTCGTGGTGAGCAGCGCGATCACCAGCGCCCGGACGGCCGGGTTCGCCGAGTCGGCGCCCAGCACGGTCAGCAGCCGCGCCAGTGTCCGGGTCTCTTCGCCGGCGACGATGGTGGCGCTGAACAGCGCGATGCTCAGGGCCAGCCGGGTCCGGTCCAGAAGCCGTGGCGGAGGCGCCCAGCCGCTCAGCGCGGCGGCGACGGCCGGGGTGAGGGTGATGCTCCGCGTGTGCTCCCCGCAGATCATCCAGTAACCGCCCAGAGCGGAGAACAGCCCCACGGCCGCTTCCGGGTCAGGGTCGGCGAGAGCCTCACGCAGGATGTCGGCGAGGTTCGTCTCCTCGGAACGCAGCCGGTCCATCGCGTCGACCTGCTCCCGCGAGTACAGCCGGCCGCCGTGCCGGACGGCGTGACCGACGGCCCACGCGCGTACGGCGGTCCGCGCGTCGGCGGTCTCGCCGGCCGAGTCCAGCCGCACCCGGCCGAATTCGCGCACCGTCTCGAGCATGCGGTACCGGACGCCGGCGGCTGTTTCCACGACCGTGAGCAGGGATTGCTCCACGAGGTCCGCGATATCACCGAGGGAGTCACCGCCGAGCACCTCCTCCGCCGCGTCGAGGGTGAAGCCGTCCGGGAAGGCCGACAGGCGGCGGAGGGCCCGGCGTTCCCGCTCGCCCAGAAGGTTCCAGGACCAGTCGATCACCGCAAGCAGCGTCTGGTGCCGGAAAGGGGCGCTACGGTCGCCGCCGCGCAGCAGCGAGAACCTGTCCTCCAGCCGTCGGGCGATCTCGGCCGGTGACATCACCCTGACCTTGGCGGCGGCCAGCTCGATCGCGAGCGGCAGGCCGTCCAGGCGGGCCACGACGGCGCGCACGTCACCCTCGTCGAGGTGCACACCTGGCCGGGCCCCGGTCGCGCGGTCGCGGAACAGCTCGGCGGCGTCACCGGTTCCCAGCTGGGGCAGCGCATAGACGCGTTCGGCGGCGATCGCCAGCGGCGAGCGGGTCGTGGTGAGGACGCACAGCTCCCGTGTGGTCGCGGTCAGATAGGCGACCAGGTCGGCGACCGCGTCCACCAGATGCTCGCAGTTGTCGAGTACCAGCAGCGTAGGGGCCATATCGAGCTGCTGGGCGATTCGGGCCCTGACGTCGGCGCTCTGCTGCGGGGTGAGCGTCCGCCGTCCGGTCACCGAGTCGCGGACCCCGAGCGCCGACCCGAGCTCGCCGACCAGGTTCTCGGGCGCGGTCACGCCGACCAGCTCGACGAAGTGCACCACAGGCTGCGAGGCCTCACGGGCGACGGCATGGGCGAGCCGGGTCTTGCCGAGCCCGCCCGGGCCGAGGATCGAGACGAGCCGGGAGGTGGCGAGCAGTGCCCGCACCCGCCGGAGATCGTCGTCGCGGCCGAGCAGCGGGGTCGTGTCGAACCGCACGCCGGCACGCACCGGGCTGTCGAGCGCCAGCAGCTCACGATGGACCCGCCGCAGCTCCGGGCCGACGTCGGCGCCGACCCGGTTGCGAAGGTCCGACCGGTAGCGCTCGAATCGGTCCAGCGCGGCGCCCGTTCCGCGTACGGCCGCCTCGCTGTGCAGGAGGTCGGCGAGCAGCCCTTCGTCCCCGGCGTGGACGCGTGCGGCCTCCTCGAGCTCGGGCAGGGCGAGGCCATGGTCGCCGCTCTGGCTCCGGGCCCGGGCCAGCACGACCCGCACATGCGCCAGGTCGCGTTCCGCGCGCCGGCGCACCTCGGCCAGCGGGCCGCCACCCTCGGGCGGCAGAGCCCTGATGCCCAGCGCGAGCGCCTCCTGCGCCGCCGCGCCCGCCGCGGCCGGATTCTCGACGAGCAGCGCCCCCGCGCGGCCCGTCAGACCGTGCAGCCGACCGGCGTCGACCCGGTCGGGCGGAACCTCCAGACGGTAGCCGCCCCCTTCCGTCACCAGCGACGCGGGCCCCACGATCGACCTGGTCCGGGACACCAGGACCTGCAGCGCCTTCGCCGGATTGGCCGGTTCGCTGTCTCCCCACACGTCGGCGACGAGCTGGTCCGCGTTCACGGTGCGGGAGGCGAGGGCGAGGGCCGCGAGCAGCGCCTGAGCCCTCTCGCCGACCACCGGTTGTGCCCGCCACCGCACACTGTCGAGCAGGCGGAGGTCGATCGGCATGGCTCAAGTCTAGGTTCGCCGAGCCGTCCATCCGTTCCGGCCTCACCCGCAAGGCGCGAGCTGTCAGGTGGTGGCGGAGCCGGTCTGCCGGCCGTACGCGCTGACGATGGTGTCCAGGAGACCGGGGAAGCGGTCCTCGAGATCTTCGAAGCGAAGTGCGGTCCAGCGGCGGTTGCCGTCCTCGCGCTGGCGGATGACGCCGGCCTCTCGGAGCACCCGGAAGTGGTGAGTGAGGGTGGAGGGCGCGACGTCGACCGGGAAGGTGCCGCAGGCTCGTTCGGGATCAGCGCGCAGGGTCCGCACGATGGTCATGCGGGTGGGGTCGGCGAGGGCATGCAGCACGTCCAGCACGTCGAACTCGTCGGCGTCCGGGTGGACCAGCGTCGCGCGGCGGCCGTGCGATCGGGGCATCTCGCACCTCTCTTTCGACAAACATCGTACATGGGTGGTAAGACGTTCGTAGTACTACGAACGTCGAAAGAGGGTGCTGGATGCGCGCTTTGGTGATGACCGCTCCGTCACGAGAATCGGACCGCACACAGGTCCAGGAGATCGGCATACCCCGTCCGGGGGCGGGAGAGGTGACCATCGACGTCGCCTACGCGGGGGTGAACTTCATCGACGTGATGGCGCGCCGCGGCGACGCGGGATACGTGCCCGCCTGGCCGTATGTGCCGGGACTCGAGGTGGCCGGCACCGTACGCGAGGTCGGCGCGGGCGTCGGCGACCTCACCGCCGGACAGCGGGTGGCCGCGTTCACTCCGGGAGGCGGCCTGGCCGAGGTCGCACTCACCCGTGCGGTGCTCACCGTACCGATCCCGGACCAGATCCCGTCGCTCACAGCGGCGGGCGCCCCCATGACGTTCTCGACCGCCTGGCTCCTGCTGAACCAGGCCGCCAGACTCGGTTCCGGCGAGAGTGTGCTCGTGCATTCGGCCGGCGGCGGTGTGGGCAGTGCTCTCGCGCAGCTGGTGCCCGCGATGAGCGGAGGGCCGCTCATCGGCACCGTCGGTCGCCCCGACAAGGTCGCCTCGGTGCGGAAGATCGGCTACGAGGCCGTGATCGCCCGTGGCGAAGGCCTGGTCGAGGCGGTACGTGCCGCCACCGGAGGGGCCGGCGTCGACGTCGTCCTGGACCCGCTGGGCACCAGCATGCTCGACGTCGATCTGGCGGTCACGGCGCCCGGCGGACGCATCGTGCTGTTCGGCAACGCCGGCGGCGGGCGGCCCGCCCCGCTTCCTGCCTTGGGCAAGCTCATCGGTGGCAACGTCGCGATCGGCGGGTTCAGCATCAGCAGCCTGCGTGCTTCGGCTCCCGAGCGTGTCGCCGCCGCCCTGCGCCGCATCCTGGACATGATCGCGAACGGTCGCCTCGACGCCGCCGTCACCAAGGTCGACTCACTCGCCGACGTGCCCGCCGTACACCAGCTACTCGCCGGCGGCCGCGGCGACGGCAAGTACGTGGCCCGAGTGACTTAGGAGGGCACGCGGCCATGACTACCGGTGCCTCGTTCGGACGGGGCCGCCGTCTTTCCGGCCGTCATCGTGATCACGGGTGTCGCCGGCCGTGATCACGATTACTGATCCTGGGCGCGCGGGCGAGACCGGCCGCACCCGCCGGGCTCACGCGTTCTCCAGCGCTGTGACCGGTCGGAAGGCGCGCCGGTACGCCGACGGTGAGGTGTGCGTCGTCCGTCCGAAGTGGTGCCGATAGGTCACCACGCTCTCGAAACCGACGGTGGCCGCGATCGTCTCCACCGGGAGGTCGGTCTTCTCCAGCAATGACAAACTGGCGTGCACCCGCTGAGTGATCAGCCACCGGATCGGGCTGCTGCCGGTGGACCGAGCGAAATGCCGCAGATAAGTGCGTGCGGACATATGGGCATGTCTCGCGAGCGATGCGACGGTGATCGGCTCGGCGAGGTGGGCCAGCGCCCACTGCATGCTCTGCGTGACCCGGTCATCCTCCTCGCCTACCACCGGCGCTTCGATGAACTGGGCCTGGCCGCCCTCCCGATGCGGGGCGATGACCAGGCGCCGGGCCACCGCGTTGGCGATGGTGGGCCCGAAGTCCTTGCGCACCAGGTGAAGGCACAGGTCCAGGCCGGCGGCACTGCCGGCGCTGGTCAACACGTCGGCGCCGTCGACGTAGAGCACGTCGGCATCGACCTCGACCAAGGGGAAGCGTTGTGCCAGCAGCCCGGCGTACTGCCAGTGTGTGGTGGCCCGGCGGCCGTCGAGCAGGCCGGCCGCCGCCAGCGCGAAAGCGCCCGAGCAGATCGAGACCACTCGAGAGCCGCGTCGCCGCGCCAGGCGCAGCGCGGCGATCACGTCCGGCGAGCAGTCGGCGTGCACGTCGCTCACCCCTGGCACGATGACGGTCTGGGCGGAGGCGAGCACGTCGAGTCCACCGTTGGCGTGGATGGTCGCGCCGCCGACGATCGGTACCGGGCCGGGGCGCTCGGAACAGATCGCCAGCTGGTACCAGTCGACGTCGAGTTCCGGGCGGGGCAACCCGAAGACCTCAGTGACGATGCCCAACTCGAAGGCGGACATCCCCTCGTAGAGCAGTACGGACACCCGGGGACCGCGAGGTGTGCGCAACGGCAGTGAGGTCATGGCGGGATCTTATCGGGCGATGGCGTTCACGCCACTGGTTCCCGTGGGCCGCCACCAGCACCATTGACCACATGAGCGCCGTCCTCTCCACCGCCCCGGCCGCGTCCGTCGACGCGGTCGCCCATTTCTCCGCCCGCCTCACCTTCGAAACCGATGTCAGTGACGTGCACGCCGACCTGCGTGCCGCGGTCGAAGGCCTGGTCGTGGTCGATTCGCGAAACGAGGAGGCCTGGAACCAAGGACACATTCCCGGCGCTGTGCACCTGCCCACCGACCAGATCGCCGGACGCGCCCCCGGGCTGATCAGGCCGGACGCGATGGTGGTCACCTACTGCTGGGGATCAGGCTGCAACGGCGCGACCCGCGCGGCCCTCGCGTTCGCCCGCCTCGGATACCGGGTCAAGGAAATGATCGGCGGCTACGAATACTGGGTACGCGAGGGCTTCACCGTACGAACCGCGACCGGCCTGCTCACCCAGCCCGCGGATCCATTGACCACACCGGTCACCGCCGCCAGCTGCGGCTGCTGACCGGCTCCCGCCCACGACCGAGGCACACTTCGATCCGTCCGATCCGGCCGGACGACCTCGCGCGGCCGGCTCTGCTGGGTGCTGTGTGCTGCTGCTGTGTGCGGCACACGCTGAGTTCGACCACGCGCCGCCGCCCCACGACCTTGCCGATCTTCTACTGCTCGATCGTCCATCCTCGGTCCACGTTCCGGAGCAGTCGACGAACCAGCCCACGCGCGTTGTGAGATTCGGCCGCTGCAAGGCTTTGAAGAGGTGCGTCCTGCCCTGGAGAAGGCATGGGAAGCGGTTGGAGATTGCGCGGGGATCTGGCCGATCGTACGCATGAAGCTGCTGCATTTGCGTCTGCGTCCCAGCTACGGCGGTCCACTTATCAGGCACGTGATGCTGATCCTCGATGATGATCGGGCGGTGCTCCGGTATCGCTACGGGCGCGTGGCCCGTTGGCGTCTTCGGCGATGGCAGGGCCGTGCTCGGTATTGACTCATGAATGGCCCGTGGAGATCAACCCGGCCGAGAAACGATCAAGGCATGGGTTGGAGATTGTTTTCCCTGACCTGGGCCTTCGCCCTTGGAGCGGGTGACGGGAATCGAACCCGCGCTGTCAGCTTGGGAAGTACATCGATCGTGGCACGTAGGGCCGCTGACCTGGGTCTCGGATCGGTCCTGAGTGACCGTGGTTGACCCCTCGTCACTCTGGCTAATGGCCCGCTAATGGCCCGGGGACCAGGTGTTCTTGGTCAATCTGAGGCGTTCCACGGCCTGGCGGGCATGAGGGCCATGGCGTGGTGAGCGAGTGTTCTGAGCTCTTCCCAGCGAGGGTGCGAGTGCAGGGCCTCCGGCGTCCAGGCCGCGGGGCCCTCGTCTGTGAGGTTGATCAACATTTGGTCGATATCGGCGAGTGTGGTACCGAGTTCCGCGGAGATCCATCCCTCGTCCCGCGATTGCCATGCGGCGGGGTAGAAGGCGTCGTAGTCGAGCGCCAGTTCATCGATGCTCGCGGGCCCGATCCATTCAAGCTGCTCGCCAGCGGTGATAGCGAGGTGTCGCACGCTCTCACGGAGCAGCAACCAGTTGCCTTTGGCCGTGTCCCGCGCACCTGAAGGAGAGTGCATGCACGCAGTTTAGTCAAGGGACAAGCACACATCCTGACCAGGGCACTCGGCATGGGAGCGGGTGACGGGAATCGAACCCGCGCTGTCAGCTTGGGAAGTCTTCAACGCACCTGGACGCTGAGCTGGGGAGATGCTGACCTGCGGGGGAGCGCCTTGGTTGCCCGTGCTTCCCCGTGAGCTCCCCTTGCTCCCTCTGCTGACGGGCACGCAACGGGCACGGCCTGAGAACCCCGTGCGGAAGCACACGCTCCTCTCGCCGGATCTTCCCGTCTGCCTCGTCCCACCCCGAAGGGGCAACAGCTCGGGGACGGAGGGTCAAGGCTGTCTTCGCGTGTACGTCAGCCGGTAGACGTTCCTCGGCCGTGGGATGCCAACGGTCACAGACGGCTTTGATCCGGAGAAGTCGAGATGTTGGGCTTGCCTGGGACGTGGCAGACGGGAAGAGCCGGCCCTACATCAGCCAACTACGGCTCCGCGATCGGCAGTCTCGATCATCCCGGAGCGGAGTCCCCCGCCGGAGGCCTCTCCTTGAAAGCTTCCCCTCTACTGTACAACGGCCTGATTCCGCCAGCGAATATGTCTTGCAAGACAGCGCAGCAGCATCTTGAGTTAGTTGTGGGTCAGCGTGGAGATATTCGCCTGATCAGACGTTGCTACAGCGAGACGCGGCCGGAGGCTCAACTAGGGAGGCACATGGACAGCACGGTATGGGTCGCAATCCTAACGGGCGCTACAGCTGTAATGGTCTGTGGGGTGACCGGTTACGGAAATGCTAGAGCGGTGAAAATTCAAGCCGAAGTCGCCGCACAAATCGCAATAACTCGCGAGAAGAGAGAAGCTCGCAAAGCTGCTTACCTGGAATTTATGATGTTGGCCGATGCTACACAAGAGCTGTATTACAGGCTCGATGACGCGCTCTTTCCGCCGTTGTCGGAAGATCCGTCGAATCATGCGGCGCATCTGCAGGAGACCCGTACGAAGCTTCGTGATGCGTACGAGCCACTGAGGCGAGGTATGCGCATGATCACTGTAGAAGGTCCAGTCACAGTGGCAATACAGGCACAGGCGGTGATGCAGGCGGCCAATCTCGCCAATCTTAAGCTCTACCATCTTGCAAGCGTGCGTCTAGATGACCAGGAGGCGCGAGCGAGCTTCAAGGAAGCTTACGACGCATATTGTCAACGCGTGGAGCTATTTACTAAAGCCGTCAGCGATAACGCGTATGTTCCCTAATGTGGAGTCATTTGGATCGCAGGCCAAGGATCGGCAGTAGCTGGTGCATGGTTGAGCGACCGTTACGACTGGGCTGGCATTCTCGGCTACAGCGTTAGGTGGTGGTGCGTCTCTGGTCGGCGGGTGAGATTTGGTGGGCGGGTGCTTGGTGCGGCGGGCGGCCCTGAGTCTCGCCGCCGTTCGGGACCGGCGCCCACGCCGCATGCCCGGACGGCAGGCGGGCGGCGGGCCGTACGGCGGCGGCGAGCGCCGCTGCCTTGATACCCATGAGAACAATTCGGCACTTGTCATGCGTCCCGAGATACCTGGGAAGTTACGTCTATCGTCACTCCGAGTGACACTCATCTGGTTGCTACCTGTAGCTCGGCCTAGAGTTCCATGATCTAGCTTCGGCTGCGGCCCTGTCCGCACAGGCACGTAGATACGCGTAGCGCCTTGCGTCTCACCATGAAAGGGCATCTCAGGAGGGCCTTTCAGGAATCCGAGGAAGGCGTTAGTATCACGACATGTCGGAACCTCAGGTGCGCAGTTCGCCGACCCAGTCTGCGCTCAGGGGGTATCCGAATCGGTATACCCACATGATGGAACAGCTTCAACTGAGCTATGTTCGGGCCATCGCCGCTTCTGCTGGATGCATCGTTTCGACACCGGACATTGATGATGGGATCGATCTGACCCTGATGCATAAAGTAGATATCCATCAGGGCGATAAAGTGGCTCGCCTCGAAGTTCAACTCAAGGCGACGTCTGAGCAAAACGAAGAGTCGAAATATGTAACAGCAACCATGCGACGAGATCGCTGGGAATACTATCGAACGCCAGATTGCACCATCAATAAGATCGTGGTCATTATGTCAATGCCTAAAAATCAAGATGAATGGACGCTTGCGGAACATACTGGACTATCTGTTAAATATTGCGCGTATTGGGTAAATCTTTATAGGGTTGAAGACTCAACTGCAGATAGACCTACCATAAGAGCATTCAAAAGCAACATCTTCAATGATCTTGCCCTTTGTGAGATGATGGAACGCATAGGGCAAGGAGGCCGGCCATGACAAACCCAGCCATCTTGACTACTGACGCCCAAACGCTCGCAGTACTCCTCCGTCATTTTGACTGGTCTCCCATCTCTAAGATTCCCGGCCTCTACGAAGTGTGGTCGACGGAAGACAAGGAGGATGAAGAGATCCTCGTTCCGCTCGACCCTAACCGGGGAGACTATGCAGCGCTGCTAACAAAAGCCAGGCGAGCCGTCTATGAGTATTACGGACGAGCCGCGCGGGATCTTTCAGCGATGCTGGAGCTGCGTGTGCGCGCATCGCTCGACTCCACTCAATGGAAGAAGGACACTCAATTAGAGGCTGGGATCATTGAGTGGGAAGCAGGGGAAAAGCTATACGAAGCGGCTCGCGCCCAATTGATTGCTTCGGCAAAGTCGGCGAGAGAGAAGCGGCGTTACCACGGAAATGCAAGCGCCCACCTCGCGAAGAGGTTCATTGAGAATAGCTTCATGGGGCAGACCGACATTGGCAGCTTCGTTATCACGGCATATACTCCTGCCAACACCCGTTTCCACTTGTCCAAGTACTCAGAAGAAATGCACCTTGTTATGCCTAGGGCCTCTGAGACGGTAACTGGCCGACAGGTTCTTGCGACATTTGAGCGTGCGCTAAAAGCTGTTCGCGATGGAATAGAATCATACAGACAAAGACCGCAAATCGAGATTTTCTTAGAAACTGTCCAAGAAGGGGTATCTTACGAATTCACCAAGGCTCTCAGTGAACTCACGAGTGACGGTGATTCAGAGATCGAGATTTTGCGTTTCTCGGATGATGCTGATCGCCAAATCGCTCAATCAATTACCTTCGAAGCTGCCGACTCACCAATCCTGACACGCGCGGCGCATGCTTTTGCACTTGACCCAGAACCGCAACACGTCACCCTAGTAGGTGAAGTTACGTTACTTAGCCGATCGGTGGCCAAGGAAGATCACGTGATAAGACTCAACATTGCGGAGGGTGCGGACGTCCGTAAGGCGCGGATTAGACTGACGGCTGAGCAATATAAGCTTGCAATGGAAGCCCATAAATTTGAGGCAAGCTTAAGAGTTCATGGACGCCTAGAAAAAGAGGGAAACCTCTACTGGCTATATGAACCGATCGAGCTTGAGATCGTACCTCCTGATGAGCACCCTGTCAGAGAGCTGTATGAAGCGCCAACTATCTTCTAGTGACGCATCATTCGAGGTTCAGTTCTCAGGGATACGATGCGGACATGTTCGACGGGTGCCACTGGTAGTTGCTCTGAGCAATCAATCGAGGAGCTCAGGGCGGCGGGTGCTAAGGCGCGACGGGCGGTCACATAACGTTCGTGAAACTCCTCGGCGAGAGCTTCGCGACGGTAGCGCTGTCGGATAACACGATCCAGATCTGCAGCGCGGTTGACGAGGTCGGTGAGGGACCTGCGGTCGATGTTGAACGCTGTCATTCCTTGCTCTACGGCAGCATCGAGATCGCCGCGTCGGGCATGAATGATGCCGAGGTCGATGTGAGCGTCAGCGACGCGCATGAGAGCGTTGGACGTGCCGTCCGGGCGGGTATGCATTTGGATGGTTTCCCGCGCGTGTTCTTCGGCGCGATCGTTGTCTTCGAGCCAGGTGTAAGCAGTAGCGGCATAGAAGATCCACTTGGCGTGGTCGAACACGAAGTGATGGTCGGGGCTGCCGGGGAGTGGAAGTTTGGCGAGGACGTCGGCTCCTCGGGTGAGGGCCTTGTCCGCTTCACGGCGGTCGCCAATTCGGGCTAAGCCGCGGGCCTCCTGCAGGGTAAGTTGGACTTGAGCGCTGGATTGGCTGGCAACGGCCTGGCCCATGCGGGCAGCGGTAACGACGTCTTCGTAGCGGCCTTCGACCAGGGCGAACCAGGCGGACATCTCGTGTGCCCATCCCATGAGTTCGCCGTGTCCTACCTGGTGGCCCATTTCGTAGGCGGCGCGGCGGGAGGTTTCGGCTTCTTCGCGTTCGCCGAGGTCGTAATGGATGCAGCCGAGTAGGGCGGTAAGCCAGCCGGTGATGACCAGGAGTTCGCGGTGCTGGGCCAGGGTTAGCCGGCCGGAGAGCAGGCGGGTTACCTGGGCGAGGCGTTTTTGGGTGCGGTCGCGCAAGGTGGCGGCGGATACGACCGGGTAGGCGCGGCAGGAGTTCGACGGCTTCGGCGAGGGCTTCGAGGGTGCCGGGGCCGACGTCGGAGGCTTGGAGCTGTTGGGCGAGTTCCATGGTGCCGTACAGGTCGGCTTCGGCGCGGAGGGCGTCAGTGTGGATGATCTGGGTCTCGATGAGGCGGCTGCCGTTGCGGCGCTTGGTGGGGGAGAAGCCCAGGTCTTCGACGGGGAGGCCGGTGGCCTGGGTGAGGGCGAGGCGGTAGGGGGAGTGGGGCCAGGAGACTTCGCCGGCCTCCCATCGCCGGATGCGTTCCTCGTCGCAGTTCAGGCCGTCTTTGATGCCGGTGGGAGTGGCGTTGATGCGCGCTGCGAGTTCGGCGCGGGTGAGCTGGGCTTTGTTGCGCCAGGCACGCAATTGAACGTTTGGGATGGTGTCTGCCATCTCCGGGCAATCCTCCCGTTCGGGGGGTCGCGGGGGGCGAAAAAGGGGACCGGGTTGGGGGTCCCGCGTTGATCGGTTCGCTGTTTGTCTTGCCGTCAGGCAACCAAGGTACGTCAGACCGCCTTCCGTCGTAGGGAGCGCGGGGCAACCAGGGAGATGGCATCGGTGACCCGGCCAGTCGAGACCAGCGACACAGTCCCCTGTTCCTTATGTCGGGGGCGTGGCAAGAAGCTGTGTGACTCCCGCCGGGACCTGTTGATTCCCGCTGAAGGCAGCGATGGCCACCCCCGCGAAGAACGCGACTGTCTCGACTGTCTCGGAACGGGACGGGTCGGAAGGGAGGTGGAAGTGAACTCGATCATCTTGAAGGCGATGGGCGGTGACATGGACCCGCCGGTTCCCGATGAGGGACGCAAGCTGCTGGCGTTGCGCGAGCACCTGACCAGGATCGGGGTATGGGTTGGGATGCGCGACAACCTCGGCGCGCTGATGGTTCATCACCCCAACAACAATCTCCCGGTTTGGGTATTCGTCGGATACGGCCGGCGCGTACTACTCCTGGCAGTCTGCCGAGAAGAGGCATCCGGTCAACGACGTGGTCGGGGCAGCGCGAGAGCTGGCCGACTACCTCTCTGCCGGTGCCCATCTAGTACTGATCTCAGCTAGAGCCAGCGGGGTGAGACAGGCACTCTTCCCAGAGTTCGGGAACGGTATGGGGCCCTCGAGCACGCGGACCGCGTTGATCTATCTGCATGCGGAGAGCGAGCGGGACCAGGCCATCGCGGACAGCATGGGGAAGCTCGTCGCCGAGGCGTGCCCGAACGAAGATCACGTCGCATCGGGCACGTAATGGGCACGGAAGATCGAAGAGGCGCTAGAAAAAAATCAAGGCCCGGGTTGGGAATGGATCCCTGACCTGGGCCTTAGCGTGTGGAGCGGGTGACGGGAATCGAACCCGCGCTGTCAGCTTGGGAAGCTGATGTTCTGCCATTGAACTACACCCGCGTCGGTCGGCCATGGCTGACGACGGATCTACTGTAGCGGAACTTGGCGGCCGGTATCTCCCCTAGACGGGGCGCAAGTTGGCAGTGGGGCGGTGGGGGCGTGATCGAGGAGGGGGATGGGTGAGGTTGGGGTGCCGCCGATGGCTATGGGTGGGAAGTCGGGGTGAGGGGAGGCGGGGTGGGTGGGTGGAAGTTGGGTGGGGGTGGGGGGTGCGTTGGTAGGTTGCTGGGGTGCTGCTATCCGATCGTGACCTGCGTGCTGAGATCGAGTTGGGGCGGGTGAAGATCGATCCGTTCGATGAGGCGATGATTCAGCCGTCGAGTGTCGATGTGCGGCTGGATCGGTATTTCAGGGTGTTCGAGAATCATCGGTATCCGCACATCGATCCGGCGATCGAGCAGCCTGAGCTGACCCGGCTGGTCGAGCCCGATGGGGACGAGCCGTTCATCCTGCATCCGGGGGAGTTCGCGCTGGCCTCGACGTATGAGGTGATCGGGCTGCCTGACGACATCGCGAGCCGGCTGGAGGGGAAGTCGAGCCTGGGGCGGCTCGGGTTACTGACCCACTCGACGGCCGGGTTCATCGACCCGGGTTTCGAGGGGCACGTCACCCTGGAGCTTTCGAACGTCGCCACGCTGCCGATCAAGTTGTGGCCGGGCATGAAGATCGGGCAGCTGTGCATGTTCCGGCTGAGCTCGCCGGCCGAGCATCCGTACGGGAGCTCGAAGTACGGCTCGCGGTATCAGGGGCAGCGCGGCCCCACGCCCAGCCGCTCCTTCCTCAACTTCCACCGGACGCAGATTTGATCAGGAGCAGGCCCCATCAACGCAGACTTGATCGGACGCAGGCCCCATCAACGCAGGCTTGATTGGGCGCAGGTTGATCTCTACTCGCGCTGGCCGGCTCTGCGCGGGTGTCTCTGCTGCATACCTCTGCTTGATTGATGGTTTGGGCGGCTGATCTCCGCGTTCGCTCGGTGTGGGTTGTCGCGGCCCCGCGTGGCCAGGTTCGCGGGGCAGGTCGTCGCGTCTGGTCTGCCACGTCCCGCGGGCCCACGGCTCAGGTTCGTGTGTCTGGTCTTCGGGTTCGCGCTTGTCCTGGGTGAGGTGTGTTTCCGTGGCGGTCGGGGACAGCGAGACGACCCGCGCGGGGCGGGCCGCGACGGTGACGGGGCCGTTGCCCGCTTGGACGGTGACCGGGAAGCCGGCGGCCTGGGAGGACGCGGCGGGGGTGGGCGT